>JAFWQA010000001.1 GCA_017509255.1 Clostridia bacterium | reverse complement strand
GGTACTCCTCCTCGCTGTGGATGAAAAGCGTCGGCGTTTTGACGTTCGCCGCGTACCGCAGCGGAGAGTGCTTCCAGAGAAGCTCCGTATTCGCGTCACCGAAGAATCCCTCTGCGCCGCACTGGTCCGGGCCGAAGAAATTGATATCGGAGATGAAGCTCATGGAGACCCAGTTGGAGATCGAGCGCTGGCTCGCTGCGCAGCAGAAGCGGTCGGTATGCCCGATGATCCAGTTGGTCATGAATCCGCCGTAGCTGCCGCCGGTGACGCAGACCCGTTTCGGGTCAATGGCCGGGCAGGCCGCCAATATCGCGTCCGTGAAATCCATCAGGTTCCGGAAATCCGTTCCGCCGTAATCGCCCCGGATGTCCGCGAAGGCGTCGCCCCGTCCGTCGGAGCCGCGGATATTGGTAAAGAAAACCGCATAGCCCTTTGACGCCCACAGCTGCATCTCATGGAAGAAGGTCTCCCCGTAGACGCAGCGCGGCCCGCCGTGAATATCCAGCACCGCCGGCCAGCGCTTTCCGGGATCAAAGTTCAGCGGCAGCAGCAGCCAGCCGGTCAGCTTTTCTCCCTCCGACTCGTACTCCACCCGTCTTGGCTCGGCGATATACCTCCCGCGCAGCGCTTCCGTGTTCAGGCCGGTCGCCCGCGTCATGCCGGTGCCGTCCGCGTTCATCTCCCAGACCTCCGCGATCTCGTTCCACGGCTGGTACACCAGCGCGATCTTCTCCTCCGTGGCGTCCATCGCGCAGACCATGCCTTCCTTTTCCCAGACGCACTGTTTTTTCAGCCTGCCGTTTTGCCCGCGGGTAAAGCGGAATACCGCGCTGCGGCTGTCCACGGTCGCCAGCGTCAGCCGGCTGTTTTTCAGCTCGGCGGAGCCTCCGCCGCCCTCGGCAGTGTCGCCCACCATGGAGCTGTACAGGGATACCTCCGGCGTGTAGACCTCCGTCAGCTTTCCCTTTTCCACCCGGCTGATCACGCCCGTCTCATTGACGCCGTACGTCTTCATATCCGTTACGGAGGCATACAGCTGTCCCCTGAGCACAAACAGGTCTCCCGCCGATACCCGGTTGGCCGGATACAGCGTCTCGTTCTTTCCGGTCTCCGTGTCAAAGCAGTAGATCCCCCTGCGGAAGGGAATGCGGGTCCTGGCCTCGCAGCCCGTGTAATAGATCCGGTTCCCGTCCGCACAGATCTCGCCCGTATCGAAAAGCGTGCCGGTCAGCTTCCGGATCCTCCTGTCCGGCTCCGCGCCGATCAGGAAAAGGCTTTTCCTCTTCCCGTTGGTAAAGCCGGCGCCGTTGAACCAGTAGGGCACCTCGTCCAGCACCTCATAGTCCTTTTCTTCCTTCAGCTCCTCCTCCAGCGCCTTTCTCTTTTCCTCGGAAAGCTTCCAGGCATCCGGATGCAGCTTTTCTGTCATGCCGATGGCCGCAAAGGCGCCCGAGTCCAGCTTTTTCAGGCTCAGGAGCGGAAAGGGCAGCGTCAGGAAGGGGGCCGCCTCGCCCCCGCGGATATCCAGCGCGAAAAGCTGCGTCATACCCTTCGGCGCGTCCGGCGCGCTTTTCCGGATCAGCAGCGTATTCTCATCCTGCCACAGCACCGGGGACGCGTCGGCGTCCCAGGTCATGCGCCTGGTCTCCCCGTCCCGCCGCAGATACACGTCCGTGCGGGCGCAGTTCTTTTTCAGGTCCTGCCGGGTCACCTGGAAGGCCAGCGTTTTCCCGTCCGGGCTGTACATCAGTAAGCCGGGGATCTGATAAAGCGCGATATCCTCCGTCAGGATCGGCTTCAGTTCCTTCTGAACGGTCTTTTTCATGTCTTCTCCTCCGAAAAAAGGCAGGGATGATCCCTGCCCGTGATTACAGCCTGTGCAGCACGGAACCGTCGATATGCTTCAGATCCCTGCAGCAGGTCATGCCCATGGTATACCGCAGATCCTCCGTGATACCGGACAGGACGTCCCGCACGCCCTCGGCTCCCTGCTCCTTCAGCGGCTTCATGATCGGCCGTCCGACGCAGCAGGCTTTCGCGCCCAGCGCAAGGCAGCGGAAAACGTCCAGCCCGCTCTGCAGGCTGCAGTCCACAAATACCGGGAAAGCCCCGTCCACCGCTTTCAGGATCTCCGGCAGCATGGCCAGCGGCGGCATGGCGCAGTCGATCCGGCCGTTATGGTGGCTGACCACGATGCCGCCCGCGCCCGCCTGAACACATTTGACCGCGTCCTGCACGCTGAGCACGCCCTTGACCACCAGTGGGAGCTTCGTGCTGCGGCAGAGCTCCTCCAGCTCCGCTGTTGTCATGGGGCGCATTTCCTCGCCTTCCACCACGTCATAGCCGGTCTGCCGGTTAAAGGCATGGTCAATATCCAGCCCGACCGCCAGCGCGCCGTGCTCCTCGGCATGGCGGATCCTCGAAGTGATCTTTTCCCTGTCCCGGTAGGTCTTGATGATCTTGACCACGGACGCTCCCGTATCGATCATCGCCGCAAGCTCATCCGTACTTCCCATGCCGGTGAAGCAGACCGCGTTCATCAGGAACGCGCCGCGCGCCATCCGGACCATGCCGTTTTCCCCGGACTCGATCCCGCAGAACTTATTCAGATGGGAAAGCGCCGCGGTCATGACCGGAGTGGAAAACTTCTTCCCGTACAGCTCCATGCCCGTATCCGCCTTCACCGCGTCCAGATGGCGGACCTCCACCAGAAGGCTGTCCAGGTACTGACGCGTGATCGCGTCCGAGGATGTCAGGCGTTCCATAAGCGCTCCTCCTTGATCGTCCCTTATTTGTTTCCGGCCCTCCGGCCGTCCTTATTCATAGATGTTTTTTGTCCCGTTCACGGCCGGGTCCGTGGAATCGGCTCCGGTATATACATCCGGGAATTCGCCCGCCGTGGAGCGTCCTGCCCCGCAGGCCTCCAGATGCGTCAGATCCCCGAGCTTGGTCACGCGGAAGGAGACCTCTCCCCGGATCCTCTCCTCGGTAATGACCTCCGTCACGGAGGAGGGCAGGCAGATGCAGTGATGCCAGAGCACCATCGGCGAAACGTCCGTCAGGTAGCCAAGGATCGCCATGGAGATGCCGAAATGACAGAACAGGGCGACTGTGTCCTGCGTGTTGTTTTCACAGAGCCAGACGGACCCGTCCTTCCGGAACCCGTAACGCGCCATCAGCGCGTCCACGCCGTCCACCGTCTCCTGCCAGACCGCCTTCACGTCGCTGCCGGCAAAAACAGGGGAATCCGCCCATGTGCCGACGTCCGTAATGCCCGGAAAAAGCGGCCACAGCCTCGGCTTTACGTCCCATGCCAGCCGTTTCATTCCCGTTTCGGGATCCTGAAACCGGGCCCGGAACTCCGGCAGCCAGGAAAGCACCTCGGCCGTCCGGCCGGTCTTCTCCAGCGTATAGGCCGCCGTTTCCCTGGCCCGTCCGAGCGGGGAAACGTAAAAGTCCCGGATCTGATACCGGCTCAGCCGGCGGCTGAGCAGCTCCGCTTCCATCTTTCCCCTGGCGGTCAGCGAATCGGTGGTATAGTCCGGTTCCGCATGCCGGATCAGCAGAATGCGCATGTTTCCCCTCCCGTTACAGTCTTCCGTTCATAATGGCCAGGATCAGATTCTGGCTGTTGAAGAGCGGCGCCAGCGTACTGGAAGCAAGAAGCTCCTGCAGATTATCCACCGGCAACATGGTCTGCACCAGGGGCAGCAGCGCAAAGGCAATAAAGCACAGCAGGGCGCCGCGCAGCAGTCCGAAAGCGCCGCCCGCCAGAGAGTTCAGCTGCTTGAGCACCGGGAATTTGAAAACCGCTTTCAGGAAATTCAGCAGGAAGTGCAGGATAATGAAGCAGGCCAGGAAGCAGAGAATAAAGCAGATCACGTTCAGGACCGCTCCGACGATCGTCTGGGAAACATAGTCCCCGACCTGTGACAGGTTGGACGGCGCGAAGATCTGCTTTTCCAGATTGGTTCTGAGCAGCGAATCCAGCGGCGCCGGCAGGGAGACCCGGCTGATGATCTCGGTGATCTTGTCCCCCGTCAGCGTTGCCACATTCGTCTGGGCCAGTGTCTGATCCCCCAGCCGGGTGGACGCGTCCGTGAACGACATCAGCGTCCGCACAAAGTCCGGATTGCTCTGCACCCACGTAACCAGCTTCGGATTCAGCCAGAAGCTGAGGCCCAGGGACAGCATGCAGCCGCCCAGGGAAGCCACGGAGGAAATAAAGCCCCGATACAGCCCGACCAGTACGCTCAGGCCAATGATCCCGAGGATCACAATGTCAATAATGTTCATACGGCCTCCCTGTTATCTCAGCAATTTCGGGCAGGATTCCCTGGCCTTGGTCAGAACCGGATCGTGATCGCCTCCGGCGGCATAGACCTGATTGATCTTTTCGATCTCGGCCCTTCTCGGCGCCGGAGCGCAGTACTCGCAGGGCTGCAGTTTGGAAAAGGGCTTCGTGTCCAGCTCCCCGTAGGTAAACGGTTCAAAGGTGACGCCTTTTTTCTGGACGCTGTAGCAGTGATCCGCCCTGTGATAGAACTGGCCGCCCTTCGGATTGTAATACAGGACCGTATCGTCCGCCGGGATATCGATCTGGCGTCCCTGCCAGTCCTCCCAGATCAGCAGCCTGGTTCGGGAATTCCTGCCGAGGTTCTGCCAGATCCAGGCCATGTTCACGCCCTCCGGGGTCTTCTTGCGCTGTACCCGGATGCATCCGTGGCTGGCCTTCGTTCCCAGCTTCGGTTCGCAGTTCTTGTAGTTTTTTCCGCCGTCCGCCAGGACGGTGTAGGGCACCTCATGCAGCAGGTCTCCCCTGTTGAACCGGATGGCCATCCCGCACCTGAGATTGTCCGAGGGAAAGGTACCGACCTTGCTGGTCATCAGGAACTCCCCGCTCCGGGTCTCGTTGTAAGGCTGCCGTTTGTTGCTCAGTCCGGTGGAGATCAGCAGGGTGGAAAACAGATGCCCTTCCCTGAACAGATAGAGCCGCTGCGTGAGCTTGTCGATCACAAAGCCCAACTCCTGGTTCGGCGTGACCTCCTTCAGGTACGAGGTCGGTACATAGCCCTGCACCAGCACGTTCCAGTTCAGCACGGCCGAATCATGGAAGGAGGAGGAATAGCACTCCACCAGGGACCAGTCTTCGCCCTTTTCCAGCACATGCACGCCCTGCGTCATGCAGGTGATAACGCCGATCCCGTCGCTGTCTGAGTCAGGAGCGGAACGGAGCATGATCTGCGCCTTTTCCGTGCTCTTGCCGGTATCGATGACCGTGATCGGCGCCGTCAGCGCTTTCCAGACAGCCTCCTCGTCAGTAATATCCATCGGCAGTGTCCAGTAATTCGGTTCGGCATCCGTCTCCTGCTGCGAAACGGGCCCGGAAGGGGTATAGACCGTCTGCTCCGGCTCCGCGGAAATGTCCTGTGCCGGTTCGGGCGCTTCGTCCTCCGTGCTGTCCGTCACGATGATCTCTTCCAGGATCTCCTCATCGGCCGCCGCTCCGGCGGGATCCTCCGCCTCCTCCGGCTTTTCCCCGCCGGCGATCACCACAGGCGTTTCCGCGCTTTCCCCGTTCCATTCCAGGCAAAGCCGCCATGTGCCCGCCGGCGCGTCCGCCCAGTTGTAGGTCCCGTTCCAGTAGATGCTGTTTCCTCCCGCGTGCGCCTGCCGGTCCAGGCAGATCACGGAGATCTCGTTTCCCTCGGCGTCCCGGACCGTCAGGCTGCACAGCCCGTCCTCCGGGACGGAAAACCGGATCACGGAGGCCTCTCCCGGGATCACCGGCTTCTCCGGAGCGGTCACGGTCAGCCCTGCCGCTTCGCCGACGCAGTTCGCCGGCAGCAGGAGCGCCAGGCAGAGCAGCAGAAGAAGCAGTCTTTTCATGAAAGTGATTCCATCCTTTAACAACATATCGGTATCAGTAAATGCCCGCCATCGCCTGCGTCAGCGCCGCCATGGCCGCGGCAACATCGTTTTGTGAGGGCGCCTGCTGCTGGATCACCGAGTTCAGATAAATGGCCGCCTGATAGATCGCCGCGTAATGGGCGGTGGACGGATCCATTCCGTTCATCATCGTTCCGGCGCTGACCAGCAGTGTCTGCGCGTCCGCGATCAGGGATGCGGTGACCGGAGAGACCGTCTGGCCCTGATTGTATTCGTTGTGGTAGGTGCAGATCATTCCGGAGGACGCCGCCACGGAGCCGAGATACTGCTCCAGCACGTCCTGATACCTGGAACCTACAAACTGATACAGCGGATGTCCGGCGGGGATCGTGATGACGCCGCGTGTGACCGGATTCGGGCAGTAGGGCGATGCCGCCATGCCTGTTTCCGCGCAGATCGTCTGTGTTTCGTGCATCTGGCAGTAAACGGTCGGCTGCGTTCCGTTCGCCCAGTAATCGCTGACCGTTCCGTAGCCCATGACGTCATTCCTGCAGGCTTCCGTGGCCAGCTGGCCGCTGACCGCGCAGGTCTCCACCCGCACGCAGCCGTAGTCCGACGCGTTCCCGCTCAGGATCGGTTTGTTGGAAAGCCCTTCATGGATCTTGCTCATATAGGCCTGCCAGAGGGGAGCCGCCGCGCCGGAGCCCGTCGACTTGGAGGAAAGCGCCTTGTAATTGTCATGGCCGATCCACAGCGCGGACGCGTAATGGCCTGTCATTCCCGCGAAGAACACGCCCTTCTGGTCCGAGTTGGTGCCGGTTTTCCCGCCCACGGTCTGCCCCTTGATCTTCGCGCTCGTTCCGGTCCCGGAGGAGACGACTGACTTGAGCATATCCACGATCATCCAGGAGGTGCTGTCGCTGAAAACCCTGCGCTGGTCCTGATGCTGGTGCCCGTCCCAGACGACGTTGCCGCCCGAATCGGAGATGCCCAGCACGGAGATCGGCTCCTGATACACGCCTCCGTTGGCCAGTACGCCGTAGGCCACCGTCATCTGCAGCGGCGTGATGCCGGAGGAGCCCAGCGAAAGGCCGAAGGGCGTCGCGTCGATATGTCCGTCGTCGATCCCCATCCTGTGCAGGAAGTCCACGCTCCGCTCCACGCCGACCCGGTTCATCAGGGTATAGGCCGCCGCGGTATTGTGAGACTTGGCCATGGCGACCCGGAGCGTTTCCGGGCCGACGTAGCCGCCGCCGCCGTAGTTGACCGGCCAGCTGTCGTTCCCCTTGGAATCCTTCCAGCCGGGAATGGGCACCGGCATGTTGTAAGCCACGGAGGCCGGGCTGGCTCCCAGCTCCAGCGCCGGAGCATATACAGCGATCGGCTTGATGGAGGAACCGACCGGCATCTTCATGTCCGTCGCGCGGTTCAGCGTCTTACGCGCCTTGACCTCCGAACGGGAGCCGACGATCGCCTTCAGCTCGCCGGTATGGTAATCCAGCACCACGCATGCCGCCTGGGGCTGGATGATCTCGGTATAGGTGCCGTCCGAGTTCTTGCTCCGGAACACCTTGTCGGAGGGATCCCGCAGCGTCGGATACTTGCTCCAGTTCCGCAGCGTGTCCTCCACGGCCTCCTGTACGGCGGGGTTCAGCGCCAGCTTGACATGATACCCGCCCGTGCGGAACTGCGTTTCCATGGCTGCCCGGTTCGCCGGGGTGTTCTCCAGGCCGTTCAGCTCCAGCAGGATATCCACCACCTCGCTGACGGCATACTCCACATAATGGGGATAGGCGTACATGCTGTCCCCGTCGGAGGGAGAGGACGTCAGGACCGCCGCCGTGGACGGATCCAGCGCGCGCTGATACTGGTCGTAAGTGATGAACTGGTTTTCATACATGCAGCGGAGCACGTAGTTCGTCCGGTTGTTGGTGATGGCCTTGTAGTCCGTTTTCTCACTCGTCCGGGTATAAAAGTTCCGCCGCGGATTGTAGTAGTAGGGGCTGTTGGTCACGCCGGCCAGCATGGCGCATTCGCGCAGGGTGAGCTCACCCAGGCTTTTGCCGAAGTAGCCCTCGGCCGCCACCTGCACGCCGTAATAGTTTTCACCCAGATAGATCGTGTTCAGATAGCTTTCCAGGATCTGGTCCTTGCTGTACTTCAGCTCCAGCTGCAGCGCCAGATAGGCTTCCTGGATCTTCCGTTTATAGCTTTGTTCAGAGGAGAGCAGCCTGTTTTTGATCAGCTGCTGGGTGATCGTCGAGCCGCCCTGGGTCGACGAGGAAGTCAGGTTGCTGATAAACGCGCCGACGATCCGCTTGACGTCCACGCCCGCGTGGCTGTAGAAGCGGGCGTCCTCCACCGCGATAAACGCGTTGCGCAGCATCTTCGGCATCGCCGCGAGGGAAACGATCACCCGGTTCTCCGTCCCCTTGTATTCCGTGATCAGCGTTCCGTTGCAGTCATAGATAAAGGAGGTCTGCTCCTGGGAATCCAGCGCCGCCAGATCCAGCTCCGGCGCCGTGTCCACATAGCCCTTGGCGATGCCCAGCAGTGCGCCGACGCCGGCCACACCGGCCAGGACCACCAGAAGGATCAGCACGCGCGCGGTATTGAGCAGCACACTGACCACAAAGTTCGGCTTTCTTGTCTCCGGACGGAAAATGCTGTGGGGCTCCGGCTTTTTCTCCGGTTCCTCCGGCAGGTCATTCTCCTCCCAGTAACCGTCCTCCCCGGAATAATCCGCGTCCCCTTCTCCGTATCCGGGGTCCTCATACTCCGGCGCGTCGCCGTCAAACTGCTGTATATATTCATCCTCCGGAGTGTATTCTCCGAAGTCGTCATTCTCCCGTACCTGCTTCCGCTTTCCGAACAACAGCCTCATCTCCTTTCCTGCTGTTTCCGCGAAAAAAGCCATTGGTAGGGATGAATTATACCATACTTTGCCCGGGATACACAAGAAAGGGCCCCTTTTGTTACAAAGGGGTCCTTCCCGCGCCTGTTCACCGGCGGATCTGTTTTATTTTCTTTCCAGCAGGGTCACCATGTAAAGGAACTCCTCCTTGTACGGATCCCCGCTGACGCTTCCGCAGCTTCTGAGCAGCTCCAGCGCGCTGCTCCAGGTCGCGTCCCCGGACCATTCGCTTTCGCGGAGCAGCATGCCGGTCTCCGCCACCGCGGCGGCGAACTTCATGTTGTCGGAAAGCTCGTCAGCCGCCTCAGCGCTCAGCGGATAGGTGTACAGGGTGCTTTCATCCCCGTCCGGCGCCTTGGCGCGGATGCTCAGCGTGAGCCATTCATCGTTTTCCTGCGGCGCGGGAGCGCTGTATTTGCTCTCCACGCCGCCGAAATCAAAGTCGCTGTCCGCGGGCACGATCTCGTACAGGGCAGTCACGCGGTGGCCGCTGCCGATCTCGCCTCCGTCCTTGGTATCGTCCGCGAAATCCTCGGCCGCCATCAGGCGGTCCTCATAGCCGATCAGCCGGTAGCCCTTCACCCTGGCCGGATTGAAGTCCAGCTGGAGTTTCACGTCCTTCGCCACGGTCTGGAAGGTGCCGCCGCCCTCGGTGATCAGCGCCTTGCGCGCTTCATAGATCGTATCGATATAGTGGCAGTTTCCGTTTCCGTAATCCGCCAGGGCTTCCATTTTGTTGTCCTTGTAATTGCCCATGCCGAAGCCCAGGCAGGTCAGGCTCACGCCCTTTTCCTTCTTTTCGGTCACCATCCGGGCCAGCTCCGCCTCGCTCGTCACGCCGACGTTCAGGTCCCCGTCCGTGGCCAGCAGGATCCGGCTGACGCCGCCCTCCTGCGCGTATTTCTCCGCGATCTCATAGGCGCGGATCAGCCCGGCGCTCCCATTGGTGGAGCCGTAGGCATTCAGGTCGCTGATGGCTTCCATGATCCGGGTCTTCTCCGAAGCGGGAACGCCCTCCAGCAGGACGCTTTCCCGGGACGCGTAGGTCACGACGGATACGGTGTCCGTCGGCTTCAGCTCCTCCAGCAGCAGCAGGAACGCCCGCTTGACCAGGTCCAGCCGGTCCGCCCCTTCCATGCTTCCGCTCGTGTCGATCAGGAAGACCAGGTTGTAGGGCGCGCGGTTTTCCTCTTCCACGGCGGCAGCCTGCAGCCCGATCTGCAGCAGCATTGTTTTCTCGTTCCAGGGGCACGCGGCCAGCTCCATGGTGACCCCGAAGGGTTCGTTCCCCTCCGGCTTCCTGTAATCATAGGAGAAATAGTTCAGCATTTCCTCGATCCGTACGCTGCCGGCAGGGATCTCCTGCCCGTCCAGGATCCTCCGGCGCAGCTGCGCGTAGGAAGAGGTGTCCACGTCCGCCGCGAAGGTGGACAGCGGCGAATAGGCGGCCGTTACAAAGCCGTTCTCCCCGATCAGCGTGTACTCATCCGTGGAGAAGGGCGGCTGCGAGCCCATGAGATAGCTCCCGCCCGCCACGAAGGTGTTCTTGCTCATATACAGGTTCGGCGCAGGCATGGCGGTGGAATATACCCAGCCCGCATCCACCATGGCCTCTTCTTCTGTTTCCCAGGCCCATTTCTCTTCGGGCGCTTCGTAAGCGGCGGCGTTTTCGCTCCGGAGCACCTCCAGCGTCTTTCCGTCCGCCATGCCGGTGACCAGCAGCCCGTTGGCCCTCTGGAAAGCAATGAGCGCCTTCTCCGTCTTCTCGTCAAAGATCCCTGTGGGTTCTCCTTCCAGATAGCCCAGCCCGATCAGGCGGGTCTGGATCTCCGTTACGGTCTCCCCTGTATCGTCCCGCTTCCAGATCCTTTCCTCCCCGAACGCCTGAACGGCCGACAGCAGCATGACCAGCATCAGCAGCGCCGCGATCATTTTTCTTCCGTACTTCATGTTTGTTTCCTCCTCGCCTTTTTATCCGGTTCACCCTGTATGACGCGTCCGGATCGGAAAAGTTCCGCCGTTTTTCAAAAACACGGAAAAAAATTGCAGATGGTTTTCAACCGTGTTATACTGACTGCGTTCCGGGCAGCCTGCAGGCTTTGGACAGCGCCGGCCGGAACAATCCAACCGAAGAAATGAGAGTGTGATCGACCTTGAAGCTGTGGGGCGGACGTTTCGGCAAAGCCACCGACGGGCTGGTGGATGATTTCCATTCCAGCATTTCCTTTGATCAGCGCCTGTTTGAGCAGGATATCACCGGCTCCGTCGCCCATGCCACGATGCTGGGCGAGCAGGGGATCATCCCGGCGGAAGACGCGGCCAGGATCGTGGAGGGCCTGAAGGGCATCCTCGAGGACGCCCGCGCCGGCAGGATCAAATGGATGGTCGACGCCGAAGATATCCATATGAATGTGGAAACGCTCCTGATCCAGCGGATCGGGGAAGCCGGAAAACGCCTCCACACCGGGCGCAGCCGCAACGATCAGGTCGCGCTGGATACCCGCATGTACGCCAAAGTCGCCTGCAGGGAAACGGAAGCCATGCTGGAGGATCTGCTGAATGTCCTGCTGGATATCGCCCAGAGCCACCTGCACACCATCATGCCCGGCTATACGCATATGCAGAAAGCGCAGCCGATCACCCTCGCCCACCATATGATGGCCTACGTCCAGATGTTCCTCCGCGACCGTGAACGCTTCCGCGCCGCCTTCCGTGCCGCGGACGTCATGGTCCTGGGCTCCGGCGCGCTGGCCGGGACCACCTATCCCCTGAACCGGGAAAGGGTCGCGGAGCTTCTCGGCTTCTCCGCCGTATCCGAAAACAGCCTGGACGGCGTTTCCGACAGGGATTTCCTGCTGGACTATCTTTCCGCCGCCTCTATCTGCATGATGCACCTGAGCCGCTTCTGCGAGGAGCTGATCCTCTGGAACACCAACGAATTCCGCTTTGTGGAAATGGACGACGGCTTTTCCACCGGTTCCAGCATCATGCCGCAGAAAAAGAACCCGGACGTGGCGGAGCTGATCCGCGGGAAAACCGGCCGTGTCTACGGCCACCTGATCGGCCTGCTGACCGTGATGAAGGGGCTGCCCCTGGCCTACAACAAGGATATGCAGGAGGACAAGGAGGCGTTCTTTGACGCGCGGGATACGCTGGTGAAGGGGCTGACCGTCTTCACCGCCATGCTGCGCACAGTCACCTTCCGGGAGGACGTCATGGAAAAGGGCGCCTCCGGCGGATTCACCAACGCGACGGACTGCGCGGACTATCTGGTCCGGAAGGGCGTCGCCTTCCGGGATGCTCACCGTGTGGTCGGGGAGCTTGTGGCCCACTGCCTGAATGAAAACAAGGCGCTGCTGGATCTGACGCTGGATGAGCTGAAGACCTTCCATCCCGCCTTTGAGCAGGACGTATTTGACGATCTGAGCATGATCGCCTGTGTGGAAAAGCGCCGGATCCCCGGCGCCCCGGCGCCCGACATGGTGCAGAAAGCCATCGACAGCGCTCGCAGAAAGCTGGAGGAAGCATGAAAACCCGCCTGATGACCGCCCTGCTGTGCCTGATCCTGCTGCAGGGCGTTTTTGTATCCGCCGGTGCCTCCGGGACCTGGTATACCTTCACGGAGGACGCTCCCCCGGAGCAGATGGGCTACCTTGTCAACGAGTATACGGGGACCGTCACCGTCACCTTTCTCGGCGACTGCACCCTGGGCGGGGAGGAAAAGTCCCGGAACAGCTCTCTCGGCTTTTTCCGCCGGATCCGGGATAACGGTTACGAATTCCCGATGCGCAATCTTTCCGCGCTGACCGCCTCGGACGACCTGACCGTTGCCAATCTGGAGGGCGTCCTGACGGACCGGAAGCTGGCAAAGGTGGATAAAAAATACAATTTCAGCGGCCCGACCGACTACACGGAGATCCTGACCTCGGCCGGGATCGAGTGCGTCACGCTGGCCAACAATCATTCCCACGATTACGGGGACGCCGGCTACGCCGACACCAAGGCCGCGCTGGCTTCCGCCGGCATTTCCTTTTTCGGTACGGACTGCCTGGCGGTCTGGCAGAACGAGGACGGCGTGCTGATCGGTTTTACAGGCGCTTCCTTCTCCGTGTCCGGCAACCAGGGAAAACGCTATGAGCGGCAGATGGAGCTTCTGCGCTCCCTGGGCTGCGCGGCGGTCATTACGGTCATGCACGCGGGCGAAGAATACACCTATACGCCGAACGGCTATCAGAAACAGATCGCGAACCTCGCCCTCAAAAGCGGCGCTTCCCTGGTCATCGGGCATCACCCGCACGTCGTGCAGGGCTATGAGATCCTGTCCGGCATGCCGGTCGTCTACAGCCTAGGCAACTGCTCCTTCGGCGGGACCACGCACGCCAAGGATTCGGACGCGCTGGTCGTCCGCGCGGAACTGCGCTTTGAGGAGGGCGTTCTGGCCGAAACCGTGCTGCAGTTCTATCCGATCTCGATCACCAGCGACAGCCACTACAACAACTACTCTCCCGCCTTCCTGACGGGAAAGGATGCCGAGCGCGTCCTGCAGAAGCTGAAGGACTCCACCGGGAACGGCTTTGAGCCCTTTGATGAAAAAAACGGCGCGGCGGTCTTCTGTCCCGCCGTGCCGCGCTGATCCCCTTTATGCCGGCTGCCACCCGTCCGCGCCCCCGAGCACCCCGGGCAGCGTAACTTTCCGTGCCTCTTCCTCCGTCATCCGTTTCTGCTTCGGATGGCGGGTTTTTTGATCCGCCCGGATCCCAGAGGTACGCCATTCCCCGTACCGTTCCGTCACGACCCGTGTTTCGTCCCAGTCCCGGAATCCCTCCGGTGACACGTGTTCATCCATATCGCACTCCAGGAACAGCGTCCGGGCAAACCTCCGCCACGGACGTCCCAGATATCCCATTCCGTCCCCGCACTCCCCCGTCAGACGGCAGCGGCGGAATACCAGGCCGTACGGCTGCTCCTCAGGCGTGTTCGCCGCGGTATACCAGCCTCCGCGCGCGTTCATATACAGCTCGCATCCTTCAAACCAGCAGCGGTACGGGCCGAAAATAAAATCGATATCCCCGCGGATCAGGCAGTTTTCGAAATACTGGCGGCTGTGCGTCAGCGGGCAGTCGCCCACCGACTCCACCGATTCGGTTTCTGCCCGGTAAGGAGCGATCTCCGCCTCCACTTTGGGCATCACCGGCCCGCAGAACAGCGTGTCCTGGTGCGCGATGAAGCTGCAGCTCCTCCAGACTCCCCGGTCGCCCGCCGCATAGACTGCCACCGCCTGTCCGACGACGCTTCCGTCCCCCGCGTCGTTCCGCACCGTCAGATTCTCCACCGTCACGTCCGGAGCGGCCGTCATCAGCGTAAAGGAAAGAAAGGTCCCCTTCTCCTTCCCGTCCGGATAAAGATCCTTCGCGCAGGCGGACCAGGTGATCACCGTGCCCTCCCGGTCTTCACCGGTCAGGCGGACATTTTTCCGGTGGATCACCACCCGCTCCTCATAGACTCCCTTGCGGATATAGATTTCAGCCAGACCGTTTTCCGCCCGAAGCGAATCGACGGCTGCCTGAACAGAGGTATAATCCCCGCTGCCGTCCTTTGCGACCGTAATCATTCTTTTTCTCCCCTCTTCCGGGTTTTCTTCCGATCCGATTTTATCACAGCCCCCGCTCTCCTTCAAGCTTTCCGGCCTTCTGAAAAATTGTGCTGGACAAACCTTTTTCTCTTTGATATAATACGCGTTGCTGGTTTATGCCGATGTGGCTCAGCTGGTAGAGCAGCCGATTCGTAATCAGCAGGTCAGGGGTTCGAGTCCCCTCATCGGCTCCACTTTCGAGGTGTAGCGCAGTTTGGTAGCGCGTTTGGTTCGGGACCAAAAGGCCGCGGGTTCGAATCCCGCCACTTCGACACAAAAACCCGAAGTGCCCTTCATGGGTGCTTCGGGTTTTTGCTATCCGAAATGATGGGAAAGAACCCGCGGCGGCCGCGGCAAACGAGGGAAGTGTCAGCCCGGTGGGCTGTCCGGCAAAGCCGGAAACGACCCGAGTTTGTTAGCGCGAAAGGGAGAACGGAACCCGCTCCAAGGGTTTCGGGCGACCATTGAGCGAACGGTATCGAATCCCTCCGCAAACTTTATAGTCGCAACTCTCCACAGGAGAGATTGCTCCTTAAAGTTTGACCTCAGCTCTGACGAGACTCCTGCCACTGGCAGTCGTCAGAGCTTCGCCCACTTCGACTCCCCGGGACATTGAAGATCTATGCTCCCGGGGTTTTGCTTTTCCAGCGGGTTTTCCGCTTTTTTCCGGTTTGCAACCTGCCGGGTTGCAGCAGGTCGCCAAGGCACTGGTTTGGCAGACGGAAAAGATCACTTCCGGGAATTTCCGCATATTTCCAGCTTTTTCCGCTTTGAAAATGTCCACTTTGATATTTCTCGTTACAATTCCTGACAGATGGACAATTTGTTTTTCGTTTGTTAAGATAATTACAGAAAAATCTAACGGTTGACGATGATAATGGGCAGGTGTTTCGGGAGGAAAAAGTGTGGATATTTATGCTTGATATATTCGGATTATGAGGATCAGGGGAAACGCATCATGATGGTCAAAGAGCTCAGAAAATAACTCATAATACAAAAAAGTGCAGTCCGGACAGGGACAGCTGCGCTGTTCAGTACAGACGGATCTGAAAGACCGGGAGAAGAAAGGAGCAGACGGATGAAACACATCTATTCTGAAATGCCGGAAAGCCTGAAGGGAACCTATGCTGATTATTCCAGGAACTTTGGCTTCTCATGGAAGGAGTTCGTGGCGACGGTGCCGTCGCCGCTGTTTCTGGCAACCACTTATAAATCAAACGGCCTGCCCAACGCCTGTATGCAGTCCTGGGCTGCTTTCACCAGTGCTGACCAGGGCAAGGGTTTCTATGCAATCCTGGCCAGCGTGAATAAAAACGGACACTTTTATCAGACCATAAAGGAACAGCAGGAAGCTGTTATCAATTTCATGTCGGCAGATTACCATGCCGCCTGCATGGCAACCATCCGGAACAATGCATTTGAGGCAGACGAGATTACAGCTTCCGGGCTGACAGTGGAAAAAGCGAGCCGGGTAAACGCCCCGATGGTCAAAGAATGCTTTATGAACCTGGAATGCCGGTATGTATGGGAAAAAGAGGTCGTACCGGGAGACGATCATGTGATGATCTGCCTGGAAGTGCTGGTTGTGCATATCGATGAGGATCATCTGGAAGACAGGACTGGCGAAGAGGGACTTCTTTATAACATTCATTACCAGATGAATCCGGAACATGTGATGAAAACCGGACATGATTATGCGGCTGTACTGCAGAAAAAGATAGATGTGATGGAATACTGATGATGCCGGAGGCAAGCGTATGAAGTGTGAACTGTTAGCAGAACAAAATCTTGCACTGATGCTTGACTTTGTTGATGATGAGAATACGAAATACGATGAAGCCGTGCTGAAGGCGTTTTTGAATGAAAAGAACGCATACGGATATATTGTTGCAGAAAACGGAAAAGCAATCGGATTTGCTTACGGCTATGTTCTGAATGAGCCAAACGGGCAAAAAGTATACTATCTTCACGCAATTGACGTTATGGAAGGATGGCAAAATCAAGGTTACGGAACGGAACTTGTCCGGTTTGTTCACGAACATTCGAAAACCCTGGGTTGCCGCAAAATGTTTCTGGTTACTGATAAGCACAATGTTTCTGCCTGCAGGTGTTATGAGAAAGCAGGGGGAATCTGCAATGCCGCTTCCGATGATATCGTGTTTGCATTCAAGTGATGCGTGTTAATCCCGACAATTCCAGTATGCCGGGATATCTTTGACAAGAAGAAAGAACCATAGCATCGTCTGATCGTCGATACAAGCCTCCCCTTCTGTTATAATGAAATTGGAACTTACTTACTCAAAGTGCCTCTGCAGGACATCGGAGGGAGAAAATATGATGCTGATCATCAGTGCCAGGCATGAAATAATCATTGGCAGGTGGGAAAAAGCCTTTGGTGAAATCAGCTTATACTGCGGAGAGTATGTGTAAATGATATTTGTTATGAGTATTCGATGGTCGGATTCCCGTCGCATATTCGGACGATTTCGGCCACGGTGAAAACAGCGCTATCCTTCCCAGCGGTGTCAAGGCAACATTGGACACGGGAAAATGCACCCTGGAATACGACTGGGGAAGTTCTGAGATGTGAGTGGGTTTCACTGTTGGAATATGCTGATAGAGAAGGTATAATAATACAAAATGCCTGCTTAACGAGACAGGAAAACCGGGAGAAGAATGACTATGAAAAAGAGTATTGGGTTGCTGATGGTTCTGGTGTTGCTGGTTACAGTCTGCGGCGTGAGCTGCGGAGAGTCCCTGAAGGAAAAGATTGCAGGAACCTGGTACCGGAATTATGAATATACACCGGGCTCAAGTCTGGCAAAATGGGCGAATCCGAGTGAAATGTCGTTTGAATTCAATGAAGACGGAACCGGAACAGTGCGTGGCCTTGACCGGGAGGATGTTATCGTTTCTGAATGGCGCGAGGATGAGGAAGGAATCACGATCATTGGTGATCTGGCCGTGGGACGGTTTAAAGCCAGACTGAAAACATATAAGGATTTCCTGCTCATGGATCTAAGCTCATCCCTTTACGTGCTGGGAAGAACGGAAGGCGAGGAAGCCGAGTTCCAGATGGGAACGAGAGCAGAATATCAGTGCATCATCCCTGAAGGTTCAGAACAGAATGCCGATGAACTGATTGATACCACGGTGGCCATTCTGCGGGAGCGGATCAATCGGTGGTATTGGAAGGATGCAACGGTGGAAAAAGCCGGAAAAGACAGAATCCGGATTGATGTCCCCCGCAGGCAGGACAAGACGATGTTTGATACGATTATCAGACAGGGAAAACTGGAGTTTGTTGATCCGGATGGCAATGTATTTATGACGGGGGATATGCTAACATCTGCAGAGTATCAGGATAACGATGCCCGGGGAATTGCCTTTTCACTGAATGAAGATGGCACAAAGCTCTTTGCTGAAGTGACTGCCAAAAGCATCGGAAAGGAAATTGCGATCCGGCTGGATGGCGAAGAACTGATGGCGCCGACCGTAAACAGCGCTATAACAGATGGAAAAGGGTTTATTTATATGTCATCCAATGAGCATGACGCGCTGGAGATTGCTGCGGTGCTGGGCTCTCCAATACTGCCGGTGGAACTTAAACCGGAAACAATCGAATGTTATTCTGAACTCTCATGTGAGGAAGGGTTTGGAATGATTGAATTTTATTAAGAAAGAAAATGGTAATACGGATGGAGCTGAAACCGGTGAATTGCAGTGACAGAGATGAAAGCTTATCCAACCGCACTGCAGAAATTACAAATATGGGAGAATACTGAAATGATCGATGAAAGAAAAACACTGGGAGAATTGCTGTCAGATCCGCGGATCAGGAAGATCGCGCCGGACGCGATCCGCAACAGGGACCTGAGCAGGGAAGAAGTGTGGAATAAGACGCCGGCACAGCTGCAGGACGAGCATTTCTTTTTCGGCGATATCGGCCGGGGCTTCCAGCGCTTGTATGACGCGGCGGATACGGGAGACTGGTATTATCCACTGTACAGCGAGGCAGAATGCGCGGAGGACGAAGCCCGCAGGAATGTCAATATGGTATGGCTTCCGTCGGACGATCCGAAGGCGGATGAAAAGCCCTTTATCCTGCTGGTGCCCGGCGGCGGGTTTGTGAACGTCTGGAACCTGACGGAAGGCTGGCCGGTGGCGGCGCAGTTCAACAGCGAGGGATACCATGTGTTCATCGTGACCTACCAGGTGGACGGAGAAGAAAGACTGCTGGAAAAGAATATGGTGGATATGGCCCGGGCGCTGCAGCTGATCAGGGAGAAGGAAAAGCATTTCCACGTACAGGCGGGCCGGTATATCACATGCGGTTTTTCCGCGGGCGGGATGCTGATCTGTCTTTGGAACACAGAGATGGGGTATCCGGCTTTCAGCCTGCCGAAGCCGCAGGCGTCGTTCCCGATCTATCCTTTTGTCAGCCTGAGGCTGGCTGAAGAAGAATATGTTCCGGAAGAAGGCGAAGAAGAAAACCCGGAAGAGGATGAACGGGAGGATATGCGCCTGTACGGCTGCCCGTTCACGGAAGCGATGGAAAAAGCCTACGAGAGTCCGGAACATGCGGAAGGGTTCCCGCCCTGCGCGATCTTTGTGATGGCAGGGGATGATCTGCTGGGCCACTCAAAGCTGCTTGCGCGTACGCTGGAAAAGCTGCAGATTCCCTGCAGACTGGAGATCGGCCCGGAAGGCGGGCACGGTTTTGCGGACGGAACCGGTACATGCATTGCCGGATGGACAGAGCGGGCAGTCAGATGGTATGAAGGCCTGAAATGAAATTATGACAAAGCTTCTTCTCCATCGGAGAGTGAGAACAGATGCTGAAAGAATGCAGGTATATTCCAAGATTGGAAAAGGACCGGCTGATTCTCAGGAAGCTGCTGCCGGTGTGAACGATATGCCGGATACAAAAAAGAGGAAGGATAAAGGGATGAATGACATGACGGATTATCAACTGGAAAACCTGATCCTTCATTACGTTACGGAGGAAGACCTGACAGAAGTCGCAAGGACCTGGCCCGCTGATCATCATCCGCTCTCTGACACAGAGGCGCGGGAAGCAATTGCCTATATGCGCGGATATTACGGGAGAAATATGAAAGGCTGTCTTTTTCACCTGTGCATGGCGGTGTGCGAAAAAAATGATCCCGGAACAATCATGGGATGGTGCGGGCTGGACGGCACGAGGAATCATTCAGAGCCTGAAATCTTCATCCTGCTGGATGAAGCATACCGAAACAAGGGATACGGAACCCAATGCGTAAAGGCGTTGCTGCGGATCGCCGCGGAGGATTACGCGCTTTCCGGCGTGCACGGCGGCTGCGCCAAAGAGAATATCGCCTCCGCCCGGGCGATGGAGAAGGGCGGCATGGCGCAGTACGGTACGGAAGAAAACGGGGATCCGTTGTTCAGGTTTGCAGCAAAGGAGAAAGCCGGGCAATGAAGAAGAAGCTGATCCTCATCAGCGGATCTCCCTGCGTCGGCAAGACGGCTGTGGGCACACGGCTTTTTGAAAGCTATGGCAACAGCGCCTATCTGGACGGGGACTGGTGCTGGTGTGTGCATCCGTTTTCCGTTACGGACAGCCGGCTCCGTAACGGAGACAGAAGCATGTCCTTTATTCTCTCCAACTATCTGGATTCGGATTTTGAATATGTATTTTTCACCTCGGTCGTACTGACGGATCCGAAGATCCGGGAAGGCATCCTGAAGGGGATCACGGCGAAAGATTACGAAACCGTCTCCTTTACGCTGACCTGCTCGGAGGAAACGCTGAAGAAGCGGCATGACAAAAGGGGTGATAAAGGCGAAACGAATTATTACTGGTTACATCTTCCGCCCTGCCCGGGGGATATTCTGATTGAAACAGACAACAAAGGCGTCCGGGAAATTGTCAGGGAAATGAAAAAGCATATAGAGGATTAACGGAGTGAATGCCTGATGAAAACAATCGTTATCCGGCCGTTGACCGCTGAATTGAGCGCTGATTATCTTGACTTTTTTGATCACAGAGCCTTTACGGATGATAATCCGAACGGCCCGTGTTATTGCACTTCCCCCAATCAGGAACCAGAACAGATTGAACAGATGGTCCGTGAGTTTAAAACATACGGCGTGAAAGAGACGCTGCGCAAACATGCGGCAGAAATGCTTGGCAGGAACCAGATTCACGGATACCTTGCTTATGACGGAGATCAATCTGTCGGATGGTGCAATGCGGCGGATATGGAGAGCTATGCCGGGTTCGTTCCTGCGTTTGCGAGGGAGATCGCCTGCGGGAAAACGATCTCGATTGTTTGTTTTGAAATCGCACCTGAATACCGTGGAATGGGCATAGCATCAGCGTTCATTGACAGCATCTGTACAGATGCCGGATCAAAGGGATATGCTGCTGTTGAAGGGTACGCGAAACTCTCTGACCAACGAAATGATTTTGATTATCAGGGTCCTTTATGCCTTTATCAGAAAGCAGGATTTATTGAAGTTGCCAGGGAAAAAGGGCAGGCAGTCATGCGCAGAATATTGTAACAGCAGAGGGCCGTCTTCCGGTTATGGAGCGGATGAAAACCCGGAACATGAATCCTGCCAAGGCTTTTTATGATGAGGATGAAGGATCAGGTGAACACGGTGGAAAAGGAATCGATGACCGCGGAGGAAAAGAAGCGTGGCCTCTATCTGCGGCAGAAGGAATTACTGGATACGTTCCTGGAACATGGCGCGATCAGCCGCGCGCAGTATGATAAGTCGCTCGGGGATCTGACCGTGAAGATGGGCATGGAACCAGACGGCAACCCCAAAGTTTGACCCAAGGCTAAGATACGGCCGGGGGGTGCTGCAGCCAATCGGGTTGCAACGCGAATTGCACCTTTAGAATTGTCCGGAAAGGCAGAATGTCCACTTTATAAATGGCTGGCCAGAGCCGGCCAAATGCGGAAAAACAGGGCCTTTTGATGGCTTTACCGGAGGAAATGCGGCCATGCGGGGAAACCCGAGGTTGGAATTCATAGTTCTCGATTTCGGGACCAAAAGGCCGCGGGTGAGCGAGCCGAACGTCAGCACAGTGTGCTGTCCGCCGCAGACGGAAGAGAGACGAACGAATCAATCGAAACGAGCAATGCGACCGCTCCAAGGGAGCAGTGCGAAGATTGAAGTTGCGGCCCGAAGGAGAATCCCACCTGCAAACTTTATAGTCGCAACTCTCCGCAACCTCAGTCGGCGCAGCTGGCTTTGCTGACGCTGCAGCCCGCTGCTTGCTTCGGTTGACTCACTCACTTCGTTTTCACCTACGGTGAATGGACCCACTGGGTCACCACTCAGTTCGTTCCCCACACGGGAGATTGCTCCTTAAAGTTTGACCTCAGAACCGATGAGATTTCCGCCACAGGCGGTCATCGGTTCCTCGCCCACTTCGACTCCCCTGGACATTGTAAATCAATGCCCCTTGGCTTTTAACTTTTCTGGCAGAATTTCCGTTTTTTCCGGTTTGCAGCCTGACGGGTTGCACAGCACTTTGAGGCACTATTCTGCAGATGCCAAAAAGTCGCTTTCGTCTATTTCCGGAAATAACCGTTTCTTTTCGCTTTTGAAATGCCTACTTTAAAATGTAGCTTGACCACAACCTCCGTTGAATCGGGTTTTCGCGGAGGGAGTGCCATGAGTCCAACAACTGGTGATACAAATGTTCGGTTGGTAGCGGAAATCGAAAACCAGAAACTGAAACATAAATGAATGTGCGAGATTGCAGAGCTTTTGTTTACATTGGCAATCATCTGTGATATATAAATCTTATAGATTGGTGAGAGTAGAGTGGTCAGAAGCATAAAACAATAATTACGAGGAGGACAAAGAGATGACAGAAGTGGAGAATAATCTGGTCAAAATGCATACTGACTTCTTTATTCGATGCGAATATGCAATCCAGAATGGTTATTACCTTGAGGCGATTTTGATGGAATATGCTGCGATCGAATCTAGGCTCGAATCGGTTTGTGGTGTTCTTGGCTTACCTTGTGGCCAGAGATGCCGGTGCAGAAAGGATGTAAAGATCAGTACAAGGATCGAATGCCTCCGGGCATATAGGAACAAGAATAGAAACATTTTTTCTAAATCGAAGCTGCCTAACCACTTTTTTACTGATAAGGGGGAACTAAGAAATTGGATTAGAGAACGAGATATACGTGTCCATGGTCTCTACAAGGATGGAGCAGCCTTCCATGATAAGATAGGGAAGAATGAGGAACTAGCAAAACAAGGCTATGAGTATGCAAAGCTTTTATACAATGAGGTAAAACGACTTCGTCGAATAAAAGTAAATCATGGCGATTTGCTCAATGAAGCTGCTGCCTGTTGCAAAAAAGGCATAAAATGTTGTGCTTATGATGGAGACCAGCTATGATGGTAATGCTGTTAGATTGAAGACAAGATGAGTAAATAAAGATCTGAATACTATTATGGCAAGAAAGATACACTGACCCTGTACTACTACCGGCACAATTTCGTAACCATGCTTTACCGGGCTGGGATTGACCCTCTGAAGGCCATGAAGATCGTGGGGCACAACGAGTACCAGACCACTGCGGACGATCTGGCAGACGTATTCAAGAAGGTGGATACCGCGGCCAGAAAGGGTCATTGGCAGAAACCGCGGGGCAACATGCTGTTTTTCCCCCAGACAGGGACCTGAGACTGATTTCCCGGAGCTTTGGCTCCGGCTTTTTGTTGTTTTGGGAAACCTTGGCATGATTGTGCTTAGGTTATCGGTAACGTTACCGGTTTAGGGTTTACAAGGGGATTTGTATGGTGGTATAATAACATGATATTTCTGTCAGTTTTGCAACCGAATACGAACAGGGTGAAAAAACTAGGCGTACTATTAGACATTTTAAAGAAAGAGGTGGCTGAGTTGGCGATACTGGATGTCATCAAGTACGAAGGGGATAATAGTACATTTGTCTGGAAACACCCTTCAGAAGATTTCAACACAGCGTCACAACTGATTGTGCATGAATCTCAAGAAGCAATTCTTTTTCTTAATGGCCAAGCATTAGATTTATTTGGGCCTGGCAGACATAAGCTTGAGACACAGAATATTCCGATCTTAAGACGGATTTTGAATATTCCTACAGGCGGAGTAACGCCTTTCCACTGCGAGGTTTACTTTATCAACAAGACCGAACAGATGGCAATCAGATGGGGTACGGACAGTAAAGTACAATACATTGAACCGACATATAGATTTCCTCTCTCATTTGGTGCTAACGGCGAGATGAGTCTCAGCGTGGCTGATTCTCGTAATCTGCTGGTCAAGTTGGTCGGTACAGAAAGGATCTTGACTCAGACCGAGCTTGTCAGGTTCTTCCGGGCCTTCCTTATGACAAGAGTAAAGACATATATGGCGCAGGCGATGCGCACAAACGAGATCAGCATCTTTGAAATTGATGAGAGGCTTGAAGATTTTTCTGCTGAATTAAAAGAGAAACTCACGCCAGATTTTGCTGATTATGGAATAAATCTTAATCGTTTCTTGGTCACAACGGTCGTAAAGCCGGAAGGAGACCAACAGTATGAAAAATTCAAAGAACTGCATTTCCGTCAATACGCTGATATTGCCGAAGCAAAGTTGAAACAGCAGGTTGGCATTATCGAACAGCAGACCAAGGCTCAGCAGATGGTGATTGAATCTCAGGCGCTTGCGCAAAAGAGAGCGACTGAAGGATATACATATCAACAGGAACGCGGGTTTGGTGTTGCTGAGAAGGTTGCTGAGAATGAAGCTGTTGGCCAGTTTACCAATATGGGTGTTGGCTTAGGAACTATGGCAGGTGTAGGTGGCGCTGTTGGAGGACTTGTAGGTAATGCAATCGGTGGCGCTCTTAATCCTCAGGCATCCACTCCGGAGGCTCCACAAGCCCAGGCTAATGCGTTTTGCGATCAGTGCGGTGCAGAACTGACACCAGGTGCGGCTTTCTGCGATAATTGTGGTGCACCGCAATCATCACCGGACACTTGTAGCAAATGCGGGTTTAAGTTTATCAAGCCCGGGAAATTCTGTCCCAAGTGCGGGACACCAAGGGAGGGTTGACAATGAAAAAGGCTAATGGTGCTTTCTTGGGGATAGTGGCAGTCTGCTTTATTATCATTAGCGTTGTTTGCTTTGTGATCCCTGGAAATAGAACAGGAGCGTTTTGGCTGCTTTATGGTGTTCTGGCCGCAATGTTTTTGCTTCTGTTATTTGCAGTTAGCACTGCAAGCAAACATGTAGAAGGGAAAAATGGATTCCTCTCTTTTGCTCCGATAAAAACCGGCTTGACTTGTTTGACATTACAGACAGTTTTACTGTTCATTTATCTCCTTGTTCCGGCAATACCAACCTGGGTTTGCATCATTGTTTCTGTCATTCTTTTGGGCATTATGCTTATTAGCATTTTCGCCGTTGGCGGTGGTAAGGCGTATGTCGACAAGGTTGACGAGCACATACAAAGCAAAACACAATTTTTCCAGAATTTGAGAACAGAAGCAACAGCTTTGATGAGCAGCGAAAAAGACCCTGCGGTGAAGAAGAAACTTGCTACTTTGGTGGAGAAAATTCGCTTAAGCGATCCGATGAGTGTTGATGGGTTAAAAGAAGTTGAAACAAAAATTGGTGCTAAATTCGCAGAACTTCCAGTAGCAAGTGACAAACTGGGCGTGATTAGTGAAATCAAGGAATTATTAGATGAACGGAATATAAGGTGTAAGACCTTGAAATAAAGTTAACGTAGGGAAACCACATTAATTGATAAGGATGGAGGTTGCAACATGAAACAATTGACCTGTGAAGTTTGTGGCAGCAACGAACTGATGAAGCAAGATGGAATCTTTGTTTGCCAAGTATGTGGGTGTAAGTATTCTCTTGATGATGTCAGGAAAATGATGGTTGAGGGTACTGTGGAGGTACAAGGTACAGTACAGATTGCAAATGCCGCCCAGGTAAGCAACCTCCTCAAAATGGCACATAGCGCTTTTGATTCAAAAAACCCGACAAAAGCAGAAGAGTTCTGTGATCAGGTAATTGCCATGGATGATAAGAACGTTGAAGCATGGCTATTGAAAGGACAAGCGATCCACTTCCAGCTCACTATGGAAAATTGTCGTATTCTCGAAGCGTATAATTGTATTATGGCTGCATATCGGGCGCTTAATCCTAACCTTGAGGAAGAAGAAAAAAACAAAAAAACTGAAGAGATAATAAAAGCGCTGAAAGAATGCTTAGAAGTGAACCTGTCTTTCTGGATTAATAATTTTGAAGCTGGACGTCCAACTGATGCAGCTCTTTTAAAAATACAAAAGACATACAACGAGAGCATAGAATGGATTAAGTCAGCTTATAAAGAGTTTGGCCAAGATCCTAAAGAATACATTGAGCATTTCGCCAATCTATTTTGCATAATGTGCAATCAAACCTCAGTATCTGCATGGAAGACAACGGTTGCATACAATTACTTCCGTAAAGATTTGAGTAATTATGGCGCTAATTGGAATAGAAATCGCAATCGTAAAGAGTACATTAGTTCTGATGTATTTCGCCCAGCACATCCAATATTCCAAACTTTTCTTGATGAATCTGCAAATCTGGTCAACCTTCTTCAGTTTTGTGAAAAGCAGTTTAACGAATCCACGCCTACTAACACGAAGGTCATAATATATGAAAACATGATAGAGTATACAAAAGTTCCAATAGAACAGGTGAGCTATAAAGGAATGATATCAACGACTACAAATGGCTATGGAGCTGTGATGAGTCGTTCTGAGTATTATGATATTGATTATTTTCTGACAGATGGCGCGAAAGAGAGTCGGAGAAAAGAAATTGCTGGGTACGAGGCCAAGAAGCAGGCAGCAATAGAAGAAGGAAAACGGAAAGCGGAAAAACGGAAAGAAGAGTACTGGAAAGCTCATGCTGAGGAAAAAGAAAAATTAACAACTGAAAAGGCATCGCTAAAACAGCAAGTCCAAGCGCTCTTAGATGAAGAAAGTCGTATTGAGAGCAAGGATGAAATCGTTCTGCTAAAAAAGCAGATTGATTCTCGAAGTGCACAAAAGAAGAGCTTAGGGATATTTGCAGGCAAAGAGAGAAAAGTATTGCAGGATCAAATTGATAAGCTAACTGGCCAGCTGAATGATAAGATTGAAAAAGAAAAGAGCGCGATAAAGGGGAAGATGGCTCCGCTTACTAAGAGAATCGAAGAGATTGATAATGAGTTCAGTAAAGAACGATAAAATACCATCATCTGGCGAGAAAAAGAAGCGTGACCTTTATCTGCGGCAGAAGCAATTGCTCGACACGTTCCTAGAGCATGGCGCGATCAACCGCGCGCAGTACGACAAGTCGCTCGGAGATCTGACCGTGAAGATGGGCATGGAACCAAGCGGCGAACCAAAAGTTTGACCAAACGACAAGGCACGGCCTGTGGATATGCTGCAACCCGACCGGTTGCAACCAGGGATTGCACCTTTAAAAGTGAAGAAAATGCCGAGTATCCACTTTAAAACCGCTTGGAAATTTCCAGAAACAAGCGGAAAAAGCCGGCAAAAAGCAGAAAAAACCGGCAGTTTGCGGAAATTTCCGGAAAGAGTCGGAAAAATCAGGACATTTTCGAATTCGGGACCAGAAGGCCGCGGGTTCGAATCCCGCCACTTCGACATGAAAACCCGGGATGCCCCTTGTGGGTATCCCGGGTTTTTGCTATCCGGATTGATGGGAGAAGAACCCGCGGCGGCCACGGCAAACGAAGAGAGCGTCTCCCCAGTGGGGAGTGCCGAAGGCAAGCGATCTGAGTTTGTTAGCGCGAAAGGGAGAACGGAACCCGCTCCAAGGGTTCCGGGCGACCATTGAGCAAACGGTATCGAATCCCGTCCGCAAGCTCAATGGTCGCAACTCCATACTGTGGAGCTTGCTCCCTTTCGCTTGACCTCAGCTCTGACGAAAATCCTGCCACTGGTAGTCGTCAGAGCTTCGCCCACTTCGACTGAATTGTCTCAAAATGATCTGTTAATTACCCGCGAGGATGCTGTTCAGGAGCTCAACATACTGCCGGAAACTGTCCCGGCCAAGCTGCGTCAGTTCGCAGGTGGTCAGCGGTTTTTTGCCGGAAAACTCCTTGTGGACAATAATGTAACCCGCTTCTGTAAGCTTGCTGATCTGGACGCTGAGATTGCCGTCGGTTGCTCCGGTCAGCTGTTTCAGCGCAGTGAACGAAAGGGGCTGCTTGATCAGTCCGCTTACGATCATCAGCCGAAGTTTCGACTGGAACATTTCCGGGATATTATTCATCTCCATAAAAAGACCCTCTCTGCTTTTTCATGGAAAAGATGCCCATGCCGATATACACGAAGGGGAGCAAAAGGGAGATTATATTCGCTTTCGCACTCAGATATGCATATAGCTGGATCGCAGTTGTGATTTCATTGAGGTTCACAGCAATGACATAAGGAAGCGGAATGATAAACAGGACGGGAAACAGGACAGAAAGTACAGCAGCGATAATCTTCATGGTCCGGCTGCTGATATAGTGGCCGGTAAAGAAAATGCAGATACATACGGCGCCGTATTTCATGCAGCTGAGGACTGTGTTCCCGATTGCTGCATTCGGGGATTGGACAGTCAGCCCGATGAGCCGCGTGACGAGCCCCAGGACTATCGGCGCGAAAAGCATTACACCCCACATATCAAACAGACGCATGGTATAAACATTCTCGCTCTTTCCAATTTTCCTGCGTTTACGTATAAACAGAACGAAAAGCACGATACTTACAGCATACGACAGGGCTGTCAGGATGATGGACAGGGTGCTGACGCTCTCCAGGCTGGATGTACGGGCGGTATAAAGGGTGAGAACGATCTGGAATACCTGGAAGGCAAGTGTGGCTGAACCGTATACCAGGAAGAGCCAGCCGAGGCGGCGCAGATTGATTTCCGCATGGTTGATAATGCGCTTTATGAGAGCAATATCCTCCATGGCGGTTTTTATGTTTTCTTCGCTGTGTTGGTTTTCGGAAGCAGATATCTGCTGTGTCATACTCATTTCTCCTTTGGATTGGATTCGGGAATCGGATGGTGTCTCCCGGATACTTTATAATATAAAGTACTTTATATCTATATGTCAACCCATTATTGTGTATTTCCCCAAATAAATATCAATACATCGGTCGCAAATCCCAAAGTACCCTTGAGATATGACCTTGAAGATGGGTATGACCCGGAAGCGGGTTTTTCAGTCGGAAGAAACAGAAGCTGATCCGCTTTCCGGCAGGCGTGTTATGAATATGTTGCGGACGAAATGATATTGTGATAATGTTAATACAGCAAGAGAAAAGTGCATACAGTAACTCAGTCCTGTAGAGACGAAAGGAAGTTTATAATGAAAAAGATTTTATTGGCTGTACTCGCAGTGATTATGATGGTAAACATAGCATTGGCTGAAGAAGGCGCTTTTTCCGTTCCATTTGCCACGATTGGCGAAGCAATGGCGTCAGACGGATATACAGGCATCGCCGGCGGCAATGATGAACATTTTGTGGCGGTTCTTGAACTGGACGGCGTATATTTCCGCGTGGTGGCAGACATGGATGACGAAGCGCGCACACTGAGCCAGGCCACGCTGGAATATACGGATGCTGAAGCGCTGGAAGTCGCTTTCGCGGAATATAACGCATATATCCAAACTCTTCCTGTTTCTTATGAAGAAGAAATTACCGCGCAGCCCATGCCTCAGGAGGAACTGGATGCCCTGGTGGGTAAAACTCTGCAGGAAGTGGAAGACGCGGGTTTTGAATCAAGTTCGTCCCGAATGGATGTAGACGATGCGGCTGTCTACACCGTAAGCTGTGGCCTGTATGAATATGATCTGCTGCTGAATGAAACCTATACTGAATACATGGAGCACAATGACAACGGCTTTATCGGTGACCTGACCGTGAAAAGCGCAAGTGTTGCCGGATTATCCCGTAATGCGGCGGAACTGCGCTTTCATGCAGACGGTACCTACGATGAGGAAAACGACCCCTGGGCCGAATACACGAAGCTCATGGAAATAATTACTCACGCCCTGTCGGCTGAAAACCCGGAAGAGGCGATCCAGGAACTGGTGGAAGCCATGCCGGAAAAGGCGGAGGAAATCAGGATGCTTGCAGATGTTTTTGCCTCCATGAGTTCCATAATTGGTCAGGATAAGGGTTCCGGAACAGATACGGAGTCTGCAGCGCAGTCGGAAGATCCGTTTTACATTGCTCCGATTTCTGATGAAACCTTTGCGCGTATTTATGGCAAATCCTTCAAAGAGGACTGTACATTGCCCAGGGAGGATTTACGGTATCTTCATGTGCTCCACGTGGATCTGGACGGCGCGGTACATGAAGGCGAGATGATCGTGAATTATCATATTGCCGAGGATGTGCTGGAAATTCTCCGGCAGCTGTATGAAGAAAACTATCCGATCGAACGGATGCGGCTGGTGGATGAATATGACGCGGATGATGAGCTTTCTATGGAGGATAACAATTCCTCTTCCTTCAATTTCCGCTTTATTTCTCACACCACCCGGGTTTCCAAACACGGTCTGGGCCTGGCCGTGGACATCAATACGCTGTACAACCCGTACACGAAGATCGTGGACGGCGTGCGCATCGTGGAGCCGGTCACCGGAGAACCTTATCTGGATCGGGATGCGGATTTCCCTTATAAGATCGATCACGAGGACCTGTGTTACCGTCTTTTCATTGAGCATGGCTTTGAATGGGGCGGAGACTGGGAAGACCGGAAGGATTACCAGCATTTTGAGATCCCGACCAGCGTGATCGCGGAGTGGTATCCTGAGAATCAATAAAACCACAGCTGTAAACGATAAGCATAGATGTTACGTAAATGAAAACAACGCATATTTTGAGCTGATCCGCTGTAACGGGGTTCTGCCAACCAGGCGACCCGGCGGCGGCCGGATGCTGTCAGTCGGGCCGACAGAAAAAAGAAAGGCAAATGATTTCAATGGAGTTTTCATTTCTTTATGCCATTCCGCGCACAGCTGTGCTGGACAGCTTCTTCCTGGCTGTAACGAAGATCGCCGGATCCTATGGGCAGCTGTGGGTCATTGTCGCTGCCGTTCTGTTGGTTTTCAAAAAGACCCGGAAAGCAGGCGTCGCGGTGCTTCTTGCCTATGCAGCTGTCTTCCTGATCGGACAGTATGGACTGAAAAACCTGGTTTCCCGTCCCCGGCCCTGTCAAATAGACCTGGATTTTGCACTGCTGGTTGACAGACCGTCCAGTTCTTCTTTTCCGTCAACCCATTCAGCCTGGGCCTTCGGAGCAGCCACAGCTGTTTTTATGCAGCATAAGAAGTCAGGCATAGCCGCTTTCATCGCCGCGGCGCTGATCGCTTTCAGCCGCATGTATCTGTTCTTGCATTTTCCAACAGATGTGTTGGCCGGCATTGTACTGGGTATCGCGCTCGGCGTGCTCGCAAATTGGATAACCGGGCGCATATGGAAAACGGTGGATCAAAGAAAGAACGCTGTCGGCACATGAATATGACGCGGCCCGTATGCTGCCGGTGACGGTATGTATAAAATATCGAATTGGAAACACAACAAAAAAAGGAGATTCAAACCCATGAAAAAATGTTTAGCGCTGCTTCTGGTACTGCTGATGATCATTGGCATGAATCCGGCCACCGCGGAAGAAGTTGTTCCTGATTCAGGAAACGTTCTGTCTGCTCAGGTGGAAGGCCTGCATGTAAATATCCAGCATATGACAGACTCTCCGGCATGGGTAACGAGTCTGCCCGCCGCGCAGGAGGCAGATCAGCTGTTTGTTGTGGCTGCGATGGGGATGGATAAAACCACAGCTTATATCACCATGCACCGGAAGGATGACAGCGGCGTCTGGAAACAGATCCTCTCCTCGCCGGGCTTTGTTGGTCGGTACGGCTTGTGCTTGGATGCGGACCATGCGGAGGGTTGCGGACAGACGCCCGTCGGCGTTTATCATTTCAACAAAGCCTTTGGTATCGCGGCAGATCCCGGATGTGCTTTGCCCTATATTCAGGTGGATGACAACATCTACTGGTCTGGTGATCCGGACAGGCATTACAACGAAATGGTGGATATCCGGGACGTGCCGGACCTGGTGATGGACGACAGCGAACATATTGTCGATTACGAATACCAGTATCAGTATTGCCTCAATATCAGCTTCAACGAGGACGGCACGCCCGGACGCGGTTCTGCCATCTTTCTGCATTGCTTTGGTCCTGCCAAGCCTTATACCGGCGGCTGCGTGGCGGTGCCTGAAAATATTATGCGGATGATCATGCAGCAGGTGTCTCCTGAATGCGTGGTGGTCATTGACACCTTTGAGAATCTGGGCGCCAGCTTCTGACTGGCGGGATAAACGGCGGGAAACAGGGTGGAAACAATGAAAAGGCTTGTTTCAATGATGATCAGTATCATACTGATGATCACTCCTTCACTGGCGGAAGAAGGAACAGAAAAGGGTCGGCCTGTTCAGGACCTGATAGAAGAGCTGGCGGTATATTACGGAACCTACGGCAGCGAAGCGGAAGAAAAGACCGCGGAATTGCTGGAGGAACTCTGTACTGTTGATCCGGTCTCGGGAGCCAAGTGGAAAAGCATCATGCGGCTCTGGAAAACAGTGAATGAAGACCCTGAAATCAATGAGGATACCCTACCGGACGGGCTGCCGGAAACCGATGAACTATGCATGATCGTTCTTGGCTTCCAGCTGAATCCGGACGGCAGTATGAAGCACGAACTGGTCGAAAGGCTGACAGTCGCAAAAGCCAACGCCGAAAAATATCCCAATTCCCTGATTGTCTGTACCGGCGGCGGAACCGCGTCAGGAAACCGGGATGCGACGGAAGCCGGAGAGATGGCGAAATGGCTGATTGAAAACGGTGTGGACCCTCAGCGGATCATCGTGGAAGACCGGTCCCTGACAACCGCCCAGAACGCAATCTATACGTATCGGATCCTGACGGAACAGTATCCGCAGGTGAAACAGCTGGCGATCATTTCCAGCGATTATCATATTGCAACCGGTACCCTGCTCTTTGGCGCGGTGGCAACCCTGCAGGCAGAAGAAGCAGGAAAAGAAACCATGACAGTCGTTTCCAACGCGGCCTGGCATGCTCCTTCCGGCACACTTTCCACAATGTTCCAGGCAGGAGCTTTGATCGAGCTTTCCGGTGATATTGAAACAGCCTTCGATATCTATTATGAAACCTATGATATTCATGATCTTCCGGCACTGAAGACGGTTTCGGACACGCCGACTTTGAATCGGATCCTGGAGACGGGTGTGATCAGAGTCGGCACTGCCGGAGACTATAAACCCATGTCTTTTTTTGAGCCGGAAACCGGCTCATACTGGGGATTTGACACAGAGTTGGCGGAGGACCTGGCATCGTCCCTGGGGGTCGAGATCGAATATGTCCCGACTTCCTGGCCGACCCTGATGGAGGATACGCAGGCGGGCAGATTTGACCTGGCGATCTGCGGCATCACCGTCACCGAAGCCCGAAAAGAACAGGCCCTGATGTCCGACGGATACCTGCAGAACGGCAAGACCGTTCTTTGCCGTGCGGAGGACGCTGACAGGTATACTTCCCTGGAAGCTGTCAACCGGCCGGAGGTTCGGGTCATGGAAAATCCGGGAGGACTGAACGAGAAATTTGCGCGGGAGAACCTTCCGGACGCCACATTGATCATTCATGATATCAATCAGGAGATCCCCGGGCTCGTCGCATCCGGGGAAGCTGACGTCATGATCACGGAGGTCATGGAAGCGGGATATTATGTGGGACAGGACAGCCGTCTTGCCGCACCGCTGATCTATGAGCCTTTCACAGAGGGACAGCTGGGGATGCTGATGCCGAAGGGATCAGAGGATCTGCTGGAGTATGTGAACCAATTCCTGGCTGACGAAAAGAAAAACGGCAGACTGGATGAACTGGCTGAAGAATATATTTATCGCTATATTACAACAGAAGAAGAACAGCGGCCGGCCGCTTAAGCCGGCATTTCTGCATTTTCCGCCAATCTCCCGCGTGATACAGAACGGAGGAATTCATTGTGGATCAGACAGTGCAAACCCTGATAGCCGCTGACAACCACTGGGCGCTTCTGGCTGTGCTTTTTGCGGCAACAGCACTTGCCATCTGCCTGGAGCAGAAGTATAAATGGGCTTCGAAGATATCCGGGGCGATCATCACACTGGTGATTGCGCTGGTGCTGGTGAATATCCATGTTATTCCGGACAGCGCGCCTGTGTTTGACGATATCGTCTGGGGCTACGCGGTACCGCTGGCGATTCCGCTGCTGCTTCTGCAGACTAACATCCGGAAAATCTGGAAGGAGACCGGGCGGTTCATGCAGATTTTTCTGATCGGCGCTGCAGGCACCGTGGCCGGGACAGTACTCGCAACACTTCTGCTGGGCGGCGCGGTACAAGGCCTTCCCGGCGCGGCTGCGATGATGACCGGTTCCTATATCGGCGGAGGGGTGAACTTCACGGCTATCGCGGATGCTTTCCATGTGGACAGCAGCCTGGTCTCAGCCACTACTGTGGCAGATAACCTGAACATGGCCTTGTATTTCCTGGTGCTGCTGGGTGCGGCCGGAAGTGCCTTCTTCCGGAGCCGCTACAGCCATCCCCATATCGATGAAGTGGCTTCAAAAGGGAAAGGAGATACAGAAACGCTGGCCAAGCAGTACTGGACCCGGAAGAATGTGTCCCTGAAGGATATTGCTTTCGACCTGGCCTATGCGGCGGTTATCGTGTTCCTTTCCAGGCTGATCGGCAGCTTCTTTGCCGGACTGATTCCGAAGGATAACTGGTTTACCCAGATGCTGAACACCTTCTTCGGAAGCCAGTATGTCTGGATCACCAATTTCTCCGTGATCTTTGCCACCTGCTTCCATAAGCAGGCGGAGGAGATGCATGGAGCGCAGGAGCTGGGTACCTGGCTGATCTATCTGTTCTTCTTTGTGATCGGCGTGCCGGCATCCATCGGTGTCCTGATCCGGAATGCTCCGATCCTGCTGCTGTTCTGCATGATCATCGTGCTGGTCAATATGGCTTTCTGCTTCCTGGGCGGAAAGCTCCTGAAGTTTGACCTGGAGGATATCATCCTTGCTTCCAATGCGAATATCGGCGGGCCGACCACGGCGGCGGGCATGGCGATCTCCCAGGGATGGGTAAAACTGATCGGACCCTGCATGCTGGTGGGCACCTTCGGATATGTGATCGGCACCTGGCTGGGTATCCTGGTCGGATCCCTGCTGGGGGCATAAGGAAAGAAACTGTATGAAGTATTCGGATAACACACACGGCTTTGTCAGTATCGGCGAAGCGATCCCGGACATACTGCTGGATATCCGGTATTATTCCTCATTCAATTTCATCGGGGAACGGATCGACGGATATGAAGAACCGGCTGCCCTGCTGACACGGGAAGCCGCGCAGGCGCTGAAAGAAGCCGGCAAAGAAGCGGCGGGACAGGGATTCCGTCTCAAAATATATGACGCCTACCGCCCGCAGAAGGCGGTAGACCATTTTGTGCGCTGGGCAAAAGATCCGGACGATATCCGGATGAAAGAGTTTTTTTATCCGGAACTGGAAAAGAAAGACATTATCCCGCTGGGATATATCGCGGAGCATTCCGGCCACAGCAGGGGCAGCACTGTGGACCTGACGCTGTTTGACATGGCCTCGCAGCGGGATCTGGATATGGGAGGCACGTTTGATTATTTCGGCGAACTGAGCCATCCGGATTATTCCGGCATCAGTGAAGTGCAGCATGCGAATCGTATGTTTTTGCGGGAACTCATGGTGAAACACGGTTTTTGCCCGCTGGAAACGGAGTGGTGGCATTTTACCCTGGAAAAAGAACCCTGGCCGGATACCTGTTTCACTTTTCCGATCAGATGTGAATTCAACCACTGATTCCCGCCATTTCGGGCGCCGGTTGAGGCTGCCGGGATTCAGGGCCTGACCTGCCCCTGCCGGTAGCGTCCGAAAAATATCCCGTCATCAATGTACTGATCTGCCTGGGAGACCCACATAGGGAATTGCCCGGTTGCCAGGGCGGTCTGGCCGTTCAGCATGCCGGTGTGAAAAGAAATGTGCCGGAACTGCCGGAGAATCAGCTCCATCCGCGTGAAGCGGCAGTCTTCCGGCTTTTCATACAGCATATCGTCCGTCAGGGAATCCAGATAATTCATCGTCTTTTTTTCTACGCCGTCCAGGTAATCCAGCAGCTGCTCATCCGTCAGCACAATAGAACAAGGATTGTCAGGATTATCCATTCCCGCCTTATGAAAAGGCGGTTCGTTATATTTGTTTGGATTGATGAACCACTTGTCCGCTGAATGGAGCGCGTGGTAAGCCCATCTCCAGCAGGGAGCGCCGCAGCAAAGGGCATCCCGGTCATAGGTTTTCAATGAGGTACGGATATTCAGAAAGTTGGGTTTCACCGTTTCTTTGATAATCTGACATAATTCATTCATATCGGTAGACACCTCCGTTCGTTTTCTGTATAATAGCATCGGATTATGCATCAGTAAAATTGAATGTTTTGATAATAATATTCAATTTAATTGATAATATTACGGAGGATAAAACCGTGACAGTTGTCCAGATGGAAACCTTTACGAAGGTCGCTGAGCTGAAAAGTTTCTCTGCCGCGGCGGACGCGCTCGGTTATGCCCAATCCACCGTGACCACCCAGATCAGGCAGCTGGAGGAAGAATTGAACTGCCTGCTGTTTGAACGTCTGGGGAAAAGGACTGTCCTGACCCGGGAAGGCAGCCGGCTGGTACCCTATGCCGAAAAAATGCTGAGCCTGATGAAGGAGATCCCGGCCGGTATTGTTTCGCCGGATGAGCCGGCCGGAATGCTGCGGATAGGTGTTTCGGAATCTCTCTGTTATCACCGTATCCCCGGATTATTGCTGCGGTACAAAGAACAAAACCCGAAAGTGGACCTCCGGATCAGTTTTGTTGAGCACCGCACTTTCCCGGAACAACTGAAGCAGGGAGTGCTGGACATGGTTTATACGCTGAATCCGCTGATCGAATCCCCGGGTTTGAAACTGCTGCATAAAACAAAGGAGAGCCTTGGGTTCTTTGCTGCCCCGGACTTTCCGGTCAAAACACGGAAAAGCCTGACAGAAGCGGATCTTGCGGATATGCCTCTCCTGCTGACCGGCCATCAGTGCAGCTTTCGGGCCATGCTGCTTGCCGCGCTGGAGAAGGAAAATATCCGCCCCAACATCATTCTGGAGACAAGCAGCAAATCCATTCTGAAGCAATTCGCAGTGAATCGGTTCGGGATCGCGTTTATTCCGGATATGATTGCCGAAGAAGAAGTACGGAGGAAGATGCTGAAAAAGCTGCCATGGGCAGGCGCGGAATTTCCCGTCTTTGCACAGGTGTTCGTCCATAAGGATAAACATGTGAATGCTGCCATGCAAAGCATGCTTGAGATCCTTTCCGCAGATCAAAGGATATAATGTGGATCATGCAGACCGGGAATCGGAGGGGGCAGTCATGAAATTCCCGCCGCCGGCGGGCATTGCCCCGGCTGCGGATCGAAAACGCATGCCTGGCGGCTGAATATAGCCGGATGGACACGGGCCGGCAGGTTTGGTAATATAACTATGAACAATACTTACGATGGAGAAAACGATGACGGAAGAACAAAATATTCAGCAGCGCCTGGCTGAATTCATCAGCAGGGAGACAGAATACTGGGATTTCTGGGGCAGCATTCGCATTGTAAAAGGCGGAAACATTCTTTGGGAGACCAGCCGTGGTTATGCCGGTGCAGAGTTTGGTGTGAGGAATACCATGTCCACCCGGTTCACCATTGCGTCGGTCACAAAGCAGTTTACTGCTTTTGCAGTAATGCTTCTGTATGACAGGGGCCTTTTATCCCTGAACACGGATGCGAAGGCATATCTTCCGGAAGACATGCTGATTCCCGCCGGAATTACCGTTCATGATCTTCTTGCCCATACCTCCGGACTGTATAACTTCTACAACTTCGAGGATGACTTCTATATCGGGGAGGACAGACTGCCTTATGACCGGAAAGCATTCCTCAGCAAATGGATTCTGAAGCAGCCGATGAACGCCCCGGGAGAATCGTTCAATTACAACAATTCAAATTACAACCTGCTGGCCTGGATCATTGAATATGTATCAAAACAGTCCTATGCGGAATTCCTGCATGAAAACATATTCCTTCCGCTGGGGATGACCAATACTGTGTTTGACGACGGCCTGTCGGTTCACGAAAACAAAGCGAACAATTATATGCATGATTACGGACAGATTGTTCGTGTACCGTATGTCAACAATCTGTTTCTGACAGGAGCCGGGGCATTGGTTTCGAACTGTGATGATCTGCAGAAGTGGTATGAGTGCCTGAAGCAAAGGAAACTGCTATCCGCACCGGCGTATGAAAGGTTCTTTACTGAAAACATGAATCATTACTGCTATGGGCTGGAACGGCATGACCGGAACGGCGTAACGGTGTATGCCCACGGCGGTGACGCCAACGGGATTGCCGCGTATACGCAGTATTTCTTTGAGGATGATATCTGCATTATCATTCTTTCCAATAATGAATCGCTGAACCAATACCGGCTGGGAGAAGGGATCGCCGCCATCCTGTATGGAGAGGAACCGAAGCATGCAGTCAGACCGGATGCGGTACCGGTTACGGAAGAAGAACTCCGGAAGTTCACCGGCACATATCTTCCCGGAAAAATACAGATCGAAATGAAGAACGGAAAACTGTATCTGGTGCGCGTCAATCAGAACATCCATATTGAACTGTACTGCATCGGTCCCAATACATTTATCCGCAGGCATGAGGAGCAGAGCTATACGCACGATCTGCTGCCGGAAGGCGCGGAAAAACCGACTGTATGGGGATATGAACTGGTCGGTAAAGATTTTATGTAATCGTGGGAAAGCAGTGAAGACCGGACAAAAGCCGGCATTTACGGAGGGAATCATGCTTCAGCTGATCAGGAGGTGCCCGGAATTCGCGGAGGGATACAAAGCATACTGCCGGGAATTATATGATCACAATGTTGTGTTTTTCAGGCCCTCGAATCCGAAGTATCTGGAAGGCGACTGGTTTGAACGCACAAAGGACTGGTATGACCGGAAGGAAAAGGGACTTGTGGAAGGCCAGCCCGTCAGTTTTCATTACTGGGCAGTGGACAGCGGCAGGTTTATCGGAGAGTTCCAGCTGAGGACGGAGTTTCCCCCGAAAGTGATGCAGGATATCGGAAGCGTTGGTTACGCGGTCAGGGTATCAGAATGGAACAAGGGATACGGGACGCAGATCCTGCGCCGGGGCCTGGAAATCGCAAAAGAGCACGGCATGGAAAAGGTGCTGCTGAACATCAACGAAAAGAATACGGCGTCCGTTCATGTCTGCGAAAAACTGGGCGGAAAGCTTTGGGATACCATTGAGCGGTATAATGAAGCAGAAGGCGATCATCTTGTCAGACGATACTGGATCATGCTATAACCTAAAAAAGAATATAACGAAGACACACAGGGAGCATTATATGGAATACAGAATAGTTACTGATAAAGATATCGGCGGACTGGCAGACGCCATGTCAAGAGCGTACTCCGAAGAACCCTGGAATGAGAACTGGACGAAAGAAAAAGCAGAAAGAAGAGTCGGTGCGATCCTGGGCAATTATCAGGCGCTTGGCCTCGCAGCGGTTGAGGATGAAACGATCGTCGGCGGGCTGCTGGGATATGTTGATCCGTATGCTGAGGAAGATTTCTTCTTTGTATCGGAAATTTTTGTGATCCCGGAAAGAAAGAAGCAGGGAATCGGGAAGCAACTGCTGAATCACTTGGAGAAGACCCTTAAAGACAGGAAGATCGACGTAGTTCAGCTGATCTCGATTGATTACAATGAGACCTTCTATAAAAAATGCGGTCTGGACAGGGACAGCTGCTCTGTTCAGTACAGACGGATCTGACCGGTTCTCCGGAACCGGCTGAAGGAGGAAAAGAATATGATACATACCAGGTGGGGGATATCGTTAGCCGCAGATGTTTCTGCTCCGCGCAAGGCCTGATACAGGACGATGCCTGCACGGAGCGGCCGGGATCCATTCGTCCGGACAGGCTTTGCGCCGCATGAAAACAGAAACATGTAAGGAGCAAAGCCATGAATAAACATTCTTTTAAACAACTTCACAGTTTTCTTTTGTTGTGGGGATCGCAGACCGTATCCCAGCTTGGGACGGCCATGACGGATTATGCGGTCATTATCTGGGTGTACAGCCAGAGGGGAACCGCGTCCAGCGTGACCCTGCTGACGGTATGCACCTTCCTGCCGACCATCTTTTTCCGCTTCCTGGCGGGAAGTATGGTGGACCGGCAGAACAAAAAAAGGATCATGCTGATCGCGGACCTGCTGGCAGCCTGCGGAACGCTGGCTGTGTTTGTGCTGCATTCCGCGGATGCGCTACGGATCTGGCACCTGTATGTGATCAACTTCCTGCTCAGCTTCATGAATGCTTTCCAGGAGCCTGCCTCCTTTGTCGCTGTCAGCCTGCTGGTTCCGAAGGAGCATTATGCCCGGGCCGGCGGACTGCAGGGCTTCAGCGGGGCCGCCGTATCCATTCTGGCCCCGGCGCTGGGCGCGCTGCTGCTGGCAGCCGGCGGACTGGACCTGGTGCTGATGATCGACATGGCGACTTTTGCCGTTGCCTTCCTGGTGCTGCTGTTCCTGATCCGGATTCCGGAGCCGGAACGGCAGGCAGCGGAACAGGAACCTTTTTCACAGACCTGCCTGGCCGGGATCCGTTATCTGAAGGAGCATACGGGCATTCTCCGGATCACGCTGTTCCTGGCTGTAATCAATTTCCTGGCGAAGCTGGGCAATGACGGGATGCTTTCGCCCTTTATCCTGGGCAGGACGGGCAATAACCAGTCCGTGCTGGGCATGGTGGAAAGCTTTACAGCGCTGGGCGTGCTGGCCGGGAGCGTGCTGGCAACGGCGATCAAACCACCGAAGAGCCGGACCCGGCTGATTTTCATTACCACCGGCCTTGTTTTCGCCGGAAACATGATCCAGAGCCTGACTTCCCGTCCGTGGCTGTGGTGCGCGGCAGCTTTCGGAAGCTATGCACTGGCAGCCGTGATGAACGTGAACCAGGATATCCTGATGCGGGAAAAGGTTCCGATGGAGATGCAGGGACGGGTGTTTTCCGCGAAGAGCACCCTGCAGAATTTCACGATCCCGCCTGCCCTCCTGCTGGGCGGCCTGCTGGCGGACACGGTGTTTGAACCTTTTATGCGAACGGATTCACCGGCGCAGCGGATGTTGTCCGGGTTCTTCGGAACAGGAAAAGGAGCGGGCATCGGCCTGATGTTCTTTGTTGCCGGGATCGTCGGGATGCTGATCAGTTTTACGCGCTTACGGAAACCGGTTTACAGGGAACTGGATCGGACTGAAACAGAAACGGTACAGAAAAACTGAATGGAGGAAACAGATATGAACAGCAATAAAGCGATCGCTTTTTTCAGCGGGTTCCCGGACCGCCGGTTTACGGATGAGATTGCCAAACGCCTGGAAAAAAACTTGCCGGAACGCAGGTGTATTGTGTTTATCACTGCCTGCCCGGCGGATCATCAGCAGAACGACGATGACTCGGCCGGAATGCACGGGATGTTCGTGGAATACGGGATCGGCTTTGACCGGTTTTGTGTGGTTGACGCCCGGATGGAACCTGCCGACGCGCAGAAATGGGCCCGGGAAGCCGACTGCTTTTTCCTGATGGGCGGCGGATCCTGTGCTGAGCAGATGCAGCTGATGCGTGATAAGGGCATCTGTGACATTGTCCGGAACGGCCCGGCGATGGTGCTGGGCGTCAGCGCGGGATCCATGAACATGGGAAAAACCACGGTGGATATCTGGGAGTCCCTCGTTCCGTATGAAGGACTTGGTTTTGCGGATATCACGATGATCGGCCACTTCAGCTATGACGACACGGAACGGCTTCGGCTGATGAAGGCGGTTTCCATGGAAAGGCCGGTCTGTGCCATGGAGGATGAAAGCGCCATTTTCATTAAGAACGGCAAGCCTGAAATTGTCGGTATCATTCACAGGATCGATCAGGGTGAGATCAGACCGTTTACGGAAGAAGACGTCCGGCTCTGAGGCACGGCCTGCGGGCTTGCTGCAACCTGTAGTTGCGTGATTCCCGGAAACAGCACCTGTGAGTTGGTGGGAAAGCTGCCTGCTTTTATGTTAATCTGTCCTTGCGACGCGGAGCAAGGAACTGTCAGGGGAAACACATACTGATATAAAGGAGAAAGAGTATGAGCTTTGGAAAAAATCTTCAGTATTTAAGGCAGCTGAGCGCGAACATGACCCAGGAAACGCTGGCGGAAAAACTGAACGTCAGCCGTCAGACGATCTCAAAATGGGAAATGGACGCGGCGAATCCGGAAATGGACAAAGCGCTGGAAATCTGCAGGATCTTTAACTGCACACTGGATAATCTCTTCAGGGAAGAAATGGATAAGCGCAGCGATGCCTATTCAAATCTCCGTACTGAGGCAGTCGAAGGATTCCGTTATGTGGAGTATACAGTGATCAGCCGTGAACCGGAAGCGGATGCCATCGGCAGGATGTACAAATGCGCGGAAGAAAACGGAATTGCGAATCCGAGAGTAATCGGATGGGATTTCCCGAAGCTGTCGCAGGAGCAGGTGAATGTGTTCAATATGCATGGGTATACAGCGGCATTGATACTGCCGAAGGATGTTACGCCTGAAGGGTACGAAATAAAAGAACAGCCTGCCCATCAGTATGCTGCGATCCACATCGAACGGCCCTTTGACAATCCGTTTTCCACCATTCCGGGAGCCTATCATACCCTCGGGGATTATATGAGAACGAACGGGCTGGCATATGTGGAGAATGAAGTCATTCCCTGCTTTGAAACGGATGGAGAAGGCATGGACGTCTATATGGCCTGCAAATGATGAACGTCCGGAAAGCGGAGGCAGCTGATGAGTTTACAGTTCCTGAAAGCCGGCACTGCGGATGCTTTGGTACTGAATGCCATATCAAAGCTTGCTTTTGACAGTGATGTGGAAGCCGGGGCTCCTTCAGCAGGAGGCCCGCCCGGGTATATGTCATTGAAATACCATATGAAAATGGCAAAATCGGGTTATCTGTTCAAACTGACAGAGAACGGCCTGATCGTCGGCGGGGCGATCCTTTTCCGGATTGGGAACACGCTGAACATCGGAAGGATATTCATTGATCCGCAGCACTTTCGGAAAGGTTACGGCATTTTTATGATGCGGGAAATCGAAGCGCTGTTTCCGGATGTAAAGCATTTTACGCTTGACACACCCATCTGGAATACCCGGACGAATGCCTTCTACACCGGCCTGGGATATTCGGAAGTGAAACGGGATACTGATTTTGTTTACTATTCCAAAAAACGATAAAGACGGTGCAGAAAGCGTGACCGCCTTGACTTCCTCCCCCGGGACATTGTTGATCAGTGTTCCCGGGGTTTTGCTTTCCCTGCGGATCTTCCGCTTTTACCGGTTTTTCCCCTGGGTATTTTTTTTTGCCTTTAAAAAATCCCGGCACATTGCCGGCTGCACCTTTAAATGTTCCTCAGCATGGAGTATGATGACTGTAAAGATTCTGAAGAATGGGGATCCGGAACATGCACCTTTTATACCGTGGAGCTCAGCTGGGTATCTTCGGCAAACAGGAACAGTACAGCCGAAGCAGCATCACAGACGCGCTGTTTGTATATCTGGACGGGGAACCGGAAGCGGGATCCGCAGCCCGGCTGGATTCCCATTTCAGGAACAGGCCGCTGGTATGCCTGACAAAAGGCTGGGAAGAACATGTCCTGGCGAATTATCCGGATGCGGCGATATACCGGAGAACGGTAATGAAACCGGCATGCCGCTTCACAATTCCGGACAATATGGAAATCCCGGAAGAATACCTGCTGTCCGGTATGGATGAAACGGCTTTTGAACAGCATCCGTTTTCTCACGGGATAAACTACCCATGCTGGGCCGCGTTTCAGGCAGAGGGTTCCGGCGCCGTAATATATCATGACGGAGAGATCGTGGCGGCTGCCTCTTCCTTCCTGAGCGTGGGCAAGGAAGTGGAACTGGACGTATCCACACGGGAAGACCACAGGGGGAAAAAGCTGGCTGCCGCCTGTATCGCGTGGATGCTTCAGGATTGCATGAAGCGCGACATCACGGTCCATTGGGATGCGCAAAACGATGTTTCCCGGCACCTGGCTGAAAAATTCGGCTTTGAGGCTAAACAGGAGTATTCGGTTTACTGGCTGCCTCAACCATGACCGGACAAAACAAAGCAATCCGGGACAGGTTTTTTCTTATGAACAGCCTTATGATCAATGATGAAAGGAGGGAGACCGGATGGACTGGATCAGGACGATCAACAATGCCATTGAGTATATGGAGGATCATCTGACGGATGAGATCACGCTGGCGGATATCGCAAGGCATATAAACCTTTCTGCCTTTCATTTCCAGAGGGCGTTTTCCCTGTTGACGGAAATGTCCCCTGCTGAATACCTGCGGAAAAGGCGTCTTTCACAGGCCGGGGCGGATCTGATCGGAGGAGATGAAAAGGTCATCGATGTCGCGATGAAGTACTGCTATGATTCTCCGGAAAGCTTTGCCAAAGCGTTTACACGGTTCCACGGCGTTTCACCGATGCAGGTGAAAAAGGGCAGCTCCATTCAGTTTATGAACCGGTTTACCGTCCGGATCACCATTGAAGGAGGCTGTATCATGGAGTATAACATTGAAAAATGGGAAGCGATGGATCTTCTCATGCACGCGGAGGAGTTTCATGCCGAAACAAGCGAAGCCGAGATTCCGAAGTTCTGGGATGCGTATTATGCGAATGCGGAATACCGGAAGATCCCGGGGTATCTCGGATTGTGTGCCCAGCAGAAAACCGGCGGCGATACGTTCCGGTACGGCATCGGCTGCAAAGCATCCGACGTGGAAGGCGTTCCGGAGGGATTCGAGATCATTCATATTCCGGAATATACCTGGGCGGTTTTCAAATGTGTCGGGCCGACACCCAAGGCGATTCAGGCCATGTGGGAACGGATTTACAAAGAGTGGCTGCCGGTTTCCGATTATGAGCTGATCCCCGATTATGATATTGAAAACTACCTGCCCGGTGATGCTACTTCCCCGGATTATGTCAGTGAAATCTGTATACCTGTCAGGAAAAAGTGACGCGGAGGGAAAAGAATCATGCCGAAGAATGATCATCCGCAGGCGCTCCGGTTTCTTGCCAGCATGGAAAAGCACGGTCAGCAGGAAGCCGTCAGCCAATTTTGCGAAGGAAACCCGCTGTCAAAATCCGCCAACGGAAACAAAAAATTCCAATGGGCCAAAAGCCTTTGCGCTTTTCTGGAAAATCACTATGATGATGAGTCTGTCAAAGCGATCAGGATGGACTGCGCGTGCGGACCGAAATACGGATACGGCGGCAGTAAGCTTAAGGCGGTTTATGAGAAAAGCAGGGATCCGTATGATTTTGTGGAGAAGGCGAATGCGCTGGATCTGGGGTTTTCACTGGAATATGACGGAACGGATTATTGCCTGATCTATCCGAAATGCTACTGTTCATGCGTGGGCGGTACCGATGAACCATTGCCCAGAACCTGGTGTTACTGCACGCTTGGATATAGCAGGAGGATGTTCGGGTATATATTCGGAAAAGAGGTTCGGACAGAACTGATCAGCAGTATCCGGCAGGGAGACGCCGTATGCAGGATCAGGATCAATGTGCCGGACGCGTAACCGGAACCCCGCTGTTTCGAATCCCGGAAGCGTTGATTTTCCTTCGCTTCCGGGTTTTCCTTTTGGGGCGGATTTGCCGGTTTTCTCCGCTTTGCAGTCTTCCGGGCTGCGGCGGGTCGTAAGCGTGTCCCCTTTTTTTCTCCGAACGAATTGACAATGCTTGTTTTTCATAGTATATTTTTTTCAGCTTAACAGGAAAGGGGGCTCTTCGTATGCGGACAGTGATGAATGAACGGGCGGCAGTGACCGTAAACACTGCGAATCATATCCGTACAGACTTTGTGTCCGATCATCCGAAGAGCAGACCGGAATAATCCCCGGTATATATTCGGCTTGACCGGCTGCTTGTCCGTGACGGATAAGCAGTTTTTTTGCGTGCAAAAAAAGGAGGAACATGGTGGGAAATATCGGTTGGATCAATACGGAAAACTATTCTTTTGACTGTATGCTCCGTATGGAGCGCTTTCAGATCAGACTGATGCTTGAATGCCTGGATGAAAAGACTGATGGCGCCATGGCCGTCGCGCTGAAAGCGAATCCGAAGACGGCGTGGCTCTTCAGGCAAAAATGCCCGGAGATGGCGGATAAGATCAAGGCACTGACCGCTCCTCAGGCGCATGAAGTGTATACGCCTGAACAGATCCGGGCAGCGGAGATCCGGGTGATGGATGAATTCGAAGACTTTGTGATATACACGACGCCGGAGGTGATGGCGGAAAAATGCGATTTCATTTATGGCTGGAATAAGGAACGGCTGTATGAACTGTGCGATCTGGATGGGAAGATCGTTCTGGATGTCGGAAGCGGAACGGGAAGACTGGCGTTTGCCGCCGCCGGGAAAGCCGCGTTTGTGATAGCCAGCGAGCCGGTGGGTTCACTGCGGGAATTCATGCGCGACAGGATCGCGGGAAAGGGCATCGGGAATATGCGGGTGTGTGACGGACTCTGTCACTGTCTGCCTTTTCCGGATAACTGCTTCGACGTTGTGATGAGCGGGCATGTGGTCGGTGACTTTTTTCGCGAGGAAGTGAATGAGCTGACGCGGGTCGCAAAACCCGGCGGCTGGCTGCTGGATGTGCCCGGCGACCAGCGCCGTGAAACCGGGAGGAACGAGCAGCTGCTTGCGGATGGCTGGGAAGAGCTTGCCTATACAGGCTCTTTCGGTAAAACGACCTGGCGCTATCGGAAGCAGGTACGGAAATGAACAAGGAGGAATTATAGAATTGAATCATATTTTCAGAGTGGTACTGGTCCACAGGGACCGTTATCTTGTGCGGAATGAAGAAAAGGAGCTGTACTGCACATTGACCGGCAGTATGCGTTACCGGGAAGAATTCCCAGTTGTCGGCGATGATGTGGAGATCACGGAAAATCCTTACGGGGACAGCCTGATCCGGGAGATCCGGCCGCGCAGAACGGTGTTCTGCCGCCCGGACCGCGGGGGTCACGCGGACGGCTTCGCCAAGACCCTGCAGGTCCAGCCGCTGGTCGCCAATATCGACTATGTGTTTATTATTACATCCCTGAATCAGGATTTCAGCATCAACCGGATTGCCCGCTACGCCGCGATGGCAGTTTCCGGAGGCGCGGTCCCCGTTGCGGTGCTGACAAAAGCGGACCTGTGCCCGGACGTTGAAGACATGGAAGCAAAAACCGCCGCCCTGAGCCGGGACCTGCAGGTCGTATCGATCAGTTCCAGGACCGGATACGGGATGGACCGGCTACGGACATACTTCAGGCCCGGTGCCACGATCGCGCTTCTGGGGTCTTCCGGAGCAGGAAAATCCACGTTGATCAATACGCTGGCAGGACGGGAAATCATGCAAACCGGCGGGATCCGGGAGGAAGACTCAAAGGGCAGGCATACGACCACCCACAGGGAACTGATCGAACTGGACGGCGTCAGCTTTATTGATACTCCCGGGCTTCGGGAACTGGGCATGATCGACGCGCAGGAAGGAATCAACAGCACCTTTTCCGATATTGCGGAACTGGTCAGCCAGTGTGCTTTTTCTGACTGCACACACCGCAGCGAACCGGGCTGCGCGGTCAGGGAAGCCCTGGAGAACGGAACGCTTTCCGCCGACAGATGGAAGATGTTCAGCCGTCTGGAGAAAGAAAACCAATGGAGCAAGATCCGGAAGAATGAGAAGATGATGAGTATTGCCATGGAACGGCGCAAAAGGGACATGGCGCTCCAAAGACACGGGAGGGGAACTGACAGAAAATGATAGAAAAAGCAAAAGAACTGTATGCGCTTGAAAACTTCGAACTGCGGCCTGTGTCCGGCCATGAGGGCGGCCGGAACCTGGTATATATCTGCAGCCGGGACGGTGAGAACAGGTATGTGCTCCGGACCTCGGCGCTGGACGACAGGACGGAAGAGGATTATCTGGCGGAAACGGAGTTTGTCCGATACCTTGCCCGGAACGGCGCGCCTGTGGCGGATGTGATTCCGTCTGTCCGCGGGAAACTGGTTGAAAGCATTAAACAGGAGAAAAAAACCGTCTTTATTTCCCTGTTTGAGTATGCGAAGGGAATGCTTTTGAGTGACAATGGATACCGATACCGGGAAGGTGCTTCGCTGGATGAGTATTTCTATCATACCGGGAAGGCATTGGGATCCATTCACCGGCTGTCAAAACAGTACAGGCCGGTCCATCGCAGAGGGAAATTTTCAGACAAATATACCGCGGAGTACATCGGCCGTCTGATTCCGGATTCCTGCGCCGATCTGAAACGGGCGATCTGCAGGCGGCTGGAGGAATACCGGGCGCTTCCGACTGATCCGGAGAATTACGGACTTGTCCATTTTGACTTCTGCGACGGCAACTATCATGTCGATCTGGAAACCGGTGACATCACAGCCTTTGATTTTGACAACTGCATCTACTGCTGGTATATGTTCGACCTGGCCCATCTCTGGACTCACGGCATCGGCTGGTATCGGCATATTGCCAGTGCCGGGCAGCGGATGTCATGCATGAGTCATTACTTTGGGAAGATTCTGGAAGGATACCGAAGTGAAACGGATGTATCGGAAGTGATGCTGGAGAATCTGCCGCTTTTCATCGACATGACGATCATTGAGTTTGTGGTCGATGAGTTTGAATGCTGCGCCAGAGAAGGCAGTGAACCGGACGAGGAAGATATCGGAAACGCTGTATACTGTCTTGTAAACGATATCCCCTACGGCGGCTTCGGCGAGGAATAGCCGGAGGTATGCCGGCGGCTGTTTGCGGTTCTTTTTCGTCTTTGGCAGTATGATGGTATCTGACTGAAAGGAAATCCGCAGCGCCTGTGCCGAAAACAATTATAGCTGAATACGGTATATCATTGCGGCTGTCAATCATCTACAATCCCACCTGAAAGGAGGTGCGCAGCCATGGGTTACCGAAACGCGCAGGAGATTTTTCCGGAAGGTCTCCTGAAACAGATCCAGCGGTATGTGTCGGGAGAAACGATTTACATACCGGCCAGGGAAGAGAGAAAAGGCTGGGGTGAAACGTCCGGATACCAGCGCTATATCCGGGAACGGAATGAAGAGATCCGTGCCGCTTTTGCGAAAGGCCAGACCATTGAGGAACTGATGGATCATTACGCGCTCTCCTATGATTCCATTAAACGAATCGTATACAACAGGAGGGAAAACGCAATGCTGAAATACAGCGCAACATTATCATCCGCGAAGGCCTACGCCGAGGCGGGAAAACTGGACGCATGGATCCATCTGTACCTGAATGAAGAGGGCCGCAACATTCCTTTTTCCGACGGTCTGAAGCTGTTTGACCGATATTATTTCAGCCCGGCACAGTTTCCGATCCGTCTGTTCACCAGATGCACAGGTCCAGAACCGGAAATGAAATACAGGATCGACAAGGACTGGTGGGAATACCGGATCGCGGAACTGGAAAAAAGCATAAAAGCGGACGACGATATGCCGCCGCTGATCGTACACTTTGTGGACGGCGGATTTGAACTGAATGACGGCAATCACCGCCATAAGGCATATGAGAATCTCGGAATCGAAAAGGCCTGGGTGATCGTCTGGATCACGGAGGAAGCGGAACGGGATGATTTCATGGACAAGTACGGTGAATATGTGAAGGAATGCAAGGTTATCCGCCGATAAAATAAAACAGGAGATGAGAAGAATGAGACTGTTTATTGTGACCGGCACCTGCGGGGCCGGAAAATCTACCATGCGGGACAGCCTGGGTGAGGCTCTGGATCCTGAGAAGTTTGCCTGCGTCGACTCGGACGAGGTCGGTCTGAACTGGTGGGATTACGCCGGTACCGAGCGGGAGGAAAAGTACGGGGAGGACACCCTGAAAGGCGCGGTCAGAATGGCGGCCGGAAAGGATCTTGTGTTTGTGTCCTGCCTGAATCCGCAGGATTACTTCGCGAAGGTGACGGCTCCGGAAGAAATTGAAGCGAGCTACTTTATTGCCCTTTGTCCCCCGGACGAAGTCATTGACAGGCGGCTGAAAGCCAGGCCGGCGGAACGGGGATTCACCTCGGATGAGATCATCCGGCCACACCTGGAATACAACCGGTGGTTCCGGAAAAATAAAGGGAAGTTTTCACTCTTTATTGACAACGGAAATGAAACAGTTGAAGAAACCACAAAGAAAATCTCGGCATTTATCACATCTCTGCCCGAATGAAGACGGTCGGATAACGGTGCCGGACGTGTAACCGGAACAATGGTGCTTCGACTCCCCCGGGACATTGAAAATCAATGCTCCCGGGGTTTTGCTTTTCCGGCGGTTTTTTCAGGTTTTTTCGTTTTGCATTCCGCAATCTCAATCTTCGCACTGCTCCCTTGGAGCGGTCGCATTGCTCGTTCGATTGACTCGCTCACATCGCTCTGCCTACGGCAGCAATCCACCGGACTGCCGCTCCGTTCGTTCCCCTGCCGGGTTACAGCGGAGCGGTGAGGTAGGCGGAAAATTTTTATCATTGTGTTTTCCCGGAGGCGGCGGACATTATAAAACCCGGGAAAGGCTGCTGCCTCTCCCGGGTGGATCGATTGCTCTCAGCAGACAATGCTTTTGACCCATTCCAGCAGGCCATTGGATTCATAAACGACAAGCTCCTGCCAAATACCGCTGTAGAACAGACCGGCCTTTTTGGCGGAATTTTTGCGTTCACCATACACATTCTCCGGCATAAGAAAAGAATATGCATTCCATGTGCCTCGGTTTTGGTTTTCCATTGTCAAAACCCGGTCTTGCCTATAATTCAGAGTTCCATATCCTTTCAGATTTGGATTCAGAGACAGCTTCTCTGAGGGAATATATAGTGCATTAGTACGGTTGTTCAGATGTTCCCGGTCAGAATGAGGGTGCCATGAGTATCTGATTATTTCGCCCGGATTCGTTATGATCCTGCCTATTTGCATATACCCGTATATGACGTGCAGATCAGAATGATCATAGAAGGTCCCTGCGTTTCTTTTGATAAATCGATAGCAGTCTTGATATTTCTCTGCTCTCCGGAACCAACCGAAGAACAGAAAGATATCTCCCGGTTCTACGCCTGCATTCATCAACACACCCTGAGCAGAATTGACCTGTCCGAAGGCAGGCTTCCAGTTTGGGATTCGTCCCGCCCACACATCTTCCCTGATATCCGGATCAACATGACAATGGTCATAAACGAATTTCGGGTTCAGTTGGTGCAGAAGGTCAGAATAAGAAAGGCCGTGGTAATGAAGATCAGTATATCGGGCACTATTGTCGGATGGAATTGGCATAGAAAGCAAAGAACCATCCGGCATAATCGGACTGGGAGAGCCGCCGTTGGAAGAATCAAATCCTTTTCGGGACAGAATGATTTTCACGGAAAACCTCCTTTGCTCCAGACCGGTAATCAACATTACCGCAGCCCCTGGAAACCATTTCATTATACAGCACGAAAAACCAAACCGCCATAGGAGATGGCAGGCAGTTCGGCCTGATTTCCCGGAGCTTTGGCTTCGGGATTTTTGTCGCTTTGGGAGAAAGCGATTGCTGTTTTTGCTATGCTGGGGTATCATATGGAGTACCTGTAATGAACAGGTCTTGCAAAAATATCTTTTGAAATAACAGACCGGGGAGACACAAAAATGTGCGGCGTATGCGAAAGAATCCGGATGATCCGGGAGGGTACCAACCCTTACTTTGTAAAGGAACTGGAAACCGGATACGTGGTCATCGGTGATTTCCAGCATTTTATGGGATACACGTTGTTTATTCATAAGGATCATGTTGTTGAACTGTTCGACCTGGAGCCGGCGGTCAGGGCAAAACATCTTGAGGAAATGACAATGGTTGCCCAGGCTGTCCGTAATGCTTTCGGTGCTGAGAAGATGAATTATGAATGCCTTGGCAACGGCATAGGAGGTGCTCATATCCATTGGCACCTGTTCCCCCGAAAAACCGGAGACCTTGGTGAGTACGGTAACAAAGGAAAAGGCCCGGCCTGGTGGTATCCGATGGAAAAGATGTACGCAGATTCCGAAAAGCCCGGCAAAGAAGATCTGGAAAAGATGAAACAGCAATTACTCAAAGAACTTGACACGCTGTTATAGGATCCCGGAAGCAAGGAATCTCGGAAGATATCTTTGAGATAATCAACTATCGACAAATCGGAATTTACTCAAATAGCAAATTGTCTTAATAATTCCAGGAGGAAATAGCCAATGGACGTCACTCAAATGCTTTCCGATACAGGAATAAGGCAGTCGATCGAGGATGCTATGAGGATAGCAATTGAGGAAGCCGAAATCGCCAAGCGCAAAGGCGAAAACCCATACGGAGCAGTATTACTTGATCCGGAATACCATTTTTGCCATAAAGCGCATTCCCAAAGTATAGAACGATCTGATCCAACAGCGCATGCGGAAATCCAAGTCATTCGGGAGTTCTGCCAGATACAGAAGCGGGTATATCTGGAAAACTATATCCTGGTTTGTTCAGCTGAACCCTGTGTGATGTGTTCGGGAGCAATCAAGTGGGCCAAGATTGGACAAATATATTATTCTGTTCCCCAGAATGAGATCAACAAAATCAGCGGCGGTAGATTAAAACCTTCCTGTGAGAGTCTGATCAATTCTGGAACAAGCCAAAAGGTGATTGGCGGTAAGATCCTGTTGGATGAGGGTTTGAGGGTATTTGAAGGCTTTCAGTTTACTCCGCAAGATAAGCTGAACAAATAAGAAAGTGACATCAGACAAATTCCAGTTTGCAGGGATGCCTGCCAGTCAGAAATCCCGGGATTTTACGGGGCAGGGAGAAGAAATGAATTCGTTGTACATCACACACTACTATGTAAAGGGGACAGATCCCTGGAAGAATATCATGCTGCTCCCGGAGGAGGCAGCGTTTCAGAAAGCTGCCGAACTGGCCTCTGCGCATAAAGGTATGACCAGTTACGGGCGTTTTGCGGATTTCATAAATTACTATCCGCTGAGAAAAGCAGCGGACAAATTGCTGCGGGAGCAGTTTATCTGTCTGGGCGGAAAACCTCAGCTGGAGCATCCTTACAGTTTTGTCCTGGGGGAAAGCGATTACCTGAAAACATGGTTTGATGAGGGTGACAGTCTGCGGATCCCTTTGGATGAGATCCCGGATGAGCTGATCAGTTTTACTCCCGGTGACAGCTGCGCAATACTCTCAAGGAACGATCCATTGGAAGTATTGACAAAACAGATGTTCATTGAAAGACTGCATGCCTTTGATGATTCTCCGGATAGTCTGATCCGAAGTATTGCTCCGTATGGATATGTGGAAGCACAGCTGTGGTACAGGCCGGCAGCAGAATGATCGTTGAATGAGATTCTATACCCTGTTATACTGACAAAATGATCCGGAATATCTTTTGAAATATACGGCTAAGGGGTGATCAATCATGGAAAAATATATAGAGGGAAACAAAGCGGCATGGGAAGAGGCTTTTGATAACAGAACCGCCTCTTGGGGCGCGGATATTACAGAGCGCATACAGAAGGAGGATTACCCGTTTTTCAATGAGGATACAAAGAACACCCTGAAGCAGATCCGTACAGAGGGGGCAGTGATTGGCCAGTTCTGCTGCAATAACGGACGCGAACTGCTTTCTCTGGTGAAAAGCGGAAAGGCCAGGAAAGGGATCGGCTTTGACATTGCCGAAAACCAGGTGGCGTTTGCCAATGAAAAAGCAAAAGAGCTGCAGCTTCCGTGTGTGTTTAAGGCTGTCAATATTTACGACATCGACGACCGGTACAGGGCGCTGTTTGATGTGGTGATCATCACCATCGGCGCGCTCTGCTGGTTTAAGGACCTGAACCGCTTTTTTGCAATTGTCGCGAAATGCATGAAACCGGGCGCTGTCATCATAATCAATGAGGAGCATCCCTGTACGCATATGCTTGCCGCGGAAGGCGAAGATACATTTGATCCGGATCACAGGACAGAATGCCTGTATTCCTATTTTGAGCATGAATGGACCGGAAACGAAGGTATATACTATATGACACAGAAAAGGTACCGGTCAAAGACTTTTACCGATTTTACGCACTCGATGTCTGAAATCATATCCGGGATGTGCGGCAATGGGATCGTTGTTACCGGACTGCAGGAATTTGATTATGATATCGGCACCGGTTTTTCCGCACTCGATCATCACGGATTTCCGCTTTCCATGATCATCCTTGGGAAAAAGACTGTGGATTGATCGGACCGTCCTGAAACGGAATAAGTATGGGATCCACGAATGCCGGCCGGTCGACAGAAAGAGCGTTTTCAGGAGAACATTCAGGAGATAAGATGAATTATAAAGAGATTTTTGATAAGTTAAATCCCGGCTTCTTTGACAGGGAGTACATAAAGGACATGAAGGAACACTGGATATTTGCCGAGCTTGCCATGGACTTAAAGAAAAATCTTCCTGTTACAGATCCGGTGCCTTGTCCCGAGGGCATTGCATTCAGGTATTTTGAAGGAAATATTGGGGTGCTTAAGAAGGCGGTTTCTGAGGTTGACGGGGATTGGGTCCAGTATTTTAACGAGGGTGGCCGTTATTTCTGTGCTTATGCCGGAAACGAGATCGCTGCTTTTTGTTTCCTCGGTGAAATGGGCCGGGTGGGAGACTTAAGAATCGGAGGGCCCGGCTGCGTGGGAACGGTTCCCAAGTTTCGCAAACAGGGCATCGGCCTCAGAATGGTACAGCTCGGCACGGAGATTTTAAAGCGTGACGGTTTTGACCTTTCCTGGATCCACTTTACACATCTTGAAAAGTGGTACATGAAACTTGGTTATGAGCCCGTGCTTCACTGGAACTGCAAGGGATTTATTTAGACCACTCAGGGTATATGCATATCCGGACAAAACACTTATGACAAGTCAGACTGTCTGATGAAAAGATATTTCAAAATTAATCTTACAGGGACAGACTAGGGATTATGGTGAAAGATATAGCTAAATAACGGAGAACGAACCTGTGAATGCCGAATGGTATCGAATCCTGCCGTGACTGACGCAGCCTGATTTGTTATAACGCTGAATCAGGGTGACAGTGCGCCTTCGGCATGCAGCGGATCGTCGGACGCCTCGCTCATCATCAGGCGCAGGTAAGTCACGAATGAGCCATCCTGCCGGCTTTCCCAGAGCGCATACGCCGGATCCCTTGTCCAGGACCGGTCATCCTTCCGGTATGTGCCGGAGAAATAAGCGGCATGGAACCGTGCGGCATAATCTGCCATGGCATCCGTTTCCTCGTCGGAGCCGGTGATGCCTGAGGCCTTCATCTTATCCCGTGAGATCCCGGTGAACCATTCCCTGCTGAGACGCCGGAAGCCGTCCGGCAGGAATTTTTCATTCAGTTCCTTCGCGTCATAGCTCCAGCGGTCATCATCGCCGAAGGTCAGCAGGGCGTAGCGGTGTGGCCAGATGCAGAAAGCCCCGAGGGCCGCGTCCGTCAGGCCGTTTTCCCGGACGATATGCTGCATGTGCAAATGCCCGGAAAGATTGATCTGCACGCCGTACTGCCGCGCCAGCGCAGCCATTCTTTCGCTGCCGAACATCAGGAAATCATCCCGTGAGAAACTGGTGTGAGCCAGCACATTGTGGTGGGTGGCGGTTACCACCCTGGCATTCTCCTTTCCTGCCTGAATCAGTACATTCTCCAGCCAGGAAGCGTGCTGCGCGGTAAACATGCCGACGGTTTCCGCCCGGTCCTGATACCGGGCGACATCCGTCATGGCAACCCAAAGGCTGCTGCTGACCTTGGCCACATAGGAAAAGCCCGGTCCGCCCGTCTCCAGGAAATCGCTGTAGACGGAGAAAAAATCCTCCGGCGTTGCCGCCTTTGTGCCGTATACCGTGCCTTTGGCATAGCCTGTGGGATGCTCAACATTAATATCATGATTGCCGGGTATGATCCAAACGGGAACGCCGCTCTCCTCCACCCTGCGGAACCAGTCCGCCAGCGCGGCGTGGCTTTTCTGTTCGCCGTTGAAGGTCAGGTCTCCCGTTACGATCAGGGCGTCCGGCTGTTCCTGGCCGATCTGCCGGTACAGCGCAGCCAGCAGCTCTTCCCCGTACTGTGTGATCTTTCCGTCCCCGTTCCGCAGCGTCTGTACAAACAGATCGCTGCCTTCATACAGGGAAGGCTCCAGATAATGCAGGTCAGAAACGACCATCAGCTTTGTTTCAGCCCGGGCAGAGCATATGATGCCCAGGAGGAAAAGTAATGTCAGAAAAGTCACGGCGATTCTCATGAGCATACTCCGTTTCTGTTGATGCGCTGTAAGAGGATGAAGCTCCAGTCAGACTATAAACTGAAAAGCAAGAAAATTCAACCTGGCTGATTTGTTCGGAAGCCTGCCGGATCAAAAAACACTTTCCCGCCGTCTCATCGGTTCAACCAAGATGATCACCAAATCGGTTCATTTCTTCCTGCAGCCGATCCAGAAACAGGTGGACATGCCATCCGTCCGTTGTCGCGTGATGACAGGTCAGTGATAAAGGCATCCTGTCTGCTCCGGATAGAATATGCGGATTGACCTCCCGCAGAGGAATAAAGATTTATGATTCGCAAAAGAAATGACCGTTTGACAGCGTTTGTGGTATTATTCTGTCAGGTAATGTTTGGGGGGATTCTGTGAAAACACTGATATTGAACGGCTCTCCGAGGGAGAACGGCGATACGGTCAGCCTTATCAGGGAAGTAACAAAAAAGCTGCCCGGGGACTATAAGCTTGTTGATGCCTACAGATGCGGCATCTCCCCCTGTATCGACTGCCGATACTGTTGGGATCACAGCGGATGCGCCGTAAAGGATGAAATGCAGGAAGTATATGAGTACATACAGGAATGCGACAATATCCTGATCGCTTCACCGGTCTATTTTTCAGAGCTGACAGGAAGGCTTCTGGACCTGGGGAGCAGGCTGCAGACCTATTACTGCGCTTCATCTTTTCGAAAAGAAGAACCCATCCCGAAGGAGAAAAAAGGGGCGGTCATCCTGGTCGGCGGCGGTGACGGCAGCATGGACAAGGCGTACGGCACAGCCTGTACCCTCCTGCATCATATGAACTGTCATGCCATTCATAAACTTGTATACAGCCATAACACCAATGAAATTCCGGCGATCAATGACCGGAATGCAGTGGCGGGAACAGACAGTATTGCCGTGTTCTTTACGCAGCAGGATCAGAAGAAGGCTCATCAGGAGATAAATGAACCATATGGAGTTCAGATTTAACCGGACTGACGGAAACGACGATGCTTTCAAACGTTTTTATTCGATCACGGAGGATTACTTCCCGGGAGGATCCATCATTGGATATTCAGATGATTCAAAAAGACCATGACCTGTGGAACAAAACGATCGCTTATGCCGAATCCTGCTCCTGGAAAGCAGGACCTTCCCTTGCGGAACGTATGAAGGCAAATGCTTTCCGGGACTGGGAACGGGTTGTTGCTGCCGTTGAGAATGGAACCGTTGTCGGCTTCTGTACATTTTCGGAAAGGGATGAACTGCCGGATGAATACAGTTTTTCCCCGTTTATCGGTTTCGTTTTTGTGGATGAACATTATCGGGGCAAACGGATATCGGAGAAGATGATCCGGCAAGTCCTGTCCTATGCAAAATCCGTCGGGTTCCGGACCGTTTACCTCCTGAGCGGGGAACAGGGATTGTATGAAAAATACGGCTTTGAAAAGATCGGTGATTTTCGCACGGTATACGGAACAACAGACCAGCTGTTTCGTATCGGTCTGTAAACATTTCACATCCGGTCAGCCGGGTCTCGAATGAAAAGGAGCGATCAGAATGAGCAGCATGATGACAAAGAGAGAACGGGTCCTGGCCGCGTTTGCGGGACAGGAAACAGATCACGTCCCGGTCTGTATGTGGAAACATGTTCCGGCAGAATACTGGCAGGATTTTGACCGGTTTGCCGACTGTCAGGCTGCGGCGTTCCACAGTACCGGCGTTGATTTTATGAAGCTGTCCGCGGACGGATACTTCGGATGGCCGTCTCCGCAGCTGGAGAGCATTGAAAATGTGCAGGACCTGATGAAGCTGGAGCCTCTCGGTGCGGCACATCCTTACGTCAGGGAACAGGTGGAACGCACGGCGAAGGTCATCCGGAAACTGAACGGAGAGTGCGTGGCGATCTACCTTGTTTTTGTTCCCCTGTCCTGCCTGCGCCTGCGCGTCGGATATCCGAAGATGATGCGGTTTATCCGTGAGGATCCCGAAGCGGTCAAATACGCGTGCCGCGTGATCGCCGAGGATCAGAAGCTGCTTGTGAAAGGCATTCTGCAGGATGCCGGTGCGGACGGGATCTTCTACAGTGTCCAGAACGGTGAGGTAAGCCGTTTCACGGAAGCGGAATACCGGGACTGGGTGATGCCCAGCGACCGGGAAGTACTGGATTATGCAAACGCTATGAGCGACAGGAACGTCATTCATTTCTGCGCCTGGGAAGAAGAGCCGAACCGGCTCTCCGTATGGAAGGATTATCATGCGGCCGCGGTAAGCTGGTCGCGGTATATGGACATCATGGACATCCGGGAGGCAAAGAAACAGTTCGGATGCACTGTATGGGGCGGCTTTGACAACCGGCCCGGCACCTTCCTTTACACCGCCTCGCGGGACGAAATCGAAAAAGCGGTTGCCGATCTGATCAGGGAAGGCGGCAGGAAAGGCTATATCATCGGCGCGGACTGCAGCCTGCACAACTCGCTTCAGGATGAGAGGATCCGCTGGGTTGCCGAGGCGGCGGGAAAGATCTGATCAGGCCATCCTGCCGCGGTGCTAAAACCGGCAGGTAAATGAGATTTGACGATGATTCAGAGCCGGAATATCCGGAGAAACCCCCGGGGCTGATCTGAATCCCAAAGGACAACAGATAAAATCATGAAAGATTTATTGGGTTATAAGGATCTGCCGGCAGACATCACGGGGCAGATTGCAGAAGCAGTGGAAATATGGAAAAAGCACATGGGGAATGAACTGGTCGGAGTCTATCTGCACGGTTCCGTTTCCTTACATGCGTTTTGTCCCGACAGCGGCGATATTGATCTTTTGGTGGTTGTCAGAGATTCCATTGCGGCAGGCAAAAAGCTGGATATCGCCCGGGAGATCATTGCGATCGACGGAAAACCGAGACCGCTGGAAATGTCCGCGATCAGACTGGAAGACGCGCGGAACTGGGTTGATCACGGAAATTGTGTATTCCATTACAGCGATTTCTGGACGGAAAAATATCGGAAAAGATTCATCGATCCGAATGAAGAGGTTTATGTGGTGGATCATGAATTCCCGGACGCGGACGTAACAAGCTATATCCGGCTTATCAAAGAGCGCGGGATCATTTTATTCGGTCAGGCAATTGATGAAGTCTTTTCCGATATTTCGGATGAGGATTTCTGGAACGCGATCAGCTCCGGGATCGACGATTACAGGTTTGAAAACTACAATGAAAGATATCTGGCCAGCAATGTCCTTATTTTGGGAAGGATCCTTTCCTTTAAGGTGGAAAGGAGGATCCTCTCCAAATATGAAGCGGGTCTCTGGATGATTGGCTATGTTCCTTCCGAGCTGAAGTATTTGCCCGAGGCAGCCATGAAAGCCTGGTTTGGAGGCGGTGATTTCAGCTTTCCGAAAGAAGAGCTGGAATCGCTCAGAATCTTTCTGATCAATGAAATAAAGCGATGATTTCCGGTTCTCCGGGGAATAAGCAAGCTGCGCGGTTTCTTCCGCGGTACAGGCCGAAATGCCCGGCCTCCGTTTTCGGAAGCCGGGCTTCATTCTTTGGCTTTTGGGGGAAGCTTTACAGGCTCCTGATGAATTTCATCTGGGGACTGTCCTCGCTGATCTGCATCAGCTCGATCTTATTGCCGTCCGGATCATGAGTCCAGCACTGCCAGTTATGATCCGCGCCCTGCTTGGGCGCATCGTCCTGGGGTGCCCCGGTCTCCACGATCCTTTTCCATACCTCCTGTATATCGTCCACAGCCAGGCAGGAATGGAAGAACCCGATATTCTCATCCTTATACGGATTGGCTTTTGTGGCGCCGTAAAACAGCTCAATAAACTGTCCTCCGCCGCCATACATGTATACGATCCACGGTTCTCCGTTCTCCGGACGCTGAATGTCAAACGCCTTCTGAAAGCCCAGGGTTTTTTCATAGAATGCAATCGTTTTTTCCATGTCCTTCACATTGAATGCCACATGCCCGATTCCCTGTACCATAGCGCTGCCTCCTGACAATATTATGCCGGGGACCCGCTCCCCTTTTCTGCCTGATCTGCTTTTTTCAATGATCCGTCACCGCTAGATTACTACAATAACCATGAACATGCAAATGCTTTCCGTCCCACGATCGGAAAAGATGGCCATTTGGCGGCAGCTGTGGTATCATTGCGGCAGGGCTTTGGTCCGGCAAATCTGTTTTTACAGAGGTATCGAATGAGAATAGAACACATTGCAATGTATGTAAATGATCTGGAAGCGGCACGGGATTTTTTTATCCGGTATCTTAGCGGCAAAGCCGATGGCGGCTATCACAATCAAGGCTCGGGCTTTCGCTCCTATTTTATTTCTTTTGATGACGGAGCCCGTCTGGAAATCATGAAAAAGCCTGAAATGACCGATCCCAAAAAGGAAATGAACCGTACAGGATATGCCCACATCGCTTTCAGTGTCGGCAGTAAGGAAAATGTTGACCGGGTAACGGAAAGACTGAAGGCGGACGGATATCAGGTCATAAGCGGCCCCCGGACGACAGGGGACGGATATTATGAAAGCTGTATCCTTGCCGTCGAGGACAATCAGATAGAGATCACGGTGTAACAGCTTCCGGATATAGGAGATCATGAATGAACGAGTCTGAAATATATAAAGAGCTTGGCGTACTGACAAAGGACAAGTACAGGTGGAAGGAGAATATTCCTTACCTGTCTGCCCTGCTTGCCCATGAATCCGTAAAAATACAGGCAAAGGCGCTCTGGCTGCTCGGAGAGGCAGGCCTGCTCTGTCCTGAGGAAGTAAAAGATGTTGTTCCGGTTATTGCTTCCTTCTGTGACCGTCCGGAGCCGCTTCTGCGGGAGCGCGCGGTGAACGCTCTCGGAAGGATCGGAAGGGGCAGCTTTCAGCCGGTCCGGCCGTTCTGGAAAAGCATGTTCCGTTTTGCCGCGGATGAGGCATCCCAGGTCCGGCTGAGCTTTATCTGGGCATCCGAAAATATCGCGTCGAACACGCCGGAGATCTATGAGGAATATATGCCGGTGTTTGAAAAGCTTCTTCACGACGCGGATGACAGGGTCCGGATGGAAGCACCGGAGATTTTCCGCGTCCTCGGAAAACGCAGGCCGGAGTTCGTCCGGCCTTTTCTCGGGCAGCTGAGAACGATATCCGAAACCGACAGCAACCGCGTCGTGAGGATCCATTGCCTGGGTGCGGTGAGAGCGACGGAATTAACAGAATAAGGCGGCAGGCAGATCAATATTTATGGAGGAATGAGAATGAAAGACTGTATTTTTTGCAAAATCGGCTCCGGCGAAATACCGTGCCTGAAAGTCTTTGAGGACGAAATGACACTTGCGTTCATGGATATCGCGAAGGATGTGGACGGCCATATTCTGGTGATCCCGAAAGCGCATTATAAAAACATCCTGGACTGCGAACCGGACGCGCTGTCCGCCGTTGCCGCGACAGTGAAAAAGGTTTCCCTGCATCTGACGGAAAACTGCGGGTATGAAGGCGTCAATCTGCTCAATGCCAGCGAAGAATGCGCCGGCCAGTCGGTGCCCCACTTCCACATCCATATCATTCCGAGAAAAAGCAAAGACGGGATCGACGGATGGCCTCACTTTGACGGGGCGAAGGAAGATATCCGGACCGTGTTTGAAAAAGTGCGGATGTGACATTTATTACAGGCCGGGAAAAAGCCCGGGACCCGGGGAGGCGTGCGGATGGATCTGAACAGAATTGAAAGGTTTATCGGCAGACAGAAAGTCAGCCTGATCTGCTCGATCGATGAGGAAAACTATCCCAATATCAAAGCTATGCTGAAACCGAGAAAGCGGATCGGGCTGAAGACCTTCTACTTTTCCACCAATACTTCATCCATGAGGGTCAGACAGTACCGGAACAATCCCAATGCCTGCATCTACTTTTTCCGTAAAGGCTTATTCAGGTATACCGGGGTCATGCTGACAGGGAAAATGGAAGTGCTGACAGATCAGGAAACCAAAGGAATGATCTGGAAAAAAGGAGATACGCTGTTTTACAAAAAAGGCGTCACGGACCCGGATTATTGTGTTCTGCGTTTCACGGCTTCCCGCGGAAGATACTATCAGGATCTGAAAACGGAAAGCTTCAGCCTGGAATGATCCGCCCTGTACGGATCCGGAGGGAAAAATGAGTATTATCACAATTGATGAAACAGCGGCTGGCCGGGTCGCGCCGCTGGTTGCCGCGTTCCGTGTTTTTCTTCGTTCATTGAACGGCATTGTTTCGGAGCCGGATGTGGATGCCGGGCGCGAAGAAATACTGGAATTTCTGTCATCGGGTTATCCGGTCTTTGCCGCTGAAGAGGGCGGTGAATTGGCGGGATACATCGTCTGCAGGATCGATAAGCCCTGCCTTTGGGTCGAGCATATTTATGTCCGGCCGGAATTCAGGCGAAAGGGCGTCGCTGCCCAACTGTTTGAGAAGGCCGAGGAAATCTCCCGATCCATGGGCGAAGACACGGTGTTCAATTATGTCCACCCGAACAATGAAGGGATGATCCGGTTCCTTCGTTCCAAGGGCTATACAGTCCTGAATATGATCGAGATCAGAAAACCGTACCGGGACGAAAAGCTGACAACGCAAATGAAAGTCGGCCGGAACACCTTTGATTATTGAACCCGGGTTTGTCATGGGTATATGAGCGGAGGCTGACACATGATTTGCTTTCTGACAAGCAGGGCAGACGATCCCAATACCGGAGAACTGAATACCGCCAATCACTTTGCGGAGGAATTGCGGCTGCATTTCCCGCGCCCGTGCCGTGCGCTGACCGTCAGTTCCGATCCGGACGGATGGAAAATGACCGACTTTTATGCTGCCCTGATGAGAGGCTGTTTTGAAAAAGCCGGATTCCTGTTTGAGAGCTGGGAGACCCTGGACAGCAGAAACGAAATGCAGGCGGCGGAGCTTATCCGGAAATCAAACCTTTTGATCCTTTCAGGCGGACACGTCCCCACACAGAACCGTTTTTTCCGGAGGATCCGCCTGCGCGGCCTGATGAAAAGCTATGAAGGGGTCGTCATCGGCATCAGCGCCGGAAGCATGAACAGCGCGGACGTCGTATATTCCATGCCGGAAGAAGAGGGGGAAGCCGTTGATCCGGACTACCGGCGGTTTTTGACCGGCTTAAACCTGACGAAGACCATGCTGCTTCCCCATTATCAGGAAAACAGGGATGACGTACTGGACGGTATGCGGATATATGCCGATATCGCCTGCCCGGACAGCGTGAGCCGGACCTTTTATGCCATTCCGGACGGGAGCTACCTGTTCATCGGGCCGGGAAAGGAAGAGCTGAGGGGCGAAGCATACATCATCCGGGACGGCCTGATGACGCAGATCTCCTCCGACGGCGATACCGTTTTGCTGTAAAGAATTCCGGCATTCGGGAGGTAAACGATCCGTAAAACACCCGGTCAGAGGATATTTCCGCCGTCACTGCTATACAGAAAGGGAAAGATATGAACCGAACCAGAATCGCATTGGATCCCGCGCAGTTTCCCGAAGAGCTCCGGCCGTTCCTTCAGGACGCCGCCGTGTTCGACAGCAGCTGCTCTGAAGATGCGCGGGTCTTTTATATTGACCGGAACGGCGGCCTGTTTCTGAAAAGATATGCTGCGGGAAAGCTGAAAACGGAAGCGGAGATGACCGCCTATTATCATTCCCTGGGCCTGTCTGCGGAAGTCCTGTCCTATGTCAGCGCCGGTGAATACGATTATCTCCTGACACACCGCATCCCCGGCGAGGACTGCACACACCCGATGTATCTGACTGAACCCGAAAAACTGTGCGATACTGCCGCGGTGCAGCTGAGAAGGCTTCACGAGATCCGGGCGGATGACTGTCCCGTGAAGGACAGGCTTGATTCCTACAGGGCTCTGGTCCTTTCCGGCCATGAACACGGCAAATATGAGCCGGATCTGTTCCGCGGCCTGTGGGAGTTTGCCTCCCGGGAGGAAGCCTGGCAGACCGCGCAACGCGGCCTGCCCTGCCTGAAAAAGGAAGTGCTGATCCACGGGGATTACTGCCTTCCCAATATTATCCTGGACAACTGGCGTTTCTCCGGTTTCATTGACGTCGGAGCCGGCGGCATATCCGACAGGCACATAGACATTCTGTGGGGAATCTGGACGCTGAATTACAATCTCGGCACAGCCCGCTGGACAGAACGTTTTATGGATGCTTACGGAAGGGACCGGATCGACCGGGAACTGCTGCGGTGCGTCGCAGCAATGGAAATGATCGGAGATTACTGAGATCCCGATATCCTATCTTTCCGGCCGCTTTTTTCAGGCAGAGCCAGCAAAATGGAATTGACTCCTTCCATACGGACAAAGCAAGTTTTGACAGCAAACGCTGCGGCATTTGGCAATATCCACAGTAGACAATATAAGGTGGTTGTTGTATAATGCACACCGTACGTTTTCGTACATAACAGAAAGGAAGGTTAAGGTTCATGAAGAAAATTGTTGCTCTGATGATGGCTCTGTGCATGATGGTTTGCTGCGGTATTGCTGCGGCTGATGCGGAAGTAAACTGGGAAGACTTCGCCGGTCTTGCTGAACAGCTTGAGCTGAACGGCGAATGGGTCGCGAATGAAGAGTGGAACGCCGGCTTCTATCTTCCCGCCGGTTTTGTGGAAGGTGAAATGACGGATGAGTACGCCGAACAGGGCGTTCTGTCCTATTTCTACTCCGAGGACGGCACTGTCCAGTTTGTGATCATGAGCATTGACCTCCCCGAAGGCGCCACCGATGCCGCGTCTTTTGTGGATGCCCTGCACGTTCTGGGCTATGAAGACGCCGAGGTCGTCATCGTGAACGGCTATGAGATGGTTACCTATACCAACACGGACGCCGACCAGCTGACCGCCATCAGCGTATATGATGACGGAACCGGCATGGCTTTTGCCTTCTCTCCGGCTTCCGCCGAAGGTATGGACATGCTTGCCTCCATCATGATGGCTTCCCTGCTCACCTATGACGAAGCCGTTGCTGTAGTTGCTCAGCAGTGATCTCTTTGGTTGCTCCCGGGCTGCAGTCTGACTGCAGCCCTTTTTTTGCGCCTGAAACGCCGCGCTCAAGGGTGCGGCGTTACCGGCAGAATGAAAAGAGTGATCGTTATGGTTCTTTTTATGCAGCTGTGGTATAGTTGTATTACACTTTGAGCTGACATAAAGGGAGGACGGAAACATGAAATACGGCGAATCCGCATTTGATATTCTGTACCTGCTGTTCGCGGTCACCACAGGCTGCCTGATCCTGCGCAGGGCGCGGAACACCGTCGAAAAGCAGATGGGTGCGGCCGCCCTGATCCTGGGATGCGGAGACGCTTTTCATCTGGTCCCCCGCGTGCTGAACTATTTCACGGACGCGGATCTGAACGCCGCGCTGGGCATCGGGAAGCTCGTCACTTCCCTGACCATGACTGTATTCTATGTGCTGCTCTATGAGATCTGGGCGGGATATTATCACGAAGAAAAGCCGCGTTCCCTGACGTGGTGCGTCTGGGGATCGGCTGTCCTGCGGGCGGTGCTGTGCCTGTTTCCGCAGAACGGCTGGGCTCAGAACAGTTCAGACATGACCTGGGGGATCCTCCGGAATATCCCCTTCGTTCTGCTGGGTGCGGTGATCTGCCTGCTTTACTTCCGGAAAAGAAAGGACGACAGGAGCTTCCGCTTCCTGTGGCTCTGCATCTGCCTGTCCTTCCTGTTCTATGTCCCGGTGGCGGTGGCAGCGGGTGTCCTGCCGATTCTGGGCATGCTGATGCTTCCGAAAACGGTCTGTTACATTCTGATGATCCTGGCCTTCCTGTCCGCCGTCAGAAAACCCGTACCGGGAGCAGACACGGACTGATATGAACCGGCTGGGTGAACCCGCCGGGCGGAGAAGATCTGAAAACCGGAAGGACGGAAACAACCATGAGCATGCTTGCGGACATTCCCGATTTTTCCTATGGGAACGAAGAACTGGAGCACGCCTGGCACCTTGCTCTGGGCGGGCTGACGGTCAACACGAGGCGGATCCGGGCCGGACTGCTGAAGGAGCCCGCTCCCTGCCTGATGGCCGGAATGGAATACGATACGCCGTGGACGCGGGACGCGGCGATCAACGTGTATTTCGCCGGAGCGCTGCTGGACCCGGAAACGGCGCGCAACACCCTGCTCTGTGTGCTGGAGGAGCGGGACGGGCAGCCGGTGATCGGCGGGCAGTACTGGGACCGGATCATCTGGGCGCTGGGAGCGGAGCGGCTCTGGGACAGGACCGGGGACGAAGCGTTTGCCCGGCTGGCCTGCGATGTGATCCGGCGGACGGTGGAGATCTGCCTGCGGGAGGAATTCGATCCCGCGGACGGACTGTTCCGGGGGCCGGCGGTATACGGGGACGGGGTGTCCGCCTATCCGGAGAAATACCGGAATCCTTCCCTGCGCTCCGGGATCAGGTTCTGGGCCGAGGAGCATCCGAAGGACCGTGTCCCCGTCGGGGCCGGCATCCCCATGAAGGCCCTGTCCACCAACTGCGTCTATGAGCATGCCTTCCGCGTACTGGCCCGGATGACGGAAGCTTTGGGCGAAGACGGAGAACCGTGGCGCCGGCGCGCGGACGCGCTGAAGGAAGCGGTCAACCGCTCCTTCTGGAATCCGGAAACCGGACTGTACGACTATCTGGCGGGAGAATGCGGCGCGCAGGAGGGGCTGGGCCTTGCTTTCACGATCCTGTTCGATATTGCGGACGCGGAACAGGCCCGTTCCGTGACGGAGCATATCTGTACGACGGAGCACGGCATTCCCTGCGTCTGGCCGGCTTTCTCCCCCTACCGGGAATACGGCTACGGGCGCCACTCAGGCACTGTATGGCCGCACGTTCAGGGGTTCTGGGCTCTGGCCGCGCTGAAAGCCGGCAGGAGGGACCTGTTTGAAAAGGAGCTCTTCTCCCTGGCGCACCACGCCGTGCGGGACGCGCAGTACGCGGAGATCTACCATCCGGAGGACGGACGGATCTACGGAGGCATCCAGGAGGCCGGGACGGACGGATACGTCGAATGGCACTCCTGCGCCTGGCAGACCTGGAGCGCCACGGCAATGCTGGCCATGATCTTCTATGGGCTGTGCGGATTCAGCGGAAAAGAAAAGGGGCCGATAACGGATAAGATCCTGCGTCCTGCTCCGGGGACCTGACTGCCGGAAAAACCGGTGAGGGAAAGCAACAGGCAGTTGCTTGCGGAGACGTGGACCGGCTGTTATGATGCAGGTGAAAACAAACGAGGGAGGCTTCACCATGGCAATCAACGAGATACTGAAAACACTGAGGGAAAAGCACAGTCTGACGCAGGAAGAACTGGCGGATCGCGTTCTGGTCACCCGGCAGGCCGTCAGCCGGTGGGAAACCGGCGAGACTCAGCCTAACACGGAAACGCTGAAACTCCTGTCCCGGGAATATGACGTGTCCATCAACACCCTGCTCGGTTCACCGCGGCAGCTGTTCTGCCAGTGCTGCGGAATGCCGCTGAGTGAGGACGCAAACATCAGCAAAGAGCCGGACGGCTTCTTCAACGAAGATTACTGCAAATGGTGTTATGCGGACGGAAAATTCGCCTATCCGACAAAGGACGCGCTGCTGAATTTCATGATCGAGCATATGCCGAACCCGGAAGGGCTGGATGTGGAAGACAGACGCCGGCAGTATGACGGGTGGCTTTCCCAGCTGAAGCACTGGAAGCCTTGATCCTGCAGGCTGACCGGGCCCGGCCTCCCTTTCGGAGACCGGGCCCGGTTTCTGTCCTGTGTTTTTTGTATGCCGCTCTTCCGGAAAGCCGCCAGGAAAAAGCCCGGAAGAGTTTCTGATTGTTATGGCTGTTTTACGGCGGCTGTGGTATCATGGTGCCGGGCTCAGGCCCGGCAATCGCGTTTTGCGGAGGAACTGATGACAGAACTCAGGCCCATTACAGAGGATAATTTTCTGGATGCCTTTCATCTCAGGCTGGCGCCGGGACAGGAGGCTTTCGTTTCCCATCCGGTCCGCAGCCTTGCGCAGGCGTATGTTTACAGGGAACAGTGCCAGCCGTTCGGGATCTATGCGGACGGTAAAATGGTCGGCTATGTCATGGTGATTTATGACTATGATGTTCCGGAATATGACATCTGGCACATGATGATCGATGAGGCGGAGCAGGGAAAGGGCTACGGAAGCGAAGCCCTTGACCGGGTGCTTCAATACATCAGAACAAAGCCGTTCGGCGATTCAGACAGGGTCGCCCTGACCTGCAGCAAAAACAATCCCGCCGCCCGAAAGCTGTATGAAAGCAGGGGCTTTTCCGCAACCGGGAATGAAGATGAGGACGAGATAGAACTCGCTGCCACGCTTGCGTGATGAATATATCCAAAGGCAGGAACTCACGGCAGATGAATGAGCAGCCGTACGCGGCAGGTCCGGGCTCAGCAGATCAAATGCGGGAGAGAAGAAAAGAGATATGCAGCTGACACCACTTATGTTTGTAATCGTCTGCCCGATGCTGTTTCTGGCAGGATTGGTGGACGCCATCGGCGGCGGAGGCGGACTGATCTCCCTGCCGGCCTATCTCCTGGCGGGGCTGCCGATCCATTCAGCGATCGCCACCAACAAGCTGTCCTCCTCCTGCGGGACGGCGCTGGCAACCGGACGCTTTATCCGGAAAGGGCTGGTGAACTTCCGGATCGCGGTCCCTTCCGTCATTGCGGCGATACTGGGAGCTTCCCTGGGGGCACAGCTGTCACTGGCTGTCAGTGAAACAGTGATGAAATATATCCTGCTGGGCATCCTGCCTCTGGCTGCTTTTTTCGTCCTGAACCGGCATCTGTTTCAGGACGAGGGAAAGCACGCGGCCAAAGCCGACCGGAAAACGCTGGCCGTCTGTACAGCCTTCGCGTTCATCATCGGCATGTATGACGGGTTTTACGGGCCCGGTACGGGAACCTTCCTGATCATCGCCTTTACCGTATTTGCCCGGATGACGGTGGGATCCGCCAACGCGCACGCCAAGGTGATCAATCTGACAGCGAACGTCACTTCCCTGACGGTGTACCTGCTCAACGGCCAGGTCCTGTTCCTGCTCGGACTCGCCGCGGCAGCCTGCAATATGGCCGGGAGCTGGGTCGGATCCGGGCTTGCGATCACCAAAGGCACGAAAATCGTACGTCCGGTGATCATCCTGGTCCTCCTGCTGCTTCTGGCAAAGATCATTTTCAACTTCTGACCGCGGTCCCCGCTGAGCGGGATCCTGCCCTGCAGGAAATAAAAGGCCCGGCCTCCGTTTCGGAGGCCGGGCATCCTTTTTTCTGTCTGTTTCTGTCTGTCACAGATCCTTGACAGCCAGGTCAGTGTCCCCTTTCCAGTACCGCTACAGCCTCGATATGCGCATCCGGAGCCTCCGGTATGTCCCAGCTCAGAACCGCGCTTTCAAACCCGTGGTCCCGGACCGCAGCCAGTGACTCCGTGACATAATCCGCGTCCGTCCGGACCTCTTCCGGGCTGTAATTCACTTCGATCCCCGGACAGACCCTGCACGGCAGGCCGGAAAGCGCCTCCAGCTGCGTGTCCAGAAAAGCCCTGTCCATCGTCAGCCCGCTCCGTCCCCGCGCTCCGGGCGCGTAACGTCCGAAGAGCTCGTATTCATACCCGATCCCGGCAGGGGCTTCTGTCCTCCTGTACAGCATGGGTTTGACAAAGTCCGCATGCCGCGAGGTCAGTTGATAATTCTGGCCGGCGAGCCGGCTGACATACGGCGCGAACAGGTCCAGCCCCACGGTCAGGCCTTTCTCCCTAAAATATCGGCAGAGCTCCCCGGCTGCTTCCGCGACGATCTCTTCCCTGGCCTCAAAGAACCGCTGCGCCTGAGGATCCTTCAGGATAAACTGCCCGTTCATCGGGTATGACGTAATATCAAAAAAGGAATCCTTCAGCTTTTCGTACTGTTTCCATACCGCGTCCGTATCCACGCCTTTTCTCCGGTATGCCTCCCTGCAGCGTTCACAGCCGCAGCTGAGCACCCCGGGCACTCCGGCAGCAAAGGACTGCCCCCTGATGCGGTCCAGGAAAACCCCGTCAAAACCGCAGGAAGCAAAGTATTTTTCATAAATGTCCCCGACTGCCCGGATGTTTTTGCGGGAGGACGGGCAGTCAAAGGCAAAGGCCGTTTCCGCCTGCTCCGCCGGCAGGACGATCCTCCGCCCGGAAAGGTCCAGCGCCTCTTCCGTATCCGTCATTTCCCGGACCTCCGTAAAAACCGGAAGCCAGAGCAGCATTTCGATCCCCGCCCGGCGGAGCCGGGAACCCAACATCCTGTAAAAGGCCGGATCTGTCCTCCATCCGACGATCACGCGTTCCACCGGGATCCGGCTGCATATTTCCCCGATCCGCCGGACCGTTTTCTCCGGTGATTCACCGGCTGCGTGCCACGGTCCCGAAAAAACCTGAAGCGTGTATTTCATAGAATGATCCGGTCCCGCCTTTCCCTGCCGATCCGTTTCACGCGCCGTCGCCGCCCAGCCCGAATACTCTCACAGCGTTATCCCAGAAAATACGGCGATATTCATCTTCCTTCAGCCCCATTGCAAGCAGGCAGTCGATTTCCGGCTGAGGCTTCCACATGGGGTAATCGGTGCCAAACATGATCCTGTCCGCACCCCATTTCCTGACCAGCTCCAAACCCTTTTCACGGCCTGTCGCATAGAAAGAGGAGGAAGAGTCCACCGTGATATTGTCAAAGCCCGAAAGCAGGCTCGCGGCCTCATCCCATACGCTCCATCCCCCAAAGTGTGCGCCCACGAACCTCAGCTTCGGGAACCTCCGCAGGATCCGCGCGATCCGCTCCGGATTGGAATAGTCAAAGCGATGATCCCCGGTATGGACAAGCACCGGAAGCTCCGCCTCCATGCAAAGCCCGTAAATGCGCATGGCTTTGGGGGAATCCGCCTCGAAGCGCTGGAAATCCGGATGAAGCTTCACACCCTTCAACCCCAGCGCAGCCAGCTCGCTGAAGTCCTGCTCCGGCCGCTCCGAATCCGGATGCAGCGTACCGAGCCCCGTAAACGCTCCGTTTGCCCCGGCAACCTCCGATGAAATAAACCGGTTGATGCCGGATACCTGATGGGGCGTCGTAGCCACGGAGTGGACCAGGAAATGGGAGATCCCCGCCTCACGGCCCGTGCTGAGCAGCGTTCCCACGGTACCGTCGTAATGGTCGAACGGCAGCTGCTCATAAAACTGTTCAATACCTTCCACCGCTTTCGGGGCGATTGCCTCCGGGTAGATGTGGCAGTGTGCGTCAAAAATTCTGTACATGAACGATATCCTTCTCGCCTGCACTGAAAAAGAATGAAGCTTTCAGTACAGCATCTGTTTTAGCATATCCCGGTCAAAAAGGAAAGTTTTTTTCCGTCTTTTCCCGTCCCGCGATTCCGAAGAAAAAGGAACGTTTTTATGGCTGTTTTGCCGCAGCTGTGGTATCATGGAGCCGGGCTCCGGCCCGGAAAACGGAAGCTGGTGAGGATCGGCGCGATGAGAACGGATTATCCGTCTGTGATAGGGCATACCGTAAAGGGCGTTATTGACCGGCCGCTGGGCAGCGCTCACCCCCGTCATCCGGAAATGATCTATCCCCTGAATTACGGATATGTGAAGGGTGTTTTTGCCGAAGACGGCGCGGAGCAGGACGTATATATCCTGGGAACAGATCTGCCGCTCCGTGAGTTTGAAGGAAAGGTCATTGCAGTATACCGGCGTTTTGACGACGTGGAAGACAAATGGATCGTTTCGCTTGACGGAAAGGATTACCCGGACGGGGTGATCCTGGACGCAATTCATTTTCAGGAGCAGTACTTCCACGGAGAGCTGCTCAGATAAAGCCCGGATTTTCTAAGAGCTTACAGGCATGCCGCGCCGGCAGAAATGCCCTGGAGGATCATTATCCTGAAATCAGGATCGGAGGAAGAAATATGATTTATTCTGCGGAAAAACTGACTTTCCGGGACGGCAGGAACTATACCGTTCGTTCCGTAGAGCCGGAAGACGCGCCGCGCATGCTGCGGTACATGAAGGCCATGCTGGGAGAGACGCCCTTCCTGCTGCGCACTCCGGAGGAATTTGACTACAGTGAGGAAGACGAAGCCGCCATCCTGGCCGGGCGCAGGGACGACCCGCGCTGCCTGATGCTGGTCGCCGTACTGGACGGTGAGATCATCGCCAGCGCGGACGTGAGTTCCCACGGCAGAAAAAGCCGGGTCCTGCATCGGGCGGAGCTGGGCATCTCTGTCCGGAAGGATTTCTGGCGTCAGGGGATCGGCTCAGCCCTGATGGAAAGGCTGATCGCGTTTGCCGCGGAGCATGGCTATGAGCAGATCGAGCTCACGGTCGAATCAAAGAACCGGAGAGCCCTGAGGCTGTATATGAAGTACGGCTTCACGGTATACGGGACCCGTCCGCACGGAATGAAGTATCCTGACGGCAGTTACGACAGCGATTATCTGATGATCAGAATGCTGTAATGCCGGCAGATTTTCCTCCCCTGCCCTTATCGGTTCACAGGGTCCGCGGCCTGCGGAAGCAGGCCGCTTTCTTTTTTTCGGGGGAAAAAGATTTTTTTGTAACGATTTGGCTGATCAGCCGACAAACTTTATGGAAGCAGCTTTCAGACACAGTGGAAAGGGGGTGAACACAACGGACGATATGGAAAAAATCTACAGCCGATACAGCAAAACGGTCTATGCCTACCTGATGCGCCTGTGCGGGAATGACGGGCTGTCGGCGGAACTGACTCAGGAAACCTTTTATCAGGCGATCCGGAGCATCAACCGCTTTGACGGGAAAAGCAGCGTCAGCACCTGGCTGTGCAGCATTGCCAGGCATCTGTATTATGACGCGCTGCGGCGGAGAAAGCCGACCGGGCCGATCCCGGACGATTTCCCTTCAGACGTGGACTTCACCGAGCAGGTCGTCCGGAGGGATCAGGCCATGACCGCACACCGCAGGCTGCATGCGCTGGAGGAGCCGTACCGCGAAGTGTTCACCTTAAAAGCCTTCTGTGACCTGTCCCATACACAGATCGCAGAGATTTTCGGAAAAAGCGAGGCGTGGTCCAGGGTGACCTATTACCGCGCCCGCCGGATGCTGCAGGACGCCATGAAGGAGAATGACGATGAAAAAGAATGAATGCAATGTGATCCGTGATATTATGCCGCTGGTGCTCGACCGCGCGGCCAGTGATGAGAGCCGGGAGCTCGTGGAGGAGCATATCCGTTCCTGTGAGGAATGCCGGAAGCAGTACGACGCGATGAAGGCGGAGCTGCCTGAGGAAACCCGGGCGGAATATGAGGAGGAACAGAAGCAGTTTACGGAAGCGCTGAAGACAGTGCGGAAAACAAAGCTGAAGCGCCGCTTCCGCCTGATCTCGCTGGCCGCGCTGATCTGCCTGATTGCCGCCCTGGCCGGCGCGTTCGCCTATTACACGCTGTTCCTGAGATCGTCCGCTCAGGTGGACAACAGCCTGTATTCGCTGAACATGTGCAAACTGGCGGATGGACATTTCGTTCTCACCGTGGACACGGGCCGGATCAATTTCAGCACGGATACGCACCTCACAGAGGTCGTTGCTGACGGGAAGGATATCCTGTACCTGCTCCTTCAGGCTCCGCCGATCCATGCTGCCGGCCTGCCGGAAGGATCCCGGTCCGTGAAATGGGCTGTAATGACCGGGAATGACAGCGAAGAGACGGTGGATGAGATCCGCCAGGGAACACCTCAGGATTATATCGTCATCTGGAAAAAAGGGGATCCGGTCCCTGCCGCGTCGGAGGAAATGGAGCGGTATTACACCCTGGAAAAAGCATTTGACCGGTGGGTCGACAGCTTCAGGAATGATGCCGGGAATATAAGCATCACGGTCACCGGCACGGAGAATGAGTTTTTTGCCTGGCAGGACAGGCTGGAAGATGCCCGCCTGGCAGTGCCCGAATGGAAATAAGTGCCGGATGGACCTGTACGCGAACAATATTCCCGTTGCTATGGCTGTTTCGCGGCAGCTGTGATATCATGGAGCCGGGCTTCTGTCTGACAGAGCCCGGCTATTTCTGAATTCAGGAGCGCCGGATGAAGATATCGTCAGTTTTGTGGGACGTGGACGGAACCCTGCTGGATTTTAAGGCGGCGGAAAGCGCGGCAGTCAAAAGCCTGTTTGCCGAATTCGGGATGGGCAGCTGCACGGATGAAATGGTGCGAAGGTATTCCGTCATTAACGACGGCCTGTGGAAGCAGCTGGAGCGGGGAGAGATCGCCAGGCCGGAAGCTCTAAGCCGCCGGTTTGAGATCTTTTTTGCGGAGATCGGCGCGGATCCCGGCCTCGCCGAAGCATTCAATCAAAAATACCAGCACCGGCTGGGAGATACGATCGTTCCGAAGGGCAACAGCCTGGAGACCGTCCGCGCCCTGCGCGGAAAGGTCCGGCAGTACGTCGTATCCAACGGGACGGTCACGGCGCAGAGCAAAAAGCTGCGCCTGTCCGGACTGGGAGAGCTGATGGACGGAGTTTTCCTTTCCGAGCAGCTCGGAGCCGAAAAGCCGAGCCGCGCATTCTTCGACGCGGTTTTCCAAAGCCTCGGGGAGGACTGCCGGCATACCTCCATGATCGTCGGGGATTCCCTGACGAGCGATATACAGGGCGGGATGAACGCCGGCATCCGGACCTGCTGGTACAATCCCGACGGCCTGCCGGCTCCGGAGGGATACAGGATCGATGAACAGATCCGCGATCTGCGGCAGATCTTGGCCCTGGTTGGATAAACAGGCCGATCATCAGCCCGGCGGCGGGAATCCGCGGAGGATAAATCATGCTGAACGATACAGGCTTTGACCTCTGGGCGAACGGATACGACAAAGCCGTCGGCCTGTCCGATGAGGAACACACTTACCCCTTTGCCGGATACAAAGAGGTGCCCGGGATCGTCTGTCAGACGGTCATGAGGAAGCGCCGTCCCGCGGCGGAAAGGACTGATACGCTTGAACCGTTTGCTGTTGTTTGATCTGGACGGAACACTGCTCCGGTCCGATAAGACGATTTCGGCGGAAACGCTCCGCATGCTCCGGGCGGCCCGTGAAAAAGGTTTTCTGATCGGAGTGTCCACCTCCAGAGGAGAGCAGAACTGTAAAACCTGTCTGGGACAGCTGGATCCGGATATCCTGGTCTGCAGCGGAGGCGCTGTGGTCAGGAAAGACGGTCAGTATCTTTTTACCGCCGAGTTTTCCGAGGAGAGGAGCCGGGAACTGATCACAGCCGCAAGGCAGGTCTGCGGAGAAGACTGTGAGATCACCGTTGACACGCTTGACCGGCATTTCTGGAATTATAAGACGGATCCCGGAAAGCAGGACCAAAGCTGGGGAGACAGCGTCTGGACGGATTTCAGCGGCTTTGACAAAAAAGCGCTGAAAATGTGCGTGGAAATATTCGATGAGGCAAAAGCCCGGGAGCTGGAGAATAAGCTTCCGGACTGCGATGCCGCCAGATTCTCGGACGGCTTCTGGTATAAATTTACAAAGAAGGGCGTCACCAAGGAGGAATCCATCCGGACCGTGTGTGATGCCTGCGGGATCGGAGCCGGACAGATCATTGCCTTCGGAGACGATTTCTCCGATATCGGCATGCTGAAGATGGCAGGTACGGGCGTTGCCATGGGAAACGCCATCGATGCGGTAAAGGCGGCTGCGGATGTGATCATCGGAACAAACGATGAGGACGGAATCGCCGTATATCTGAAGCAGCTCATTCACGCAGCAGACAGAGATGTGGAATGAATGTCGGCCTCCGGACCTGCCTGTACGATCCTGCCGGCCTGCGGAACCCGACGGAACACCGGACTGATGATGAAGTCATTCCCCTTGTGTTATAATGCTCTGCCGATAGCGGAGGATCTTTTCGAAAAAAACGAACAGAGCGACCCCCGGTAAACCTGCAGGGACACCGGGCTTTGAAGGAGCCGGATACAGATGAAAAAAGAAGAAATCACCGCTGAACTGTTTCGCCTGCGGGATCCGAAGTATGCCAAACTGCAGATCGGGATCCTTCCGACCGTTGATGCAGGCTCGATCATAGGCGTCCGGACACCGGAACTCCGCAGCCTTGCCGGAAAGATCTTCCGGGATGAGGATACGGCAGTATTCCTTTCTTCCCTTCCCCATCGGTATTTTGACGAAAACCAGCTGCACGCCTTTCTGATTTCCCTGGAAAAGGATTTCGGCAAATGCATCGCGGCAGTGGAGGATTTCCTTCCGTTTGTCGACAACTGGGCCACCTGTGACCAGCTTTCGCCAAAGGCATTCAGAAAGGATCCGGAAAGGCTGCTCCCGTATATCCGGAAATGGCTCCGTTCCGGCAAGACCTATGCCGTCCGGTTTGCCATGGGGACGCTGATGCGGTATTTTCTGGATGAAAGGTTCAGACCGGAATATGCCGATTGGGTGGCGGATTACAGATCGGAAGAATACTATATCAACATGATGAGAGCATGGTACTTTGCCACAGCCCTGGCCAAGCAGTATGACACCGTCCTCCCCTTTCTGGAAGAACAAAGGCTGGACGACTGGACACACAACAAGGCCATACAGAAAAGCGTGGAAAGCTGCCGGATCACGACAGATCAGAAGGAATATCTGAAGAACCTGAAGGTCAGAAAAACGGCAGCTGATAAATACCGGCTGCCGGAAGAATAAAAGCATCGGATCTGTTGAGGCAGTAAGAAGATACCGTTTCCCGGGTCCTTGCCCGATCGACCGGAACTGTGAGGAAAAACATCATGAAGCTGCTCTTTGCCCTGGACAAAAAGGATTACGGTCAGTGTACGCATACCTTTACGCGCGATTCCGCAAGAGGAATCATTATCCGGAACGGAAAGGTGGCCATGATCCACAGCCTGAAGTATGATTACTACAAATTTCCCGGCGGCGGGATCGAAAGCGGAGAAAGCCCTGCGGATGCCGTGATCCGGGAGGTAAGAGAAGAAGCCGGCCTGATCGTGATTCCCGAATCGGTCAGGGAGTATGGCTATGTTCACCGGATCCAGAGAAGTGACAAGGACCCCTCCGAATGCTTTGTTCAGGATAATTATTATTATCTTTGCGAAGCATCGGAGGAGATAGCCTCCCAGTGCCTGGACGATTATGAAGCGCAGGAATCATACCGGCTGGAATTCGTGGAGCCCGCCGCCGCCATCCGGAAAAACCGGGAAGTAAAGGAAAGCCCGTATAACCCTCTGATGTTTGAAAGAGAGAGCCGCGTGCTTGAAGGACTGATCGCTGAAGGACTGCTGAAATAACAGTTCTTCATCCGGAACTGCGCATTTCTTCAGACAATAAAGGAACTGATAAAATCAAAGGTCCCTTCCCCGGCGCCCAGCAGGCGTTCAATATTGGTGACGAACGCGCGAACCTTCGCGTCCGTGCGCTGGCTGTCCCACTGTGCCGTATTCTTTCCGTCAAAGGCGATCAGGGCATAGATCAGGATCATCTCCACCGTTTCACGGGGATAGGCGCAGTGACAGATGCCTGCCTGAACCGCTTCCTCCACCAGGCCGCTCAGGATCGGGCCGGCTTCGTCGATCACCTTCTGCCGTGCCTTCTCATGCAGCAGCTCGTTTCGCGGCGCGTTCAGAGAATCCACGACCGCCTTTTCACTGCCCTCCCCGGCATTCAGCGCCACGAGGACCCGCATCAGCCTTTCCGTCACCGGGATCTCCTTCTGAGATGCGGCGGCGCGGGCTCTGCGGATCAGACTGTCCCCCATGCGTTCCACCATGGCATCCAGGATCTCTTCCTTGGAGCCAAAGTGATAGTACAGCGTACCCTTGGCAATGCCTACTTTCTTCATGATATCCGTCGTGCTGGTCTGCTCGTATCCCTTTGATTCAAACAGCTCCTGCGCGGCGTCCAGGATCTCCTCCCTGCGGATCTCCGCCGGCTTTGCTTCCGCCACTGAAACGCAACTCCTTTATTTGCGGTTCTGCCGCGTTTTCTGTTTCCCGCAGCAGATTTCCGATATGCTCCCGTTCAAAGAACAGCTTCCTGTTGGCCAGCACGATCCCGACCGCCGCCAGAAGAACAAAAACAGTTTCAATACACTTCGTCTCCGGCGTCATGGCGATCTTCTCCTGCATCAGATTGATAAACAGATGGAAAATCATGGTTGCGAGCATGCTGCGCCTGTTCCTAACATATACCCATGTCTGAATAAAATCAAGGGGAATCGCGCTGAGCAGGAAATTCAGCATATACAGAGCGCCCATTTCCCTCAGACCGCAATGATAGGTCCCGGGGATCCAGAACAGCGGAAGGTGCCAGCAGGCCCAGACAAAACCGAAAATGAGTGATTCCGTAAACCAGGTGTGATAGGCGCCTACGGCGTCCTCACCATAGCCTCTCCAACCCACCTCCTCAATGACCGATGCCAGAAGAATGGTCGTCAGGGCGGAAACTCCGCCCACGGCAAAAGAAAAATCCTCTGTGAAGGCAAACTGCTTCGGCGAACCGCCGAAAAGCACGGAAGTACCGATGGACGCGGCGACCACCGCGGCAAAAACGAGCACTGCCGCAGCGATCGACAGCGGACGGATGCGGTAAAACCGAATCAGCTTCCTCCTGAAATCCTCCTTCAGCGCCCCGTTCCGGGACGTGAGGACCGTTGTGACCGCGACTGCCGCAGGAGACAGCAGGCCCAGGATCATGAATACAGTCATCACGCTGCTCTCTTTGAATGCAATGGCCAGGAACCACCAGAACCAGGTGGCTGCAAAGGTGATCGCGTAAAAGCGCCAGGGTCTGTAAATGTACTTCTTCATCAATTATTCTCCTCTCTTCATACTCATCCGGCCGCCGGTTCCAGCCGGCGGACGCTGCGGCTCCTGTACAGAAGTCCGGCAATCGCCGCCAGCAGGAGCCCGGAGCCCACAATGGTCCAGCCCGCGCCGCGGCCGACGCTGATGCCGGCCCCGCGGGCGATCGCATCGGCAATCACTCCGAAAGCCCCGTAGGCGACCGCATAACCCAGCTGTGAAATGAATCCGATCACGCCCCAGGCGCGTCCCTGCAGCTCATTGGGGATATTCACACGCACCAGATAGTCCAGGCAGGTGTTCGCGAAGGGCAGCATAAAAAAGAATAGAAAGCCGGACCCGCAGATCATCGGCAAGGATTCCCTGACCCCGAAAGCAGCCATGGCCAGTCCGCAGCCGCAAAGGGAGAGCGCGAGTATTTTTGCGTGCCCTTTTTTGATCCCCCGTATTCCCATCAGCACACCCGAAACCAGCATACCGCCGGCGCAGACGGTCTCGGCGATCCCCAGCGTTTTGCTGTCCGAAAAATCCAGGATCATCGGTTCCGAGAGGATCTGGATGGAACCCATGAAAAGCGTGATCAGGGAAGACAGCCCCATAAGGATGAGAAGGCCCCGGTTTCCGGCAACTGCCAGCCAGCCTGTGCTTATATCCTCCCGGAAGGAGGTTCCCGTTTTCACCGCTTTGGTTTCCAGCCGGCTCCGGACGATCAGCGTGGTCGTCACAGTCAGGAAGAATGTGCAGATGTCGATAATCAGCAGCAGTTTAATATCCGAAACCGTCAGCAGCATTCCCGCCAGCAGCGGAGAGATCAGGTAGCGGGCACTGCCGGCCAGCCCCATGATCCCGCTGGCTTTGCTGAACTGCTCCTCATCCAGAAGATCGGTAATGGTGGCGCGGTAAGCCGGCTCCAGCAGGGACGAAAACACCGAGCTCACAAACACGCCGGCACAGATCTGCCAGAGCGCGGCTCCGCCGTTTATCATGCAGATCAGGATATAGATGACCCCGATCGCGGAGCATCCGTCCCCGATCACCATCAGCAGGCGGCGATCCGCGCGGTCAGCCAGCACTCCGGCGGGTATGCTCAGCAGCAGCGTCGGCAAAAATGCCAGCAGCGCCACCAGCGCAGTGTCAGCCGCACGGCCGGTCATGCGAAAAACATATACACTCAGGCCGAAGCTGGTCAGTCCTCCGCCGACAGAGGAGATCATTTCCCCGCTCCAGAGCAGCAGAAATTTTCTGAAATGACCCTTGTTCTTCATCCGTTTCTCCTTTCATGTTTGACCGGGCTGAGTTGTCTTTTTCTCTCGACCTGCAGTCGGTTTGTGGGTAAAAAAAGAAAGCGGGCATAAATCGGTTCTCCGATGCCTTGCAGCCGCAGTGATCCGGTTTCTTCACCGCCCGGTTACCGACCGCCGGTCGATTCATGGTAAAGTATAGTCTGTTATCCGGGTATTTGTCAACCCCCAAAGCTGTTTTTCCATGAATTTTTTCCGGGAAACCGTTCCGGCCCGTTCGGTTTCCCGGAAACTTTTTTATGGTTGTTTTACGGAAGCTGTGATATAGTTGTCCCGGGTACTGACCGGAAAACGGTATTTATCTGATCTGTGAGCCGGAAAGGAGCGCCGCGACGGCAGGGATACAGGAACCCCCTTTCAAAAGGCGGTCCGCCCTGAACGGAAAACGCGCTGAAGGTCATAGTCGTCATCTCCGTGACCGCAAACCGCATCACCCGGCCGCTGATGTGTGGGCTTGATCATCCACGTTTTCCCGTTTTCCCCCTCTGACAGAGCGGTCTCCTCCCCCGATGCAATATTGAGACAAAGGATGTATATATGAGCAGAACAGAAAATGTTGAACTGACCGTATTATGCCTGATCGAAGACGGCGACCGGCTGCTGCTTCAGAACAGAATAAAGGAAGACTGGCAGGGCTACACCCTGCCGGGAGGTCATGTGGAACCCGGAGAATCCTTTGTTGACGCCGTGATCCGGGAGATGAAGGAAGAGACCGGCCTGACCGTCATTGAGCCGAGATTGGTCGGGGTAAAGCAGTTTCCGATCAAAGACGGCCGATATGTCGTTCTTCTGTTCAAAGCGGAAAAGTGGTCCGGAGAGCTCGTTTCCTCCGCAGAAGGGCAAATGGAATGGATCGCGTACAGCAGTCTTTCAGGAGTCAATACAGTCAATGACCTGGCCGATCTTCTGAAAGTGATGAACACGCCGGAACTGACAGAGTTCCAGTATCTGGTATCGGGAGACGAATGGACGGTATCCATCCGGTAATACCGTGCTGATCTGTCTTCCCGGTACAGAAAAAGCCCGGAACGGAGTTTATATCCGTTCCGGGCTTTTTGCAGACCGTTTGTTTTCCGGGAAGATTAATCCTCGGAGATCGGCTGAATGGACGCGACCATGTACTGAGCCCACTTGACAAAGGTTTCATCCGTAGCGGGAGCAAAGGTGATCTGGAGCAGATAGCCGTTCTGGCAGTCCACAAGAATGGCTTTAGCGTTTCCGTCCGGCGTGTCAAAGGAAAGGCCGTTCAGCCCGTTCACATTGTCATACTCAATGCCCACCATGCCTCTGCCGGAAAGCTCTTCCGCCAGTGCCGCAAAATCCTCGGCGCTGCCTTCCATATACTGGAATCCGATGCCGGCCTGTCCCTGGGCATCCAGCTTCAGGTACATGTTCATTGCGGCTTCTTCCTCGGTCAGTTCAACTGCCTCAAAGCCTTCGGGAACCAGCATCATCACGCCGAAGTCGTTCAGAGGCATAAAAGCTCCTTCAAAGCCGTTCTGGGCAAAGTCTTCCGCAACCATGTCCCACGTGACCGTTACCGCGTCTTCCGCGGATGCGAGGGAAACCATCAGGAAAAGGGTCATCAGGATAGCAGCAAGTTTCTTCATGGATATACCTTCCTTTCTTTCTCGGAACAAATCCTCCGTTGTTTCGCACAACTGTAATATTGTATCGTTTTTCACGAAAAAAAACAAGAAAATGTGCATAAACACTCATGTTTCCGCATAAATATCATTCCTTTCCCGGCCTCCCTTGTGTTATGATATGCTTTGGAAAACTTTGGGAGGAGGAGAAAGCAGCATGAGCTTCCGATTTGCCGTGGCAGATGACTGTGTTCAGGACCGCGTCAGACTGCAGAACGATCTGTCCGCCTGGCTGAGGAATCATGAAAGCATGTCGGATACCGGCTGTGAAGCGTTCTCCTCCGGTATGGAGCTGCTGCAGAACGGCGGAATGTCCGGCCGTTTTTCCGCTGTTTTTTTGGATATCTGTATGGACGGTCTCAGCGGTATCGAGACTGCCTACCGGCTTCGCGCCGCTCAGCCGGACTGCCTGATCGTCTTCATCACATCTGAAAAGAGCTATGCGCTGGATGCCTTTCCCCTGCATCCCTTTGACTATCTGGTCAAGCCGTACAGCAAGGAGCGTCTTTCCTTCCTGATGGCTGATATCACAAGGGTGCTGACACGCAGTGTTGAGGAAGCGGAATTCCGCGTTGCTTACGGGACGATCCGGCTGCCTGTTTCCGGCATCGTTTCGGCCGTTTCGTCCGGCCACGGAATGAATATCCTTCTGTCCGACGGAAAAGCCGTCACAGTGCTGACCTCCTTCTCCGAAATGCAGACAAAGCTTTCCGCGTGGCCTTGCTTCCTGACTGTCAACCGGGGCATCATTGTCAATATGGATCACGCACTCCGGATCAACAACGGCAGTATCATGATGACCGGCCAGGTCAGTTATCCGCTCCGTGTGCGCAATCAGAACGAATTGATCCGGCAGTTTACACAGTATCAGATCAAGCATCGGATGGGAGGGATCTGACACATGTGGAACTGGCTTTTCTTCTGCCGTTATCTGCTGGAGTTTACCATGCTGATCCCGGCTGCGGTCTGCTGTCTGCTTCCGGTGCTGAACGATCTGCGCATTGCCCGCTCCAGAGTCTTCGTCCTGGCCGGCGTTTTTCTTGCCGCCGGGATAACCGTTCCGTCCGTCATCTGCACGCTGACCGGATGGTCCTCCAACGCGTTGCTTCTGCCCCTGCTCCTGACCGCTTTCCTGCTTTTCCGCTCTGTCTGCACATATAAAACCGACAGACTGCTGTTTATTTTTTTCAACGCCACGACCCTGATGGCCTGGTCCTCCATGTATACCCTCTACCTGACAACAAAGCATGAGATGGGCAATAATGATGCTCCCCTGACCTTCCTGTCCAGTGCCGTCAGTCTCGGACTCGCCATCCTGACCATGTTGATTTACGCGTCCTTCCTGTACAAAAGGCTTCCTTCCCTGCTGGATATGCCCCGGCTGGATAAGCTGTGGCGGTGGTTCTTCCTTCTGCCGCTTGCGGTCACGCTGTTTTTTATCTTTGTTGTCCCGATCGATCTGGCTAATCTGCTGGTCGGACGGATCAGGGTCATCAGCCTCTTCAGCTGGGCAGCCATGATCCTGATCCAATATGCGCTCTACCAGTTCCTTTGGTATGTCGCCGGACACCTCGGACACGAGGAGCAGCTTCGCCAGGAAAACCTGCTGCTTCATGCCGAAGAGGACCGTTACCGCCAGCTGCAGGAGCATCTGTTGGAAACCCGGGTCCTGCGCCACGATTTCCGCCAGCATATCCGCGTTCTGTCCGAGCTGGCCGGGAAAGACGATTCGGAAGAGCTGCGCCGTTACCTGGCGGATTACGTAGGCAGCATCGGTGAAGAACACGAGCACTACTGCGCCAACGCCGCTGTGGACGCGCTGGCTGCCTGGTACCGGCGCTCCGCGGAGCAGCACGGCACTGCCATGGAATGTCAGCTTCTGCTGCCCCGGGAACTGCCGCTGAACGTGAATGATTACTGTATGATCCTGGGCAATCTGCTTGAAAATGCCCTGCATGCTTCCGTCCTTCTCCCTGAGGAGGACAGGATCATCCGGATCAAAAGCAGCATGATCGGCGGCCAGATGCTTGGCTTAAGCGTTTCCAACCGGATAGCAGGCGCTGTCCCTCTGGATAAAACCGGCATGCCGGTCCAGAAAGAGCGGGAGGGCATAGGCCTCCGCTCTGTCGCCTCCGCCGTTGCAAAATCGAACGGCTCCATGGTGATCGATACGGATAGCGGCTGGTTCAACGTCAATATTCTGTTTAATCTGTCCGTTTTATCACAGGAAGGAGACTCCCTATCATGAAAAGACTTCCCGCAAAACTGATTTCCTGCGTTCTGGCCGCTGTATTATGCCTGTCGGTCCTGTCCGCCGAAGCGGATTATCTGACCGTCATCCATTCCCCGGAAAGCAAAAGCTGCGCGTCCGGTGAAACGGCACAGTTCATGTGTGCCGCCACGGGTGACGGCGTCACCTATCGCTGGCAGGCCCGTTCCGCGGCGGATCAGGCATGGACAGAGACCTCCTTTGCCGGCCATGACGGCCAGATCCTTTTTGTTCCCGCCGGGAATGAAACCGACGGCTGGCAGTTTCGCTGCGTGATCTCCGATGCGGGCGGTTCCTCTGCCGCTACCGTCCCGGCATCCCTGACGGTGACCGCCGGCAAGTCGGCAGCCGTTCAGCCGTCGGCTCCCGCTGCCGGTCAGGTTGTAGAAGCTGACCCGGTTCAGGCGCATGCTTCCGCTGCCGGCCAGGCTGAAACCGCCAAAGCCGCAGCGAAAAGCGTGACCGTCATGCTCTATATGAACGGCTCCGACCTCGAGTCCGACGACGGAAGCGCCAGTGAGGATCTGGCGGAGATCCTCCGTGCCGGCGCCGGGAAAAACGTCAATATCATCGTTGAAACGATCGGCACCTCCAGATGGCACAACTACGGGATCTCACCCTCCACCGCGCAGCGCTGGCGCGTAAACGGTTCCAAACTGGAACTCGTGAAGGACAGGCTCGGCAGGATCAGCGTCGCGGAGGCAGAGCCTCTGGCTGACTTCATCTCCTGGACAGCAAAGGAGTATCCGGCGGACCGGTACATCCTGCTTCTCTGGAATCACGGCGGCGGAGCAGTATACGGCTACGGCTCCGACGACTGGGCAAAAAACAGCGAAGACGCCCTGACCATGGATGAAATGCAGCAGGCTTTGAAAGCAAACCCGGACATCCGTTTCGATATCATCGGTATGGACGCCTGCCTGATGGGCAGTCTGGAGGTTTGCGTCGCTCTGGCTCCCTACTGCAATTACACGATCCTGTCCGAGGACTTCGAATCCGGTATCGGCTGGTATTATACAGACTGGATCAGGGCGCTGGAGGCCAATCCTGCCCTCCCCGCTCCCGTTCTCGGAAAAACCATTGTCGATACGATGATCGCAGTGAACAAAACGGATCGTAACGGGGATGAGTCCACTCTGGCGCTGATCGATGAAAGCAAGGTGGAAGCTCTTTTCACCGCATGGATGAAATTTGCCTATGCCAATGAAAAAGCTTTGCTGGGCAGCAATTATTCCACACAGCGCCGCAGCCGCGGACGCGGACAGGCCGGCAGGCCGTGGAGCTATTCGGGCGGATTCGGCAGCATGATGGAAGAGGATGTGGAGCTTTCCACCTATTATGTAACGGATATGATGTCCGTCGCCTCCAACGCTCCCGCTGCGGACGTGGCTGAACTGGAGGCCGCTCTGGGCACCGCGCTGGTTTACACGGATTCCAGTTCCTCGGACGGGCTGACCGGACTGGGCATTACGCTTCCCTACGGCGATCCGGATTTTTATCGCGATCTGAAAGAGATCTTTACCGCCTGCGGGCTTGACGGCAATTATATAGAATGGCTGGAAAAATTTGTCAGCGCTCAGGGCTCAGAAAACTATTACGATTATAACGATTGGGACAGCTCCTGGCATGGCTGGGGAGACTGGTATGAGGATTGCGGCTGGGATGACGATTCCTCATCCATGCTTTATGACGACGATTATTTCGGTTCGGACTGGTATGAGGATTTTGACTGGACAGAGGATTATGACTGGTATGACCTTTTCAGCTGGTTTGCCGGATCGGAGTACGGTGACGACTGGTACTACGGCGATGATTCGGACGATGCCGGCTGGTATGATGACGATTCGTATTACGGCGGCTGGTTCTACTGAACTGTGAACCGTATTGAAAAGGCCGGTGCCTGTAAAGGCCCCGGCCTTTTTTGGTTCAGTTCCGTTCCTCACGCGTCAGTGTCCCGGCATTCATACGCCAGACCTCATCCGCGTATTGTTTCGCTTCGCCTTCATGGGTGACCAGCAATACAGCTGCCCCATCCCGTGCGGCATCACGCAGAGCTGACAGCACGAGCGCGGTATTCTCGTCATCCAGATCGCCCGTCGGTTCATCCGCCAGGATCACCTCCGGTTTTCCTGCCAGCGCCCGGACGATAGCCACCCTGCGCAGCTCGCCTCCGGACAGCTCTGTTGGACGGGAATCCGCCAGATGCGCGATATCCAGCTTTTTCATCCATTCCAGTGCTTCCTGCCCGCGGCTTTCCCCTCCGTACAGCGCAGCGGGAAGAAGAATGTTTTCCAGCACCGTCAGCGTGTCGATCACACTGCGCCCCTGCGGGATCACGCCGATCCTTTTGTTTCTTATCTCGGAAAGCGCTTTGTCCTCCAGGCTGTACAGATCCGTATCCCCCAGAAAAATCTTGCCGCCGGTCGGTGTCAGCAGCCCGGCAAGCATATGCAGCAGCGTGGTTTTCCCGGAGCCGCTGCGGCCGAGCAGCACAGTCACCTTGCCGGCTTCCACCGTGAAATCCGTCCGGCAGACCGCCTCAAAATAGTTCGCTTCCCCCGTTCTCCTGAAATATCGCCTGCTGATCCCTTCTGCTCTGATATCCATATCAATTACCCTCCCGCAGCACAGTTCCCGGATCTGTCCGACTCAGCCGTCCCGCCGCCCGGGCGGAAGCCAGCATGGCAACGGCTGTCGTTCCCAGCAGCGTCAGGCCTGCCAGCAGCGCCAGTGTTCCAGCGGAGGGCGTCAGATACGGCAGGGCCAGCTTCTGTTCGATCAGTGTGCTGAAGGAAAAAACCAGCACCGCGCCCAGAGCGATACCCGCCAGGCCTCCGGCCAGGCCGATCATCAGGGATTCCTTCCGGATCATTCCGGCCAGGCCGCTTCTGGACATGCCGATCACCCGCAGCACCGCGAACTCCCGGCTGCGCTCCCGCGCCATCATGGCAAAAACGATGATCAGCAGGGTAAAGGCCAGCACCCAGACCGCTGCGATCAGCGCCGTGACCGTGGAAGAGATCCCGGCCAGGCTGTCCGCCACGCCGGTGATCATTCCTTTGGTCTGCACCGTTTCCGTTTTGCTGACATGCACCGCCAGGTCATCCGCGACGCGTTCCACGGAACAGCCATCCTTTACCTTGACATAGACCGCAGAGATCACGTCAGCCGAATCGCCGGAGATCTTCAGGTCGTGTCCCAGGTCACGGGCAGCGTCCAGCAGCAGGCGGAGCGTGTCCATGCCGGTATAGACCGCGGTGTCCAGACCTGTTCCGGTGCTTGCCAGACGGGCGACCACCGGGCAGTTGACCCCGTAGATCCGGAGGCTTTCGCCGATACCGGCATTGACCTGTGAACCGACGACAATATCCCTGAGCTCCAGTTTCCTGGTATAGCTTTCCTCGATCCATGGTTCCACGGTAAAATCCGTCTCCTGATCGATCCCGATGACCTGGATCGGCATCGTGCAGCAGGAAGCCCGGAGAGAAGCAAGAAAGAGCTGGGGACTCGCTTTTTCCACTCCGTCGGTGGCAATCACCTTATCCAGCTTGCTCCGGTCCATATAGAAATAGCCCGTGGTCCCCTGCAGCAGCATCTGCTTCAGATTTGTCTGCGATTTCGCGCTGGATGGTACAACGATAATATCCGCACCCAGACGGTTTTCCAGTGAGTTCAGACCGCTGCGAAGGCTGAGCACCACCACGGATCCGCCGAAAACCGACAGCGCCAGGAGCGCCGTCAGGCAGATCAGCGCCAACGTACGCCCCGGTTTGCGGGTCAGATTCCTGACCGGTAACTGACTGATTTTCATTCTTTCCTCACTTTGCCCGCTTCCGCGCCTGAAGGATACCCGCCAGAGTCGCAAGCAGGATCACCGCGCACAGGATCAGCATCGCCGGCTTCATGGTGGAGAGACAAACCATGGACGGCATTTTGCACAGGCTGATCAGCGTCCCGGGAATGAACATACCCAGGACCGCCGTCATTGCTTCCGCGATCAGCAGCCCCATGCGGATCCTTTCGTCCCGCGCAGGCAGCGCCGCCAGGCTCTGCGCGCTCAGCAGGATCCCGAGGCCGAACATGGCCTGATTTGCCCAGTGACAGGCGCCGAAGCTGCCGTCTTCATGCGCGCAGGCGCCCAGAAAGGTCCTGCTGCCGACCGTCAGTATCAGGGAAAAGATCAGGGCGGCACACGCACCCCAGTTCATACGCTTGTTCATATTTCGGTTCTCCTTCTTTTTCCGGACGCTACTCCCGTTTTATTTCCCGAAGTTTTCGTTGATGACCTCTCTTGCTACGCGTCCATGCTCCAGAACGATCGTCCTCTGCGCGGCATCCGCCACCTCCGGGTCATGCGTCACGACGATCAGGGTCGTCCCTTCCTTATGCAGCTGGGCAAACAGATCCAGCACGATATTCTCGTTGGTCTCGTCCAGGTTGCCGGTCGGCTCATCCGCAAGGATCAGCTCAGGATGATTGATGAGTGCCCGGGCCACGCAGACACGCTGTTGCTCACCGCCGGACAGCTGGCTCGGCAAATGATGCGCGCGTTCCTTCAGGCCGACGCGTGCCAGAGCCTCCAGCGCTTCCTTTTCATCCGGCATGGAATGATAGTACTGCGCGACCATCACATTTTCCACAGCTGTCAGATAATTGACCATGTGGAACTGCTGAAAGACCAGACCGATCTTGTCCCGACGGATATCCGTCAGCTTCCTGCTGCTTTCCTTGGCGATGTCCACGCCGTCCAGAAGGACCTCGCCCCGGGAGGGCTTATCCATGCAGCCGATGATATTCATCATCGTGCTCTTTCCGGATCCGGAAGGGCCCATGATCGCGACCCATTCTCCTTTATCCACGTGAATGTTGACTTTGTCCAGCGCCTTCAGTTCTCCGTAGATCTTGGATATATTTTTCAGTTCAAGCAGACTCATGATTTATTCTCCTTTCAGTACCAGGGCAGGATCGATCTGCACGGCTCTCTTGATCGGAAGCATACAGCTCAGCGCTGCGATCAGCATGGAAACAGCCACTGTAAGCGGAAGCAGCAGAGGCTGGAACTGAATCGAGCTGCCAAACACGTTGACGCTTACCACCTGGGCAAAACCGAATCCGAGCACAGAGCCCAGCAGGCCGCCCAGCGCGCCCAGAAAGATCCCCTCTCCCAGGAATTCCAGCCGGATGCTGCTGTCCGACGCGCCGAGCGCCTTTCTCAGGCCGATCTCTTTTCTCCGCTCTGTCACCACAGCCATCATGGTCGTGGAAACGCAGATCATCGTCAGCAGCAGCACCACCGCCGTGACCAGAAAGACTAAAGACTGCAGTTTGGTCAGCACCGCTGCTTCCGACCTGGTCACACGCTTGACCAGCCGGGCGGAAACGGAGCCGCTCTTATCCGTGATCTGAGAAACATATTCTTCCAGTTCCTCCGCGGATGCCGACACGCTCAGTTCCATCACGTCAAACCGGTCCTGTTCTCCCGTCAGCGCCTCCATATCGGAAAGGGACAGGAAAATGTACTGCTCCTCATCGCCGCCGGTGTCCAGAATGCCGGTCACCTGCAGGCTCAGGGAATTGCCTGTCGCTGCCTGCGCGTTTTCCGTCGGGCGGGCCTTGTTGACAGCGTCCACAACCGCCTGTGAGGTGACCGTCGCGCCGGTCATGGCGTCCACGTCGGTTCCCGCCGTCAGCGGGATCAGTTTGCCGATAAACTGCTTTGTAAAGCTCTCCTCCGCGCACCGGCCGCCAAACTCCGCTGTCTGCGAATCGGCATTGACCGTCATTTCCGCAATGGAAAGATCATCGCCCAGCTTCAGCGTGACGTAGACCAGCGCTGAATTAAAGCCTTCCGCGCTGCCGGCCAGATACGCCCCCGGCTTCAGTTCGGTATCGCCGGAAGCTTCCGTCACAGACGGCTTCCAGGAGATCTCCACCATGCTGTTCAGCTTCGCTCCGATCGTTTTCGCCACTTCCTTGCCCAGCAGCACCTGCCGCGAAGCGGATGGATACGCGCCGTCCACCATAAAGTACGGGCTTGTTGCCTGTACCTGTTCAAAATCCGTTCCGGCCGCCACAAAGGACAGCTGGTTGCGCACCATCTGAGCGCTGGTATACCGGTAAGGCGTGGCTCCGAGGATCTTCTCCTTCGGGATCAGCGAAAGAGCCTCCGCCGTCTTTTCGGCATCCAGCGATGTGCCGTCCGCCGAAACAAAAATCATATTTGCTCCGTAATTACGGAACTGTGCGCCCATCTGCCGGGGTACATCGTAATAGATCGTCACCAGTCCTGACAGGATCGTCGCGCCGATACCGATGGACAGAAGTGCGACCAGCATACGGCTGCGCCGTCTGAGCAGCGATGCCGTGATCATCCGCAGGAACATTCTTCTTTTGGTCATGGACTCTGTTTCCTCCTCATGCTCCGGCGACCGCCGTTACGCTTTGCTGCCGTGCAGCACTTCTGCCGGATCCAGACGGAGCACCATCCGGATCGCGGGCATACTGCCCGCAACCGTGACCAGCGTGATCAGCACCGCCACGATCGGAATGACCAGACCCTTCATCTCGATCGCCGATCCGAACACGCTCTGGCCGATCAGCTGGGCAAAGCCGAAACCCGCAAAGTAGCCGATCACCATTCCTGCCAGGGCGGTAATCAGGATCTCTGTCATAAAAACGCGGGTGATAGCTCTGTCATGCGCGCCGATCGCTTTGAGCAGACCGATCTCCTGCGCGCGCTCCATGACACTGGCGGTGACCAGGTTGGAAATGCCGAGCGCGGAACCGATCAGGCTCAGCGCGGTGATCAGGATCATCAGCAGCTGCGTCTTGTCCAGGATCGTCCCCTCGCTCTCCGCCAACTGCCGCACCGCGGAAGCCACGGAACCGGTGATCACCTCCGTGATCTGATAGCACACCGCGCTGACATACGCCGTGCAGTACCAGGTTTCATAGTCCTTGGAGGACAGCGCCTTCGGGTTCTGAGCCGCGCGACGGGCCAGGTCGTTGTCCGGAGTCGTCAGCGCGGAGACCTCGATGGAAGCCACCTTGCCGTCCGTATCTGTCAGGTACTGGACCAGATCCAGCGGAGCGTAGATCTGCTCGTCCTCAGCCCCGCCGGCATCGTAGATCCCGGCGACCGTCACTGTTTTTTCCGCGCTGCGGCCGGTCAGCTTCAGCCGGTCTCCCACATGCAGGCCCGCCCGTTCAGCCAGAGCCAGGCCGGCCATGATCTGCTCCTGCGCGCTCTCCGACTGTTCATCGATCCACGCGCCTTCGGCAATATCCCACCAGGAGCGCAGGCTCGCCACTCCGGCATCCAGCGATTCACCGGTCGGCAGATCCAGGTGATGGTTGAACCAGGTACCGACCGCCTTGACGGCGCTGCCGTCCGGCAGCGTGACCGCTGCCTCGTTGAACGGGGCAAAGTCCACAATATTGAACGCCCAGAAAATGGTCTTCAGCTTTCCCAGCTCGTCTTCCCGCAGCCAGGCATTGGCGATCTCCTGACCGCCGTCCTCAACAGCGTAAATATCGGACAGCAGGGAGGAATCCCGCGGCCTGACCACAATGTTGGCCCCGTAGGTCTTCAGCTCCTGGCTGACCTTGTCACCGACATCCAGCATCACATTGATCATGCTGGTCGCCAGGGATGCTCCGAGCGCGATCGTAAAGGCGATCAGCAGCATCTTTCCTCTTTGACGGAAGAGGACACCGCGAATCATTCGAAACAGCATGCCGTTGACCTCCTCACCTGAATTCCCGCTCCGCGGCCAGAATATCGCTCATTTCAAAGATGACGGATCCGTTTTCCACCTTATAGTTCAGCGGGATCGGATTGCATCCGCCCTTGAAGCCGATCGTATTGATGTTCATGACCACGTCGCAGCGCTTGCATACGATCTGCTCGCCGCGCTGATAATATCCTGCCGTCCCGCAGACCTCACACGCGTCCAGACCGACGCCGTAGGTGCCGGATCCCGGTTTCTGAACGATGATCCAGCGAACGCCGATCCCTTTCTCTGTCACATACTCAAAGCGGTGCAGGTTCCCGTCGTTCACCTGATCGATGCCGACCAGGATCCGGTCGTCCGCGATACGGTAGCTTTCCGGCGCGGAAAGCTCCACCTTGCGGTTCGTGATATCCTTGAGCACCGTCAGGTTCAGCATAGCGGCCGCAAAAAGAACAGCCGTTACCGCGGCTATACGCCTTTTGTGACGAGCTGTCGATTTCAGCTTGCGCAGCTGCGCCGGATTGTCCCACATCCCGTGGACCTTTATATTCCGGATGAACAGGATCACCGGAATGACCATTGCCAGCCCCGCGATCACAAAAGCGAAAAGGAGGATGTTGTTGGTCACGAATTTTGTCAGCGGGAACGCCCAGGGATAGGCCGCCTTGTTGTACTTCGGCAGCCAGGTGAGCCATTTCCACCGCGCCACCCACTTGCTCACGGCCATGCCGAAGCAGCGCACCCCGTTTGTCAGCAGGGCAGCGTTCAGCACCCAGAGCAGGATCGGAGAGCTGTTCAGCGTGATGGTGCATTTGTACAGGAAGCAGCCAAAGAGAAATACCAGAAGGATCCCGAGCAGCCATCCCACCAGGCGGACCGCGAACTGTTCGGAAATAATGCCGTTCCCGGCAGTATCAAAGTTCACCGGATATCCCAGCACCTCCGGGCCCTCATAGAAAAGGCACACGGCGATCAGCGCTGCCGCCGCGCTGCCCAGAAGCACGCCGCCGATCCCGATCGGCGCGTCCGTATCGCTGCCGTAATAGGTCAGCTGCCGGTGATGACGGCCGAAGATCAGGGACAGCGCCAGAAACAGAAGCGACAGAACGATGGTTACGAGGAAGGTATAGAAATTCCACTGATTGGTGGCTATCTTGCTCGTGGTATGCTTCGCAATGCACATGGCGACCGCTCCGGCCAGGCCGACTGCAACGCCCACGGCAATGAACCGCATTCCCTTCCGCCCGTAGGCAATTTTGCACAGCGCAAGGCAAAGGCTGATGAGCACGGATACCATCAGCAGATCTTCCGTCAACGTGACCACATATTTCAGCAAAACTGACCGCCTCCCGGCTTTATTTTTCGGATTTCCAAACATCAAGCTGTCGGCACGGCGATCCCCCGCGGATCAACCCTGCCGACAGCAGACACGAAGCAGGACGCGCGGCCCGGCTCCGAAATATACAGGATCTGATTCCCGCCTGTCAGTCCGGAGTCTGCCGGGCGGGGCTTCAGGAGTGAATTACCACTCCTGAACGGTGTACTCCCAGTGCTTGAAGTTCACTTCAACGGGCTCGGACCAGAAAGAATGCTCCGTAACGCCGGTCTCTTCGTCCACATGCAGCAGATAGCCGTTCTCGGCAGGGCTGTGGATGATGAAGGTCAGGGTGTAGGTGTCAGCCTCGGTCAGAGCAACGTTCAGGCCGTAGTGGGGACCGTCGCTGGCGCTCATGGGCATCATGGTGCCTTCCGCTGCCACCTTGCCGGTGGTCTCGGAGGTGATCTTGAAGTCGATGGTCAGATAGGGGACCCAGTCGCCGGCGCCGAAGCCGTAGCCATTCTCCAGAGCGGAGATGTCAGCTTCAATATGGAAGTTCGCGCCTTCAACGCCCAGACCGGCGATATCGGCGGGCTCCATGGGAACGGGCTGGAAATAAACGGCTGCCACATGCAGGTGAGCAGCTTCAACGTCCTGCTCATTGCCGGATTCCTCGGTTCCGTCCACATAAATGGGGGTTTCTTCGAAGCCGGCTTCTTCAGCCACAGCCGCAACGCAGAACAGCATCATAACCGCAGTCAGCAGAGCAACAATTTTTTTCATTTTGCAAATCCTCCTCCAAAATACTCAGGGGTTCCTTGTATGATCAGGGCTGCGTTACGCGGGGGTGCGCAGTCCGGAGCATCCTTTATTTTCAGGGCTTTGCCTGTGTCAGTTCCTTCCGGAGCGCATCCAGCTTTCCCCGGGAACGGGCAGCCATAAATGTGATCAGCAGAATGATCACCAGGATCAGCTGGGGCACCAGCGTCTCCAGGTACGGATAGATTCCGAGTACCTGCAGCACATCGTTTTCCGGAATACCCGGCACACGGAGCGTCACGTCGAACACGCCGCCTTCCGCCAGTTCCTTGATGCCGCTGCCCAGGAAGGAAACACACATGACCGCCATCAGAATACTGGTCGCCGTAAAGAACACCTTGATCGGCAGTTTGACGGAAAGCTTTGTGATCGCGAGATACACAAACACCAGGATCACACAGCCCACGCCAAAGCCGGTCCACACCATGCCCGCGTTGCCCTCGGACAGCATCGGCTGATAGAACAGCACGACCTCCGCTCCTTCACGGAACACGGAAAGGAAGGCGGTAAACGCCAGCGCAAAGGAAGAGCCTGTTTCCACGGAGGTCTGTACCTTGTTGTCAATATACCGACTCCAGGAAGCCGCTTCCGCCTTGGAGATCATCCAGTTGCTGACATAGAAGAGCACGCACACCGCGATCAGCGCCGTGATGCCCTCTATGATCTCCTGCGCCATGCCGGCGCCCGCAAACATCGATTTCGCCCATGCCAGCACCGCGGCCGCCGCAAAGCTGGCAACAACGCCCAGCACGGCGCCGATGTAAACATTACGCAGGCTTTTTCCGTTGCCGCTCTTGACCAGATACGCGATGATGGCCGCTATGACCAGGATCGCTTCCAGCCCTTCCCGGACAATGATCCCGAAAGCAGCCCAGAAGGTCAGCATACCGGCATTGTTCTCCGCGGGAGCTTCCGCCGCTGTCTCAGCCGTCTCTGCCGCAGCCTGTTCAGCCTTGGCGGCAGCCTCTTTTTCATCCAGCGCGGATGCTTTGGAGGAGACCAGAGACTTCAGGGATTTCAGCGAACGCCGGTAGCCGCTGGTCTGATACTTTTCAGCGCCTGCCGCTGCCGCCTGCCTGACGGTCGCGAATTTGGCATCCACTTCTTCACGGTCCGCAACGCCCAGCTCGGAATAGATCTTCCGGTCCAGGCCCGAATCCTCGTACACGCTGTAAAACGCCGTGTTCACGTTGTCCACAGCCGCCTCGAAATCCATGCCTTTGTACGCGGTAAAGGAGGTGTCCAGCAGCTCGCCGATCGCCTCATAGGCAGCGCCCCAGCTGGCATAATGGACCTTCTCGTTCGGGTCTCCCGCCAGATCGGCCCAGGGATCGTAATCCACACGGGCGCCCTCCAGCCAATAGGACATTTCCGTTGCCGGCTCCCCGTCCTTCGCGGCCAGCTTGTTCGCGTCCTCGCGGATCATGGTTTTCAGCTTGACCAGCGTGGTGCGGACTTCTTTTTTTGTTCCCTCATCCAGCTCAGTCTTTTTTACAGCTGCCTTGCAGGTGGAATACTGCAGCTCCACAGCGTTTTTGCGCGGGCCGGAAATATAGCTCATGGTCTGACGTTCAAAGCCCGTGATCTCATAGATCTTGAAATACGCATCATTGATCCTGGCTGAGCCCTTTCCGCCTTCTCCCTGGAGATAAAGCTCAAAAGCAGCATCAATATACCGGTCGATCTGATCTGCCGCGCCGCCCCAGCGGGTCGGGCTGATCCCTTCTTCGGTTTCCTCTGCAGCCAGGGCAGGCAGTGCTGTCAGAACTGACGCCAGCAGCAGCGCCAATGCCGTCACAAGAGTCAGGCAGCGTTTTATTTTCATTGCGATCCGCCACTCCTTCTGATCATCCCCGTGTGTTCGGGCTGTGTCCGTGCCGCACGGTTCCGTTTCCCGGCACAGGTGTTAGCCGAAGCCAACTGTGCCTGATAAAAAACCGCCGGAATCCCGGCTTATTCCCGCGAGCATTTGTTAGCGGCAGTTAACCGTCAGGGATGAAAAAAGGCCAAAGGCCGGATCTCATCCGCAGTCTGGGCAGTTAGCCGCAGTCAACTCATCTGCGCATCGGTATGTTAGCACCCTGCAACTTCTTTGTCAAGAGATTCGATGCCGCGAACAAAATGTATACAATACGTAAAAAAGACAGCCTTCCGGCTGTCCTTTTGCTTTTTTGTTGAATATTACATATTCAGCAGCTTGTACAGAATGTGATACAGCTGCCCGGCCTCCTCCGCGGAGAGCCGGACGCAGCCGCCGACCTTTGCGGGGATCTCCGCTGCTTTTTCCCGCAGCGCCCATCCTTTTTCCGTCAGCCGGACAGTCACCACACGCTCATCGTCTTTGGAACGGGTACGGATGACCGTTCCGGCCTCTTCCAGCTTCTTGAGCATCGGCGTCAGTGTGCCGTTGTCCAGATACAGCTTCCGGCAGAGCTCGCCGACTGTGATCTCCCCCGCTTCCCACAGGACCAGAAAAACGATGTACTGTGTATAGGTCAGCCCCAGCGGCTTCAGATAGGGAGTATACCGGTTGACCACGCTGCGCGCGGCCGCGTACAGCGGAAAGCACAGCTGGTTTTCCAGCATCAGCTGGGGCAGTTCCTCCGCGGAGGTCAGCTTTTCATTACACATTTCTGTCCGTCTCCCGATTACAGATTCTCCCGGATCCATCCGCTCAGCTGCGCCTGCGGGCGGAAGCCGACGGACTGGTCGATAAACTGGCCGTTCTTGAAAAGTCCGATGAAAGGAATGCTCTGGATCCGGTACTGGGTCGCCAGCCCGGGGTTCTCATCCACGTCCACCGCGTAGAAATTGACCTGGCCCGCATATTCCTCGCTCAGCGCTTCCAGCACGGGCGCCAGCATCCGGCAGGGACCGCACCAGGTGGCGTTGAAATCGACCACAGCCACCGCGTCCTTTTTCACTTCGCTGTTGAATTCCGCTTCATTGATCTTCTTAACCATTTTAACGCTCCTTTTCTCAGGCTTTTGCCCGCTTCAACTGATCCAGATAGCTGACCGCGCTCAGCGCGGCCACATTGCCTTCTCCGGCAGCCTTGATATATTGATACGGCGTTCCCGTGATATCTCCTGCCGCGAAGCAGCCCGGAATGCTGCATTCCATTTTGCGGCTGACCTTCACATGGCTCCCGTCCGTTTCCAGCCCCGGCACCAGCTGCCCCGGAGCCACCGCCTCCCGCAGCACGAACACGCCGTCCACGGAATATCCGTTCTCCGCGGTCACGACCTTCTTCCGGTCTCCGTCCGCCTCGATCCCGGTCACCTTCTCCCGGATCACCCGCACGCTCTCCGGCAATATCGGTTCCGCCTCATAGACCGGGAAGTAAAGCACCTTCGCGCACACCTCACTCAGGAACGCGGCTTCCGCCTCTTCGCGGGGACTGTAGCCGATCACGGCCACATCCCTGCCCCGGTAAAGCACCGCGTCGCAGGTCGCGCAGTAGCTGACGCCACGCCCAAGCCACTGCTCCTCGCCCGGCAGCGGCTTCCCCTGCACGACGCCCGTCGTCAGGATCACAGCGGTCGCTTCCAGCATTTCCTGATCCGCCTGCAGAGCGAAATAATCACCCATGGCATACACCGCGCTGACACGCTTCTCCGTGATCTCAATGCCCATGCTGTCCAGGTGCGCCTTCATTGCCGCTGCCAGCTCCGAACCCTTTACAGCCGGGAAGCCCGGATAATTCCGGATCTCATGCGCCTTTTCCAGCTTCTCGCTCAGGTTTTTGCTGCCCAGCAGCAGCACCCGCTTGTTTCTCACCGTGGCGGTAATGGCTGCGGAGATGCCGGCCGGGCCTGTGCCGATCACGGCAATATCGTAAAGTTCCATCACTTGCCTCCCGTCTGTGTTCCGGTTCCTGTTTTATGCCAGCAGCTTCTCCACGCAGGCTGCCACGTCCTTCATGCTCGCGGTCGGCTCAAAGCGCGCCACGACGTTGCCCTGTCGGTCCACCACAAATTTGGTGAAATTCCACTTGATGTCGGGATTGTTTTTGTAATCCTTGTCGATCTTTTTGAGCATCGTGCTCATCATCAGCGCCACCGGTCCGTGACCGAATCCTTCAAAGCCCTTCTGGCTCTTCAGGTATGCGAACAGGGGCAGCTGGTTTTCGCCGTTCACATCGCTCTTTTTCATCTGCGGGAACTGCGTGTTGTACTTGAGGGTGCAGAATTCGTGGATCTCTTCGTCCGTCCCGGGCGTCTGGCCGGCGAACTGGTTGCAGGGCACGTCAATGATCTCCAGACCCTTATCGTGGTTCGCTTCGTAGATCTCCTCCAGATCCTTGTAGTGAGGAGTAAATCCGCAGCCGGTGGCGGTATTGACGATCAACAGGACCTTGCCTTCGTACTTTTTCAGGGAAATCTCTTCTCCGTTCGTGGCGGGTACTGAGTAATCGTAAATGCTCATCATCATTTCTCCTTCCGATCCGGACTTTCCGTCCGAATCATTTGATCAAATATAATATGACACAACTTTTCCTTTCTGTCAATACCTTTTATCAAATATTTTTTCTTTTCTTGCCTGATGCCGCTTTTCCGTATATAATACCCGGGATTCAAGCTCCCGCCCGGGGGCCCGGAGGTATATGATGGAACGGAAAAGAAACACGCTCGCCTACCTTCTGGCAGTGCTGATGTTCGGCTGTCTGGGGCTGTTGCTCCGGCTGATCAGCCTGCCGTCCGATATTGTCGTTCTGTCCCGCTGCATTCTCGGTTCCCTTTTTGTCCTTCTTCTGATGAAGCTTCGGGGACACCGGATGGATAAAGCCGCCATACGGAAAAACGGCAAATGGCTGGTGATCTCCGGCGCCTGCATGGGGTGGAACTGGCTGCTGCTTTTCGCCGCCTACCGTTATACAACGGTCGCCATCGCCAGCCTGTGCAATTACGTGGCGCCGATCCTGGTCATCTTTGCAGCCGCCTTCCTCTTCCGGGAGAAGCTGAGCCGGATCAAAATGCTCTGTGTTGCCGGAGCGCTTGCCGGCATCGTGCTGGTCTCCGGCGTGATCGAAGGAGCGGAGCTCCCTCCGGACAGCCCGAAGGGCATCCTTTTCGCCCTGCTGGCCGCCCTCGGCTTCGCGGCCGTCGTACTCTGCAACCGGAAGATGTCGGAGATCGACGATCTGGATAAATGCGTGATGCAGCTGCTGTCCGCCACCGTGGCCGTACTTCCCTTCGTCCTGTACAGCAACTGGGGAAAACCGCTGCAGCCGGACCTTCAGTCCGTCCTTCTGACGGTCCTGATCGGTCTGGTCTTTACCGGCGGCGCCTACTGCCTGTACTTCTCCGCGCTGGGTACGCTGCCGGTGCAGTCCATCGCGATCCTCGGCTATCTGGAGCCGGTCATCTCCGTGCTTTGCTCGGTCCTGATCCTCCGGGAGCCGATCACGGCCCTCGGGATCATCGGAGCCGTGCTGACCGTGGGTTCCGCCGCGGCCAGCGAACTGATCCGGGAATGAAAAAAGCGGGTTTTCCCGCTTTTTTCTTATACCTTTCTGACCCTGAAATACAGCTGATAGGGCTGATAACCGATCTCATTGAGCTTTTCAAAGCTGATGCCCGGATCCTGATTTTCCGTCCGGTAGAAGGTTCTCCATTCGCCCCACTGCCTCTCCGTGTCAGGAGCCAGTTCTTCCTCCGGCGTTTCACTGTCTGCGAGCTTCAGGATCCTTTCCTGTTCGGTGATCCCGGCCAGCACCTCGGGTCCGTAACGGAAGGCGCCTGTGGACGGATCGTCCGGCAGCGGGATAAACTTCAGGGCGATCGGCAGGATCACGGTCACCGTGTCCCCGTCCTTCCACTGCCCGGACAGTACGGCAAATTCCCCCGTCTTCTCCGTTTCGGCCTTCACCTCGCCGTTGACCAGGATCGCCGCCTTGCCGGAGATCCATTCCGGGATCCGCAGGCAGAGCGTCAGCTCCGTTTCTCCCTTGGCTCTGACGGTCAAATTGTATTTGCGGTATCCCGGCGTGTTTTCATAGGCTGCCGCGGCGTCATCCGGCCGCTGGCTGGCGTCGTTGACAGAGGATTGCTGCAGGCTTCCGTTCAGATAATCCCGGCGAAGCTCCAGCCGCAGTCCCTCCCCGCAGGTCACGTCCGCGTTCACATACTGCGTCACATACAGCTTTTCCCCTTCCCGGTAGAACAGGCAGCGGTTCAGCGCCGCGTTGGCCTGCACCATCGTACCGTGGCAGCAGAAAAAGGAATCCATCTCTCCGGCCCAGTCCTTCCGGCTTCCGGCCTTCATCGGCAGGAAATAGGTCAGCAGGCCCCTGCCCGGCTGTCCGTGCCAGGCATCCCCCTGCCAGTAGGTCTGCGCGAAGACTCCATTATATACATTGTATTCGATGTACTGCTGATAGGCCGGATCCCCGGTATGCCGGAACAGGAAATCCGCCAGGCGGATCATGTTGTACACTGTACAGTGCTCCTGGTTCTTGTCTCCCAGCCGGGCCTTCAGCTTCATTTTCGGCGTCCAGATCTCTCCCTGCGTCTGTCCGCCCGTGGCAAAGAAGCCGCGCTCCGTCACGGCGCAGCGCCAGTATGCGCGGACGATATCCATCCAGCGCTCTTCCCCGGTGACCTCATACGCGCGGGCGCATCCCAGGATCTCCGGGATGGTCGTGTTGGCATGCATGTTGGTCAGCACGTCCTTCCCTTCCAGCAGGGGATCAAACAGCCTTGCCCGGTAATACCGCTTAAGCAGCTCCCGGTACTTTTCCTTTCCCGTAAAGCAAAGCATGTCCGCCCAGATCTCCAGCATGCCGCCCGTTTCCACATCCAGAATGTTGTCGAATTCCTCCCGGGTATACTGCCCGCTCCAGTTCAGGAACCAGTCACCCATTCCGTCCGCGATCCTCAGCGCCTTTTCGCAGCCGAAGATCCGGTATGCGTCCGTCAGTCCCATCAGCAGCTTGTGTACTGTGTACTGCGGCGCCCAGATATTCTTTCCCTTTCCGATCCAGACCAGATACTTTTCCGGGATCGGTCCGACCCAGCCGTCGCCGTTCTCCCTTTGGCAGATCTCCAGCTGGTCGATGATTGCCAGCGCCTTCGCCCGGATTTCCTCATCGCCGGTCTCCTGCCAGCGGGTCGCCGCCGCGGAAAGCCAGTGGCCCAGAAAATGCCCGCGCAGCTGGCAGCTGGGATCCTCCCAGCCGCCCATGGCATTCAGATCCATGCCCCGGCCGGAGATCAGCCCCGCCTCCAACAGAAAATTCCGCAGCAGATAGCGGTTCTCCAGTTTCATCATATATTCCCGGTTGCTGTTTTCCCGGCGCAGAAACGCGTTCTCCCTCAGAATGACCTGCCGTCCCTTCAAAGCTTCCATATCCGGCACCCGTTCCCTTTCTTTTTCCGGTTTTTCCTCCCTGACACTTTATCATATGCGCAGTCCGGAATCAAGCGGAACCGGCTCTGACTTGACGGCGTCCGGCGTGGAGCTTACAATGGAAGCGAGCCTTCACGAAAGGATGCGAAAATGATGAATAAACAGCTGTCATGCCTGCTCATTCCTGTCCTGCTGCTATGCCTGCTTCTTTCCGCCGCCGCGGCGGACGGCTACGATCTGCCGAAGATGTATCCTCTGAATGACGGAGGTGAAGCCGTGATCAACGACGTTTCATCCGGTTTCTTCAGGCCTGTCAGTGACCGGAACCGCGTTTTCTACGAGATCTTCACCGGTTCCTTTTCCGATTCCGACGGGGACGGTATAGGCGACCTGAGGGGGATCATCAACCGTCTGGATTACCTGAACGACGGGGATCCCTTCTCCGGCACAAGTCTCGGCATTGAGGGCATCTGGCTCACGCCGATCTTTGAATCCCCGTCCTATCACAAATATGACGTGACCGATTATTATAAGATCGATCCCGCATTCGGCACCGTGGAGGATCTGCAGGAGCTCCTCCGTCTCTGCCATGAGCGCGATATCCTGGTCATCCTCGACCTGCCCCTCAACCACACCGGAAACAGAAACGCCTGGTTCCGCAGCTTTACCGGCGCGCATGTCATCGGCAACAAAGCCAACAAGTACTACGATTACTACTCCTGGATCTCCGGGGACGATCCCGCCCCGGCCGGAAGGCACTTCATGCGCGTCAGCGGATCAACGGACCTGTACGAATGCAATTTCTCCGATGACATGCCCGAGCTGAACTTCGAAAATGAGGAAGTTTTCCGGGAAGCCGTCAATATCGCCCGGTACTATCTGGATCTCGGTGTGGACGGCTTCCGTTTTGACGCCGCCAAATATATCGACTACGGCAGCAATCCGGAAAGCATCGCCTTCTGGAAGCGCTATCTGGCAGAACTCCGCGCTGTCAAGCCTGATATCTACACCGTCGCGGAGGTCTGGGACGGAGAGGGTATCATGGACCAGTACCAGTCCTGTGTCAACTGTTTCCGCTTTTCCATCTCCCAGGCGGAAGGGCTGCTGGCCGAAACCGCCAAAAAAGGGAATGTCAACCGATATACCGCCTATGTGGAAAATTATTTGCGGAAAAATACCGGTCTCCGGGACGATGCCATGTTTATCCCGTTCATTTCCAACCATGATATGGACCGCAGCGCCGGCTACCTGACGGTGGCCAGCGGGCATATGGGAATGGCTGCCAATCTGTATCTGCTCGGTCCCGGCTCCCCTTTCATCTATTACGGGGAGGAGATCGGCCTGCGCGGCAGCCGGGGCGGAGCCCGTACCGACGCCAACCGGCGGCTGGCCATGCTTTGGGGTGACGGTGACACCGTAAAGGATCCCATCGGAGCCGATTACGGTTCCCAAAGCACCTATACCGTTGCCGATCTGAAAGGAATGAGCTCCAGCCTGCTGAATCATTACAAAAAGCTGCTGATGATCCGCAAGGCCAATCCGGAGATCGCACGGGGCACCTATACCGCCGTTCCGCTGACCGATACCAAAGCGGGCGGCTTCAAAACCGAATGGGAAGGAAGCACGGTCTACGTCTTCCACAACACCACCGTCAGCAAGGTCCGGATCGACCTGAACACTGTCGCGGACCCGGTTCCGTCCGTTCTGGCCGCATCCGTCGGGAATGAGGATGCCCTGCTGGAAGCCGGCATCCTGACCCTGCCTGCTCAGTGCTCAGCCGTGGTTCGCTGAGCTCCGTGATCCTGATTCTTATTCGGAGGTTTCCCGCATGCCGCTTTACTCTTCAGCCGAAGTGGATTCTCTGCGCCGGAAGTCCCACGTCCTGGGCATTGCCGCCCTGCTGACATTTCTGGCCGGGCTGACCGCCTGCACCGTTCTGTGTACCGGTGTGACCACCGCCAACGCGCCTGCCCGTCAGGTTTCCGTGCTGATCGCCGCCGTCCTGACCGTCTGGCTCTCCGTGATCCTGTGGCTGGTCTTCGCCCTTCCGTACCGGCGGGAGGCGGATCATGTGCAGCGCCTGCTCAGCGGAGAGCGGAGAGCGGTCCGCGGAGTTCTCCGGTCCGTCGGCCGGCCGGTCCGGATCCCGAACAGCGTCACGATCCGCAGCGTCCTTGTGGAAACGGAAGTCGGATCCGAATCGCTCCGGGTGGACAGCGGAAAAGCAAGGCTTCTGCCCGACATCGGCACAGCGATCACCGCGGAAACGTCGCATGATTATATCCTTACCTGTTCTCCGGCTCTTACGGAAGGCAAAACGCGCCGGAGCAGTCCGGATTTTTTCCGGTGTTTCCTCCGCCAGCTCCCGCTGCTGGTCGTTCTGCTGATCGCCTGCGTGATCTTCTGGAGCTGGATCTTCACCTTTGTCACCGATACCTCATCTGACCGGAAGGTGACCCTCTTCCTGAACACGTTTCAGTGTGAGGAAAGAGAACTGGCGCTCACGCTGGAAAAAGACATGCCCTCCGGTATCCGCATGGTGCAGGTCCGGCCGTTTTCCTATGCCATGATGAGCGGCGATTCCATCCGGAACGCCGATCTCTACATCGTCAGCGCGCAGGAAGCGGAAACCTACCGGGAGTGGTTTGCGCCCCTGCCCGAAATCTTCCGCTCCGCCGGGGAAACGCTCGCTTTTGACGGCATTCCCTTCGGCATGCTGATTGCTTCCCCGGAAAGGCAGGCTGCCTCCTCCCTGATCGTCTATGACCGGCCGGACGCCGGGCCGGGGCTGTGGTACCTTTTCTTCGGCGCCTCCTCCCTGCACGTGCCCGGCAATGAAAACGCGGCGGACGACGCCGCGCTGACCGCCGCCCGGACCCTGCTGCAGCTTCCCTGAACATAAAAAAACCCGCCGCTGTCCTGCCGGACAGCGGCGGGTTTTTTTCGGGGTTTTATACCAGCAGATTCCGGTTGTCTTCCTCGCCGAAGAAATGCATGACCTTGCCCTCAAAGGTGATATTCAGCTTCTTGCCGTATACCAGTTCCCTGCGTGCATCCGCGTCCAGATCCACGGTGGGGGTGCGGACGATCAGATGGGAACCGTCCTCCGTCACCACATGCAGGTGCAGCTCGCTGCCCATCATTTCATTGACCTCCAGCGTGCAGGGGATCGTATCCTCGCCGCCGTTTTCCGCCAGGGATATATGCTCCGGCCGGACGCCCAGAATGATATTCTGGCTCTTGACGTTCCTTTCCCGCAGCATATCTCCCTTGATACCGTTCACCTCGATCTTCGAGCCGAAGGGCGTCACATAGTATTTTCCGCCTTCCTCGATCAGCTTCGTTTTGAAGGTATTCATCTTCGGCGCGCCGATGAACTCAGCTACAAACAGGTTGGTCGGCATTTCGAAAACCTCCATGGGGGTTCCGACCTGCTCGATGTAGCCGTTCTGCATGATCACGATCCGGTCGCCCAGGGTCATGGCTTCCGTCTGGTCATGCGTCACGTACACAAAGGTGGTGTCCAGCTTCTGTCTCAGCAGGATGATCTCCGCGCGCATCTGGTTGCGCAGCTTCGCGTCCAGGTTGGACAGCGGTTCGTCCATCAGGAAGACCTTGGCGTTGCGGACCATGGCGCGGCCGATGGCCACGCGCTGCCGCTGGCCGCCGGAAAGTGCCCGGGGCTTGCGCATCAGGTATTCCGTAATACCCAGCACGTTCGCGGCATTGGTCACCTTTTCATACACTTCATCCTCCGGCACCTTCTTCAGGCGCAGGGAGAAGGCGATGTTGTCGTACACCGTCATATGGGGATACAGCGCGTAGTTCTGGAAAACCATCGCGATATCGCGGTCCTTGGGCTGAAGATCGTTCACGACCTCGCCGTCGATCTCCACCGTTCCTTCGCTGATATCCTCCAGCCCGGCGATCATGCGCAGGGTAGTGGACTTGCCGCAGCCGGACGGGCCGACGAACACGACAAACTCCTTGTCCTTGATCTCCAGGTTAAAGTCATGAACGGCAACGACATTTTTGTCGTAAATCTTTTTGACGTCTGTCAGTTTCACGTTTGCCATATGCTTTTTCTCCTTTCATCCTTCCGTCCGATTGTCATCCCTTGACCGCGCCGCCGGTCACGCCTTCCACGTAATACCGCTGCAGGCACATGAACAGGAGGGTCACCGGGACAGCCACCAGTACGCCGCCCGCGCAGAACATCGTATAATTGTTGGCGATCTGGTCACGGTTCAGCCAGTTGTACAGGCCGACCGCCACGTTCATCCCGGAAGACGTTCCGAAGGAGATGTATCTCGCGAATACGAAGTCTCCCCATGGGCCCATGAAGGCAGTCAGGATCGTGTAGATCACGATCGGTTTGGAAAGAGGAAGAATGATTTTTTTCAGCACCTGGAAGCGGGTCGCGCCGTCCACGCGGGCCGCCTCATCCAGGGACTTCGGAATGGTATCGAAGAAGCCCTTGGAAACGTAGTAGCCCATACCGGAGGAAGCGATGTATACCAGGATCAGGCCGGGCACCGCATTCGCCTGCGTCATGCCCAGATCCTTCAGCACGCGGTACAGAATGATCATGGTCAGCATTCCGGGGAACATGCCCAGGATCAGCATGAACCGCATCAGCGGTTTTCTCATTTTAAAGCGGAACCGGCTGAGCGTATAGCTCATGCAAAGCACGATAACAGTCTGCAGCACTGCCGTTGCCACCGCCGCAATAAAGGTATTCAGATACCAGCGCGGAAAATCCGTTTTGAACAGATTGGCGTAATTGTCCAGTCCCCACTTCTGGGGAATCACATAGCCCACCTGCCAGGTGGATTCCACGCGGAAGGACTGCAGAACGATGAACACGAAAGGAACCAGCCAGATGATGCTGATCAGGATCAGCACGGTGTACGCCGCGGTATTGCTGATCCGCCTGGAGGTATTGATTCCCATGTGGCGTTTGGCAGTCCGTTCCGTTGAAGAAAGCGTACTCATCACTGGAAATCCTCCTCATTCTTGATGCTCGGCATGGCGCTGTAAACCACCAGGGAGATCAGCGCGACCACGACAAACACCATAATACCGACCACGGAAGCCATGTAATACTTACTTTCCGCGCCCGTGGTGATTTTGAACAGCCAGGTGATCAGCAGGTCCGTGTATCCGACCGAGCCTGCCGCCGTGGATGCGGCCGGGTTCGTCGGCGCGCCTCCCGTCAGCAGGTAGATCACGTTGAAGTTGTTCATATTTCCCGTAAAGCTGGTCAGCAGATACGGTCCGGTCACGAACAGCATGTACGGCAGGGTGATCTTCGAATACTGCTGCCACGCGTTGGCGCCGTCGATCCGGGCCGACTCATACAGATCCTGCGGGATATTCATCAGGATGCCCGTGGTGATCAGCATCAGATACGGGATACCGATCCAGATATTGATCAGGATCACCGTGATCCGGGCCCAGGTCGCGTCCTCCCAGAAGGGAAGCGCCTGAGTGATCCACCCGAGGCTCATCAGGCCCTGATTGATCAGGCCGTTCTTGGCGAACATCTTCGATACGTACAGAAGGGAGATAAACTGCGGTACGGCGATGGTCAGCACCAGCACGGTGCGCCACACCTTCTTGAGCCGGATCCCCTTTTTGTTGATCAGCATGGCCACCATCATTCCCAGGAAGTAGTTGGTAAAGGTGGCAAAGAAGGCCCAGATCAGCGTCCAGGTCAGGATCTCACCGAAGGCCGCCGAGTACGCCTTGTTCCCGGATGACCAGCCCAGCAGGGTGTTGAAGTTGTCCAGCCCGACCCAGGTAAACAGATTGCTGTAATAGCCGTCATGCGTACCGTCATAGTTGGTGAAGGCGACCAGGATCATAAACACGATCGGCAGGACCGTAAAAACAATGATACCGGTCATCGGCAGGGCCAGCAGTGTCTTGTGGAACTTATCGTCCACCATGCTCCGCAGGTCTTCCCTGCCGCTCTTCAGCTTTTTGCCGGACTTCAGGATCTGCTCCGCCAGCTTGTTCTGTTTGATATTGACCCGCCACGTATAGATAAATGCGGCGATGAAGAATAACGTCAGCACGCCGTAGAGCAGGATCTTGAAAGAATTGTCATAATACTTCGTGACAAACACGTCCAGAATGGGATCCAGTTCCTTGACGGGACCCTTGGTCCCCAGGGTCGGCAGCATGCTCAGCCAGTATCCGCCCGTCAGGACCATATAGCCGATGAACACGATCTCAAACAGCAGGAACATCAAGCCGCGCAGGATCTGCCCCCGGGCCAGATTTCCCCAGCCCATGATGAAAAAGGACATCTTCGTATGGATATCGCCGTCCCGGAAGGTCCGGCCGATATCCGCGATCTCCCGTCCGACGGCCTTGCAGCCCTTGCCGATGCCCAGTCCGATTTTCTTGAAAAAATTTGCGATGCCGATGGGAATAGAACGGAAAAAACTGGCTGTTTTATAGCCGATCTTCTGCCCGCGGCTCAGCTTCAGGAATTCCAGATCACTGTAGTGTGTCATTGCCCACACTCCTTTATAAACAATGGCCGGAGCCGATATGGAACCGGCTCCGGCCATCCGGTCACATGACCGTAAAATCACTTTTCTGCCGGATAATAAGCGTTTATTCCGCGATCAGAGTGATCTCACCGGTTGCTTCGTCAAACTGAACCGTATACGTGCCGGCTGTTTCGACCTTGTAGTTGTCTGCCGGGAAAGCATTGTCCCAGCTCAGGCCCTGGCGTACCTTGAATTCCACGCCGGCAGCCATTTCATAAGCCTTTTCGGTCTTCCACAGTCCGTCGTCGCCCTTCACCAGCGCCAGATCGTCCGTCCAGGTTTCTTTTCCGTCGGAATAGTCGGTGAAGAAGAAGCCTTCGTCGTCATTGTAGGTTCCGATGATCGTCCAGCCGTATTACACGCTGTCATCCAGGGTGAACAGGCTTGCGATCTTTTCCTGATAGTTGTCCAGTGCCTGCTGCAGTCCGGCTTCGTCCGCCGCGTTCTTCACGTCATCGCCGATGACCTTTGCAACATCCCACCAGGAGCCGTGGATCTGGCCCTGCGGCACGGAGTAGGCATTCTGCGCGATCAGGGCGGCCAGGCCCGGGTTCGCCTTCACAGCATCGGATGCCTGAGCAGCCAGGTTGGAGGGACCCCAGGCTTTGGCTTCAAACCGTTCCATCTGGCACTGTTCACCGGTCAGGTACTGAGCCAGGCGGTGCATGGCAGCGCCCTTGAGCGCATCGGTCTGGGGCTTGACGCCCAGCAGCTTGCAGCCGTTGAAGGAGCCCAGATGATAGGAGGTTCCGTCCACCTCAAAGGAAGGCAGATCGGCAACGCCCATGTTGTCGCCCAGGATCTCGGAAGCCTTGGCAAAGTCCCATGTGCCGCTGACCAGGATCGCGGCGCCGTTGGCGAGCTGATCGGCTCCGCCCGCGCTGACGTGGAACGGAGAATCCACGAGCTTCTTCATTCCCTTTACGGCGATCAGGCCTTCGGGGCTGTCAAAGGTGTCGTACACGGAGATAAACTCGCCGTTCTCGTCCGTCTTCCACTCGGATTTGCATCCGGTCGCGAAGAAGAAGGAGGCCAGGTACCACGCGGAGGACTGCATCTCAAAAGCGAAATACTTCTGAGCGCCCTCGCAGTCGGCGATCAGCTTCTCCAGGGAGTCAATATCCTCTTCCGGGATCACGCTCTTGTCATAGTACATGAAATAGCCGTTGTCAGCGGTCAGCGGATAAGCGTAGATCGCGTCACCGGAGGTGGAAGCGGCAACCGTGCCGGCATCGTTGTTCTCGGTCACGAAAGCGCTGGCGCCCGCGCCCAGCTGAGCCAGGGCACCGGCCTGCACCAGACGGGCGAACTGGTCCTGCGCGAAGCAGTACAGGTCGCCGCCGGCTTCAACGTCCAGCAGCATCTGCGTGGCGGAATCCGCCTCGGAGACCGCTTCAATGGTGGGATTGATGACGATCCCGTCTTCGTTGGTGGCATTATAGTTGTCGATCTGGGCCTTGGTCAGGTCCACGATGGCTTCAGCCACCCAGATCTTCACATCGTATGTGCCAGCCAGCGGTTTGTCGTCGGCAACGGCGGTCACGCACATGGCGAGCGCCATCGTCAGCGCAAGGAACACAGAGAGAACTTTCTTCATAGAGATTTCCTCCTTCTTTATAATGCGGAAACACCCGCGTTTTAACCGCTTCTCAAAGCGGCAGGAAACAAATAAACATTTCATCGAAGGATTGAACCGGTTCAGAAACAGGGCACCCCATGCCCTCCGGCCCCTTCGGATCCATATTTATTATTCAAGCATCGGAATTATAACACAGGATACCCGAATTGTCCACACAGAGCAAAACATTTTTCTGTTTGCTTTTTTTTCACGACGGACCGACCGCCTGTTTATCGGCGGGTAAACTGCGCCATAAACCGCCAGGCCCTGTCGCAGGTATGCTCCCGGCACTCATGGCCCTGTCCGCTGATGCTTGCGAGCGCCGTGCGGAATACGCCGTCCTCACTCTCAAAGAGGTTCACTGTCAGCACGCTGCCGCGGGAGGGATCGTCCGTCTTCTCCACCCTGTCGCCCCGGATCCCCCAGATCTTTTCCGGCCAGTTCTCCCGGTCCTCAAAGCGGACGCTGTACGGCGTTTTCACCCGGTTAACGCCAAAGAGCCACCTGATCCGCTCCAGGCATTTCTCGGCCTGGAACGGCAGCTCCGGCAGCGGCGTGATCTCCCCTCCGGCGTAAAACACCGGTACGGGGACGCTGCTGTTGATTTCCTTCGGCGCCTTCTGCCCGTACAGGTTCAGACCGACCTCAAAGGTCGCGTCCATGGGCGCCAGCGCGGCAAACACCTGCGGATACTCCTGCATCAGGTCCCAGGACTTGCAGCCGCCCATGGAGAAGCCGCTGGCATAGATCCGGTGTTCGTCGACCGGATACTTTTTCTTCAGTTTTTCGATCAGCTCCACGGTTTCCGCCGCGGTGCTGTTCAGGTGATTCTCCACCGAGACCAGCAGGAACCCGTATTTATGCGCGATCCGGTACCAGCCGGAAATATCCGCGATATAGAAAGCGGAATCCCCGCCGCCGTGAAAAGCCAGCAGCAGCGGAACGGGGCCGCGGCTGAAAAGATCCTTGTTATAGTACGCCACATACCCGATCCTGTGTTCTTCCGTTCCCTGATCGTCCCCCCTGTTGTCCGGGGAAGTCCTGACCGTTTCATACGCCGGCTCCTCCGTCATGCCCAGCGCGTCCATGTCCTCTTCTTCCTGCAGTACGCCGCACCATCTTCTCCACCGGCCGGCGAAGCAGCGGAAATCCTTTGCGTACTCCGCTTCCCTTTTGATCAGCAAATGCCGGCAGCTGTGTCCCAGCGCCCGGTCGATCTCCTCCGGATTGCCGACGGAGATCACGGGGATATCCTCCCGCTCCGGCGCCGGCATCACGCTCAGGCGCTCCAGGGAAAGCACCGCCGGAGTGATCTCCCCCGGGCCCCACAGATACTGCCCCTGCAGGGTTTTCATGCAGTTCCGGGCCAGCCAGTCCGCGGATGCGCCGAAGCCGTATACGCAGGTACGGTAGATGGCGCCCCGGATAAAGCAGTCCTCCCACAGGCCGGTAAAACGGTTCTTTGCCGTCACGACACCGTCCCGGAAATACTCATGGATCCGGGATTCGGCGATCAGGTCGGCAAACAGGAACGGGGATGCCGTCTCCCAGCTCCCCGATGCCGGAAAGACGGATACCACGCTGGTGGAATACTGCCGCGCGATCTCCGCCAGCCCGCTTTCCTCCGCAAAGCGGACCGCGTCCTCCATACTTCTTTCCGTTTCCTCGAACACCAGCAGATACGGCGCTTTGAAGCCGAAATTAACGGTATCCGCCAGCGGATCCTCCCTCGGGACATAGACCTTGACCCGGAAGCTTTCAAACGCATGCGCCCAGCACCGGGCTCCGTCCCCCAGCGGAATGATTTCCGGAACCGCTTTCATTCCCATTTCCCGTTCCCTCCGATCGTTTGCTTTTCTATTATCGCGCGGTAACCACCTGCATGTCGTCGATCTTTCCCCAGGCGCCCGCGCCGTCGCAGCGGACGTAGATCCCGCAGGTCACCTCCTGCCCCTCTGCGCAGGCAAAGGTGATCTCAGGTGTCGCCCAGCTGTTCCAGGAGGTCACCTCCGTCTCCTTCCGGGCGGTCTCCTCCCCGTCCAGCTTCACATAGCTGTAGATCTCCTGATTCCCCGCGTCGCCTCCCATCACGGAAATGCGGTAGCTCCAGGTGCCCGCCGGCAGGATCAGCTTCTGCTCCAGGGTAAAGCGGACGGAATTTGCCGCCGCGGAATAGAAATGCCAGTGCTTTTCCCCGGTCAGGGAATCGTTTTTCTTCTCCTCGCAGTACAGCTGCTCCGTTTTGCCCAGATCCACTGCCTGCCACATGCTCAGGTCCTGTTCTTCAAAGGAATAGTTCTTTGCGTAATTGGAGCGGACGATGCTGACCGTACAGTTCACCGTCCTGCCGCCGGCTGTCCCGCTCAGGGTAACGCTGTGTTCAAAGGAGCTGTCGATCCCGCCCTCCGGCAGCTGCCAGGCGGCCGGCACCCGCGCGCGGCTTCCGTCATTCATGACGGCGTAAACCGAATCCGGAAGCACGATCTCCCTGCCGATATCCACGGACAGGAAGGCATCCTCCATGCTGTCCGCTTTGACCGGGACCTCGTGTCCCTCCCGCAGGAAACGGAAAACCTCCAGGCTTTCCAGCGCCGTGCCGTCCGGGGAAAACATCGCCTGATTGTCACAGGCGGAACCGCCGTAGTATTTCCCCGCGTCCTTGGGATCGTATCCCGCCGCCGCGCTGGCTGCCCAGCCGCTGCCGTATTTCTCCCATTTTTCAAAATTCTCCTCATAGCTGTTCCGTCCGACCGAGATCCACGCGCCTTCCCAGTAGAAGATCCCCAGCCCGCCAATCTCGCTGACGGCCGCCGCCACGTCCCGTACCTCGTTGGCCTGTCCCTGCACCGTGAAGGGATACGGCTTCTCAAAGGCACCGCCCTCCCCGATCGTATTGCCGGAGAAATCGGTATCCTCCAGCGTATACGCGTAGCTGGTCTCCGCCACCATCACCTGCTTCCCGTAGGTGTCCCGGATCTGTGACAGAATGCTTTTCAGGTTTTCCAGCGTGCCGTGCCAGTACGGATAATAGCTCGTGGCGAACACGTCGTAATCCAGCTGGTAGTAAGCCAGCTTGGAAGCCCAGCTCAGATAGGCCTCCGTGTTCTCCGGATTCGCGAAATGAACGGCGATCTTCACTGCGGGATCAAATTCGCGGACAGCGCGGCAGCCCGCGCCCATCAGGTGCCAGACGATATTCATCCAGATCTTTTCCCCGCAGAGCCTGCCGTTGGTCTCGTTGCCGATCTGCACCATGCCGACGTCCGCCCCGCCTTCCCGCAGGGCGTTCAGGCTCTCCAGCGTATACCTGTACAGGGCATCCGCCTTTTCCTCGATCCCCAGCCCGGCCCAGGCTTTCGGAACCTGCTGCTTGCCCGGATCCGCCCAGAAATCGGAATAATGAAAATCCACCAGCAGCTTCATGCCGTGTTCCGCCGCCCGTTTCCCGATCAGGACCGCGTTCTGCAGGTCGCAGTTTCCGCCGCCGTAGCCTCTTCCGTCCGCCGTATAGGGATCATTCCAGATACGGACACGGATATAATTGATCCCCGCGCCGGCAAGCAGCGCGAAAAGGTCCCCCTCCGCGCCATCCCGGCTGCGGTAGGTCACGCCGCTCTTTTCCAGCGCGGTCACGCTGGAAACGTCCATGCCGAGGATAAAATCCTCGGGCAGGCCTTCGATTTTCCGGACAAACAGCCCGGAGTCCCCCTCCGAGCGTCCCGGCGTCACCGCGGTCCCCAGAAACAGAGCCACGGCCAGAAGTCCCGTCATGATCCGCTTCATTTGGTTTCCTCCTGTTCTCAGGTTTCCGGAACAGCCCTCCAGGAGCTCAGCTCGATACCCGGCTGTTCAAAGCATATATACAGGTCATGCGTTCCCTGAAGCGCCCCGGTCAGCTCCAGCGTCACAGTCTCCCATGCATCCGCTGATGAAAGGACCGCCGTTCCCATCGGCTCGGACTGCGGCCCGTCCGTGAGCAGGAAAATTTTCGCGCCGACCGGCCCGCGGCACTTCAGCTCCAGCGCCTTCGCGCCTTTTTCCCCGAAGGCTGCGGCACTGACGGCAGTCCAGCCTTTTGCCCGCGTGGAACAGACCTTCATTTTCCCGGTACCCGCCGCTGTGTCCGACGGATCCTCGAGCTCCGTCTTCGCTCCGGCGATGGAAGCCATTGCCGCCGCGTCGTTCTCCCGGTAGGGATCAAACGGAAGAAGCTGCTTCACACCCGTTTTTGTGCCTTTCGAAAGCGCCGGAAGCCCGTTTTCGCCGAGGACCAGGTCGTCCACAAAAGTGCTGCGGTATCCGGCATTCCATTTTTTGTCCTTATCGAGCGTCGCCGCGTGATAGGTAATATACCATTTGCCCCGGAAGGAGAACATGCAGTGATGATTGTTCCCGCCCACACCGAAATACGCTTCCGGATTTTTCAGTACACGCCCGCCGAAAACAAACGGACCCATGGGAGAATCGGAAGTCATATAGACGATCTCCCCACTGTAAAAGCCGTATTCGCTGCCCTTCTGCGGCACATTGAAATTGCTGCAGTAGGAATAGACGTAGGTATCGCCGATCTTATTGATGCCGGAATCCTCAAACAGCCACGGCGGATCGATCCGGACCGGATCCCCGTCCAGGGAGATCATATCCGCTCCGAGCTTTACCACGCGCGCCGTCCCCGGAGCCGCTTCCTTTCCGGCGGGAATGCCGCCGCCGAAATACAGATATCCCTGCCCGTCGTCATCCACCAGTACGGCCGGATCAAACAGCCAGGTCACCTCCGCGCAGGTGGGTGTCCTCCGGCTGACCAGCGGCTTGCCGAGCGGATCCGTGAAAGGCCCGGTCGGACTATCTGCCGTCAGCACGCCGATACCGCCTCCGCTGTTGGCGAAATACAGAAAGAACCTGTCCCTCCCGTCAATGTTTTTCCACGCGGCGCAGGGTGCCCAGGAATTGCCCGCCCATTTCGCAGCTCCCTTCTGTCCGGCCGCGTTTACTGAGCCGTGATCCGTCCAGTTGACCAGATCCTCCGAGGATATCACCCGCAGAGACCGGATATTGCCGTAATCGTTCGTTTTGACTTTCCCGTCCGCCAGATAAACAGGCTCATCTCCTGTCATATACAGATAAACGCGGTCCCCGTAAACCATTGCCCAGGGATCCGCCCCGAAACGCTGTACCATGACCGGATTATGCTGATCAAGATGCTTCCAGATCATAACCTTTTCCCCCTCCGCATATGTTTTCCCGGCACCCAGAGCTGTCAGAGCCAGCAGCGCAGACAGCAGAATTACCCGCTTTTTCCCTTTCATGTGTTTTTCCTTTCACGCGTTCTTTTCCCTGTCCTTTTCTTCATTATATCTGCCGTCCCGGGATGCCGCAAGTCTCCCGTTTCTCATCCCGGAGCGGAATTCGCCGCATCCGTTGCCCGATTTTCCTCCCGATTTTTCAAAAAACCCTTGACAATCCGTCCGGACAGCCTATAATATTCTTGAAGGTCAAAGATAGTCAAAGTTTGATCCTTCAGGATAACCGTCGCGAAGGAGGCGATTTGTATGAATATGAATCAGTTTACGCAGAAGACCGTCAGCGCCCTGCAGCGTGCTCAGTCTCTGGCTGTTGAATATCAGCATATGCAGGTGGAGCAGGAACACCTGCTGTCGGCGCTGACCGAAAACGATGCGGACCTCATTCCCCAGCTGCTGGCCAAATGCGGCGTCTCCGTTTCCGAGCTTCGCAAAGGGCTGGAAGACGCGGTCAGCCGGATCCCCCGTGTGTCCGGTTCCGGCCGGGAACCCGGAAAGGTTTATATCTCTCCGGATCTGGAAAAAGCGCTGCTGGAGGCGGAAAAAACCGCTCAGCAGATGAAGGACGAATATCTGTCCGTGGAGCACGTCTGGATGGGCATCTGCGCAAAACCATCCGCTTCCGTCCAGAAGCTGCTTCGTTCCCTGAATTACCGCCCGGACACATTCCTGAAAGCGCTCAGTGAGGTCCGGGGCGCGACCCGCGTCACCTCCGACAGCCCGGAGGAAACCTATGACGCGCTGAAAAAATACGGCTCCGACCTGGTGGACCTGGCCCGCAAACAGAAGCTGGATCCGGTCATCGGCCGCGACAGCGAGATCCGGAACGTCATCCGCATCCTTTCCCGGAAAACCAAGAACAACCCGGTGCTGATCGGTGAGCCCGGCGTCGGCAAGACCGCTATCGCGGAAGGCCTGGCCCAGCGGATCGTCCGGGGCGATGTGCCGGACAGCCTGAAGGACCGCACCGTGTTCTCCCTGGATATGGGCAGCCTGATCGCCGGAGCCAAGTTCCGCGGTGAGTTTGAGGAAAGGCTGAAGGCCGTTCTGGCGGAAATCAAAAAGAGCGAGGGGCGCATCATTCTTTTCATCGATGAGCTGCACACGATCGTCGGCGCCGGCAAGGCGGACGGCGCGATGGACGCCGGCAACATCCTCAAGCCCATGCTGGCCAGAGGTGAGCTGCACTGCATCGGCGCCACCACGCTGAACGAATACCGGCAGTACATTGAAAAGGACGCGGCACTGGAACGGCGCTTTCAGCCGGTTATGGTCAACGAGCCGACCGTGGAAGACACGATCGCGATCCTTCGCGGACTCAAGGACCGCTATGAAGTCTTCCACGGCGTCAAGATCCAGGACAGCGCCCTGATCGCCGCCGCCACGCTTTCCAACCGCTACATTACTGACCGTTTCCTGCCGGATAAGGCCATCGACCTTGTGGATGAAGCCTGCGCCATGATCCGGACAGAGATCGATTCCCTTCCGACCGAGCTGGACGATATCCGCCGAAAGATCATGCAGCTGGAGATCGAGGAAGCCGCCCTGAAGAAGGATGACGACAAGCTCAGTCAGGCCCATCTGGCTGAAGTACAGAAGGAGCTGGCCGAAAACCGGGACACCTTCAGCTCCATGAAAGCGCGATGGGAAGCGGAAAAGAATGCCATTTCCAAAGTGACCGGCCTGCGCGAGGAGATCGAGCGCGTCAACGCCCAGATCGAACAGGCCGAGCGCAGCTACGATCTGAACAAGGCCGCCGAGCTCAAGTACGGCGAGCTGCCGAAGCTGAAGCAGGAGCTGGAAAAGGAGGAGGCCATTGCTGAGGAAAGCAAGGGCGAGAACAGCCTGCTGCGCGACCGGGTCACCGAGGAGGAGATCGCCCGGATCGTCGGCCGCTGGACAGGTATTCCCGTCAGCAAACTGATGGAGGGTGAGCGGGAAAAGCTGCTGCATCTGGAGGATGTGCTTCACGAGCGTGTCATCGGCCAGAATGAAGCTGTGCAGAAGGTCGCGGAAGCCATTCTCCGCAGCCGCGCGGGCATTCAGGACCCGAACCGGCCGCTGGGCTCCTTCCTGTTCCTCGGGCCGACCGGCGTCGGCAAGACCGAGCTGGCCAAGGCTCTTGCCCAGGCGCTTTTCGACGATGAAAAGAACATGGTCCGGATCGATATGTCCGAATACATGGAAAAATTCAGCGTCTCCCGCCTGATCGGCGCACCGCCCGGATATGTGGGCTACGATGAAGGCGGTCAGCTGACGGAAGCCGTACGCCGGCATCCCTACTGCGTGGTCCTCTTCGATGAGGTGGAAAAGGCGCACCCGGATGTGTTCAATGTACTCCTGCAGGTTCTGGATGACGGCCGGATCACCGACAGCCAGGGCCGGACGGTGGATTTCAAGAACACCATCCTGATCATGACCAGCAACCTGGGCAGCGAATATATTCTGGACGGTATCCATGACGGTGAGATCTCGGAGGAAGCCCGCGGCCAGGTCAGCCGCCTGCTGAAGACCCACTTCCGGCCGGAGTTCCTGAACAGGATCGATGAGATCGTCTTCTACAAGCCCCTGACCCGGAACGAGATCGCCTCCATCGTGGCGCTGATGGTCAAAAACCTCAATGCGCGCATGGAAGACAAGCAGCTGCATGTCCGGCTGACAGACCGTGCCCTGGAGGCCGTCATCGACCGCGGATTCGACCCGGTCTACGGAGCGCGCCCGCTGAAACGGTACCTGCAGAGCAAGGTGGAAACCCTGATCGCCCGGAAGGTAATCGCCGCGGACGTCGAGCCCGGCGCCACCCTGACGGTGGATCTGGATGAAAACGGAAACTTTTCCGTCAAGGGATAAAGGACGTGAAAGCGGCGGATCTTCCTGATCCGCCGCTGTTTTTATGCTTTTTTTGCTTCCAGCACCCAGAATCCTCCGGAACGGTCCAGCTTCTCCACGGAGGAGAAAAGCGTTTTCAGGTATTTCACGCAGCTTTCCGCCCCCTGCTGCTTCCGGATCACAAGAAACAGGCTTCCGCCGGGACACAGCGCCTTTTCGGCATCCTCAAACATCCGATAGATGACCTGCTTTCCCGCCCGGATCGGCGGATTGGTGATCACCGCGTCAAACTGTTTTCCTCCCAGCGAGGCAAAGCCGTCGCTCTCCACGCATTCCACCTCCGCGCCGTTCTTTGCGGCGTTCCACCGGCTCCATTCCAGCGCCCGCAGATTCACGTCCGCCATAGTCACAGCGGTTTCCGGCCAGACCTTCTTGACGCTGATCCCGATGGCTCCCCAGCCGCAGCCCATGTCCAGAATGCTGCCGGAAAGCTTTTCCGGCAGCGCGTCCAGCAGGAGGCGGGTCCCCGTATCCAGCTCACCCCGGGAAAAAACCCCCGCGTCTGTCCGGAAGGACAGCCTTTTCCCTCTGTATTCAAAGGCGCAGTCCACCGGCCGGGATTCACTGGCCGGTTCACGCGTATAATACTGGTCGTTCATGCTTCCTCCATTCCGGCCGCCTGTCTCAGCAGCCGAAGCTCCCCTTCCGTCAGTTCGCGCCACTGTCCCTCGGAAAGAGCCTCATCAAGCGTCAGCGGGCCGAAACGCAGGCGCCGGAGCGTCAGTACTTCATGCCCTATTGCGGAAAACATTCTCTTCACCTGATGGAACTTTCCCTCAGTCACGGTCACCTCCGCTTCGGAGGATTCCTCCCCGGCGGTAAGGATCCTCAGCTCAGCCGGTTTTGCCCTGAAGTCGCTCAGCTCCAGTCCTTCAGCGAACGCCAGTACCTCGCGTTCCGTCAGGCGTCCCGATACGGATGCCCTGTAAACCTTGTCCACATGGCGTCCGGGAGCAAGAAGCCGGTGATTCATTTCCCCGTCGCAGGTCAGCAGCAGCAAGCCGGTCGTATCCTTATCCAGGCGTCCCACCGGCATACAGCCGATCCCGGCATATTCCCCCGGAAGCAGATCCATCACGGTCGGCTGCTTTCTGTCCCTGGCCGCCGTCAGCAGCCCCGCCGGTTTATTCAGCATAACATGACGGACAAGGCGTCCGTCCAGCGTTTTTCCGTCCAGCTGAAGGACTGCGGAGTCCGTATCAAAAGAGAGGGCCGGATCCCGCACGGTTTTCCCGTCCGCGGACACCCGACCCTTCCGGATCAATTCCCTGACCTCGGTACGGCTGCCCACGCTCAGCGCGGCCAGCCACCGGTCCAGCCGGATTTTCATCATGCGTCCTTTCCTTTCAGTCCGTCGACAAACGCGGCGCTGATCAGGGACCGCAGCGGAAGCAGCGGTACCGTCAGCACAGCGCCGGCCGCAAGAATAACGGCGGAGATCCTTGTGGACGGAAGATGCGCGCTCCCGCTGATCAGTTCTTCCGGATTGCCCAGTGCGGGCGCATACCTCAGCACAAGGATCCCCAGCGCGGCGATCAGCGGCAGCAGAGTCACCAGCGCGCACAGCCAGGTCAGCATGATTTTCCCGTGATGGCCGTTCACCAGCTTCGGATCCCCCTGCGCGCGCGCATGACGGGCTCCGCTGTGAAACGCGCAGCCGGCTGCCAGCACCAGCAGCGTTGCCGCTGCGATCAGCAGGATGAAGAAAACTCCCTGAACGGTATTCCCTCCGCCGAAGTTGTCCTTGATGATCTCCAGCAGCGTAATGATATCCGTCTCCCCGGCAATGTGGATTTTTACCTGATAAGCGCAGAAAAGAAGCGGAACGCTCCAGATCAGCAGAAAGAAAAGCCGTTTCAGTCCGGACAGCAGCTTCCCCCCATACCGCGCGGGATCCGCCAGCCGGCCGCTGTACAGGCTTCCGCCGTTCAGTGCATCCTTCATGGCTTCCGCTGCGTTCATCCGCGCCGGCAGCATGATCAGCAGCCACATCGGGATCATCGCCGCCGTCCAGACCGTCAGTTTGCCGTCCGTCAGGAAAAGAGCCGGTGCCAGGCACATCAGCGTCAGGCATAATTCAATGACCAGAAATCCGACAGCTGAGCCGAAATGTCCGAAATAAACCCGGCCTGCCTTCCGAAATGCCTCCGATATCTTCACGGATCCTATCCTCCAGATTTCTTACTTCCGTTTGATTATACCTATTTTGTGTTTTGATTGCAATAAAAGAGCGGTCCCCGCCGGGAACCGCCCGTAAAACGCTCCTGAAAAAGCTTATGCGTTTGCCCTGGTATAGTTGATCAGTCCGCCTTCCAGGATCATGCCCCGCTGACGGTCTGTCAGCGGCAGAAGGACGGTGTATTCCTCCTTCTTCGTCTCGTTCCGGAGAATCAGCTTCTCCTGCTTCGCCGCGATCTTCTCCCGCACGTCCGGCAGGGAGAGCGCGTCGCCCTGATCGATCCGGTCATAGTCCGCCTCGTTCTCAAAGGTAACAGGCAGGATGCCGTTATTGATCAGGTTGGCCTGATGGATACGAGCGAAGCTCTTGGCAGCCACCGCGCGGATCCCCAGATACAGGGGAACCAGCGCCGCGTGCTCCCGGCTGGAGCCCTGCCCGTAGTTTGCGCCGGCCACCAGCAGGCCGCCGCCCTCCGCCTTGGCGCGCTCCGGGAAGGTTTCATCCACAGGAGTCAGGCAGAAATTGCTCAGATGCGGTATGTTGCTGCGGAAGGGCAGCAGCTTCGCATTGCTGGGCATGATATGGTCGGTGGTGATGTTGTCCTCCATTTTCAGGAGCACCTTGCCGCTTACCGTATCCTCCAGCTTCTTTCCGAGCGGGAAGGGCTTGATGTTGGGGCCGCGGACGACCTCCACGGTATCCTCCATGCCTTCCGCCACGGGCGGAATGACCAGATTGTCATTGACCTCGAATTCCTTCGGCTGCTCCACGGTCAGATCCAGGTCCAGGGTCCTCGGATCCGTCAGCACGCCGGTCAGGGCCGTAATGGCTGCCGTTTCGCAGCTGGTCAGATAGATGCCTGCGGAAGCAGTCCCGCTGCGGGCATAGAAGTTACGGTTGTTTGTGCGGACGCTGACCGCGTTGGTCTTGGGGCTCTGTCCCATCCCGATGCAGGGGCCACAGGCGCTCTCCAGGATCCGGGCGCCGGCGCCGAGCATATCGGCCAGCGCGCCGTTGCGCGCCAGCATGGTCAGCACCTGCTTGCTGCCCGGGCCGATCACCAGGCTGACCTCCGGATGCACGGTCTTGCCCTTCAGGATCCGGGCAACGCGCATCATATCCTGATAGCTGGAGTTCGTGCAGGAGCCGATGAACACCTGGTCCACCTTGATCGGGCCCACATGCTCCACGGTATCCACATTATCCGGCATATGCGGCTGCGCGACCAGCGGTACAAGCTCACTCAGATCGATATCGACAATCTCGTCGTATTCGGCATCCGCGTCCGCCGCCAGCGGGGTGAAATCCTTCGCTCTTCCCTGCGCCTTCAGGAAAGCCTCCGTCACCTCGTCACTGGGGAAAACAGAAGTTGTGGCGCCCAGCTCGGCGCCCATGTTGGCAATCGTCGCGCGTTCCGGCACCGTCAGGGTCTTCACGCCCTCGCCGATATATTCCATCACCTTGCCGACGCCGCCCTTGACACTCAGCCGGCGAAGCACCTCCAGAATAATATCCTTAGCCGCCACCGCATAGGGAAGCTTTCCGGTCAGCCGGATCCCGACCACCTTCGGGCAGGTCAGGAAATAGGCTCCGCCGCCCATGGCCACAGCCACATCCAGGCCCCCGGCGCCGATCGCCAGCATGCCGATGCCGCCGCCCGTGGGGGTATGGCTGTCACTGCCCAGGAGGGTATAGCCGGGAATCCCGAAGCGTTCCAGCTGCACCTGATGGCAGATGCCGTTGCCCGGCTTGGAGCAGTAAATGCCGTGCTTCTTCGCCACGGTCTGGATATACTGATGGTCGTCCGCGTTTTCAAAGCCGGTCTGCAGCGTATTATGGTCAATATAGGCAACGCTCTTCTTCGTTTTGACCCGGCCGATCCCCATGGCTTCAAACTGCAGATAAGCCATCGTACCGGTGGAATCCTGCGTCAGCGTCTGGTCGATCCGGATGGAGATCTCCTCCCCGGGTATCAGCCGCCCGCTGAGCAGGTGGGCATTCAGAATCTTCTGAGTCAGGTTCATACGTTCCCTCCGTAAAGAACCACGGTCACTTTTCGGGTGACCGCGGCATACTGTAGGACAATATTATGCTGTATCCAAGAATAAAGTCAATGTGTTTCCGTGGAAAGAACATCAAAAGACCAACGGTCGGAAAAGGCTTTGCGGCCAACGGCCGCAAAGCCCTGAAGCATCCCGGAGCCTTATCCGATATGATCCTTTCCGCCCATATACATCCGCAGCGCTTCCGGAATCGCGACGGTTCCGTCCGCGCGCAGGTTGTTCTCGAGGAACGCGATCAGCATACGGGGCGGCGCCACGCAGGTATTGTTCAGCGTATGCGCAAAGTATTTCTTTCCGTCCCTGTCCTTCACGCGGATCTGCAGCCGGCGTGCCTGCGCGTCTCCCAGATTGGAGCAGGAGCCCACCTCAAAATACTTTTTCTGCCGGGGTGACCAGGCTTCCACGTCCAGGCTTTTCACCTTCAGGTCAGCCAGATCGCCGGAGCAGCATTCCAGCGTGCGTACCGGGATATCCAGCGAGCGGAAGAAGTCCACCGTGTTCTGCCAGAGCCTGTCGAACCACAGGGGAGACTCCTCGGGCTTGCAGACCACGATCATCTCCTGCTTTTCAAACTGATGGATGCGGTATACGCCGCGCTCTTCGATGCCGTGGGCGCCGACTTCCTTGCGGAAGCAGGGGCTGTAGCTGGTCAGCGTGCGGGGCAGGGTCTCCTCATCCAGGATCGTGTCGATAAACTTGCCGATCATGCTGTGTTCGGAGGTTCCGATCAGATACAGATCCTCGCCCTCGATCTTGTACATCATGTTTTCCATCTCGGCAAAGCTCATCACCCCGGTCACCACGTCGCCGTGGATCATGAAAGGCGGCACGCAGTAGGTAAAGCCCCGGTCGATCATGAAATCCCTGCCGTAGCTGAGGATGGCGCTGTGCAGCCGGGCAATGTCTCCCATCAGATAATAGAAGCCGTTCCCGCTGGTTTTGCGGGCGGCATCCAGATCGATGCCGCTGAGCCTTTCCATGATATCCACATGATAGGGGATCTCAAAATCCGGCACGGCAGGCTCGCCGAAGCGCTCGATCTCGACGTTCTCGCTGTCGTCCTTTCCGATCGGAACGCTGTCATCGATAATATTGGGGATCACGAGCATCCGCTTGCGGATCTCTTCCTTCAGCGTTTCTTCCTTTTCTTCCAGCGCTGTCAGTTCCTCCGCGATGGCGTTGACCTCCGCCTTGGCTTTCTCTGCTTCATCCTTCAGCCCCTTCCCCAGCAGGCCGCCGATCTGTTTGCTGATGACCTTGCGGCGGTTGCGCAGCGCGTCTGCCTGCTGCTGTGCCTCACGGTACTCACGGTCAAAGGCGATCACCTCATCCACCATGGGCAGCTTCTGGTCCTGAAACTTTTTCCGGATGTTTTCCCGGACCTTGTCGGGATCATTCCGGAGCAGATTGATATCCAGCATGGAATAACCCTCCTGTCTTATTTCTTCAGCGCAATGACCACATGCCTGTTGGGTTCCTCACCCTCGGAATGTGTCACGACCTGCTCATTCTTCTGCAGGGCATAGTGAATGATCCGGCGTTCATAAGGATTCATGGGCTCCAGATTCACCTTCCGGCCGGTCCGGGATGCCCTGTTCGCCATTCTGTTCGCCAGCCGGATCAGGGTGTCCTCACGGCGTGCGCGGTAGTTCTCCGTATCCAGTGTGACACGGGTATAGCTTTCCCGGCCGCGGTTGACCTTCAGGCTGGTCAGATACTGAAGCGCGTCCAGCGTCTCTCCGCGGCGCCCGATCAGAATGCCCAGCGTATCGCCGGTCATGAATCCGTACACATTGCCTTCGGGGTCCGTACCCATGTCCACGGTCACCTCAACGCCCATCAGGCGGGTGATCTCCTTCAGGAACGCACCCGCGATACCCGCCGCGCTGTCCGCGTCCAGCTGGTCGTCCGGGATCATCGTGATTTCCGGCTTTTCCATCGGACGGAATTCTTCCGGAGCCTGTGCGGGTTCGCTCTTTTCTTCCGCGGTCTCTTCCTTCACAGCCGGTTTCTTCTCCGCTTTGGGAGCCTGCTTCTTCTCCGCTCCGGAGGAAGGCTTCGCGGGCTTTTCTTCTTTTTCGGCTTTGGGCTCCGCCTTGGGAGCGCTCTTCTTTTCCGGAACGTTCTTCTTCGCCTTGGGAGCGGGCTTGTCCTCCGCGATCAGGTTGCCGAGAGGATCCTCCCTGTCCGCCTTTACCGTCAGGCGGACCTTCGCCATACGGGAACCGAACAGGCCGAACAGGCCCTTGCTGCCTTCTTCCACAACGTTTACGTCCACGTCACCGATAGAAACGCCAAGCTCCTGAAGTCCCTTTTCAATAGCTTCCTCTACAGTCTTCGCAGAAGCTTCATACTCTCTCATTTGACTGTACCCTCCCCGGCAATCGCCGCGTTCTGTTCTTTCGCGTCCAGTACTTTATTGAGAATCAGTGTCTGAATCATCATGATCACGTTGCCGGCTACCCAGTACAGGGCAAACGCGGAGCTGTAGCCCACGCAGATGACCAGTGAGAAAATCGGGAAGAACCAGGTCATCATCTTGCCGGTGGAAGCTGCCTGAGGATTGCCCTCCTGCCCCTGCTGGCTTCCGGTGACCTTGGTCATCACGATCTGGGAAACGGCGGACAGGATCGGCAGCAGCAGATAGCCGTTGTATTCCTTCACCACCGTCAGCCGGGTGATCAGCAGGTTAAAGGACCAGCCCGCGTTAGCGCTGACAGCGTTCGCGTATGCGGCGTTGCCGTTGACTATGGCGTTCTGGATCGCTTCGATGGTCGCCTGCAGGGTGGAACCGTCAAAGCTCTCTGCCGTCAGGTTCAGATCCTTCAGCAGCGCGGGAACGGTCTCCAGTCCGTTGAACCATTCCTTCCACTGATCCGTGGAGATCTGGCGCAGGGTGCCCAGATCCGGCCATGCCGATGAAAACAGGCTGTCGGGCATCCACAGATTCTTGATCCAGAGGAAGGGCTCCAGTGTCGGCGTTTCGTTATTCAGGATCTGGGTCAGCTGCAGCAGCAGTTCCTTGTTGGCGACCGTACGCATCGCGCCGAACACGATGATCAGGATCGGCCAGGTCAGCAGCAGCGGCAGGCAGCTGGACAGCGGATTGATGTGCTCCTTTTTGTACAGTTCCGCTGTCTTGGCGTTCAGTTTTTCTTTGTCATTGGCGTACTTCTTCTGCAGCTCCTGCAGTTTGGGCTGCAGCTTCTGGGTCTTGCGCATGCCGACCCGGCTTTTCAGATCCAGAGGCGTCAGGACCAGACGGATCAGAAAGGTGAAGATCACCATCGCCCAGCCCCAGCTTCCCACCCAGGAATTGATCCAGGACAGGATGTCAAAAAGTGCTTGGTTCATTGCGGGGTTATTCCCTCCTTAACATAGTATACAGATCCTCCGGTACGGGATCGTAACCGCCTTTGCTGAAAGGGTTGCATCGGAGCAGCCTCCACAGTGCCATCCTCCCGCCCTTCCACGCGCCGTAACGCTCTATGGCGGTCACGGCATACTGGGAGCAGGTGGGAATATAACGGCAGCTGGGCATTCTTTTCCGGCGGCTGAGATTCCGTCTGTAAAACCGGATCAGGGCAAGAAGGAACCGTTTCATTCGGCGCGATACCCTTCCTTCAGCGCATTCTGCTTCTTCAGCAGGTACTGCGTATCCCTCTGCAGGCTCTGGAAGGTGGCCTTTGCGGCTGATGGTCTGGCGACGATCACGTACAGGCCGGTTTTCACATCCCCCAGACGGGGCCGGAAGCATTCACGCAGACGCCGCTTGGTCCTGTTCCTGACCACAGCGTTGCCCACTTTCTTGCTGACGGAAAAGCCGACCTTCAGCTCCTTGCCGGGCGCAAAGAGCATGACCAGATCCCGACAGGCGACAGAATGTCCACGCCGGTAGACATACTGAAACGCTCTGTTTTTTTGCAGCCGATACTGTTTCTCCATCATTATCCCTTTCCGCTTTTGCGGAGAATTTTCTGTCACGGGAAAAACCGGTATGATCCTTTATGGAAAAAGCCCGCCACAAACAAACGGGCGGGCCTCATCCACAGTCATGTCATGCCGGCTGTGCGGTGTTTATTACACCGTCAGTTCTTTACGGCCGCGGGCGCGGCGGGCAGCCAGAACACGGCGGCCGTTCTTGGTCGCCATACGGGCACGGAAGCCGTGCACCTTGCTGCGCTGACGCTTTTTGGGCTGATACGTACGGAACATCTTCAACAACTCCTCACATCAATCATCCATCGGGGCAGCCCCGATTCTTTACGGAACAGCCTTAACAGTATAAGGGGGCTGAGGAAAATTGTCAAGAATTTTGTTTTTGAAAAAATAAAGCAAGGAAGCCCTGAAAGGCTTGAAAGAAAAAGGCTCACAGGATATAGTGACTGCCGTGCCGGCCACCCCCATCATCCTGTAAGCTGCTTCTTTTTCTTCCCGATTTTTTATTTTTTCCGTCGGCTGAAGCTGACCGTTTCCTTCAGCTTCTCCTCCGATTCCCCTTCCCGGATCCGCCTGGCCGCAACCACCCTTCTGTTCTCATCCTCTTCCACACAGGTCACCAGGAGCAGAAGCTGGTCCTCCGGCTTCACCTCCAGCGTGCAGGAATGAACGGAGCACCTCAGAAGCGTATCGATCGCCTTCTGCCTGGCTGCCCTGTCGTCGGTCATGACGCCGTAGAAATCCAGATAATTGCTTCTCCGGCTGACCGTACTGACCTCTCCGACAGAAAAAATCACATAGCGCCCGTCCTCATACATGCTGTTGAAGGTCACAAAAGGATTTCTGCGATAAAAGGAGCTGCTCTCAAAATTGCGCAGGGCGCCGAACATGGTGCCGTTTTTCATGTTATGCCCGTACAGCACGGCGGACCACGGCCGGCTGACCAGGCTGACGGCAGCATCCAGAAAGATGGCCCCGTTTACATTTTCGCGGCCCTTCGCGTCATGATTCAGATAAAACACATTGTCCCTCTGGACAACAGCCTCATCGAGAAGTCCCTCAACGGTCAGCCAGCCGACAATATCCCTGTTTTTCCTTCGCAGCTCCTGAAACTTTTCGCTGATGGCCGCTCCCTTCCGGGGAGGATAGGTCGCCTGCCCCAGCCGGATATTCCCGGCGGTTTCCGCCGGAAGCGGAGTCTCTGCCGCAGGCGGCGGCACGGCCGTCGGAATATCCGTCGGCTTCGGGGACGGCAGCGCGGTTTCAGCGGGCTCCTCCTCCGCGTCCGGGACAGCCGTTTCTCCGGCAGGAGTTTCGGGTGAGCTCTCCGGTGCCGGAGCCCCGGCGCCGTAATAATCCTTCTGCAGCTCCCGGGCGGTATTCCGGGAGGAGATCCAGTCCGCGCCGTAGCCGATCAGCCGGATCAGAGCGTAAACCGCCACGCAGGCCAGAAGCACAGCCAGGGCCTTCCGCCCTGCCTGCAGCCGGATTCACCTCCTGCGTCTGGCTTCCCGTTTTCCCGGCCTGGACCGCATCCTTCTCCTCCAAAGAAAGGGGACGGTTTCCTTTCCTTCTGTCCGGAATCCGTCCCCGTCTGTTTTTCTTCTTTACCTTCGCTTTCCGTCAGCCCTGGGCAATAACCGCCACTGCGGATACGGTGTTCACGATTTCCTCCACGTTGCAGCCGCGGGAAAGATCGTTAACAGGCTTTGCCAGGCCCTGAATGATCGGTCCGATCGCCTTGGCGCCGGCCAGGCGCTGCACCAGCTTGTAACCGATGTTTCCGGCGCCCAGGTTCGGGAAGATCAGGACATTCGGCTTCTTGCCGGCGACAGGGGAACCGGGCGCCTTCAGCGCAGCGACCTCTTCCACCAGCGCGGCGTCCGCCTGGAGCTCTCCGTCCAGCAGGAGGTCGGGAGCCATTTCCTTCGCCTTGGCAGTCGCTTCCTGTACAAGGGTCACCACGTCATGCTTGGCGCTTCCCTTTGTGGAGAAGGAGAGCATCGCCACCCGGGGCTCGCTCTGCAGCAGGGACTTGCAGGTATTCGCGGTGGCGATGGCAATGGCAGCCAGCTCATCCGCGTTGGGCTCGATGTTCACGGCGCAGTCGCCGAAGAGCATCACGCCGTCATCGCCGAATTCCTTCGTGGGCAGCTCCATGATGAAGCAGCTGGAAGCCGTGGAGATGCCGGGAGCCATCTTGATGATCTGCAGCGCGGGGCGCAGCACATTGCCGGTGGAATTGATCGCGCCGGCCACCATGCCGTCCGCGTCATCCATCTTCAGCATCATGGTGGCAAAATAAAGGGTGTTGTTGTAGACCAGGTCGCGGGCCTGCTCAATGGTCATGCCCTTCTTCTGGCGCAGCTCGCACAGCCTGGCGGCATAAGCTTCGCTCTTTTCACAGGTCGCGGGATCCACGATCGCCACGCCCTTCAGGTTCGTTCCGGTTTCCGCCGCGACCTTGTTGATCTCATCGGCATTGCCGATCAGGGTGATCGCGGCAAGCCCCTGCTCCACGATCTTCGCGGCCGCCTGGACAGTTCTGGGCTCGCTGCCCTCCGCCAGGACGATATGCTTCACGTTTGTTTTTGCTTTTTCTTTGATCCGTTCAATCACAGACATGAAATAATCCCTCCCGATTCTCATTCTTTTACCCAGCGTTAAACGCTGTTATTTATTATAGCTGATTTGGGAGCTTCTGAAAAGGCTTTTGCCTTACTTTTGCTGTTTCGCGATGGTTTCCTTCCAGCACTGATGGCACATGGCCAGATAGCTGTCATTGCCGCCGAGCATCACCTGGCTCCCCTGCGTCACGATCATACCCTGCCCGTCGATCCGGGCATTGACCGTTGCCTTTCTTCCGCAGGAGCAGACGGTTTTGATCTCCGTGACCGAATCCGACAGCTCCATCAGCCGCCGCGACCCGGGAAAGAAATGAGTCAGGAAGTCCGTTCTCAGTCCGAAGCATAGCACCGGCAGATCCTCCTCGTCCACCAGCTCCCGCAGCTGGTCGATCTGCTCCGGCGTGAAGAACTGGGACTCGTCCGCGATGATCACGTCACGCTTCCCCTTCGCGTGATAGGCGTCCTTCAGATTTATTTCCGGAGTGATGACGTCCGCCGGGCAGCTCAGGCCGATCCGGCTGCGGATGATGTCCGCCCCATCCCGCGTGTCCACGCTGGGCTTGATCAGCCAGACCGTCATCCCGCGCTCTTCATAATTGAATTTGGTGATCAGCGCCTGCGCGGATTTGGAGGATCCCATAACGCCGTATTTGAAATACAGCTTGGCCATTACTTCTTCTCCCCCTTCTCCAGATGCGCGCGGACACGCTGGATCACCATTTCGAGCGCCACGGGATTATGCCCGCCCTCCGGAACGATGACGTCCGCTCTCCGCTTGGACGGCTCCACAAACTGCTCATGCATGGGCTTGACGGTGCTCAGGTACTGGTTGATCACGCTCTCCAGGCTCCTTCCGCGCTCCTTGACATCGCGCAGGATCCTCCGCAGGATGCGGACGTCCGCGTCCGTATCCACATAGATCTTGATATCCATCTGATCGCAGAGCTCCCGGTTTTCATAGATCAGGATCCCTTCCACAATGATCACCTTTGTCGGCCGGATCTCCTGCGTCTTCTCCGTACGGTCATGAATGGAATAGTCATACACGGGGCAGTAAACCGTTTCGCCCGCGCGGAGCTTGCGCAGATCCTCTATCAGCAGGTCGGTATCAAAGGCATCCGGATGGTCATAATTCAGCAGGGCCCTCTCTTCGTAGGGAAGGTCATGGTGCGCCTTGTAATAGTTGTCATGGTGAATGACGGAAACATCCCCGCCGAAGCGCTCCGTCAGCCGGCGGGTGATCGTGGTCTTCCCGCTGCCCGTTCCCCCGGCGATCCCGATAACCATAATATCAGACATATGAACTTCCTCCCGGTGTTTTCGGTCTGATTCTATCACACCGGTTCCGGTGATTCAAGCGGGACGCATCCCTCATTTTCCTGTAAAATGACCTTTTCAAAGAAGAGGATTTCTGCTATAATGACCGTACAGGCACAATGCTTATATTTTAAAGGAGGAATATCTATGAAAAAATTGGTTTCTATTCTTCTGGCTGTCCTGATGGCGGTTTCCGTCATGTCTCTGGCCTCCGCTGAAGACATGCGCGTTGCCATGATCACCGACGTCGGCACGATCACCGACCAGTCCTTCAACCAGACCACCTACGAAGCCGGAAAAGCCTGGTGCGAGGAAAACGGCTCTGACTTCACCTACTATCAGCCCGCGACCGACACCGACGCGGACCGCATCGCTCAGATCGACAAGGCTGTGGACGAAGGCTACAACGTGATCCTGATGCCCGGCTACAAGTTCGGCCCCGCGATCGGATCCGTTCAGGAAGAGTACAGCGACATCAAGTTCATTGCCCTGGACGTAAGCGAGGGTGACCTGGGCGGCGCCGCGCTGGGCAGCAATGTCTACTGCGCCGTTTATCAGGAAGAGCTGTGCGGCTATATGGCCGGCTACGCAGCTGTGAAGCTGGGCTACAAGCATCTCGGCTTCCTGGGCGGCATGGCTGTTCCCGCGGTTATCCGCTACGGCTTCGGCTATGTACAGGGCATCAATGCCGCTGCCGAAGAGCTCAATATCGCGGATCAGGTGAAGGTTGAGTATGTGTACGGCGGTCAGTTCTTCGGTGATGCCGACATCACAGCCTACATGGACAACTGGTATCAGAATCAGGGTGTTGAAGTCGTGTTCGCCTGCGGCGGCGGCATCTACACCAGCGCTGCCGAAGCTGCTCAGAAGGCCGGCGCCAAGGTGATCGGCGTTGACGTTGACCAGGCTGCCACGATCGACGGCGATTACGGCGCAGGCATGACCGTGACCTCTGCGATGAAGGGCCTGGCTGCCACCGTGAAGACTCTGCTGACCGAAACCAAGGCCGGAAACTTCGCCAACTTCGGCGGCAAAGTGGAGACCCTGGGCCTGGTCGGTGAGGATCCGGATGCCAACTACGTCCAGATCGCTCCTTCCACCCAGTGGGCGGACGGCTTCACCGAGGATGACTACAAGGCGCTGGTTGCCAAGATGTTCGCCGGTGAAGTGACCGTTTCCAACGCCATTGACGCGATGCCCGAAGTGAAGGTTGCCGTCAATGACCTGGGCAACGTAAAGTAATCACAGATCCTTTTTCCGGGGGCGGGTTCCGTCCCCGGATTCTGACAAGAGCTCCTGTTGATATAGCGGGAGCTTTTGTCAGAATAGAGGGCTTTCTTTCGGGGCGTTCATGAATAACGATGATCTGCTTATGATCATCGGTTCATTGTTACAGGGATAAATTCGGTAAAGGAGGAATGGCAGGTTGGAAAACGGGCAGAGGGAGCAGGGCGGCAGTGAATATGCAGTTGAGATGCTGCATATTACGAAGCGCTTTCCCGGAATCATTGCAAACGACGATATTACCCTCCAGCTTCGCAAGGGCGAGATCCATGCCCTGCTGGGGGAAAACGGTGCCGGCAAAAGCACGCTGATGAGCGTTCTCTTCGGGCTGTATCAGCCGGAAGAGGGGGAAATACGGATCAACGGGAAAAAAGTGCATATCAACGATCCGAACGATGCAAACGATTTGGGGATCGGCATGGTTCACCAGCATTTCAAGCTGGTGGAATGCTTTACGGTGCTGGATAATATCATCCTGGGTGTGGAGCCTGTGTCAAAGCTCGGTTTCCTGAAAAAAGCGGAAGCCCGGCAGCGTCTGATCGAGCTGAGCCGGAAGTACGGCCTGTCGGTCGATCCGGACGCCAGGATCTCCGATATTACGGTGGGTATGCAGCAGCGCACGGAGATCCTGAAGATGCTCTACCGGGAAAACGATATCCTGATTTTTGACGAGCCGACCGCCGTGCTGACGCCCCAGGAAATCGAAGAGCTGATGCAGATCATGAAAAACCTGGCTGCCGAAGGGAAATCCATCCTTTTCATCAGCCACAAGCTTGCCGAGATCATGGCGGTGGCGGACCGCTGTTCCGTACTGCGCAAAGGCAAGTATATCGGCACGGTCAACACAAAGGATACCACGGTGGACGAACTCTCCGCCATGATGGTGGGACGGAACGTCAACTTCCATGTGGAAAAGGAGCCGAGGACGCCCGGTAAGGTGATCCTGAAGGTGGAGGGCATGACCGTCGCTTCCAGGATGCACAAGAACAACGCCGTCAAAAACGTGTCCTTTGAGGTCCGGGAAGGGGAAATCGTCTGCATCGCCGGCATTGACGGAAACGGGCAGACCGAATTTGTATACGGACTGAGCGGGCTGGAACCGCTGGTAAGCGGAAAGATCACCCTGGGAGGAAAGGATGTTTCCAAAACCGCCATACGGGAACGTTCCATTCTCGGCATGAGCCACATCCCGGAAGACAGGCATAAGCACGGGCTCGTGCTTGACTACACGCTGGAGGACAACATAGTGCTGCAGCGTTACTTTGAGCCCGATTATACCAAGGCGGGATTCCTGCGGCGCAAAAACATCCGTTCCTATGCCGAAAAGCTCATCGAACAGTACGATATCCGTTCCGGTCAGGGACCCGCAACGATCGCACGTTCCATGTCGGGCGGCAACCAGCAGAAGGCGATCGTCGCCCGGGAGATCGACAAGGATCCGAGCCTGCTGATCGCCGTTCAGCCGACCCGCGGCCTGGATGTCGGCGCCATTGAATATATCCATAAGCAGCTGGTCGCTCACCGGGACGCGGGTAAAGCCGTGCTGCTGGTTTCGCTTGAAATGGACGAGGTGCTGGACGTTTCCGACCGGATCCTGGTAATGTACGAGGGTGAGATCGTGGCCGAGCTGGATCCGAAAACGACCACGCCCGAGGAAATGGGACTCTACATGGCCGGTGCCAAGAGAAAGGAGATGTGATTCATGGAAAAGAAAATCTCATTTCTGAAGAAGCCGGCAGTGCAGACCCTGATCGCATCCCTGCTGTGTATTCTGCTGGGACTGCTGGTAGGCTTCATTGTGCTGCTGATCATCAACCCCTCCGGTGCCTGGAACGCGATGTCCACGATCATGAGGAACTTCTGGTCCTTCAGCTCCGCGAGAGGGCAGATCAAGAACTTCGGCAATACTCTGGCCAAGACGGCTCCGCTGCTGATGTGCAGCCTGAGCGTACTCTTTGCCTATAAGGTAGGCCTGTTCAACATCGGCGCTGCAGGTCAGTATGTGGCAGGCGTAGGTGTTGGCCTGTACTTTGCCATCGGGCTGCAGATGCCCTGGTGGGTCAGCCTGATCGCCGGAACGCTGGCCGGCGCTCTTCTGGGTGCCCTTTCCGGTATCCTGAAAGCATACCGCAACGTGAATGAAGTGATCTCCTGCATCATGCTGAACTGGATCAGCCTTTATCTGGTGAATACGCTTCTGGCTCCGTACATGGACATCACCATGAGCGAGACCTGGTCCCTGAAGAAGTTTTATCCTTCAGCAGTGCTTCCGTCCCTGGGACTGGAATCCCTGCTGAACAACCATCAGTACGTGACGCTGGCCATCCCGCTCGCGATCCTTGTTGCCGTGGCGGTATGGGTGCTGCTGTCCAAGACCCGTCTCGGCTACGAGCTGAAAGCCACCGGGCTGAACAAGAACGCCGCCAAGTACTGCGGCATGAGGGACCGGTTCAACATCGTACTGACGATGGCGATCGCCGGCGCCCTTGCCGGCATGGGTGCCGGCATGTTCTACCTGACGGACATGATCAAATGGCCCTCCACCGTCACCGCCGTTCCGGCCATGGGCTTCAACGGCATCGCGGCGGCCTTCCTGGGCGGGCTGCACCCGATCGGGGCTGTTTTCTCTTCCTTCTTTATCCAGCATATTACGGACGGCGGGTCCTTCATGGAAAAAACCTATCCTTCGGAAATCGCCGGCCTGATCTCCTCGGTGATCATCTATATGTGCGCGTTCGTGCTCTTCTTCAGGCAAATCATGAACCGCCCGAAACGCCATGAAAAGGTGAAGGGAGGGAATATCAAATGATTCTTCTGATCCAGTATACGCTTCTGTTCGCGTCCGTCCTTCTTCTGGTGGCATTGGGCGGCTGTTTCTCGGAGCATTCCGGCGTCATCAACATCGGCCTGGAAGGCATCATGGTTTTCGGCGCCCTGGGCGGCGCGCTGGTGATGCGCTATCTGCCGGGCGGTACCTCCGCTGTGGTGATTGTATGTCTGTGCGTATGCGCCGCCATGCTGGCAGGCATGATTTACTCCCTGCTGCTGGCAGTGGCTGCCGTCAATTTCAAGGCAGACCAGACGCTGGTGGGTACTGCCATGAACCTTCTGGGTACCGCCGCCGCAACGGTCATCGTGAAAGCCCTGAATACCGCCGCGAACCCGGACAATCCTTCCGCAACCATTCAGTACGTGAACGAGCGGAAAGCGTTCCTGATGTTTGACAATCTGGAATTCAGCTGGCTGATGCCACTGACCCTGGTGCTGCTGATCCTGGCTTATACAGTGCTGTACAAAACAAGATTCGGCCTTCGTCTGCAGGCCTGCGGCGAGCACCCGCAGGCAGCCGCGTCCGTCGGTATCAATGTATATAAAATGCGCTATGCCGGTGTCATGACTTCCGGCCTTCTGGGCGGTCTCGGCGGCCTGGCCTACATTACAGCGGGCGTATCCGAATGGAAATTTGAAAACGGCGTAGCCGGCTTCGGTTTCCTGGCTCTGGCCGTTATGATCTTCGGCGGCTGGAAACCCTTCCGGATCGCGCTGGCGGCGCTGCTCTTCGGTTTCTTCCGCAGCCTGAGCAACGTATATACCGGCTTTGATATCCTGAATCAGCTGAACCTTCCCGGAACCGTCTACAATATGATGCCCTATATCATTTCCCTGATCGTACTGATCCTTTTCTCCAAGAATTCCGCCGCTCCCAAAGCGGAAGGCATCCCGTACGACCAGGGCAGCAGGTAAAGCGTTGCCCGGAAGCAGCAGGCCTATTGACATTTCCCGGAAACTGATATATTCTATCTCCCGCAATTGAATACCTTATCACGAGTGACGGAGGGATGGGCCCGATGAAGTCACGGCAACCGGCCTTTATAGCAAGGTGCCAAATCCCGCAGCGGGCACACCTCCGACAGGAGAACGCTGACAGATAAGGAACGTCCTTTGGATCGTCCCGCCTGGCTGTGTGCATGCCGGGCGGTTTTCTTTTCTCAATTGCTTCTTTGTTTACTATCCGACCGTAAAGGAGCATCAAATGCGCAGACTTTTTACCTCAGAATCCGTTACCGAAGGACATCCCGACAAGATCTGCGACCAGATCAGCGATGCTGTTCTGGACGCCATTCTGGAAAAGGATCCGGAAGCCCGTGTGGCCTGTGAATCCTTTACCACCACAGGCATGGTCATGATCATGGGGGAGATCACCACCTCCGCGAACGTGGACATTCCCTCCGTTGCCCGCAAAGTCATCACGGAGATCGGTTATGATTCCAGCGAAAAGTACTTTGACGGCAACAGCTGTTCCGTACTGACCTCCATCCACGCCCAGAGTCCGGACATCGCGCAGGGCGTGGACAACGCGCTGGAGACCCGCGGCGGCAGTGAGGCCGACACCGGCGCCGGCGATCAGGGCATGATGTTCGGCTATGCCTGTGACGAGACCCCCGAAAAGATGCCGATGCCCATCGCGCTGAGCCACCGGCTGGCCCGGAAGCTGGCGGAAGTCCGTAAAAACGGCACTCTGCCCTGGCTTTACCCGGACGGAAAGACTCAGGTCACCGTCGTCTATGAAGACGACCGCCCTGTTGCGGTGGATACGGTCGTTGTTTCCACCCAGCATTCTTCCGACGTCAGTCAGGAGGAAATCCATCGGATGATCGAAAAGGAAGTCATCCGCAAGGTGATCCCCGCGGAGCTGATCACCGGGGAGACCCGTTTCCTGATCAATCCCACCGGGAGGTTTGTCATCGGCGGTCCTGCCGGCGATACGGGGCTGACCGGCCGGAAAATCATTGTGGATACCTATGGCGGCTATGCGCCCCACGGCGGCGGAGCCTTCTCCGGAAAAGATCCGACCAAGGTGGACCGCAGCGCTGCCTATGCCGCCCGGCACGCGGCTCTGAATGTGGTTGCCGCTGGGCTGGCCCGGCGATGCCAGATCCAGCTGGCCTACGCTATCGGTGTTGCTGAGCCTGTCAGTGTCCTGGTGGATACCTTCGGAACCGGCACCGTGTCCGATGAGGTCCTGTCTGAAGCGGTGCGGAAGGTCTTTGACTTCCGTCCCGGCGCCATTATTGCCCGGCTGAACCTTCGCCGCCCGATCTACCGGCAGACTGCCGCCTATGGCCATTTCGGCCGCCCGGATCTGGATCTCCCCTGGGAAAAGCCGGACTGCACAGCTGCGCTGCTTGCCGCAGCGGAAAAATAACCCCTGTTTCCGCACGATAAAAGGCCTGTCCAATCGGACAGGCCTTTTTCTTGAGCCGGAAATTATTCCTTGAGCTCGCTGGTGCAGTGCGGGCAGCGGGTTGCGCTGATATCGATCTCGCTCAGGCAGAAGGGGCACTTCTTGGTGGTGGGTTCCGCGGGAGCTTCTTCCTTTTTCTTGGCATTCTTGGCAGCATTCATGGCTTTGATGATCAGGAACAGCACAAAAGCCGTCAGAATAAAGCTGATGATCGTGCCGATAAAGGAAGCGCATGCCGGACCGATGGCCCAGGCGCCGTCAGCCGCTTCAGCGGGAGCGGGCAGGATCCAGTTCAGCAGCGGCTGAATGAAGTTGGCAATCAGAGAATCAACAATAGCCTTGAATGCGGCACCGATGATAATACCGACAGCCATGTCAATGACGTTTCCGCGCATTGCGAACTCTTTGAATTCCTTGAAGAACTTTTTCATTTTGATTCCCTTCCTTTCTCCAAAAAAACATGGTCCTTTTTTCACAGCCGGAACGGGTGTTCCGGCTGTCGGATCCGGATTTGCTCTGTCAGCGGATTATTTCTTTCCGCTGAAGAGGCCCGTAATCGCCTTCATGATGCTCTTGGTGATGGAAGACGTCACCTGGCGGGTCGCGCTGCTGATCGCCGTGTTCTTGATCCGGCCGGCAACGGAGTCGTTTCTCCGGGCACGCTCGGCAGATTCTTCACGCAGGGCGTCGATCCTCTCGCGGCGTTCCGCTGCTTCCCGCTCTTTGGCAGCCCTGGCAGCTTCTTTGGCGGCCTTCTCGGCAGCCTTTCTCTGCTCTTCAAGCACCTTGGGGTCTACGGGGGTCTGCACCGGGACCCAGTTTCCGGAAGTGGGATCCTGCTGCATGTTCACCATCTGCTGAACATACTGACCGGTCACGGGATCCTGGACCATAACGGGCATCTGCTGCACTACCGGCTGCACCTGAATGGTGGGAACCGCCTGCGCGACGGGCGCGGGCTGCTGTACAACGGGCGCGGGCTGCGGCACAACGGGCTGCGGCACAACGGGAGCAGCGGGCTGCGGCATCACGACAACAGGCTGCTGAGGAACCGCTTCCGGCTGAACTGCTGCAGGCTGAGCCGCGGGAGCCTGCTCCACGGGAGTCATTCCGGCCACTTCCTGTTCGACGTACTGGCCGGTGGTGGGATCATAAACCTTGAATGTGCTCATCATCATCTGCTCGGCGCTCTCCCGCACCGGCGAAGGGGTCGTTGAGGATTGACAGAAGCATCAGGCTGAGATCAGCCTTCCGCAGACGCTTTTGTCAGGGTATCAGCGATCAAGGAACCGCCACATGGGGCTGTTTTCGATCGCCCGGTTCCGATCCTCTGCGCTGATCGGTCCCATATGGCTTTGCGGGGGAAGAACGGTGGCCCGCTCCACCACGTTCGGAGCACCGTGCTCATCCAGGAAAGACATCAGGGCCTCCCCTGTTTTCAGCGTGGTAATCGCTTCCTCTGTATCAAAGGACGGATTCGTCCGGAACGTCTGCGCAGCCACCTTGACAGCTTTCTGATCCAGCGGCGTGTAGGCTCTCAGCGCGTGCTGGACCCGGTTGCCCAGCTGGCCGAGAATATCCATGGGAATATCCGTGGGATTCTGTGTAATGAAGTAAACGCCGACGCCCTTGGAACGAATCAGGCGGACGATCTGCTCGATCTTGTCCATCAGCGCCTTGCTGCAGTCGTCAAACATCAGATGCGCTTCATCAAAGAAGAATACGATCAGCGGCGCTGCGGCATCCCCGCGCTCGGGCAGATAGTTGTACAGCTCGGTCAGCATCCAGAGCAGGAAGGTGGAATACATCAGCGGATTGTTGAAGAGCCGGTCCGCCGCCAGAATATTGATGTAGCCCTTGTTGTGCTCGTCGCGCGCGATCCATTTGCTGATGTCGAGTTTTCTGTTGCTGAAGAAGACGTCCCCGCCCTGATCCTCCAGCATGGCCACGCTCCGCTGAATGGCTCCGATACTCGCTACGGAAACATTGCCGTAATTGATCGTGTAATCCTTGGCGTGCTCGCCGACATATGCGATCAGGCATTTCAGATCCATGATATCATCCAGGCGGAAGTTGTAATCATTGGCCACCCGGAAAGCAATGTTCATCACGCCCGTCTGAGTTTCGTTCAGCCCGAGCATGCGGCTGAGCAGCATCGGCCCCATGCCGCGCACCGTGGTGCGGATCGGCAGCCCCTGCTCACCGTAGACATCCCAGAAAACGGTCGGATAGGATTTGAAATCAAATGTCCCTGACCCGTCCTCCTCCAGAACGCCGCACCTTTTCAGCCTTTTTTCAAGGCTTTCGTTCATGGTGCCCGGCCTTACCATGCCGCTCAGGTCGCTCTTGATATCGCTCAGGAAGACGGAAACGCCCAGATCCGAGAAGCTTTCGGCCAGCACCTTCAGCGTAACGGTTTTCCCCGTACCGGTGGCACCGGCGATCAGCCCGTGACGGTTTGCCATGGACGGAAGCAGGTAAACCGGTCCGTTCACACCGGAACCGACCCAGATTTTGCCCTCGTGAAGCATTTTTTATCCTCCCTGTTTGTCTCTGTCGATTATTTTACACGTTCAGCCTTGATTCGTCAAGGTTTGCGGCCGCTTGAAGTCATGCATTTCTGTCTTTTTTCTGCTCCAGCTCCCGCATTTTTTCCTTCATTGCCTCGCATGCCCTCGCGCGGTGGCTCACTTCATTCTTTTCCTGCTCGTTCAGCTGGGCGAAGGTCTTGTTCAGCGGCTCATACAGGAAAAGCGGATCGTAGCCGAAGCCGCCCGTTCCGCGGCGCTCATAAAGGATCGTTCCCGGACAGCTTCCCTCCGTGATGATCGGTTCCTCTCCCGGCAGCTTCAGCGCCAGCGCGCAGATAAACTGCGCCCGCCGGTCTTCCTTTCCCTTCATCCGGGACAGGAGCAGATCGTTGTTCGCTTCGTCGTCTCCATGCTCTCCGGCATACCGAGCCGAGTATACACCCGGCTCCCCGTCCAGGATGTCCACCGACAGCCCGCTGTCATCCGCGATCGCCGGCAGTCCGGTCGCGGCGCACACCGCCTCCGCCTTGATCAGCGCGTTGCCCGCAAAGGTTGCCGCCGTTTCCTCAATGGGGCCGTAGAAGCCCGCCGCGGTCATCGGAACGATCGTATAGTAATCCCGGAAGATCTCTTTCAGTTCCTTCAGTTTGTGCTCGTTGCCGGTGGCAGCCACCAGCACAGGCTTCGGATCGATCAGAAGGGCTCTCTCACCCAGCGCTCTCCGCTGTTCCTCCATCAATTCCCGCGTTCCTTTTCTGCCGTAGGTCATCAGGATGCTCAGCTCGTCGGGTGTAAACGCGCGGCCCTCTCCGGTTCCCTGAAGCTCGATAAAATCTCCCTTCTCATTCATGACAAAGTTCATATCCACCTGCGCGCCGCTGTCTTCCCGGTAGCAGAGATCCAGGCAGGGCACGTCCTCCACGATGCCGCAGCTGACGGCGGCGATCTGGTGCCGGATCGGGGAGGCGATCAGCTTTCCCTCTCGGATCAGCCGTTCCACCGCGCAGGTCAGGGCCACCATCGCGCCGGTGATGGACGCGGTCCTCGTTCCGCCGTCCGCCTCCAGCACGTCACAGTCCAGCGTGATCGTTCTTTCCCCCAGGGCTTTCATATCAACAGCTTGGCGGAGCGACCGGCCGATCAGGCGCTGGATTTCCACTCCCCGCCCGTCCTTCTTGATGCCGTCCCGCTTCTTTCTTTCGGTCGTGGAGGCGGGCAGCATCGCATACTCTGCCGTCACCCAGCCCTGTCCCTTTCCCTTCAGGAAAGGGGGAACCGTTTCCTCAACGCTGGCCGTGCAGATGACGCGCGTATTCCCTGTCGCGATCAGGCAGCTGCCGTAGGCGGTGTGTACAAAATCAGGCTCAATGCTCACCGGACGTTTCTCATCCGGCTGCCTTCCGTCAAAGCGCATGGATTCTTTCCTCCCGAAAATAAAAGGTTTTTTTTTCTTTCCGGCGAACTGTCAATAAAGGGCTTCCTGACATTCACCCGGAAAGAAGTGGAATAACTTGAAGGATAAACTCAAAAAACTGTTTACGAACGTGTGGAACGTGCCAAACGTTCTGACAATGATCCGTCTTCTTCTGGTTCCTGTTTTTGTGGTGCTGTTCTTCACGGATCATCGGAAGCTTGCCCTGGTCGTTTTCCTCCTCGCCAGCTTCACCGATTTTCTCGACGGCTATCTGGCCCGAAAATGGAATCAGATCACGGATTTCGGAAAGCTTTTTGATCCTCTCGCGGACAAACTGATGGTGCTGACCGCCCTGGTCTGTCAGGGCATTGCCGGCGTGATCCCCTGGGCCGCCATCTTCATTGTCGCTGCCAAAGAGCTTCTGATGGTCCTCGGCGGAGCGTTCATGCTCCGCAAAGGAGTGGTGGTTTACAGCAATATGGCCGGCAAAACCGCTATGGTCTTTTTCATTGCCAGCCTGATCCTCTCCTTCTTCCATGAAGAATTTCTGACATGGGGATGGAGCATTCCGCTGGATTCGATCGTTTTGTGGATGACGGTCGGCATGAGCCTTCAGGCCATGGTCATTTACGGCTGCGATGCCCTTCAGCAAATAAAAAAGGGAAAAAAGACGGCGGCTTAATGCTCCGCCCAGTCCCTGGAGCGGGAAACCGCCTTATGCCACCCGGCCATGTTCATACGCCGGGTGGCTTCATCCATTTTGGGGATAAACTCCAGATCCTTCCGCCATGCGGAAGCTGCTTCTTCCGGATTCGCATAGAGTCCGCATCCGAGCCCTGCCAGGAGCGCCGCTCCCAGCGCTGTGGTTTCCTGGATCTGCGGACGCACGACCGGGATCCCGCAGATATCCGCCTGAAACTGCATCAGAAACGCGTTTGCGCTCGCGCCGCCGTCCACCTGCAGCCGTTCGGGGGCTTTCCCGCAGTCCCGTATCATCGCTTCCATCAGGTCCGCGCTCTGGTATGCGATCGCCTCCAGCGCTGCCCGGACGATATGAGCCCTGCCCGTCCCCCGGGTCATGCCGATCAGAGTCCCCCTGCTGTACATATCCCACCAGGGGGCGCCGAGCCCGGTAAACGCCGGAACAAGATAGACGCCTCCGGTGCCCGGTATGCTGAGCGCCAGCCCCTCACTCTCGGACGCCCGGTCAATCAGCTTCAGCTCATCGCGCAGCCACTGGATCGTGGCTCCGCCCATAAACACGCTTCCTTCCAGCGCAAAAGTCGGCTTCCCGCCGATACGCCACGCCATGGTTGTCAGCAGCCCGTTTTCACTCCGGACCGGCCTGCTTCCCGTATTCATGAGCATAAAGCAGCCTGTTCCGTAGGTGTTTTTCACATCGCCTTCCTTCAGGCATGCCTGCCCGAAAAGGCTGGCATGCTGATCGCCCGCCATGCCGGTCACGGGGATCGGGCGCCCCAGAATGCCGGGATCCAACATGCCGATCGTTCCCGCCGAATCCACGATCCGGGGCAGGCAGGCTCTCGGGATCCCCAGCATTTTCAGCAGATCTCCGTCCCAGTCCTGCTGTTCCAGATTGAACAGCATGGTTCTGCCCGCATTGGTGGCGTCCGTTACATGGGGCCTGCCTGTCAGCAGGTGCCAGCAAAGAAAGCTGTCCACCGTACCGAAGCACAGCTCTCCGTTTTCGGCTTTTTCGTGCAGATTATAATAGTCCAACAGCCATTTCAGCTTGGTGCCGGAAAAATAGGCGTCCGGAACCAGACCGGTTTTCCGGCGGATCATATCCCCGTATCCGTTTTCTGTCAGCTGTTCCACGATCCGCGCGGTACGGCGGCACTGCCATACGATCGCGTTCCCGACGCATTTGCCGGTGTTCCTGTCCCACAGAAAAGTGGTTTCGCGCTGATTGGTTATGCCGACGGCGGCAATATCGCCGACGTCCACGCCGCTGAGCCTTACGGCTTCTTTCAGCGCGGTGATCTGGGAGTCCAGAATATCCTCCGGATCGTGCTCGACCCAGCCGGGTTTCGGGTAATGCTGCGGAAACTCCACCGCGTGGGAGGCCACGATTTCTCCCTTCTCCGTAAACACGATCGCCCGTGAACTGGTGGTTCCCTGATCCAGAGCAACGAGATATGAAGCCATCCTTGCCTCCTTTAGCGGATCTTGATTCCGTAAATGAAGTTGGCGCCCTTCTCAGTAGTTGCGACGACCATCATATCGTTATACACGGCCGGGCTGGCTTCGATGCTGCCCTTCACCGCCAGCCGGCTGACCGTTTGTCCCGTCAGGCCGTCCAGCATCGTAATGCTTCCGTCTGAAGAGCACTGAATGATCCGCCCGCTGCCCTCTTCGTCATAGACCGCAACGGGAGAGGAGTAGCCGTTCCCGCTCAGGGCAAAGGTCCATTTGATGCTGCCGTCAGCCTTGTTCAGCGCGATCAGCGCGGCGTCACTGTTGACACCCAGCTGTGCCCTTCCCTCGTCGCTCAGATTGTTGACCGTATAGTAGATAAGCTTGCTCAGATGTTTCTGTCCGATCACTGGGGAAGCCAGGAATCCGGATATCGTTTTCTTTTTGGTGTCTTTCGACACACCGACGGGAACCTTCCATTTTTCCCTGCCGCTCATCGCGTCATAGCACCGGATCGCCGCGTCTCCCTTTTTCCGGTTGTTCAGCAGGTTGGCCGTATACAGGTCCAGGCTCCCTCCGTTCAGATCCAGCGCAACGGCGGACTCGACGGAATCCTCTGTGTCCACAGCCCATACCACTTTCATCTTGTTTGTATCCACGCAGCGGAGGCAGCCGCCCATATCCGCATAGAAAACATATCTGTCATACATGGCAATGGAAGACTCCACAGCTGTGGCGGCATCCTTTTCTCCGGCCGCCTTTGTTTTCAGCAGAACCGTTTCCGGATTGGTCCTGTAGGTGCCTGCCTGATAATCAAACTCACTGCCGAGCGAAATGACGTAAAGCAATCCGTTTGTCCCGGCTGTGATCATCGTATCGGAGGTCCTGTCGATCAGGGCGGATGTCTCAAATGAGCCGACAGAGTTGAACGCGCGTTTCTGAGTGCCGTCCAGGCCGTCGATCAGGTTGGATTCCTTGGCCGTATACAGATTGTACTGCCGGAGACCGATTTTCCCGGTCCCCTTTGCCATTTTCCGTGCGAACTGGCCGACGTTCATATACGGGTATCCGCCCGGATGAACACTCGGAGTCCCCTTCATCGGATAGCCAAGCTTGATCGCGCTCCGGGTCGGTTTACCGTCCTCAAGATCCAGGAAATAAATGTTGCCGTCCAGCCCGGCTGCTATGACTTCCTTCAGTCCGGACTTTTCCCTCTTTGCTGAGTCGATGGAGCTCTTTTCGCGAACTTCCTTGCTCCATTTTACGATCGCCGGCTGTCCCGTCCAGCCGATCCCGTAGTAATTCTGTCCTGAGCCTTTTACGCTTCCTGTCTCCGCGGACCAGACCTGTTCCAGCGCTTCGGCATTTTCCACCGTGCCGCATACGGCATTCTGCCGGAAAGCGTCTCCGCGGAACGTCAGCACGCCCATGGGCTTTCTTGTATATTCACCCGCAACGGGCATTGTGATCAGATTTTTCGCGGGGCGGTTGTAATCCGATGTTTTTTTCGCGCCGTTATAAACGGTTACCGATTTGATCAGGGACGGATCCGCCTCTTCGCACGCTTCCGCTGTCAGTTTCGGTTCGGGTGTGGGTTCCGGAGTGGGTTCCGGAGAAGGTTCAGCCGTCGGTTCGGAAGTCGGTTCGGCAGTCTGTTCCGTCTCCTGTTCCGGAACCGGCTCATCCGTCGCTTCCGCGACCGGTCCGGCAGGCACTTCTTCCACGGCAGCAGCTTCCGCGTTCTCCGCGTCTGCACCGCCGTCATCGGCTGTATCTCCGGACGGATCTTCCGTGGATCCCTGGTCGGGATCAGCCACCCATTCCTCAATCTCTTCCGTTTCCTCCGAAGGGCTTATATCGCCCGCCCCGCCATCTGCCGCTTCCTCCGTGTCCGTAACGAAAACGACCGGTAACTCCGTCGGTTCCGGGGCATCCGTCGCGGCCGCGGAAGCCAGCTCTACCTCCTGTACAGGCACTGCCCGCGGGCCCACATGGATCTCTGCTGTCTTATCGGTATCCTTCCATTCCCCTTCGATCCGGGTCTGCAGACGGACCGTGCCCGTCATTTCCTCCTCGGCATGCAGGGTCAGCAGCCAGAGCACGTGATCCGTGTTCTCGGTAAACTTCATGGTGGTATCGATCTGTTCACCGTTCTCATCCGTCAGTCTGACATCTTCGATTTTCTTTCCGGTTTTCGCCGTAAAGTCAATATCGGCAGGCGACGACACGCTCTCGTTCCCCACTGCTTCAAACGCGAAAATCTCCGCTGAAGCATTCTGTCCTCCGTTGATCAGCTTTCCGACGAAGCCGGTCACCGTGTCCCTGACGCTGCCGAGAATACCGCCTGTTTCCTTCGGAAGCAGGTGAAGGCCGATCACCGCCAGGCCGATGACCAGCACAAATACAACCGCTGCAGTCAGGCAGCCGTGTCCTTTTTTCTCGGGTTCATCGATCCCGGCATAGGTGCCGTTTCCGCGCGCCGGTTCGCCCTGCGCGGCATATCTCGCCGGCTGCCGGTCCGAATTCATGGAATACCTGCTCTGCTGCGCTCCGGACGGGATCTGGCGCTTATATTCGCTGCCCATTCTGCCAGGTTCATATCCGATTCTTTCCCTGGTTTCACGCCGTTCCATCTCCGGGCGGCGCGCATTCAGCTCAGCTTCCGTCGGCCTTCCCCCGGGGATGCCGCGCTCCGGAGTCCGGACAGGCATCCTGTTTGCCGCCTCCCGGGCTGTTTCACTGCCGGAGGGAAACGTCGGCCTGTTTACATAACGGACAGCCGGCCCGGCGTCCCGTACCGGCTCCTGTCCTTCCTCCTGATAGCGCTCGGTTCTGCGCCTGCGTCTGGAGCTTTGTTCATTCTCCGTCCCCTGCTGTACCGCCGGGACGACTCTGGTTTCCGCCATCAATTCTTCTTTATTCAAATCGCTCAACAGGATCGACTCCTTTGCTTCTGTCGGGTATTCTTTCGCATTCTTTCATATTATATCCAAAAAACATGCTTCTCACAAGTCCTTGTCAATCGGGGCGCGGCTCCGTATAATATCCGTAAGATTCAGTAAAGAAGGTTCCGGCAGAGAATGAAGTGCTTTCTGTGTCCGCGGCAGTGCGGGATCGACCGCGAAGCAAAGACCGGGTTCTGCGGTCTGGGAGAGAAAATGCGGATTGCCCGCATCGCGCCGCATCTGTGGGAAGAGCCTCCCGTCTCCGGCACCCGGGGAACGGGTGCCGTTTTTTTCTCCGGCTGCACCCTGCGCTGCGTTTACTGTCAGAACAGTGAAATCTCCCACCTGAATACAGGCAGGGATTTTACGCCGCGCGAACTGGCGGAAAGCCTTAAGCGTCTTGTTGATGCCGGGATGCAGACTGTCAGCTTCATCACGGGAACGCCCTTCGTCCCGCAGATTCTGTCCGCGCTGGAAATCTACCGTCCCCCTGTCCCGCTTGTCTGGAATTCCTCCGGCTATGAAACCGTGGAAACGCTGCGCCTTCTGGAAAACGTCATGGATGTTTACCTGCCGGACCTGAAGCATTATACCGCGCGCATGGGCCGCGTCTGTGCCGGCGCGCCCGATTATTTTGCCGCGGCATCCGCTGCCGTCCGGGAAATGTGCCGTCAGACCGGTTCCCCCGTCTATAACGGGGAAGGGATCATGCTCCGGGGGACCCTGATCCGCCATCTGATCCTTCCCTCCCTGACCGGGGAGAGCATGAAGCTGCTAACCTGGATCAGGGATGAGCTTCCGGAAGGGACACCCGTCAGCCTCATGCGTCAGTACATTCCCTGCAACGGCGTTTCTGTTCCCGGGCTGACCCGCAGGGTCACGGATGAGGAATACCGCCGTGTCAGGGATCATATGCTCCTGCTGGATCTGCCCGGTTTTCTTCAGGAACCCGACTCCGCGGACCGGGACTTTATCCCCGTCTTCAACCGGGAGGAAAGCTTTATCTGAACGCGTCAGAAAAACGGTACCGCGGCCGGATCAGCCGCGGTACCGTTTTTTGATGCGCTTATTTCTTTTTGCCTGCCTGAAGCTCCGCCCACTTGGGAACGTGGTATTCAACGCCTTTGTCATACCTGACCGTCTCCGGCGGGACCTCCATCTGCTCCGGATGATTCATGCACTTTACCCAGTCGGCAAAAAACGCCGCGTAGTGCGCGCCGGAGGTGACCCGTTCGTCGGCGGTAATGCCGATCGGCAGCCAGCGTTTCATCCGCGCCTGCCCCTCCGAGTCCACAGCAGCCTCCTTCAGAACGCTGCCCAGTCCGACAAACAGGCTGACGTTGCCGAAGTTATAGATGTGATGCCACACATGGTGCAGCCCGATGGAGGCATTGTTTGTGATAAACATACCGCTGTAAAAGGGCAGTTCCTTCATCAGCACCTTCGGCGCAATGCCGTACCGGTCCAGAAAGCGGACGATCTGGACAATAACTGTCGCGAGTCCGGGAACCGCCAGCACCGCCTTCGCCAGCTTCTGTACGAAAACGTCGTCCTCCTCGTTCCTTCCGGCTTCCACCATGCCGTTCATCCTGTCACGGACATCAAAGAGCGTGTCCGACGGATCGAACTCGATTCTCAGCGTGATCTCCGCGCTGTCATTGTTCTGGCTTTCCTTGAGCGCAACGAATGAAACAGAGCAGTTTTTGCGGGCATAATACTGCTTGTTCATGATAAACCGGTTGATTTCCGGATGCTGGCTCACGGCACGCACATAGGCAGCGATAATGATCTGCATGAAGGTGACCTTCTCGCCCTGCTTGTTTTTCTCCGCAATATACCGGGTCAGCATTTCAAAGTCCAGCTTGTGCTCCAGAAACACCTGCGCGTCGCACCGCATCGGCATCAGATAAGGCGTTATCTGTACGATGGCGTCAACATCCCTCAGCCTTTTCCCGTCCGGTCTGTGTCCAAACATTTTCCGGTCCTCCCCCGACTCTGTGTTCAGAACAGATCGGAAGCCTTTTCAAGAGCTTCCTGCTGAGCCTGAAGCAGCCGCTCAAAGCCTTCGCGGTAATTGGCAGCCGTCGTCTTCAGTTCGGCGATCTGTTTGGTCAGGCCGTCCCTTTCCTCATTCAGTCCGTCCAGCCGCTCGGTCGCCTCCGCCTCCGCTTTCGCGCGGATCGCTTCGGCATCCTCCTTGGCCTTGCGGATCGTTTCGTCCCTGACCGTCTTGGCCATCTCCAGTATCTCACGGAAGCTGTTCTCATCTTCCGCGCTGATACCGCTCTTTACGGAAGCCGCCGGTGCGGGAGCTTCCCGGACCACGGTTGTCTTCTGGCGAAGATCCTTGATTTCTGCTTCCATCCGTTCCATTTCATCACAGATATCATCCAGAAACTCATCCACTTCTTTTCGGTTGTAACCTCTTGTTTCAATCGAAAACTCCTTGTTGCTGATCAGATCAACAGTAATACGTTCCATGGTCTCCTCTCCTCTCTTTATATCAAGCCACCCTGGGCCGGGTTTCAGTATCCGTATCCGCCGTAGCTCCCGTAGGAACCGGCGGCGGCAGGCATGCTGCCTGTATAGGGATTGTAATTGGGTGCCGGATTCTCTCCGCCCGGATACCATCCGGCCGCATTCTGGCTGACCCGTCTTTCACGGCGGGGCATATATTCCTCCGCCTGGACAGGCTGTGCCGCATAGGGCGGGGTGAAAACGGGTGCCGTCCCTTCGGCGTAGCTGCTCCGCTGTTCCGGGAGAATTTTCACGTCCGCCGGCGCGATCAGTACGATCTGTCCCCCGTTGATCGGCCGGACGCTGCAGCCGAGCGTAAACGCCGCGCCTGCAAGCATATCCTGGCAGCGTATTCTCTCACTGTCATTGCCGATAGCGTCCAGCGATACAATCAGGGTTTCCCCGTTTTTCATGCATTCGATCGCTTCATAGCAGCTTCTCAGCGACGTCATGGCCATAATGTGCTCCACATGGGTATAGGTGCTGCCGGCATTCTGCGCGAACACGCCGGGCATATAGGAGATATTGTTCCGCGGCATTTCCTCGGGCACAGGCTGCGCGGCCGCCATCCTGGCTTCCTCCCGGGCCGCCTGTGCCGCGCCGTAGCCGTAGGGATCCACGTTGATGGTGCTCTGCGCGTAGCTGTAATCCGCCGGAGGCGTCATTCCGGTAAAGCCCGTATGTGCATACGGGATCTGCTGAGGCTCGGATGCCGCGTATTCCGCTGCCTTATTCTGCGCAAGGCGTTCCTCTTCCCCGTTTTTTCTTCTGATGGGCCGATAGCAGCTGGTCCCTCCGTCCGGTCTTCTGGTCCCGTCCATCCTCACGGACGCCAGACGCGTCTTTACCCAGCTCTGCAGATCCTTCAAAGTCATTGGTTACCGTTCCTCCTTGCCCGGTCAGTTTCTCGGGCCGAATATGGCGCTGCCCACCCGGACCATGGTCGCCCCGCATTCCGCGGCCAGCCGGTAATCACCGGACATGCCCATGGACAGCTCCTCGATCTCTGTTCCCGGAAGCGCCTCTTCCCGCAGCTGCTCATACAGTTCCCTCATTCCCGTAAAAAGCCTGCGGAGGAGGTCGCTGTCCTCTGTCAGCGGCATCACCGCCATCAATCCGCGGATCCGGATCCCGTCCAGGCGGCGGATCGCGCTGATCAGCGGCCGTACCTCGTCGGGGCGGACGCCGCCCTTCTGTTCCTCTCCCGCCGGATTCACCTCGATCAGGATCGGGATCCGCCTTTCCGCTTCCAGCGCCCGCCGGCTGATCTCCTCCGCCAGCGGCACTGAGTCCACCGACTGGATCATATCAACACTGCCGGCGATATACCTGACCTTGTTGCGCTGCAGGCGGCCTATCAGATGGATCCTGAAATGCCCCTCCAGCTCCGGCAGCTTTTCCCGCAGCTCCTGTACCCGGTTCTCTCCGATCTCGGATATCCCGAGCTTTTCCAGAAGCAGGATGTCCTCCGCCGGCCTCGTCTTTGTCACGGCGATCAGGCGGGGAACCGGATATTTCCCTCCGGATGCTTCATTCAGCTCCTTCCGGATCTTCTCCAGCCGGGCTGAAAGGATCTCTTCCGTCACTGCTCTTTCCTCCCCGCTCAGAACAGGCGGACCGTCTGTCCCTCGAACAGGTAGCCCTGCTGAATGGCTTCTATGAAAGCCTCTCCGTCTTTCCTCTCCAGGATGTTCACCGGAACGAAGCCCTCAATGCCCCTGTCCACCACAACGATGCCGGGCATCTGGTCCTGAATGAAAATCGCCCGCTCCGGAACCTTCAGGGTGGAAACATTGTCGCCCAGTTCTCCCGTACAGGTGCGCACATACAGAACGGGCTGCACCGGCGCCTGGACACTCAGCCGGACCACCATTTCTCCCCCGCTCCGGGTGAAGGAAACGACCCTGGCCTGTACTGTCGTATCCTTGAAGCTTTCCAGCTTCAGTTCATAGCTCGCCCCTTCCACAGGGTTCCACTGCGGATCGCGGACCGTCATCAGAACGTTCCAGGAGCCGTCACGGACGATCCGGAAAACTGTCGTTTTTCCCTTCTGCACGGATGTCTGCTTCGGTTTTTCCCCGTTGAGCATGCTCCGCACCTGGGCAGGTGTAAACTGGTCATAATTTTCGACGGTCAGCCCGTACTCATAGCCGTCGGAATAAAAGCTGACGATGCCCTCCCACATGGCGGCAAACTGCTTTGTCCAGCTGCTGATACGCTGCAGCTGGCTCTGCTCGTCATCGTACAGGCGGGTCATGCGCTGATCCTCACTGTATTTCTGCCGCAGAAAGTTCTGCCGCGCAAGGATCGCCGCGCTGAGCAGAGTTTCCTGGTTTCCCATATTGCTCCTGCTGCCCCAGACGATCTCCCGGACCTGGCGCGCGCAGGTCATAACTTCCGATTCCAGTTTTTCCATCCTGACGTCCGTAGCTATCTCGGCACGGAGCAGTTTGATCTGGTATTCCTTGATCTGGTTCCGGTAATCCTGCAGCGTCGTCATTTCACGCGTGCTGAATCCGGACGAATAAACATTGCAGACCGTTGTCCCGCGGAAAACACGGGCGCCCTCATCCGCAATATAATCCACGCTGCTGACGCCTTCGGCGTCATAGGGTGTTTCATCGCGGACGATCAGGCAGTCTCCCGCATAGCGGTTCCCGATCGTACCCGCGGATATGATACCGTAGCGTTCGGGTTCCGGTGTCAGCGCGGTGACCAGATACCAGACCACGAAGCCCAGCACAAGAACGATCAGCATGATCTGCAGCACGCTCATACGCCCGCGATCCTGCTGAGGTTCAGGCATCTGCGGCTGCTGCGGCGGCATTGTCTGATACAACGCTGTTTCCCCCTTCCCTGCGGATTATCAAATAATATTATCACAGAAAAGGAACTCTTGGCAACTTTTCCCCCGCATTATCCGATCCTGCAGAGCCATTCAGCCGGCCGGACGATCGCTTCCGCGGGATCTCCGTCCCGGATCTCCAGGGTCATCAGCGCCTTCTCCCCGCTGACCCGCTTCTTGACCGGGTTGACCGTCGCCATCACAAAAGCCATGCCGATCACGCTGACGTTGAATTCCCGCATCAGCTCCACCATTCCCTTGGCGGTCCCGCCTCCCTTGAGGAAATCATCCACGATCAGAGCGCGCTGATTTTCTTTTACCGCGCGCCGGCTCAGGCTCATCGTTTCAATGCTTCCGGATCCGGATACATAATTGATGTTCACCGCCGAGCCTTCATAAACCTTGGAGGAATGCCGGGCGATCACAAGCGGGACTCCCAACGCGTTCGCGGTGGCAAAGGCTACCGGGATCCCTTTTGTTTCCATGGTCAGCACAAAATCCGGCGTGCCGGTATAATACTCCGTGGCGATGATCTCTCCCATCCGGTTCACGGCTTCCGGCTCACTGAGTATATCGGAATAATAGAGAAAACCGCCGGGCAGCACCCGCTCCTGTCCGCTGAGCCTGTCGCACAGCGTCTCAATATAGCCGCAGGCTTTCGCGGGGCTGATCACGGGACGGTAAATAACGCCCCCGGCTGCCCCCGTGACCGTCTCGATTTTCCCCAGGTCAAAAGTATCCGCCACCCGGCGAAGCGCGTCAATATCCTCGCTCATCGTGGATTTCGCCGAACCGAAAAGCTCGCAGAAGGAACTCAGGGTAAACAGGCGGTTCGGTGAATCGGACAGCATCTTCAGCATGGCGCTCATACGTTCATTACGGCGAATTTTTTCCACGGGTTTTCTCTCCTTCACCCTCGTAGTAAAACTTCATAAACAGATGGATTATAGCACTGAATTCGAATATTGGAAAGCTACATTCGGTAAAAAGTTCGGATTTTTCAGCTGAATTTTACTTTTTTAGAAGACAACGTCCGTCTTTTGGCAAAAAAAACCGCTGCGGCCCGGAGTCGCAGCGGTTTGCATTCATCAATATGTTATTCCAGGAAAGGCTTGATCTCCTCCAGCAGCTGATCACAGTCCGCACTGTAGATTTCAAGTGTGATCGGTCTGCTGAGATCCAGGGAAAAAATCCCCAGAATGGACTTTGCGTCAACAACGTGACGCCCTGCCCGCAAATCCATCTCGAACGGATACCGCCCGACAATATTGACAAACTGATTGACGTTTTCCACCAGGCTCAGCCTGATCGTAACTGTCTTCATCCGTGAAGCACCTCCTTCGCAGCGGATGAATATATTATACTCCTTTTTCCGCGCTTTCGCAAATCAGTCGGTCGCCAGAGCGGCCTCACGGCTCGGAATGCGCAGCATCAGCGTGGTCTCCTCGGCATCCCACTCCGCCGTTCCGTTCATCAGCTTTGTCAGGAAAGACGCGTCGATGAAATGGCCGCTTCCGAAGTCGAAATCCTGTCTGGTCATGGGCAGCTCCACTCCGTCCACGGAGGCCTGCCTTTCTGTCTTTCCGTTATATAGGCCTATGGTATAGCCTTCCGCTTCCAGAACGACCGTCTCCGTATCGTCTGTCAGTTCCCAGTCCTCCAGGCAGCGGACCAGGTCATCCAGGCTGACGCGTATGCGGCCCTCCGCTTCCCGCAGGCGGGGCGCGCGTTCAACCGGAATGCCGTCGCTCATTTCGCTCCAGCTCAGCTGTTTCCCGCCGTCGTTCAAAACGACCCATCCGGCGATATCCTCGGAGCTCAGCTCTACGTCTTCCTCCACCTCGGCCAGCTCCGGGGTTTCCGTCGCCTCGGGCACGGCAGTTTCGTCCGGCAGTTCTTCTTTCTCCGCCGCAGGGGTCTCCGCGGCAGTCACCGGTGTTTCTGTAACCGGAATCGGTGTCTCTGTGGCCGGGGCCGGGGTATCCGTAGCGGGAGCCGGTGTTTCCGTAACCGGGACCGGAGTGTCCGTGGCGGGAGCCGGTGTTTCCGTAACCGGCGCCGGAGTTTCCGTGACCGGGACCGGCGTTTCCGTAACGGGGGCCGGGGTTTCCTTCGGTTCGGGCGTTGCGGTTATCTCCGGTGTCGGAGTGTCCGTCGGGCACGGAGCGATGTCCGGATTTTCAAACAGGTTGGTCTGCGTGGCTCTTCCCGCAATGCCGTCCTGAGCCAGGCCGTTGTAATACTGGAATTTTCTGACCGCGTTATAGGTCTGGCGGCCGTAGGCTCCGTCCGCCGCCCCTTCCGGCAGATAGCCAAGCTCGATCAGCTTTTCCTGAAGCCTGCGGACCTCTGCGCCCTTATCCCCCATGGCAAGATTGTGATATGCCGAAGTATTTGCCGTAATCAGCGGAACAGGGGCGGGCGTGACGGAAACGGTCGGTATCGCCGTCACCGTTTCCGGCATTTCGGTCAGGACTACGATCGCGGATTCCGGAACGGGAGTCAGTGTCGGGACAGGGGTTGCTACGGGAGCGGATGTGCTTTGTACGGCAACAAGGAATGTTGTCGCCATATAGGCAAGCATCGTCTTCAAAAGATCCATTTTTACGCACTTCCTTCCCCTTTTCCCAGTTCGCGCATATTATATCAAAGCTTCCGTTTAATGACAAGAACCGTTTTTTATGGTATGATTCCCGATAGAACCAACGGGAAAGGGAACAGGTATGGAACGGCTGGAAGCAAGTGTCCTCGGCACCGTTTTCCGCAATGAGGAAAACGGTTATTCCGTTGTGTCCGTCCGTTCCGGACGGTCTGAAGTGACTGTTGTCGGCAATCTGCCGGAGCTGACCCCCGGCGAGCAGGTCCTCTTCTGCGGGGACTGGTCCGAGCACAAATCCTACGGACGCCAGTTCAGAAGCGTCTCTTTCGAGATCCGGCAGCCAACCACGCTGCTGGGTATTGAGCGCTATCTTGCCAGCGGGGTCATCAAGGGCGTCGGTCCTTCCACAGCTGAGCTGATCGTCTCTCATTTCGGTGAGGAGACCCTCTCCGTCCTCAGCGAGCATCCGGAGCGCCTGACAGAGATCCCCGGTATCGGGAAAAAGAAGATGGCTCTGATCGCCGAAAGCTACCGGGAACAGCAGGGTGCGCGCACAGCCATGATCTTTCTGCAGTCCTACGGTATTTCTCCGGCCCTTGCCATCCGTATCGGAAAGTATTACGGCGATCAGGCCGTGGATCTCATCAAGTCAAATCCCTACCGGCTATGTGACGATCTGGACGGGATCGGTTTCCGCACCGCGGACCGGATCGGCGCCGCTCTCGGCATCGCCCCGGACAGTGAAAACCGCGTCTGCTGCGCGATAAAATACGTGCTTCAGGAGGCCTCCGTATCCTCCGGGCATGTTTTTCTTCCCGAGGACGAGCTTTGCAGGCTTTCCGCAGGGCTTCTGCAGGTATCCGCCGATTACTGCGACCGCTGCCTCGGCTCGCTTCTGTTCCGCAGGGAACTGGTTGCCGAAGCCGGGGAAAACGGTCCCCGTCGGGTCTATCTGCCTGTCTTTGAGCGTGCCGAAAAAGAAGTCGCGCTGCGGATCCGCGAACTGATGCTCGCCGTCCGTCCCGGAAAATACGCCGGATCCTCCCGCGCTGTGTCTTCTTTTGAAAAGAAGCACGGCATCTCCTTTTCCCTCCGTCAGCGGGAAACGATCGTCCAGGCGCTGGAAACCGGCGTCTTCGTCATTACCGGCGGACCGGGAACAGGAAAAACCACGATCATCAACTGTATCCTCGAGCTTCTTTCACAGGAAAACGAAACCGTCCTCTGCGCGCCGACGGGCCGCGCCGCCAAAAGGATGACGGAAGCCACCGGGCATGAAAGCAAAACAATCCACCGCCTTCTCGAATTCGGAGGGGAGGAGGGTACTTTTGCCCGGAATGCCGATAACCCCGTTGAGGCGGACTGCGTCATCGTCGACGAAGCCTCCATGATCGATATCCTTCTGATGCGCGCGCTGCTGCGAGCCATCGAGCCCGGCACCCGCCTGATCCTTGTCGGCGACGCGGATCAGCTTCCCAGCGTCGGCCCGGGCAATGTGCTCGGGGATATTCTCACCAGCGGTGAGGTTCCCTGCGCCCGCCTGACGGATATCTTCCGTCAAAGCGAAAGCAGCCGGATCGTTGTCAACGCCCACCTGATCAACAGCGGAAAAATGCCTTTGCTCAACGAAAAAGGAACAGACTTTTTCTTTGAACGGAAGCTCTCCGCGCTGGATGCCGCCGAAACGATCGTTTCCCTGGTGACGCGCCGTCTCCCCGCGTATCTCGGATTTCCGGAAAAGGAAGCCGCTTCTCAGGCGATCCGCAGCATCCAGGTCCTGGCGCCGACAAAAAAGGGGGACTGCGGCGTCAACCGCCTGAACGAGCTGCTGCAGGCGGCATTGAATCCTCCCGGAAAGAACGTTCCCCAGCTGACCTGGGGAAATACCGTGTTCCGCCTGGGCGATAAAGTCATTCAGAACCGGAACAATTACGATATCGCCTGGTTCCGGAATACGCCCGCCGTTCAGGATTCGGGGAACGGCATTTTCAACGGAGACGTCGGTTTTATCACAGCCGTCGATCCGCAGGAGCATACTTTGACGGTCCTCTTTGATGAAGAAAAAGCGGTCACCTACGAAACAGAGGATCTGGAAGATCTGAGTCCCGCGTACTGTCTGTCCGTCCACAAAAGCCAGGGCAGTGAGTTCCCGGTCGTTGTCATGCCCGTTGTCGGAGGTCCGCCGATGCTTCTGACCCGGAATCTTTTCTACACCGCGCTGACACGCGCCCGGAACCTGGTGGTCCTCGTCGGCAGCGAGGAAGTCATCCGCGCCATGGTTCAGAACGATCATATCGCGCAGCGCTGCACCACGCTGTCACAGCGCCTGCGGGAAACGGCGGATCTTTTATGAAGATGAGCATGAAGCTTCCCGTCCTTCTGAAGGAGATCCTGTATCCGGAAGGCGCGGTATGCCTGTGTTGCGGTACTGTTTCGGACGGAACCCGTCTTTGTCCCGCCTGCCGGGAAGAACTGCTTTACGGCGACATGCTCTCCTTCTGGCGCTTCAGGGATCTTTCGGGTGTTTCCGCTTATTCTCTCCGGCCCCACCGGGGCGTCGCGCGTTCCCTTGTCCTGCAACTCAAGCACGGCGCCGTTTCCGGAGCCGCGAATGAACTGGCTTCCGTTCTTCTTCCTCTGCCCGAAGGCCTTTCCTTTTCTCCCGACACCGTGGTGACTTTCGTACCGATGCCTGCCTCCCGCCGGCGGGAGCGCTGCATCGATCACGGGGAAACGCTGGCCCGGGCCTTTGCGGATCGTCTCGGCCTCCCGTGCCGCCCGCTCCTGGCCCGGACAAAAGTCCGCGCGCATACGCAGGAGGGGCTGGGAAAAACCCGGCGCGCCGCCAATCTGAAGGGTGTTTTTCAGCCGCTGGAGCCCATTCATTTCCCTGTTCTTCTGACGGATGACGTGCTGACCACGGGCACCACGGCGCTGCGCTGTATTGAAAGCCTGCGGTCCGCCGGCGCCTCGGAGATCACCGTCCTGACGGCCACCTATGCCATTTGAGCAGCCCGAAAACGCAAAGCTTGACAATCCGTCCATACAGGCAGTAAGATGTAATTTGGTATGTAATGGATTGGAGGAAATCTCAGGTGCTTGAATGTATCGTAACCAAATTCGGCGGAAGCTCTCTGGCCAACGATGAGCAGTTCCGCAAGGTTCGCAGTATTCTGGAACTGGAACCCACTCGCCGTTATCTGATCCCCAGCGCTCCCGGCAAGAGATATCCCACGGATGATAAAGTGACGGACCTTCTGTATTCCTGCCATGCGCTCGCCGCGGCCGGAAATACTTTTGAAGATCAGTTCGTGAAAATCCGTGAGAGATATCTTTCCATTGCACAGAATCTGCATCTGAAGGTCGATATCGAATCCGCGCTGGATCAGGTGCATCAGGGCATCGCTTCCGGAAACAGCCGGGACTGGTGCGCCAGCCGCGGTGAATATCTCTGCGGCCTGCTGATGGCGGATTACCTGGGCTGGCGTTTCGTAGACGCTGCGGACGGTATCGTCTTCCGTGAAGACGGGATCCTGGACGATGAGGAAACGCAGACCCGCCTTTCCGCCCTGCTGGCGGACGGAAAGCCTTCTGTTGTTCCGGGCTTCTACGGCGCCACGAAAAGCGGTGAAGTCCGTACCTTTTCCCGCGGGGGCAGCGACATCACCGGCGCCCTTGTTTCCCGCGCCGTCAACGCGGATGTCTATGAGAACTGGACGGATGTGTCCGGTTTCCTGATGGCGGATCCCCGGATCATTGACGGGCCTGCCGAAATATCCTCCATTACGTATAAAGAGCTCCGTGAACTGAGCCACATGGGAGCCTCCGTGCTTCATGAGGATGCCATGTTCCCCGTTCACCGGGCCGGGATCCCTACCAATATCCGCAACACCAACAAGCCCTATCACCCCGGCACGCTGATCAGCAAGAACGCGCCCAACGAGATCTCCGTTCCCACCATCACGGGTATTGCCGGCCATAAAGGCTACAGTGTTATCAGCATCGAAAAAAATATGATGAACAGCGAGGTCGGTTTCGGCCGCAAGGTGCTTCAGGTGCTGGAGGATGCGGGTATTTCCTTTGAACACATGCCCACCGGCATCGATTCCATGTGCGTGGTGGTCGCCAGCGAGGCGCTTGCGCCGCACCGGGAGGAAGTCCTGCAGAAGCTGGAAGCGCTGGTGGATGACAGCGGCTCCGTTTCCGTCAACGACAATATGTCCATCATTGCCACGGTCGGACGCGGCATGGTGCACAACTGCGGCACCGCTGCCCGTCTCTTCAGTGCCATGAGCCGTTCACGGATCAACGTCCGCATGATCGATCAGGGCTCCAGCGAGCTGAGCATCATCGTCGGTGTCAACGACAGTGATTTTGAAGCCACAATCCATGCCATCTACCACGAGTTTGTCGGATAAGGAGGGATCCGGGTGAAGGTTCTCGTCACGGGCTGTGCAGGTCAGTTGGGATGGGATGTTATGGAGACGCTTCGCCGCCGGAATATCGAATGTGTCGGTGTTGATATCGATGACTTCGATTTGACGGACGGGCCGGCAGTCAAAGCCTATGTGATTCGCTGCAATCCCGACGTGATCGTTCACTGTGCCGCCTACACCGCCGTGGATAAGGCAGAATCCGATCCGGAAAGGTGCGCTGAGGTCAACGGGATGGGGACCATGAATCTGGTCCGCGCCGCCCTGGCCGTCAACGCCAAGCTTGTCTATATCTCCACCGATTATGTTTTCCCCGGCACGGGGACCCGTCCGTGGGAGCCTGACGACGCTTACGGCCCCCGGAATATTTACGGCATGAGCAAGGTCCAGGGAGAAACAGCCGTACGCAGTCTGATGACCCGGTTCTTCATCCTGCGTATTTCCTGGGCATTCGGGCTGAACGGCAGCAACTTTGTCCGCACGATGCTCCGGCTGGGCGCAGAAAGAAGCGAGCTCCGGGTCGTCGATGACCAGATCGGCTCCCCCACCTACACCAAGGATGTTGCCCGGATGATCTGCGACATGATCCCGACCGAAAAGTACGGCATATATCACGTATGCAACGACGGTTTCATGTCCTGGGCACAGTTCGCGCAAATGATCATGGAACGCGCGAATCTGCCCTGCCGGATCGTCCCCGTCAGATCAGAAGAGTATCCGACTCCTGCCCGCCGGCCTCTGAATTCCCGGATGAATACACAGAAGCTGACGGAAGCGGGATTCCGCCCGATGCCTTCCGTCCGGGACGCTCTGGACCGATATTTTAAAGAATTGTATCCGGATTGATCGATCCGGCTCTGAGACCTTTCAGAAAGTCCTCCGGAAGAGGCGCCTGAAAGGTCATTTTTTTACCTGTCCGCGGGTGGTCAAAGCTCAGGGAGTACGCATGCAGCATCAGGCAGGGCACGCGCACTCCTTTTTCATATCCGTAGATCGGATCGCCGCAGACAGGATGATGGATGGAACGCATATGCACACGGATCTGATGGGTCCGCCCGGTCAGGATATGGACATCCAGCAGCGCGCAGGCCTTCCCCTCCGCGAGCACCCGCCATTCCGTCACGGCCTCCCGGCCCTCCGGATCCGGCGCCATTTTTTTGCGGTCCTTTTTGCTGCGGGCGATCGGCAGCTCGATACGGCCCTCCTTCTCCTTTGGGATCCCCTCCGTCAGAGCGCGGTAATGCTTTTCGATCCGCCGCTCCTGCAGCATCCGGCTCAGGGCAAGCTGGGTCTCATCGTTTTTGGCCACCATCAGCAGCCCGGAGGTGTCCTTGTCCAGCCGGTGAACGATCCCGGGGCGCAGCTCGCCGCCGATGCCGCCCAGGTCTTTCAGGTGATGGAGCAGCGCGTTCACCAGGGTGCCCTCCCCGTGGCCGGCCGCCGGATGGACCACCATGCCGCGCGGCTTGATCACCACGGCCAGATCATCGTCCTCATAAAGGATCTCCAGCGGAAGATCCTCCGCCTGCGGCGCAGCTTCCTTCGGCTCCGGGACCCGGAGAACGACCGTTTTCCCCTCCGGAACCTTTGTACCCGCCTTGAGGCAGGCTTTCCCGTCCATCAGGCAGCAGCCCTGCTCCATCAGCGCGGCGACCCGGCTGCGTGTCAGGCCGGTCTTCTCGCTGAGCAGGACGTCCGCCCGCCGTCCGTCTCCGGAAAAAGAATACTCATTCATTCTTCAGCTCTCCTCTCTTTCCGAAAAGAAGGTCGGCCATGACCAGAATACAGCCGACAGTCAGCGCGGTATCCGCCAGGTTGAAGATCGGAAAGGAAATAAACAGGGTCTCGATCATATCGGGAACAGCCCCGCTCACAAAGCGGTCAAGCATATTTCCGGCAGCGCCGCCGAGCATCAGCATCAGTCCCGTCATTGCCGGCAGCGAAACCTGTTTTTTCCGGAGATACAGAAAGCCCGCCAGAATGACCGCCAGACTCAGCATGCCCAGCAGCCACGGCCTCCCGCTCAGCAGGGAGAAGGCCATGCCGGTATTTTCCGCATAGCGCAGCCCGATCACCCCGGGGATCAGCTCCAGGCCCTCCGCCGGGATCCGCGGGGCCAGCGCCTTTGTGACCCGGTCGGCGGCAAAAACCGCCGCGGAGATCCAGATTTCCTTACGCACCTTTCTCCTCCCGCGTCAGCTCGTCATACCGCTGAATCAGTTTTTTCATCACCTTCAGCCCGTCAGTCAGCAGGAGCGCCTCCTGATCGGTTTCCGTCCGCAGCACCAGCGAGGCGGCGCTCATCTTCCCGAAGGACAGGCGCGCGTCTGTCTCCGCCACAGCCCGGAAAAGCGTGGCGATATCCGGAATATACCGCTCATCCAGCTTCATGGTCAGGCCGGTCTTGGTTCTCAGCACCCGGCTGACACCGATGCGGTTGCACAGCGCGCGCAGCTGGCTCACGTCCAGCAGCGTCTGCACCACCTCCGGCAGCTCGCCGAAGCGGTCGATCAGCTCATCCGTAATATCCGCCCGGTCATCGTCTGTGACCACGGAGGCAATGCGCTTGTACATCTCCATCCGCTGTTTGCCGTCCGCCACGTATTCCTCCGGCAGATAGGCGTTCACGCGCAGATCCACCCGGGTCTCCAGCTCACGCTTCTCCGTTCCCTGCCCGACCTCCGCCAGCGTCTCCTCCATCAGCTTGCAGTACATGTCATAGCCGACGGTCGCCAGATGCCCGTGCTGTTCCGGCCCCAGAATATTGCCGGCGCCGCGGATCTCCAGATCGCGCATCGCGATGCGGAAGCCCGCCCCGAATTCTGTAAATTCACGTATGGCCGCCAGCCTCTGCTGGGCGGTCTCCGTCAGCATGTGATCCGCCCGGACAGTAAAGTAGGCATACGCCTGCCGGCTGCTCCTGCCGACGCGCCCGCGCAGCTGATACAGCTGGCTGAGTCCGAATCGATCCGCGTCATATACGATCAGGGTGTTTGCGCTGGGAATGTCCAGCCCGTTTTCAATGATGGTCGTGCACAGCAGCACGTCATAGCTGCCGGCGTAAAAGTCCATCATCACATCCTCGAGGGCATGCTCCTTCATCTGTCCGTGCGCCACGCCGATACGGGCCTCGGGGACCAGGGCCCTCAGCCGGGCATAAAAGGACTCGATGCTCCGGACCCGGTTATAGAGGAAATAAACCTGCCCGCCCCGGCCCAGCTCCCGCAGGATCGCGTCCCGGACCACTGCGTCGGAATACTCCGTCACCAGCGTCTGGACAGGAATGCGCTCCTCCGGCGGCGTCTCCAGCACGCTCATATCCCGGATTCCGGTCATGCTCATATGCAGGGTCCGCGGGATCGGGGTAGCGGACAGCGTCAGCACGTCCACCTGCCGTTTCATATTCTTGATAACTTCCTTGTGCGCCACGCCGAAGCGCTGCTCCTCATCCACAATCAGGAGGCCGAGGTTTTTGAACTTCACGTCCTTCGCCAGCAGCCGGTGCGTGCCGACGATCAGGTCGATCTGTCCCTCCGCCAGGCGGGCCAGCACCTCCTTCTGCTCCTTAGGCGTCCGGAAGCGGCTGATATACTCGATTCTCGCGCCCGTGTTCCGGAAACGCTTCACGATCGTGTTGTAATGCTGCTGCACCAGGATCGTCGTCGGAGCGAGCATGGCCACCTGCTTGTTGTCCACGATCGCCTTGAAGGCAGCCCGCAGGCTGACCTCCGTCTTGCCGTAGCCCACGTCACCGCAGAGCAGCCGGTCCATGTTCCGGTCGCTCTCCATATCCCCGTTGATCTCGCGCACGCTCTGCTGCTGGTCCGGTGTCAGCTCGTACGGAAACTCATCCTCGAATTCCCGCTGCCACTGGGTTTCCGGACTGAAAGCAAAGCCCGTGTTCCGGCTGCGCTCCGCGTAGAGCGCCTTCAGGTCAAAGGCCAGCTTCTTCAGACTCTCCTTGACCTTGCCCTTCTGCCTCTCCCACTCTCCGCCACCCAGCCGGTTCAGCTTCGGTTCCTGATTCGGATTCCCGATATAGCGCTGCACGCGCTCCAGCTGCTCCACCGGCACATAAAGCTTGTCGTTCCCGCCGTACTGGATCAGCAGATAATCCCGCCAGGTACCCTCGCTCTGGATCCGGGTCATTCCGCGGTAAATACCGACGCCGTGGTCCTCGTGTACCACATAGTCGCCTTCCTTCAGATCCGTGAAGGTGGAGATCCGCTCCCCGGTCCGTTTCCGGCTTTTGCTCTTGCGATAGCCTTCGCCCCAGATATCCGCGTCGCTGACAACGGCCAGCCCGCATTCCGGCAGCACAAAGCCGCCGCTCAGCGTCATGGGCAGCACAGTCACCGATCCCGGTGTATTTCCGAATTCGCCGTTCTCCGCGAAAACGGCCTTTTCTTCCAGCTCCGCCAGGCTCTCACAGAGCCGGCGTCCTCTGGCCTCGCCACCGGAGAGCAGGAATACCTGCCATTTCTGCTCCCGCCAGGCGGCCAGATCGTTCTTCAGGGCTCGCAGCTGGCCTCCGTAGCCGGCAATGCCTTTCGCGCCGAGATCCGCCGCCGTCCCGGGACTGATCCCGCCCAGGGACAGCAGCATTTCCGTCATCACGATCAGCGGATAACGCTCCGCCTCCTTCAGGATCTCCTCCCAGGAGCGCATCAGGCCTTCCTGCTCACGGACTGCCTCACCGCGGGTCATAGCGCTGTTCAGGTCCTCCATAAAGCCCTGGGTCCTCTCCTCTGTCCGGCTGCGGAGCCTGTCCGGCTCCCAGAAAAGGATCAGATCGGGCTCAAACCAGTCTGTGACGGATGCCGTCCGGTCCGTCAGCACACTGATCCAGGCACGCATCCGGCGGAAGGGCTGCCCCTGCGCCACCAGCTCGGCATCCGCCCGCAGCCGGTCCGTCCGCCGTTCCAGCTCCACCTTCTCGGCTTCCCTGTACGCTTTTTCCCGGACCTTCGGAGCGATCTTCCGGTCAAAAAGCTCCTCGTCGTCTCCGTCCTCCGGCAGCGGAGGCAGCTCGTCAAAGAGCGTCCCGGCATCCGTGCGAACGCCGTCCTCCCCGTTCAGTGCCTCCCGCATTCTCCGGGCGGCCTCTTCATATTCATCTTCCTGCAGCAGCGCCTCGCAGGCCGGCGTGACCGTCACCCGCTCCATCCGCTCCAGGCTGCGCTGGCTGATGCAGTCAAAGGAGCGCAGCGAGTCCACTTCATCGTCGAAGAACTCGATCCGGACCGCCCGGCTGTCCGCCGGCGGATAGATGTCCAGAATCGCGCCGCGGACGGCATACTGTCCCTTGCCTTCCACCATGGCCACACGTTCGTAGCCCATCCGGTTCAGCCGCTCGGCCAGGCCGGCCAGCGGCGCCGTGTCCCCGGACTTCAGGGAGAAAGTCGCCTTCCGGAAAGGCGCCGGATTGCCCATGCGCAGGGCCATCGCTTCCGCGCTGACGCAGAGGATCTTCTCATTTCCCGCCGTCACGGCCGCCAGCGCCTCCAGGCGCCGCCAGCTGCTTTCCTGGCTGCCCGCCGCCCGTGTCAGGTCGATCTCGCCTCCCGTCAGGCAGGCGCATTCGCCTCCCGTCAGCTGGCGGATATCATTTGCCAGGCGGGATGCCTTCAGATCGTTGTCTGCCACGATCAGGACCCGTTTCCCGTTCCCGGCTGCCACGGCAGCCGCAAGCGCCGCCACGGCAGGACTCCCGCCCGAGGCGGCGGCGGGATGACCTGCTTCCGTTTTCAGCAGCTTCTCCCAGGTCGGCCACTTCAGATTTTCCGGTATCGTTCTCGCCATAGGGATGTTTGCTTCCTCCGTTATTCGTCCTTTTTCATGCCGCATGCCGCTTTGCGTATGGCGCTGTCAATTCCGTTCTCCACCCAGTCCGCCGCACAGTCCGCCGCCAGCTGAAAGGCCTTGTCCATCGCTTTCTTTTCTTCCGGATCCCGCACCCTTCCGAGCACCCAGTCCACCAGGTCCCATCCCTCCGGACGGTCCCCGGTTCCGACCCGGATCCGGGGAAATGCCGTGTCCGGCAGGTTTTCCGCAATGCTGCGCATGCCGTTGTGCGTTCCGGGGCCGCCGTTTCTGCGGACCCGTACATAGCCCAGGGGCAGATCGATATCGTCATAGATCACCAGCAGATGGTCCGGCTCACACCCGTACCAATCCAGCAGCGCGCGTACACACTCGCCGCTGGCGTTCATAAAGGTCTGCGGCTCGCAGAGAACGATCCTGCGCTCCGCATCCGTCACCTCCGCGATCAGGCCCTTGTGCGTGTTCCGGTTCAGAACGGCGCCATAATGCTTTGCCAGCAGGTCCATCGTGTCAAAACCCGCGTTATGGCGTGTATGCGCGTATTTCTCTCCCGGGTTTCCCAGGGCAACGATCAGAAAAACTTCCTTGCTCATGCTTCATCCTCATTCCGTTTCCGGGCTGCCCCAAAAACGCCTTTTCGCGAAGACGCATCCGGGGCGCCTTCGCGAAAAGCAGTATCTCATTCTTTTGAAATTGTGTCAAGCGCTCAGTTCTTCATCACCAGACGATAAGAAACAATACCGAAGCCGACCGCGCAGAGAGTCTCCAGCAGGTATCCCATGGGAACCGTCAGGTTTTCGGATTTGTCCAGCGCAAACTCAAGGACGATCATCGCGCCGACCAGAAGCAGAAAAACCACGCAGCAGGCCGCGACCTGCTTCATCGGCATCCGCTCCGCGGCGGGCTTTTTCGCCCGGCGGAGGATCGCGAACAGGATCAGGAAGGCCAGCACAATGACAGCCGTCAGCTGGCTCACGCGTACGAAAAGCCAGCGAAGGAAATTGTCCCGGCGCAGGCTTTCCAGCAGGATCTGGCTGGAGCAGAAAAGCACCAGGAACAGCCGGGCTTTATAGCCCTCCTTCAGCGCGCCTCCGCGGGCCAGCAGGACCGTAAATATGATCAGCGCCACGATCCCCTCCAGCAGGAAGACCGCGTATTTCCATTCCTCCCACTCATTGACAACGGCTATGGGAAAGAAGCGGAGTCCTTCCACGCTGACGTCCGGCCCGATACCCTCCCCGATGGAGAATTCGCCGAACCGGCTCAGCGCCAGAGCCAGCGCTGCCCCGGGCGCGAAAGCGTCCAGCAGCGCGGAGGTTTTCCCGCGGGTCAGCTTCGCCGCGCAGAAGGCCGCCAGCGCCACGCCGCCGGCCGCTCCCCAGAAAGCGGCGCCGTTGGCGGAACCCCAGTAGGCGTAATCCTCCTCCGCGGAGCGGAAAAAATTATGGAAACCGATCTCCGCAAAAAGGCTCCAGCGGGCTGCCACATAGAAAGCCCGGGCGCCGAGCAGCCCGAGTGGAACAGCCAGTACCGCAGCCAGCGTCACAGCCGGCTTTTTCTGCTTCCGTGCCAGGAAAAGGAAAAGGCAGAAGCCCAGCAGCGCGCCGATGGCCGTAAAAGCGGCATAGGGACTGACAGGCTTGCCGAAAAGCTCAAAGAGGACCGCGTTTTCTTCCATGTTGATCAGGCCTCCCCCTGAATGGTTGGAAATGGATATCTTGACCGGGGCTTTTCCTCCGCCCGGCTGCGCCTGCCGTCCCTTATTCCTCCGTTTTCGCGGGAAGATAAGGCAGGACCAGGCAGCCGGCCTCCTCATCGAAGGAGCCGAGCTCGAAGGCGGTATCATACTGGACCAGTTCCAGCACCCGGTGGGCATCCTCGCCCGTCACCAGCTTAGGCTGGAAATCACTGGGGTCTCCGTCCTGCGATGCCGTGGAGGCAATGTGCGCCGGATAGATCCGGGCCTGCTGGCCCAGAAATTCCCCGTCATCGGAGAAGTGCAGATCCGCCTGGACCACCATGCTCTGCAGCGCCCGGACCTGCGTGTTCCCTCCGAAGCAGAAATTCCCGAGGGAATAAAAAATATAACGGTTCTGCATCACATCCACCCCCTGGACTACATGGGGATGGTGCATAATGACCAGATCTCCGTGCCGGTAGCCGATCACCTGTCGGGCAAAATTCCACTGCATCCAGTTATGCTCTTTGGAGTATTCGTTCCCGCCGTGATAAATATAGACGATCGCATTGACGCCGTCCTTTTTCAGCTTTTCCGATATCTCCACCGTCCACTGCCTGTAGGACTCATACGCGGTGGATACAAAGGAGAAAAAGGCGATCCGGATCCCGTCCTTTTCAAAGATCCAGTAATCCCTGTTTCCGAAATAGCCAATATTCTCCGCTTCCAGCGCCTCTTTTGTATCATCGTAGCCCCGGTTCCCGAAATCCTTCGTATGATTGTTGGAGATCGCGCAGGCCTCAACGGAGCCTTCGGTCAGGATCTTCGCGTAATCCGTCGGGCCGCGGAAGCGGTAGGCCTTGTTTTTGTTTTCATCTGCCGCAGAATTGCTCAGTACGCCCTCAAGGTTGACTATGGTCAGATCGTCCTTTTCAAACAGATCCTTCACATTGGCAAAGAAATAGCCGTAGCCCTTGTCACGGGCATATTCGTGAAAATTCCCCGGGGAATCCTTCAGCCACTCCTCGCTGCCCAGCGTCACGTCTCCCGCAAAGGAAACGGTAACCGTTTTCTCGGCTGCCGCGAAGCTTGCCGGCAGGCAGAAGAGGACCGTCAGAAGGGATAAGAGCCGGCGAAAAAACACGTCAGTTTTCCTCCCATGCGGTTGAGAAATAAATAATATCCTTCAGGCTGCGGTTTTTCTTCACCGTTGCGTTGATCTTGAGCCAGTTGTTATACTTCTTGCCGTCCCGGCGCTGAAAAACCATGGTGGAGGAGCCGCCGCCGTCCAGATTGAAAGCATTGATGACCTCCGGGAAAGAGGACACCAGCGTAGTCAGCTGATCCAGCGTCAGACCCTTGTTGCCGGAATCCTCAGGCCCTGAAGTGTTCAGAAGCAGGTATTCCAGCGGCCCGGTCTGCGCGATCACCGTGCGCTGTGCCGGCCGGTCGGAGGAAATGTCTCCGCAGACATAGCCGTATTTCGGCTGTCCGTTGATCACAATGCCCGGGCCGAAGGTAAAGACGTTGACCGCGTCCTCTCCGAAAGCTTCCACATCTTCCCAGTTTGCGTCCTCCAGAATATGCAGATCGCCCCATTTGTCGATCACCAGCACATCCCTGTCCCCGCGGAGGTTTCTGCTTTTGACCTCTCCCTGCCGGATCCCGGCGCGGAGGCAGTAGTCCCCGTTGATCGCGATAACGGCCTTCACACGCTTGGCCACGTTGACGCCGAGCGTGGTGTCCTCCGACGTCCAGCGCCCTGTCAGCTCCGTACGGAGCTGTGACGCGTCCGCGATCCTGACCCGGGCATACACATAATCCGTATCCGCAAAGCGGCCGCGGGCGATGTTGACCGTGATGGAAGGATCCGCATAGCCGGTCGGGCTCTCATTTTCCGCGGGATAAATATATCCGGAGCTGTAAGGCGGCCTCAGTGTTTTTGCCTTTGCGTCCATCGGGATGGGAAGGATGTTTCCTCCCTCGTCCGCAGGCAGCTCCAGTGCCGGGATCAGGGGATCGATCCCCGTTTCCTCCGCCGCCGCGGCAAAGCACAGGCACAGTATCATGATCAGGCAGCCCAGGGTACGCATCCGGAATTTCATTTGTTTTCTCCTTTTTTTCAGCGCTGACGCGCCTTTGCTTACAGCAGCGGGATATTCGCTTCCCTGCAGGCCCGCTGGACCTCCTCGGGCCAGATGCTCGCCTGCACCTCGCCCACATGCGCCTTGCGCAGGAAGTATACACACATACGGCTCTGTCCGATACCCCCGCCGATCGTCTGCGGCAGTTCGCCGTTCAGCAGTGCTTTCTGGAAGGGCAGCTCGGCCCGTTCCTCACAGCCGCGGATCTTCAGCTGTTTTCTCAGCGTTTCGGGATCCACGCGGATGCCCATGCTGGAAACCTCCAGGGAAATGTCCAGCAGCGGATCGTACAGCAGGATATCCCCGTTCAGGCTCCAGTCGTCATAGTCGGGAGCGCGTCCGTCATGAGGCTGTCCGGACTTCAGCGCGCCGCCGACCTGCATCAGGAAAACCGCGCCGTATTCCTTTGCCGCTTTGTATTCCCTTTCCTTCGGCGTCAGCTCCGGATACCTGTCCTCCAGCTCCTGTGTCGTGACAAAGGTAATGGTGTCCGGAAGCTCCGGTCGGATATGCGGATAATTCGCGCACACGTATCCTTCCGTTTTCCGGAAGGTCATATAGATCCGGTTGACCACATAGCGCAGATATTCTTCGTTCCGGTCCCCGGGAGCCATGATCCTTTCCCAGTCCCACTGATCCACAAAAATGGAATGGATGTTGTCCGTCATCTCATCCCGTCGGATCGCGTTCATATCCGTATACAGGCCTTCTCCGGTAACAAATCCGTAGGTCTTCAGCGCCTGGCGCTTCCATTTGGCCAGGGAGTGAACGATCTCCACCTGCGCGCCTGTCTCCAGCACGTCGAAGGCCACCGGGCGCTCCACACCGTTCAGGTTGTCGTTCAGGCCGCTCTCGGGCGTCACCATGATCGGTGCGGAAACACGCGTCAGATTCAATGCCTTGGCCAGTTCCGTTTCAAAAAAGTCCTTGACCAGCTTGATGGCAATTTCCGTATCCCGCAGATCAAGCACGGGATTGTAATCGCGCGGAATGATCAGATTCATGGGATATCCCCTCCCCGTTTCTCAAATACAGGGATTATCATACCACGCAATCCCCGGCCGGAAAAGCATTTCTTGTGTTTTAGCGGTTGTTTTTCTCGTTGATCTCGTCGATCTTTTCCCTGCGGGGCATGGGTGCGCAGCCCGGACAGGGGGTCAGCTTGCTGAACGGCTTTTCATCCAGCTCCCCGTAGGTAAACTCCGTCAGCGGAAGAAACTTCTCCCTGACCAGTCTGCAGTAAGGCGAGGAGTGATAGTTTGCGCCTTTGTTCGGATTGTAGTACAGCGGATAGTCGTCATCCGGATAAGCCAGCGTACGCCCGACGTCATCCCAGATGATGACCTTCGTGCAGGGCTTCCGGCTCAGGTTCCGCCACAGCCAGGTCTGGTTGACGCCCTCCGGCGTCAGCTCCTTCTGAACACGGATGCAGCCGTGGCTCGCCTTTTCGCCCAGATACCTCTCGCAGTGGCTGTAATCCTTTTTCGTTTCTCCGGTCTGCTCATTGACCTTCAGGGTGTGCGGCACCTCGTGGATCATGATCCCCTTGTTGATCCGCAGACCCATGTCGCACTGCAGATCCCCGCTGGGAAAAAGACCGACCCAGCTGACAATGATATATTCACCCGCCGGCGTTTCATTGAACGGCGTGCTCTTTTTCGCGAACCCCGTGGAACACAGCAGTGTGGAAAAAAGGTGCCCCTCTTTATAAACAAACAGTCTTTGCTGCTGCTTGTCGATCACGATGCCGTACTCCTGATCCACTTCCTTCTCCTGCAGCAGCTCCGTCTTCACATAGCCCTGGAAATGCTCTGCCCAAACTTTGACCGGGGAGCCCTCCACCGCCGAGGAATATGCCTCGATCAGCGACCAGTCCCCCTCCTGCGCCAGCACATGCACTCCCTGGCTGTCGCAGGTGACCACGCCGACGTATTCCTCGCATTTCGCGTCCGGCTTTGCCCGCACCCTGATCTGGTCCTTCTGTCCGCCCTTCAGCACGGTGATCGGCTGGGTCAGCACCTCCCAGACAAGGCTCTCGTCCGTTTCCCCCTCGTTCATCTGCCAGAAGCAGAAATCATGGTCGCAAAGCCTTTCGCTGCTCTCGTTCGGCGTGTGAAAATACGCATCCCTCATCGGAAGCGGATCCGCCATCGCCGCGGACGTCATCATCAGAAAAAGCAGCAGGGCTGCCAGCCGTTTCACCTGATTCTGCCTCCCTCCGTTTGAAAAGTGCGGCCCCGGAGAGCTCCGGCGCCGCGTTATGATCCCCGTATCGTTTACTTCATGTTCTGGGTCTTCTGCCAGCCTTCGTCAATACAGGCCTGATGGCTTGTCGCGTAGGGCCCGATCGCTGTCACCTGCTCCTGCGTCCGCGGGAAATGCAGACAGCTGTGTCCGGCAAAATTATTGTCCGTAATGTGCTGCACCTCGTGCGGCATGGAATGTGTGGAAGCCAGATAAATGCTTCCGTCCGCGAAGATCGCCCACACCGCCTTCGGATTCCACGTGTTTCCGCCGAAGGCGCGCTCCATCTTCGCCGTATCGTTCGCCGTCAGGGGCTCATAGTCCGCATGGGCGCCGAGAGAGAAGATATGGATCTGCCAGGAGATCCCCGAAGAAAAATCATACAGCGTCACATACGGATACTGCCGGGCCACCGCTTTTATCGTGGTATACCAGTTCGCATAGATCACCTTTGACGCGGAGGGCGTCACCGACGTCGCTGTGGGGCTCTTCGTCGGGGCGGGGGTGACCGTCGTTCCGGTCTGCGCAGCCACGGCAGAGGAGCTGTTCAGCGCGCTTTGTGTAGCGCTCCCCGCGATACCGTCCGCGCTCAGCCGGTTTGCCCTCTGGAAAGCGATAACCGCCTGGAAGGTTTTCGCGCCGAAAATGCCGTCAGCCTTTCCGGTCAGATACCCGAGGCTGATCAGCCGGCTCTGCAGGTCTTTTACCGCGCTGCCGGTGGATCCCTGCCGAAGGGCTCCCGTTTTTGCCGGATCCGGTGTAGCGGTAGCCTGCGCCGGCTTTGGCGTATTCACCGTCACGGCGGAGTCCGCGGGAGCTTCCTTTGCCTCCATGCTGTACAGCTTTGTCTGGGTCTGCGGCCCGGCCGTACCGTCCACCGTCAGGCCGTTCACTCTCTGGAATGCTCTGACTGCCGCTTCCGTCTGATCCCCGTAATTTCCGTCCGCCGTGCCTGTCAGATAGCCCAGATTGATCAGCGCTTCCTGCAGAAGGGAGACGGCGGAGCCGCTGCTGCCCTTTCTCAGCGTAACAAGCTGCCCCTGGATCGCTGTGGGAGCCGGCACGGCCGTGATCACAGGTACGGCTGTCGGCACAGGGGTTGCCGTAACTGCCGGCGTCGGCGTCGCGTCCTTTGCCAGCGCGTCGCTGCTGAAAAGGATCCTGTAGGTATCGTTTCCGGCGATCCCGTCATCCTTCAGGCCGTTTGCCGCCTGGAATTTCTTCAGGGCGCTCACGCTCAGGGCACCGAACTTGCCGTCCACATTGCTTCTGTAATAGCCGAGCTCCTTCAGGCGCTTCTGGACCAGCTTCGCATCCTCACCGGTGCTGTCCCGCTGCACCTTCCCGGAAGGGACCGTAAAGGTCGGAGCGGGAGTCGCGGTCGGAGCGGGGGTGATCTGCGGCGCTTCTGCCGCCATGGCGGACAGCGCGGTGGGCGCGAACAGGGCGTCCTGTGTCGCTCTTCCGGCGATCCCGTCAGCTGTCAGCCCGTTCTTTTTCTGGAAAGCGATGACCGCTTTCCTGGTGGACGTATCGAAAGCGCGCGTAATGCTTCCGTTATAGTATCCCAGCTCTGTCAGTCTCAGCTGCAGGTCCGCCACCAGGTCGCCGGTGGCTCCTGCCTTGACGGTTACTCCGTCGGCTGGGCTGAGCGTGTTGATTTTGACTGCGGTTCCCCGGATATTCTTCGGTTTCCCGGAATACAGAAACGCCTGGATATTCGCGTCCATCACACCCGTTGCGGGATAGCTGTTCGTCTGCTGGAAAAGGATCACCGCATTATGTGTTGCGGCACCGAATTTCCCGTCTGCCGCACCGCTCATGAAGCCGAGCTCCAGCATGGCTTCCTGCAGGGCTTTGACTTCCCTGCCTTCGCTTCCCTGCTGCAGAATGATATAGCCGCCCGCGCTTTCCTCCGGGCTCAGTGTCGGGACGGGGGTCGGAGTCGGTGTCACCCTGACCTTGACGACCTTTTTCAGAATAATATACTCACTCTTGGCATAGCCCTTCACGCCGCGGTATTCCACCTCGGCCCAGCTTCCGCTGACGGAATACACCGTCACGGCGGCGCCCTTCGGCATCTGCCGGAGAAGCGCGCTGCGGACCGACTTGCTTTCGCGCAGGTTTACACTGTCCCCCGTCACCGTATCATACGGATAGGCGTTGACAGTTTCCACGGGAGCGGGCGTCGGGGTTATCATAACTGACGCGTCCGTGCTGATATATTCCTGCCGGACATAGCCCGTCCTGTTATTGTAGCTCACCTTGTAGAAGCTGCCGGTCTTGCCCAGCACCTCGATCTGCGTACCGGAAGGAAGGTTTTCCAGCACTGTGGCGTTGGCGGAGGCGCTCCGGCGCATTCTGACAGAATCTGTCGTCACCGTAAAAAACGGATAGCTTATTGCTGCGGCTGCCGTTGAGCAGATCAGCAGAAGCAGGACCGCCAGAACCGCCAGATGCCGTGCTCTGATTTTCAGACCGGACATATTCTTTCCCTCCGTATTCCAAAGAGCGGGACCATGTAAAAATCCCGCTGACAGACTTATACACATCTCCATTCTACGATGTTTCCGTCAAGCTGTCAACGGGATTTTCATTGATTTGTAATAATTCTTTTATAGTTTTGTCTTTTTTACCATCTTCCCGGCACGTCCGGACAGGCTCGGGCTTTTTCCGCCGCGCGGATCTCCACATAACAGCCGCACAGCGCGCAGGTACCGCGGTTCAGCGACGGGCAGGCGCGGCAGATATCCAGCCGTGCGCGGTAAAGCGCCTCTCCGGCCCTTTTCCCCTCCGGCAGCAGCTCATTTCTTTCCCGGATGATCTCAGCCAGCTGCTCTCCGTCCGGAAGATCCCGGATCAGGCACCGGATGCACGGTTTTCCGGCCGGCTCCCTCACAGGGTGATTTCCGCCACGGAGCAGCGGGGAAGCTTCACGACAAGCTTTCCGTCCCGGACCTCAAAATCCGTAAACTTCCTGACAGACAGGGGAGCTTTGTCGAAATCGTTGTACGTGTCGCGTTCACCCTCAAGGATCCGTCCACAGGCCTCCTTAACGCATTCCCCGTTCAGCGAAACCGTAACCTCTTCCGGCTTGTCGGCGCTGATATTGGCCAGCGTAAGGGTGATACGCCCGTCTTTTTCGGAAGCGGAAGCCGTCACGCAGGGCATGTTCCACTTCTCCGTCCCGGTCTTTTCCGCTTCCACAAAGCAGTCCAGCTCACGGGCGTCCATATGGCCCCTGTAAAGATCAAACACATGATAGGTGGGCGTCAGCACCATCCTGTCGCCCTCCGTCAGGATGATCGCCTGCAGAACGTTGACGGTCTGGGCGATGTTGGCCATATATACACGGTCACAGTGACGGTTGAAGATATTCAGGGTGATCGCCGCGACCATCGCGTCGCGCATGGTATTCTGCTGATAAAGGAAGCCGGGATTCGTGCCGGGTTCAACGTCGAACCAGTTGCCCCATTCATCCACGATCAGGCCGATGCGCTTTGCCGGATCGTAGCGGTCCATGATCGCGCTGTGATGGACCACCTTTTCCTCCATCAGGGTCGACCGGACCAGCGTTTTGTAGTACTCTTCCTCTGTGAAGTCCGTAGCGCTTCCCTTGTTGTCCCAGGTGTCCCCGCACAGCGTATAGCTGTGCAGGCTCAGTCCGTCCATGCAGAAAGCGGCGTTCTTCATCAGGACCTCCGTCCAGTTCTGATCGTCCCCGTTGGGACCACACGCTACTTTATACAGCTTGTTTTTACCGTACTGCCGGCAGAAGCCCTGATAACGGCGGTACTGATCCGCGTAAAACTCCGGCCGCATATTGCCGCCGCAGCCCCAGTTTTCGTTGCCGACGCCCCAGAAGCGGACGTTGAACGGCTCCTTGCTTCCGTTCGCCCAGCGTTCCTGAGCCACGGAGGAATCTCCGTCCGAGTTCAGGTATTCCACCCATTCACTCATTTCCTGTACGGTGCCGCTGCCGACATTGCCCGTGATATAGGGTTCACAGCCGACCTGGCGGCACAGCTCCAGAAACTCATGGGTGCCGAAACTGTTGTCTTCCACCACGCCGCCCCAGTTGGTGTTGACCATCCTCTTGCGGTTCTCCTGCGGACCGATGCCGTCCCTCCAGTGATACTCATCCGCAAAGCAGCCGCCCGGCCAGCGGAGCACCGGGAGCTCCAGCGCTTTCATCGCCTCGACGACGTCGGTGCGCATTCCGTTCACGTTCGGGATCTTGCTGTCCTTCCCCACAAAAATGCCGCCGTAAATACACCTACCCAGATGCTCGGCAAAGTGGCCGTAGATATACCGGGAAATGGTTCCCTTTGAGCGGGAACGGTCAATGCTGATTTTTGCCATGATCAGTTTTCCCCCTTGTCTTTTTGTTTCAGTACTTCCAGTGCTCTGACGGCAGCCGCCTGTTCGGCGCGCTTTTTGGTATTGCCCGTTCCGCGGGCCAGCTCAGCTCCCCGGCTGTACACTGCCGCTTCAAAAACAGGATCGTGCGGCGGACCGCTTTGTCCCGTAATTTCATAGGTCGGCGTTTCTCCTCCGTTTCGCTGCAGGTATTCCTGCAGTTCACCCTTGCTGTCCTGCAAAGGGCGGTGGACCTCCTCCGGACTCGGCCAGCATCGGTTAACGACTTCCCGCGCCGCTTCCATGCCTCCGTCCAGATAAACTGCCGCGAGGATCGCTTCCATGGCGTCGCACAGCACACTCGGCTTTTCACGCCCTCCGGTCAGCTCTTCCCCGCGGTCCATGATCAGGGCTTCTCCGACTCCCAGCTTCGCAGCAACCTGACTCAGTGCCGCCTCACAGACAAGCAGGGCCCGCAGATGGGTCAGCCCGCCTTCCCGGTTCTCCGGATATGCCCGGTACAGCGCGTCACTCATCAGATACTGCAGCACAGCGTCTCCGAGAAACTCCAGGCGCTGATTATCGTTTTTTCCCACAGAAGGGTGCGTCAAAGCGCGACGGAGAAGTTCCCCGTCGCGAAACGTATACCCCAAAGCCTTTTCAAGCCTCTTCATTCTTTATTTCTGAAGCTTTTCAATATAGCTGACCACGTCGCCCACGGTGCGGAGCTTCATGATCTGATCGTCCTCAACTGTGATGCCGAAACGGTCTTCCAGATCCATGATCATCACCATGATGTTGGCGCTGTCAGCCTTCAGGTCCTCCATCAGTCTGGATTCGGGGGTGATGGCGGCGGGATCCACCTTCAGCTGGGCGGCGATCATCTCTTTCACGGTATCAAGTGTCATCTTTTTGTCCTCCTTTGTAGGTTTACAGGTATTATAACTCATTTCCCGGAGAAAGGCGAGCGTTTTACTCTTCATTCCCCGCCTGAGCTTTTGCAACGGCTTCGGCAATGATGTCCACCACTTTGCCGTTGATCATTTTGATGCACTGGTTGATGGCGCTGGAAAACGAACGGACATCGCTGGATCCGTGCGCCTTGACCACGGCGCCCTGTACCCCGAGCAGCGGTGCGCCGCCGATCTCCTTGTAGTCCATGTGCTTTTTGACCCTGCGGAAGGCGGGCATGCACAGCAGGCCGCCGAGCTTTCCGCGGATGTCTGCCGTCATTTCCGTCTTGATAATGCCCATCAGCGTTTTGGCCAGGCCCTCTGTATATTTGAGGATCAGGTTGCCGCTGAAGCCGTCGGTCACGATCACGTCCGCCTGATCCGCGGGGATGTAGCGGGCTTCCACATTGCCGACAAAGTTGTAGGACGCCTTCTGCATCAGCGGGAAGGTCTCCTTGGCCAGCGCGTTGCCCTTTTCCTCTTCGGCGCCGATGTTGGCGAGCCCGATGCGGGGATTCTTCAGTCCCATCACGCCGCGCATATAGGCGTCGCCCATCATGCCGAACTGCACCAGATACTCCGGCTTGCAGTCCACATTCGCGCCGCAGTCGATCAGCAGGAAGCCGCCCCTGCCGTTAGGGATCAGCGGGGCGAGCGCGGGGCGCTCCACACCGGGGATCCGGCCCAGCCGGAACATACCGCCGGCCAGCGTCGCGCCGGTGGAACCCGCGGAAACAAAGCCGTCCGCTTCACCGTTTCTCACGGCCAGCATGCCCCTGACGGTCGCGGAGTTCGTTTTTTTCCGTACCCCCATCACGGGGCTTTCATGATTGGTAATGACTTCCGGCGCGTCGTCCAGCGTGATCCTGGAGCGGACGTCGCCGGCTTCGGCCAGATGAGGCTCGATTTCGGCGATCACGCCGCCCAGTACGACCTCCAGCTCCGGATGCTTTCTCAGCGCGTCCACCGTCCCAAGGACGATAGCCTCCGGGGCATTGTCTCCACCCATTGCGTCAATATAGATCTTCATCGGTTCTTCTCCTTAATAGGCCTTGGCAAAGAACATGACCTTTTTGGCCGGCTTGCCGCAGCAGACACAGGTGTCGCCGAAAGCTTCGCCTTCCTGGTCGAAAGGCATGTTCCGGGAGGAAGCGTTGTAAAGCTCCTTGATTTTATCCTCGCACTCCCTGTCGCCGCACCACATAGCCTTGGCGAAACCGTTCTGCACGGCGGCCTCCAGCTCGGTCAGGCTTGTCACCTTCACTGTGCGCTCATCACGGAAGGCCTTGGCCTGGTCGTACAGGGTCTGCTGTACCTCGTCCAGCAGCTCCTGCACCTTTGCTTCGATGCCTTCCAGCGGCACGGTAAACTTTTCCAGCGTATCGCGGCGGAATACGGTCACCACGCCGTTCTCCAGATCCCGCGGCCCAACCTCCAGCCGGAGCGGAACGCCCTTGAGCTCCCAGTCGTTGAACTTGAAGCCGGGGGATACGGTGTCGCGGTCATCCAGCTTCACGCGGATGCCGGCCTTCTTCAGCTGACCGAACAGTTCTCCGCAGGCTTCCAGCACCCCGCCCTTGTGCGCCGCGATCGGCAGGATCACCGCCTGGATGGGGGCAACCTTCGGGGGCAGGCGCAGTCCGCGCTCGTCGCCGTGGGTCATGATCAGCGCGCCGATCAGCCGGGTGCTGACGCCCCAGCTGGTCTCATGCACGTAGGTCAGCTTGCCTTCCTTGTTCTGATACTGAATATTGAACGCTTCGGCGAAATTGGTCCCGAAATTATGGCTGGTGCCGGCCTGCAGAGCCTTGCCGTCCTGCATCATAGCTTCCATGGAATAGGTGGCCCGGGCGCCGGCGAACTTTTCCTTGTCGCTCTTGCGGCCGACGTATACCGGCAGCGCCAGCACGTTTTCCGCTACCTCTCGGTATACCTCCAGCATCTTCAGGGTTTCCTCCTCTGCTTCCTCTGCGGTCGCATGGATGGTATGGCCCTCCTGCCAGAGGAATTCACTGGTCCGCAGGAAAGGACGCGTGGCCTTTTCCCAGCGCATGACGGAACACCACTGGTTATACATCATCGGCAGATCCCGCCAGGTCTGGACCCACTTGGAATACATGCTGCAGAAAATCGTTTCACTGGTCGGTCTCACAGCCAGCCTTTCCTGAAGCTTTTCTCCGCCGCCCTGTGTGACCCACGCCACCTCCGGAGCAAAACCTTCCACATGCTCTGCTTCCTTCAGCAGCAGGCTTTCCGGGATCAGCATGGGGAAATATACGTTCTGGGCGCCGGTTTCCTTGAAGCGCGCGTCCATCTCCGCCTGGATCCTTTCCCAGATGGCATAGCCGTAAGGCCGGATGATCATGCAGCCGCGGACCGGCGCATAGTCGCAAAGCTCCGTCTGCTTGATCACATCGGTATACCACTGGGAAAAGTCTTCACTCCTGGGGGTAATGTAGGTCACAAATTCCTGCTTGTCCTTGGCCATCTTTTCTCTTCCTCCCGGCTTCACGCGCTAACCTGCGCGAAAAAGCAATCTTGTTTTGACCCGGCCCGCCTTACTGCGGCAGGCTCAGGGAATACATCGTTTCCCCGGCCGCCAGCAGCGCGCGGCCGTCTGATGTTACACCGTAAAACGCCGTGATCCGTGTGCCCTCCGGCACCGGAAGCTCACTGACAAAAAACTTCTGGCTGTTCACATCCGCCCTGAACTGATATCCGGATGAAAACGCATAGATATTTCCGCGGTAAATGCATGCGCCCACACACTTATCCGGCAGGGTATACCGCTTATCGGTATTTCCTTCCAGCACCCGCAGCTCCGTGATCACCTGCGCGCTGTTTGTCTGGCTGGTCGGAGCAAGCAGCATCTTGGCCGATCCCCGTTCGGGAATATCGTAGTCGATCAGCTTCCAGCCATAAACCAGCATCGTCGCGTTCGTATCCTGAACGCACCTGTAGTCGTAGGTGGTCATCTGCTGCGTATTGAAAACCCTCAGCTTCGCGTTCTCGTAAATAATGCTGTAGGTCAGCGCTTCGCCGAGTGACGTATCGCCGGTCAGCATCTTACCGACCTGGAAGGTATTCAGGATCGTATTCGCCGCGGTACCGAAAACATCCAGGGAAAGCGTCCACAGGTATTCTCCCTGCTCCCCGTAAAAGCCGGCGTCCAGCAGCATCAGGCCCGAAAAAGCCTTCTGCTCCATATCCACCTGCGCGCCCTTCAGATCCTTTACGAGCAGCTTGGGTTCGGTATCCGGTCCGACCACGACCGCCGCGTACCTGTCTCCGACGCGGGCAAACTGTACTGCGGCTTCCATGCTTTCGTTATAGGTGGAATTCCCGTTCCTGTCCACCAGATAAAGCTGCATTCCGGACCAGATGGCAACATGTGTCGGCCCGACAGAGAATGTCGCCCCCGTCCCGGCCGGGAAGCTCCACCGGACCGTTCCCGCGCTGTTCAGGCAGTACAGGGACATCCCGTCATAATAGAGGATCCCGTCCCCGAAAGGAGTCACGTTCTGATTGGCATAGCACGGCAGCCTGTTGGCTCTGACAGCTGTCGGTCCTTTTCCGCCCAGGAAGCGGATCCCCAGCAGCACAGCAACCACAAGTGTTACCAGAATGATCCAGCTTCGGATCTGCCGGCGGCGTTTTTCATCCGAAGACGGTTCCCGATGGTTTTCCGCTGCGTTCCGGCTGCGGGTCCGGTACAGCTGGTCATTCATTCCCTGGTTTCCGCGTGCCATATCCGTCCCCTCCTTTCAGCCCCGGAACCGGCTTCTCCGTTCAAAGCTGCCGCTTCGGGCAGTTTTCCACGGCTTCCATCACCCGGTCCATCCAGTTCTCGTTGTAAAGCTCGATCACGCCGGTATCGCATTCTTTGGCGATAGCCGGATCGATGGGCAGCTGCGCCAGGAGCGGGATGCCGAATTCCTTCGCCACCTGCTCTGTCTTTCCCTGACCGAAGGGATAGATCTTCCTCCCGCAGTCCGGGCAGGCGATATAGCTCATGTTTTCCACAATGCCCAGCACGGGAATATTCATCATCTTGGCCATGTTCAGGGCTTTGCCCACGATCATTCCGACAAGCTCCTGCGGGCTTGCCACAAGAATAATGCCGTCCACCGGCAGGCTCTGGAAAACCGTCAGCGGAACGTCGCCAGTTCCCGGAGGCATATCGACGTACATATAGTCCACATCCCCCCAGATCACATCTGTCCAGAACTGCTTGACCGTACCGCTGATCAGGCTCCCCCGCCAGATAACGGGATCGGTATCGTTCTCCAGCAGCAGATTGACACTCATCATCCGGATGCCGGTCCGGGTCACCGCGGGAAGGATGCCCTCCTCGCTGCCCATGGCCTTTTCTTTGACTCCGAACATTTTCGGAATACTCGGCCCGGTAATATCCGCGTCCAGGATCGCTGTCTGGCTGCCGTTTCTGCGGCTCAGCACGGCCATCAGGGAGGTGACCAGGCTTTTTCCCACCCCGCCCTTGCCGCTGACCACGGCGATCACCTTTTTGACGCTGCTCAGCGCGTTCAGCGGCGCCAGCAGGCTTTCCGGCTTTCGGGACGCACAGTCCACCGAGCAGCTGGAACAATCATGCGTACATTCAGACATAACACACACTCCATCAAGTATATTTGCAAACCCGTATTAGATTCTGCTTTTTATCCCTTTTTCCTTCTGAAGGGGAAAGCTCAGCAGATCAATAGCCAAAGAGATACTGCAGCGTCAGCTTTCCGGCCACACCGTCGGCAGTCAGGCCGCACGCCCTCTGAAAGGCTTTGACCGCTGCGGTGGTCTCATCGTCGTAAACGCCCGTGATCTTGTCCAGATATCCCATCTGGACCAGCACGTCCTGCATCTCAACCACCAGCTCGCCCCGGTCGCCCGGTCGCGCAGTATCGTAGCTGGGCGCTGCCGCCGTCGCGGGGATCGCATCAGCGGAATAGAGGCGGGCCAGTGTCGCGCGCCCGGCTTTTCCGTCCACAGGCGTCAGACTGTTTGTGATCTGGAAAGCCCGTACCGCATCTGCCGTCGTATCGCCGTAGTCGCCGTCGATGCCTCCGTCATAATAACCCAGTTCGTAAAGCGTATACTGCAGATTCCGGACCGCATCGCCCTTGGCTCCCTTTTCCAGGGTAGCATAGGAAATAGGTGTCCCGCTTCCGAACAGGGCGCGCTGTGTCGCCGGGCCGGCTTTTCCGTCCACCGTCAGGTTATTGCGCAGCTGGAACGCCATCACCGCGGCCACAGTACCGTCCCCGTAGCTGCCGTCCACATTGCCGTCATAGTATCTCAGCGTCTTGAGCCGTTCCTGCAGCTTTTTGACCTGCTCCCCTTTGGAGCCCAGCTCCAGTGTTACGTAACCGGTTGATCCGATCCCGGAGGTATCTCTGCCGGAAGCGGCTGAGTCATGATCCGTACTGGCGGAGCCACCGCTGGAACGAATTGCGCTGTCGGAGTAAAGCCTGTTCAGTGTTGCCGTCCCCGCTTTGCCGTCCGGCGTCAGCCCGTTTGCCTGCTGGAAGGCGATCACGGCTGCTTCCGTTCCCTGGCCGAATTTGCCGTCCACCGACCCGGACAGATAACCCAGCTCTTTGAGCCGCTTTTGCATCGTACGTACGGCATCACCCTCGGAATCGCGCTCCAGGGTTTCGCCGGTGCTCGCCGCGACCGATGACGCCTTTGCGGCGCCCGAAGAATACAGTGCCTTCAGGGTCTCCGGACCTGCCTTTCCGTCTTCATAAAGGCTTCTGGTTTTTTTCTGGAACGCTCGTACGGCTGCTTCTGTCGCCGCGTCATATTCCCCGGTCGCCTTGCCGCCCAGATAACCCAGCTCGATCAGTCGGTTCTGCAGCGTAGTCACCCGCTTTCCGCTGGTGCCCAGGGACAGGTAGTAATCCTTGCTCAGGTCCGGCGTCGCGGTCGGCCGGGCCGTAGGCTTCGAGGTCACTTTGGCCGTAGGCTTCGGTGTCGGGGTCGCGCTTGCCTGTTTTTTGGTCACGGCATCCTTCGAATTCAGCTTTTCCAGCGTCTGCTTGCCGGCTTTTCCGTCATCCGTCAGCCCGTTTGCCTTCTGAAAGGCCTTGACTGCCGTTTCCGTTCCCGCGCCGAAATCTCCGTCCACGGAACCGGTATACCAGCCAAGTTCCTTCAGCCTCTTCTGCAGGGCGCGGACCTCATCACTGCCCTTGAATCCGCGCTGGAGGCTTGGCGGAGTCACCGTCGGGGTGGCCGGAGCCTTTGTAACTACCTGCAGCGTGGGCTGATCCGTTGCTCCGGTCTGCGGAGCCTGACTCGTCCCCGGGACTGCCGTACTGAAGACAATGGTTCCTGACGTGGGAACAGGCGTCTGGCTCTGTCCGGGCGTCCCGTCGGAAACGCTTCCCCAGTCGCTCCATCCGCCGGGTTTCGGGCTCGGAGTGGCTGTCTCTCCGGAAATAACGGAGATCGTATTGCTCACGCCAAACGGATTCTGTGTCTCAATGGCCACGGGCGATGCCGTCTCCGTCACTCTCGGGGCCATTGTGTCAAAGCGGAGATTTGTGCCGGACGTATTCATGACGGTGTCGCTGTTGATATCGTCCTGCTGTATATAGCAGCCTGACAGAACGGCCAGACATACGCACAGACCGATCGCAAGCAGAACATATTTACAGGTGCTGTTTTTCTTCATTATCCTTCATCCTTTCCCGGAGCAGGTCTTCCTTTCCGTTATCCCCACAGCCAGTCCCACAGGGAAAACGGTGTTGTTTCAGGTTCTTCCGGTTCCTCCGGCGCCTCCGGTACTTTCATTCCCTCCTGCTCTTCCGGAGCGTCCGCCGCGGTAGGAAACAGTTCGGTAAAGCTGTTGTAATGGTCCTCCGAATACCACACCCGCCCGTTGCTCGAATAGACGATGCGGTACTTGTCTCTCTTTCCTTTGGTATAATAGCAATCTGCCTCATGATAGACAACCCCCTTCTCCACGGGCAGAAGCTTTTCATAGTTTCCGAACCAGTCGCCTCCGATGCTCATGCCCGGCGCCACGTCGCTGAGGAAAACGCGGTAATTGTCAAAGCCGAGCGCTTGCGCTTCCTTCTTGGTCATAAAATTATCCGGCAGGCATCCGTGGGCAAAAATATAGTCGGCAATGCTCTGCGGATCAATGATCGGGCCGTCCGGCACCGGCGTCGGCGTCATCCGGGCATCCGGGCCCGGGGCCGGTGTCTTTGTCACCCTTCCGGGTGTTGCAGTGGGGCTTTTGCCTTTGCTTTCAGTCCGGAAATCTGAGCGGAAGGAAAAGGCAGGGTCTCTTTCGGCTGCTGCGATATCGGCTGCCAGCAGCGTCAGAACAGCCAGAAATACAAGAAGAACTTTCCATCCGCGTCTCATTTTCTCATCCCGTCCTTACTTGTGATATCTCTCCCCGGCAGCGATCTTCTCCGCCCGGTACAGCTGCTCCAGCAGCATCACCCGGGCCAGCTGGTGCGGAAAGGTCATCGGGCTCATGCTCATTTCCTCGTTTGCCCGGGAGATCACGTTCCGGCCCAGGCCGAGGCTTCCGCCGATCACAAACACTGTCCGTCCGGTTCCCCTCATTTTCCGCTCTGCCAGCTTTTTTGCCAGCGTCACGGAGTCGGTCATCTTTCCGGGGATCGTCAGCGCCACGACCCAGTCCCCGTCCTTCACCCGGCGCAGGATCTCCTCTCCCTCGCGCTCGCGGATCTTATCCTCCTCCGCGGGGGAAGCGCCTTCCCTTTCAGGCAGATCCGGGATCTCGGTCTCCTCGTATCTGCCGAAGCGGCTCAGCCGTTTGAGATACTCGTCCGCCATCGCGCGGTACGGGGCTTCCTTCAGCCGCCCGACGGCGATCACCGCGATCAACGGTTCCTGTCGGGCAGGCTGTCCCGCTCGATCAGCGTCCAGGGCATCCGGACGCTTTTCTCCTTTTCGCCGTCGATCATATTCAGGATCTTCAGCGCGGTCAGCTCCCCGAAGGTTTCCATCGGATGGCCGAGCGTTGTCAGCGCGGGCCGGTTCATCGCGGCATGAACGCTGTTGTCAAATCCGATAATGCCCAGATCCTCCGGCAGCTTTACGCCCTTCTGGCGCAGCCGCTCCATCAGGTTGGAAGCGAACACATCATTATAGCACACCACGCAATCCGCCTTGCCGGAAGCCAGCGTGTCCACAAAATCCATGCCTTCCCTGGTCTCAAACAGGTCCATCCGGTGTTCCGTTCCGAAACGGAGCATGCACTCCTCCGGAATGCTGATGCCCCGGCTGCGCAGCTCGTCCGTCAGTCCCGCTTCCCGCTCCTGGCCCTGCAGGTCATCCGTCTTGAACATGCCGGCAGGCCGGACGTAGCCGCGGCGCAGGATCTCCCGGGCTGCCTGGCAGCCTCCGCCGTAATCGTCCATGACCACATGGGGAATATTCCGAAGCTTTCTGTAATACCCGTTAATAAATATCACGGGGATATTCCGCTCCATCAGGCGCAGGTAGCAGTCCTCGTTTGTCATTTCAGATGCTGTACGGACACCTTCCACGATCAGTCCGTCCACCTGTCCGTCCAGCATACGCTCCAGGACCTTCCGTTCCGCGGTCGGGCTGTTGTACGTCGCTGAAAGGCTCATAACCGCCCCGTGGCTGCTCAGCACAGTTTCCATTCCGCTGACGATGGAGGGAAAAATATAGTCGGTAATATACGTGGTGATCACGCCGACATGTATCGTCCCCTGGCGCTTCCGGGGCCCATGGCGTACATATGTGCCGCTGCCGCGCCGCCTGTCCACCAGGCCGTCATCCTCCAGCAGCGCGATCGCCTGCCGGACCGTCTGCCGGCTGACCTGGAAACGGACACGGAGCTCCTCTTCTGTCATGAGGGTCTGTCCGTCACGAAATACACCCTCCGCGATTTCACGCCGCAGCGTATCCGCCACATACAGATACTTGGGCTGTGCTTCAGCCATCATCTATCACATCCTTTCCGATGTTGTTGATATATTACCAGACAAATTTGCATTTTTCAAGAGATTTGACCAAAAAGGTACGGACAATTAGGCTTTTTGATGTATTTGTTACAATTGCCTCCGGGAAAAAATACCCTTCTGAAGAAAAAGCGGTTTTTATCCTCCGGAACGGGGGGTCATTCATCCTTTTTGGAAAAGCTGTAGATCCCGATCGCGGCGGCCACAGCCAGATTCAGGGAATCGATCCGGTCATTGCTGGGGATCCTCACCGGCTGTCCGAAAGCGGCAAACTCCTTCGGAAGACCGCTGCCCTCATTGCCGAAAATCAGCGTCCGTTTCTTTCTGACCGGCCCCGTCAGGGCTGTTTCCAGCGGAACGGAAGCATCCAGCATAAAAGGATACAGATCCCGGTCCGGGTTTTCCGCCAGATAGTCCTCCATCCTGTCATACAGCTTCACCCGCAGGCTGAAAAGGCTTCCCATGCTGGCGCGCACGGTTTTCGGATCAAACAGGTCCACGCACGGGCGGATGAGCGCCACGTCCTCCACGCCAAAGCCCAGGGAAGTCCGCAGAATGGTCCCCACATTGCCGCTGTCTCCCGGATGATGCAGCATCACATGCGGTTTTTCCGCATTCAGAGGATCCTCAAATTTCCCGAACACCGCCGCGGCAAAGCAGTTCTCCTTCCCGCTGATCCGGGAAAGCGCCTTGTCCGCTGTTTCCACGCGTACGCCGATCTCTTCCGCCAGCGCTGTCAGCCGGTCCACACCCTCACGTCCCGCGGCAGATGAATGCACCAGCACCCGTCTCACGGCTTCCGGCCGGTGCAGCAGGCATTCCATTGCCGGAAACAAGCCCGGCGCGTAGCTGTAATCCAGATCTGATTTGTAGGGGCTCAGTGCCGGCATATGCTTTCTCTCCTCACCCTTCAGTCTTCTTTCTTTTCCCCGTCCTCCCGGTAGCGGTCCGCCTCATCCAGGTGCTGGATATAAGCGTTCCGGTCCGGCGGCGGGCTCATATAGTCTCCGTACAGGGCTGCCAGTTCCTCCCGGCACCCTGCGGGAAGCGGAAAGCTCCTTCCCCGCAGCTCTCCGTTTTCCGTTCCGGTATACCAGCTGCTTTTGGCGAGGCACCGGGGTTCCAGCAGTGTATTCATGGACAGCGCGGAAGGCTTTCTGTCCAGCCTCCCGACCGCTCTGTAAAAGCGCTGTACGGTTTTCTCCGCCGGGATGCTTTTCCCGATGAGGCTCAGGACCCGGACAACGGCTTTTTCCAAGGCGGAATACTTTTTCCAGTCCAGCCTGTACCTGTGCGCCATTCCCATGCCGTACAGTGCTGTCAGCCGTGCCCGGGCCAGCAGGCGCGCCGCTTTCCCCTCCGGGACCCGGAACTGGATAAAAACGTCGATCCCGACCCTGTTCTGCCGGTTGCCGTAGAACCGGTCCGCGTCCGTTTCCCTTCGCAGCGTATACCGGTCGTCCGTGATGCGGACCAGGAAATCGTAGAACGCCGGGGAGAATTCAGCCGGCTCCGTCAGGCGGATATGCTCCGGCAAATGTTTTTCCATAGCTGCCCTGAAAGCGGGATAATCCTCCAGCAGCACCTTGATATCGATATCGTCGTCCCAGGGAATAATGTCCTTCTCCCGCACAGCGCCGAGCTCTGTGCCGAAAGCGAGAAAATAACGCACGCCCTCCGCCCGGCAGATATCGTCGATCAGGCACAGAAGCTCATAGGATTTATCCTGCACTTCCTTCAGGTCCATTCCTTTTGCTCCTTTCCTGCCGGCAGATCCCCCGGTATCCCAGCCACAGCGCCGCAGCCAGCCGCGCCGCGCAGACCGCCAGCAGCGCCAGACAGAAGCCGTTCAGCTTCCAGAGCAGGGTGGCCGGAATACACAGCAGCAGAAACAGCGCCGCGTAAACGGTATTGATATACACCTGGTACTTCAGATCGAAAAAGCGCAGCAGCACCGTTGTCACAATATTGGAAACAAAATAGGTCACCTGCGCGGCGTTGGCGATCCAGAAGAACGCCCGGACCGTTTCATAGCTTTCCGGATACAGCAGGCGGATCAGTATATGGGAAGCCAGCGTACACGCTGCCGTCCCGGCTGCCGCTGCCGCCAGCGCGCACAGCGTCACCACATGCATCAGTTTTCTGTTCAGGCCCCGCTGCCACCTGGCCAGATACCCGATCAGCACGCTGTTCAGCGGCGTGGAGACCAGGCTCATGGTTTTCCCCAGCAGGGATGCCTGATAATAAACGGCTACGGCTGTCCCGTCCATCAGCAGCTTCAGCAGCACCCTGTCCCCGTTATAGATCAGGTTGCTGATCAGATTGGTCAGCACCAGCGTGGCCACGGCATGGATAACGGTCTTCGTTTCCTCGCTGACCTTTTCCGCTCCGTTGTCTCGCAGCACGTGCCCTCTGAACAGCACGAGGGCCAGGCCCGCGGCCTCACCCGGCAGCAGGGCCAGCGGCCAGAGTCCGGTCAGCAGAAAAAGGCCGATCCCGATGCCGTATCCGCAGGCAATGGCCAGATAGTAAACAAAATAACCTTTGTAATTCAGGCTCAGCCGGTACTCCACGTCCGCGTAAAAGCGCCACATGGTCGTCACGGTCAGCAGGATCAGCAGTGCCGTTTCCGCGGGCCGGATGCCGGTGTCCGACAGGAGGCAGACTACCGTCATGTACGGCGCTGCCAGCGCGGACGCGCACAGCAGGATCCGGTTGTAGGTCCGGTTGCCCGTTTCCCCTCTCGCGCTGGCTGTCATACGGGCATAGTTTGCCGCGCTTCCCACGGAAACTGCCAGGATATTCATCATGGCGATCAGGTAAAGGATATTCCCGTAGGCTTCGCTGCCCAGCCGTCTGTCCCATACCGGATAGACCGCAAACTGAGCCGCGGCATTCATCAGCACCAGCCCGGCGACGCTCCAGGCGGAATCGCTCAGCAGCTTCCCCGCCCGTTTCCTGATTCTGTTCCGGTCCGTCAAGATTATTCTCCTTCGCTGCCGTTTTCAGCGGTTTTTTCCCGATCCTCCTGCGGATCAAAGTTGATCCTTTCCTCTTCCACGACCAGGGGGCGTTTCATCATCCGTGTATTGATGGCCGATATATACTCCCCGAGGAACCCCATAAACGCCAGCAGAATGGAGCACATCAGGGAAACAATGATCACGGTCGGCGCCTGTCCTGCAACAAAGCGGTCCCAGTAGATCAGCTTCATGACCAGATAAACCAGGCCGATGAGCAGGCTGATAAAAGCCATGATCATTCCGCCGAAAACGGCGATCCGCATACCCACCTTGGTATAGCTGGTCACGCTGAGCATTGCGGCGTCATACAGGGTATACCAGTTATTGTGTGTTTTCCCCGCGCGCCGCTTCGGCTGCTCATAGGGGATGTCCTTTCTCTTTCCGCCCAGCTCCGCTACGATCCCCCGGATAAAAGGCGTCGGATCCTCCAGCGTTCGCAGCACTTCCAGGAAAGAACGGTCATAGAGGCCGAAGCCTGTAAAATGCTCGATCTGCTCCACCTCGGAGAATTTCCGGATCAGCTTGTAATAAACCGATCTGAGCCAGTACATGAACCGGTTTTCCCTGCTGCTGGTCTTGATGCCGCAGACGATCTGGTAACCTTCCTCCCAGTATTTCAGAAACTCGGGGATCATCTCCACCGGATCCTGAAAATCCGCGCATATGCTGATGGCGCAATCGCCGGTTGTCTGGCAGAGCCCGTAATACGGGCTGTTGAACTGTCCGAAATTCTTGACGTTGAAAATAGCCTTCACCTTCGGATTCCCCGCGCATATTTTCCTCAGCAGCGGGCGCGTCCCGTCCGTGGAGCAGTTGTCAATGCAGACCACCTCATAATCATACTGCGGCAGAGCTTCCATCTGTTTCACCACCGCATCCGTGATCGCTTCAATATTTTCTTCCTCATTGAAGCACGGGATCATAATACTGACCTTTTTCATCGATTCATCCTCTCCTGCCAGGCCCGGACGGTTCTGCGGATCCCCTCCTCAAAGGAGACCTTCGGCCTGAAGCCTGTGTCCTGCTCAAGAGGCGTCAGATCCGCCTCCAGGTGCATCACCTGATTCTCCGGATAAGGCAGCTCCCCGATGCCCAGCTGCAGCGAGGGATCCACCGCGTCCCGGATCATCTCAAAGTATTCCCGCAGGGGACGGGCCCGGCCGCTGCCCACCGGGTAGATCCCCCCGTTCTTTCCGGAAACCGCCATCGCCCACAGCGCCTCTGCCGCGTCCGCCGAATAGCAGAAATCCCAGATCTGTTCTCCGGGGGTCAGCGCCGGCTTTCCCCCGTGCGTCAGCTTCTCCAGGATCGTCGGGATCACGCTCAGCGGGCCGTCTCCCGGTCCGTATACGCTCAGGATCCGAGCCCACACATGGTCCATGCCCTCCCGGCTGCACACCAGCCGGGTCATCTGCCCCGCGCAAAGCTTGGCAATGCCGTAGCCGTTCAGGGGAAAACAGGGAGCGTCAGCCTTGACCTTTCCTTCGATCCTGCCGTACTCCGCCTGGCTTCCCGCGCCGACGAACACCCTGCAGCCCAGTTCCTTTGCCGTTTTTGCGGCCAGCACGGCGCATCGGATGTTTTCCGTCTGAACCGTCGCGTCGTTCCGTCCGGGCCCGATGGTACCCATCCATGCCAGATGAAAAAAAGCATCGGCTCTGATCCGGCCCTTCAGGTTTTCGATTTCCCGCATGTCCGTTTCAACGATCTCAGCGCCCTCCGGCAGCCCGGCGATTCTCGGATCCCCCGGACAGCATACCGCGTACGTATGAACGCCCTTTTCCAGCAGGCATTCCGTCAGCGCCAGGCCCACCGCTCCCAGCGGGCCGTTGACCACCGCGCTTTCGATTCTCCGCCCGGTCATTCTTCCTCACTTCCGATCAAAGGAATAAACATCTGCTTTGCCAGCTCCTCCCGGGGCAGGAAGGGCGCCAGATCCTCCAGCGGCGGGCTGACCAGCGTTCCGTCCGCCAGCCGTTTTGTGCTGCTTTTCGGTTCCCATACCTGCTCCGTATCGGTAAAGATCTCGGTAAAGACCGGCCCCTCTGTTTTCAGCGCCGTGTCCACGGCTTCCTTCATCTCAGCGTTACTGTGCGCGCAAAGGTAAGGATAACCGAAAGCCCCTGCGATCTTCCGGAATTCCGGAAATCCGAGATCCCCGCTTTCCGGGCCGATCCCGACGCGCGTATGGTTCCCGAACAGATTGGTCTGTGTGATCCGGATGGAATGATATCCGCTGTTGTTGATCAGAAACAGCTTCACAGGCAGCCGATTGGTCAGCACCGTCTGCAACTCCTGCAGGTTCATCATGATGCTGCCGTCTCCTTCCAGGCACACGGTATCCCGCCTCCCGCCGGCGATGCAGGTCCCGATCGCTGCCGGAAGCCCGTAGCCCATGGAGGCCACGGCGCTGTTGTTGACCATCCGGCTGCCCTTCCGGATCACATACGCCTGATTGCCGACAACACAGCAGGCGCCGTTGGATACCGCTGTCAGGCTGTTTTCCGGCAGGCGGCTGCTGAGATACCGCACAAAGGCGTAAACATTGGCCGTTCTGCCGTTTTCCGCCCAATGTCTGTCCAGCACCGCCGGATATTCCCTTTTCCACCTGCGGCAGGTCTCCTGCCACATTCCGTCCGGGAAAACCTTCTGCTCCGCTTTCTCACACAGCCTTCCGAGAAAATCCTTCGCGTCCGCCCAGACAGGAAGTTCCACGTGCAGCGTGGGTTTTTTCAGTTCCGCGCGGTCCGCGTCCACCATGATGACCTCCGCCGCGCGTGCCCATGTCTTCCAGTTATAGCCCGTCTGGCGGATGGAGATCCGCGTACCCACAGCCAGGATCAGATCGGCATTCTGGATCGCCCAGTTCCCGGGGCGGTCCCCCATGTTTCCGGCCCGTCCGCAGTAGAGCGGATGCTCATCCTCGATCAGGTCGGCCGCGTTCCAGTAGGTCACCACGGGGATGTTCAGCTTTTCCAGTACCGTACGGAAAAGCCCGTAGCCGCCGGAAAGCCGGATCCCGTAGCCGGCGTGAAACACAGGCCGCTGCGAATGCCGCAGCTTTTTCAGCACGGTATCGATGAGCTCTTCGCTGACAGGCGGCGGCAGCTTCGCGTCATCCTCCGCCGGATCGTATCCGCGCAGCTCCGCCGTTTCAATATAGCTTCCCTGGTAGTTGACAGGGATATCGATCCATACCGGGCCCGGCCGGCCGGTTTTTGCCAGATGCCATCCCTTCTCCAGAGCGAAACGGATCTCCTTCGGATCTTCGATCATCACGGCATACTTGGTCATCGGCTCCACGGAGCGGACAATATCGTATTCCTGATCCCCCATGGCGCGCAGCCTTCCCCCGGTAAACCGCTGCGCGTAGCGAGCGGTGGTATCGTAGCGCACCTGCCCGCTGATCACGAGCATGGGAATGCTGTCCAGCCAGCCGCCCAGCACACCCGTCAGCGCGTTTGTCCCGCCGGGGCCGGTTGTCACGCAGACTGCCGCGATCCGGTTTTCCAGCCGCGCATACGCCTCCGCCGCCATGGCGCAGGCCTGTTCATGATGCTGATAGGTCACATGCAGCTCCGGATGGTGCCCGAAAGCGTCATTCAGATGCATGGCTCCGCCGCCGACCACGCTGAACACATCCCTTACGCCGTGCCCGGCCAGAAAATCCGCCACATAATCGGCCAGCCGCTGTCTCATGTCAACGTACCTCCGCCTCACGCGTCCAGCGCGTCCAGAACCGTCTTCGCCATATAGTCCGTCATTTCATCCGTCATGCCGGGATAAACGCCGATCCAGAAGCTGCTGTCCATCACAAAATCCGTCATCTTCAGGCTTCCGGCCACACGGTAGGCGTCCGTTCCCCGGATACTGTCAAAGCAGGGATGCCGGATCAGATTGCCGCTGAACAGGAGCCGGGTCTGTACCTGATGCTCCTCAAGGTACCGGGTGATCCGGTTCCTGCTCAGTCCGCTCTCCGGCCGAACGCTGAGCAGAAAGCCAAACCAGCTCGGTTCGCTGTCCTTCTCCGGTTCCGGCAGGATCAGTCTGTCCTCCGCGCCCTTCAGCGCTTCCCTCAGGCGATCCCAGTTATGTCGGCGCCGGGCGATAAACTCCGGGAACTTTTTCAGCTGCTCGCAGCCGATGGCAGCCTGCAGGTCCGTCGCCTTCAGGTTGTAGCCGAAATGGCTGTACACATATTTGTGATCGTAACCGGCAGGCAGCTCCCCGTACTGCCCGTCGAACCTGTGCCCGCAGAAATTGTCGTGCCCGCTGGGGCAGATGCAGTCCCGCCCCCAGTCCCTGTATGACAGGAGCAGGCGGTGCAGCAGCGGGTCATCCGTATAAACGCAGCCGCCCTCTCCCATGGTCATATGATGCGGCGGATAGAAGCTGCTGGTTCCGATATCCCCCCAGGTCCCGGTATACCGGGTCTCCCCGTCCAGCGTATACCTGCTGCCCAGCGCGTCGCAGTTGTCCTCCACCAGCCAGAGTCCCCATCTGTCGCAGAATTCCTTCACGCTTTTCAGGTCAAACGGATTCCCCAGCGTATGGGCGATCATCACAGCCTTCGTCTTTTCGCTTCTGGCTTCTTCCAGCAGGGATGCGTCAATGTTGTACTGCGGTACCGTCACGTCAACAAAGACCGGTACGGCGCCATACTGCAGCGCCGGGGTGACCGTGGTGGGAAAGCCGCATGCGACGGTAATGATCTCATCGCCTTTCCGGATCCGCCTTTCACCGAGCTCCGGCGACGTCAACGCCATAAATGCCAGAAGATTGGCGGATGAGCCGGAATTGACCAGATGGGCATACCTCACGCCGATCCATTCCGCGAATTCCTTTTCAAACCTGTCCGCAAACCGTCCGGTCGTCAGCCAGAAATCCAGCATCGCGTCCGTCAGCGCGCACATTTCCCGGTCATCGTATACCCGGGCAGCATAATTGATCCGGTCTCCCGGCGCGAACGGCTTTTTCTTTTCCTTGAAATCACGGTAGTATTCGCTGACCAGCGCCCTGATCCGCTCCCGTGCCTCCGCCTCGTTTTTCCAGTCCGCCATGCCGTCCGCCTCCGTCCGTTTCTCACGCTTCAAGAAACGCTTTGATCTCCCTGTCCATCTCCGCGGGGATGTCTCCCCCGTTCAGCCAGACCCGGGTCCAGTTCACCGTTTCCTCCACGGCGCGCCCGATCCTCCAGCGCGGTTTCCACCCGAACACCTCCCGGATCTTTCCGGTATCCAGCCGCAGGCATCCCGCTTCATGCGGCGCGTTTTCCTCCGGCCGGCTTGTCCACACAGCGCCGCTGCCCCATTTCCTGCAGAAAAGCTCCGTCAGCTCGCCGGCAGTCAGGCAGTCGTCCTTTTCCGGCCCCACATTGTAAAAGCCGGCATATTTCCGGTCCTTTGCCTGTCTTTCGGCAACGGTCATATAAACAGCCAGCGGCTCCAGAACATGCTGGAAAGGCCTGACGGATCCCGGGTTCCGCACCGTGATCCTTTCCCCGGCAGCCACGGCGCGCACACAGTCCGGTATCAGCCTGTCCCGCGCGAAATCTCCGCCTCCGATGACGTTCCCCGCCCGGGCTGTGCTGACGGCCGGAGTATCCGCTTTCTGAAAGAAGCAGCGGATATAGCTGTGCGTCACCAGCTCAGAGCAGCTTTTGCTGTTTGAATACGGATCAAAGCCGTCCAGGGGATCCTCCTCCCGGAAGTCCCTGCCATCCTCATTGTTCAGATAAACCTTGTCCGTGGTCACGTTCACCGCGGTGATCACTCCGGGGGTCTGCCGGATACATTCCATCACATGGACGGTCCCCATCACGTTGGTTTCATAGGTATACCGCGGGTCCCTGTAGCTTTCCCGCACGATGGGCTGCGCCGCCAGATGGAAAACCGCTTCAGGCCGGGCCTTCCGGAAGACCTCCGCCAGATGCGCCATGTCCCGGACGTCCCCGGTCACGCTCTCCATCCGGCCCTCCAGTCCGGCCATTGAATACAGGTTCGGCTGCGTCGGCGGCTCCAGGCTGTAGCCCGTCACTTCAGCTCCCGCGCCGATCAGGATACGGCACAGCCAGCTTCCCTTGAAACCGGTATGCCCCGTGACCAGCACTCTTTTCCCATTCCAGAAACTTCCTTCCTTCATGGCCACACCTTCCAGGGAGCTTTTCCGGACGCCCACAGGTGTTCCAGCAGATCCTTCTCCCGCTTCGTATCCATACACTGCCAGAAATCGCCGTGGAAATACCCCATCAGTTCGCCGTCCGCGGCCAGCTGTTCCATGGGTTTCCTTTCCAGCACCGTACTGTCGTTCTCCAGATAGTCAAACAGCTTGCTGTTGCAGACCATGAAGCCCCCGTTGATGACGGAGCCGTCAGCCCGGCTCTTCTCCCGGAAGGAGCGGATGGTGCCGTCCGGCGCAAGGTCCAGCACCCCCTTCTGCTGCGCCAGCGAGACCGTCGTCAGCGTCACGGCCTTCCCGTGCTGCCGGTGAAAAGCCAGCAGCTCCGGAAGGCTGACGTTTGAAACCGCGTCCCCGTAGGTCAGCATGAAGGGTTCGTCTCCCACATAATCCCGGATCCGGAGCACACGGCCCCCGGTCATGGTGTTCAGTCCCGTATCGATCACGGAGACCTTCCACGGCTCTGCATGCCGGTTGTGCACGATGACCCGGTCTCCCTGCGTAAAGTCAAAGGTCACATCGCTGGTATGCAGGAAATAATCGCTGAACCATTTTTTGATCACTTCCTGCCGGTACCCCGCGCAGATCACAAACTCATTATAGCCCCAGAATGAGTAGCCCTTCATAATGTGCCATAGAATCGGCATATTGCCGATATTGATCATGGGCTTCGGTCTGAACTCGGATTCCTCGGAGATCCTGGTTCCAAACCCGCCGGCCAGAATAACCACCTTCATCGGTTGACCCCCTCCGTGCCCTTTCGGCTCCCTGATGCCTTTGATTCCTATACTTCACCATGATGATTATATTCCGTAGCGCTTTTGTTTTCAAGGGTTGTATTTCTTCGTCCGGTTGTGCTACACTGAACCTGCCATTTCCGGCGCCCTGTCCGTTGGCCCGGCGCCGCAGAGGAGGATTACCATGCCGGAAACGAAACGGATCCGTTGGTTTGACTGGGCAGTCTTTGCCGTTCTGGCTGTCCTGTGTAATCTTGTCTTCCAGCAGGCGGACATCCTGCATACGGGAGGCGCCTCCTTCGCTTACCTGAACGGCCATATTACGGATTTCTACAGCTACACCAACAGCACCATCGGTGGCTGCCGCTATATGCCGACCACATACATCCTTTTCGCCGTATGGAACCTGCCGCTGAAGCTGCTGGGGCTGAAAACGGACGTCAGCATGGCGGCCACCCTCCCTGTACAGCTGTGGTATACAGGTCTCCCGATCCTGGCCTATGCAGGGATCGCCGTGGTCATGTTCAGGCTTGCGCTGCTGATGGGATTCAGCGAAAAAAAGGCCCGCGTCGCCGCCTATGCCTTCGCCGCTTCCCCGATCGCGTTTTTCTCCCAGTTCATCATCGGCCAGTATGACAGCCTGACGCTTTTCTTTGTCATGCTGGGCGTCTACTATTATTTCAAAAACGACACGGTGCGTTTTGTTCTTTTCTTCTCCGTCGCCATGACCTGCAAGTATTTCGCGCTGCTGATCTTCGTCCCGATGGTCCTGCTGAAGGAGAAAAAGGTCTGGCCGATCCTCCGCCAGGGCGTCTGCTTCATGCTTCTGTTCGCTGCCGAAACCGCTTTTTACCTTCAGGATAAAGCCATGGCAGGCAATATCATCGGCTTCAACGCGACGGGTTATATCTTCAACGTCGCCCTGGATACCGGGACCAACTTCCCGAAAATCAGCCTCGTGATCCTTGTCTGGGGCTCTCTCTGCGCCTGGACCTTCTTCACAAATCCCGAAAACCTGCTTTCCCGCTGGAAATGGTTCCTTTACCTGGAAAGCCTGGTCATGTTCTGCGTCTTCGGCCTGAGCATGTGGCATCCGCAGTGGGTTATGCTGGCAGTCCCCTTCCTGGTATTCGGCACCATGATGCATAAAAGGAATGACATCTTCTGGCTGCTGGACCTGGGCATGATGCTGGCTTTTGTCTGGTTTACGGAATACGGCTGGCCGAACAATCTGGATCAGGCCCTGATGCGGCAGGGCATTCTGAACGATCTGATCGGTCCCCGGTACTTCTCCGGCCTGACCATGGAGTCCTTCTATTCCTACAGCAGGAGCATCCCCTTCTCCGTTTTGTCCGGCCTGTTCCTGATCAACACGCTTTTCAAGCATCCGAAATACCAGATCGAATCGCCCGAAGCCGACACGGATCCGCAGATCGGCCTGCTGCGTGCCCGTTTCCTCGCAGGCATCGCCCTGTTCCTGGTACCCTGCGCCGTCTGTCTTTTCACCATGCTGCGCGGGCCCTATGCGCTCTCGGAGCATGTGGCAAATGCCATCAGTCCCGACTATGTGATCGCCCTGCAGGACGAAAAAGGATCCCGGGAGTTGGAGCAGTATTTCAGGCCTGACAGGGACACCGTTGAAAGGATCGACGTCAAATTTGACGGTTATGAGCATACGGAAGGCGGTGATGTTCTGATCACGATGGTCGATACCACCGCAAAGAAGACGGTAAAGGAGCTTCGCCTTCCGCGTTCCGCCATCGTCAGTCCGGCCGCGCATCATATCACCTTTGATCCTGTCCAGGTGGATCCGTCCCACCGCTATAAGCTCGTTTTCCGCTGCGATCCCGCAGGCAGCGATTATCTCGCCGTATATTATGACCCTGCAGACGTCCCCAAAGCTTTCCAGGTCGCTGTCGACGGCAAAAGAAAGAGATTCAGCCTCGCCGTAGACGTATTCGGCCGCTGACGGAAATCAGAAAAAAGAAACCGCATTCCGGCGCCGTATCCGGAATGCGGTTTCTTTATTCCTTTGCGATCCGGTAATCCTCGTACCGGAGGGACAGATTCGGATTGTAATACGGGTCTCCCGTTTCAAGCTCTTTCTTCCGTCTTTTGCAGAACAGGGCCGCGTCCTCGGTGTAGGACGGCGTTTCTTTTCCCAGCTCCAGATAATACCTTCCCGCTTTTCCTCCCCGGAGCAGTGCGAAGGGAGTATATACATTCCGCCAGCCCATCCCGAGCAGCGTCAGGCAAAAGTCCACGTCAAACAGGGCATCGGTGTATTCGGCCGGGAAGCCCCCGGCTGCTTCGTATTTGGCTCTGGATACCAGCATGCACTCCGCCGTCACGGCCGACACGTTTCCGGCCACAGCCATCTGGCCGAAATAGCCGGCGCTGTCCCCGTCCACACGGTAATAGGCCCGGCCGACCAGATGATCCGCTCCCAGTCCCAGGATCACACCCGCGTGCCGGACGGAATTCTCCGTAAAAAGCAGCTTTCCGCCAACGGCACCGATCTCCTTCTGCTGCGCAAACATCAGCAGCTCTTCGATCCAGTCTTCCGTCAGCGCTTCCGGGATCCCGTCCGCGAACAGCAGATAATCCTCCTTCGCGTTCCGGGCGGCTTCCGCCAGCGCGGCAGCGCGGCCTGTCCGGCCGGCTGCTTCCGTAACGGCAGTCACGGTCCAGTTTTTCCAGGAGGTCTTCTCCTTCAGCGCTCTGATCCGCTCCGCTGCGTTTTTTTCCTTTGAACCCAGCCAGAGGAACGCATGGACCGACGGCTCACCCGCCAGCGGGTATCTGACTCTGTAAAGCGTCGGATACGCCTCCGTACTCTCCACCGCCGCGTCCGTGCCGCGTCTCTCCTTCAGAAAGGCCCGCACGGCTTTCCTGCCGGCTTCGATCGCGTAGGTCTTGCTGCTGATGTCCGATGCCACGGAAGTCGGCACCGCGCGCCACAGATACAGCACCTTCGGGATATGCACGATCCTCTCCGCCACGTCCGTCAGCCGCAGAACCATGTCGTGGTCCTGGCTGCCGTCGTACTCCTTCCGGAAAGGTCCTGCCTTCTCCAGCAGCTTTCTGCTGAAAACGGTCAGGTGGCAGATATAGTTGTTGGACAGCAGTGTTTCCGGTGAAAAGTCGGGTTTGAACCGCGCGCCGATCACCTTTTCCCGGTTGGGAGATTCAAAAACGATCTCATCGGAATAAACGAAGTCCGCTCCCTTTTCGCAGACGGCCTTTGCCGATTCATACAGCGCGTTCGGCAGCAGCAGGTCGTCATGGTCAAACAGGACGATATAGTCTCCTGTCGCCATCTCCAGGCAGGCGTTTGTGTTTTCGGATATCCCGCCGTTTTTATCCAGCTTCCGGTACAGGATCCGGGGATCCTCCCGGGCAGCCTGTTCACAGTATTCCCGCACGTCCCCGTGCGCCGCGTCGCTGCCGTCCGCCAGGCACAGCTGCCAGCCGGCATAGGTCTGCTCCTTCACGCTTGCTATGGTTTCCCTTAGCAGCTCCGGCGGGGTATTGTAAAGCGGTACGGCAATACTGAAAAGGACCTTCCGGGAGAACTGCGTTCTCCTCTGAAGCTCCTTTTCCTCCTCCGGCAGGTTCAGGCTCCGTACATACCGCTTTTCAAGGCGCTTTCTGCCAAAGCGGAGCAGCGCCCTTCGCGCGGTCTCCTTCGGCCCCTTCCGGATCAGATATTCAAAAAACTTTCTGGCTGTTCTGCCCGGGTTTGCCATATGTCTTTATCCTCTGTTCCCGTACATTTTCCGGTAATATTCCTGATACTCCCCGCTGACGATCTCCTCCCACCATTCCCGGTTTTCCAGGTACCAGCGAATGGTTTTCCGGATCCCGTCGGCAAATTTCGTTTCCGGCAGCCAGCCCAGATCTCTGTGGATCTTTGCCGGATCGATCGCGTAACGCATATCGTGTCCCTTCCGGTCGCCCACATAGGTGATCAGGCTTTCCGGCTTTCCGAGCTCCCGGCAGATCAGCCTCACAATATCGATGTTTGCCATCTCGTTATGTCCGCCGATATTGTAGATCTCTCCGACCCGGCCCTTCCTCACGATCAGGTCGATCGCCTTGCAGTGATCCTCCACATACAGCCAGTCGCGCACATTCTTTCCTTCCCCGTATACCGGCAGGGGCTTATCGTTCAGCGCGTTGGCGATCATCAGCGGGATCAGCTTCTCCGGGAACTGATAGGCCCCGTAGTTGTTTGAGCAGCGGCTGATGCTGACAGGCAGGCCGTAGGTGCGGTAATACGCCATGGCGAGCAGGTCCGCGGCAGCCTTGCTGCTGGAATAGGGAGACGAGGTGTGGATCGGCGTTTCTTCCGTAAAGAACAGATCGGGCCGGTCCAGCGGCAGGTCACCGTATACTTCGTCGGTTCCGACCTGATGGAAGCGTGCAATGCCGTATTTCCGGCAGGCGTCCATCAGGACCGCCGTACCGAGAATATTGGTCTGCAGAAACACGCCGGGATCCTCGATGGAACGGTCCACGTGTGACTCCGCGGCGAAATTGACGACGGTATCCGGTTTCTCCTCTTCAAACAGGCGGTACACGGCTTCCCGGTCGCAGATGTCCGCCTTCACAAAGCGGAAATTCGGCCGGTCCATGACGCGCGCCAGTGTGGAAAGGTTTCCGGCATAGGTCAGCTTATCCAGGCAAATGACCCGGTCCTCCGGATACCTGTCCAGCAGATAAAAGATATAGTTGCTTCCGATAAAACCGGCTCCGCCGGTCACGATAACTGTCATCCGTTCTCCCCCCGGGTCTTATATTTCCCCATAGACAAAATTGCAGTCGCTGTCCTTCAGCAGCGGAGAGGTTGTATCCTTTTCACTGAGCAGCGTCTCGTCCACACTGCCCCAGTCCACACCGATATCCGGATCGTTGAACCGGATCCCCCGGTCGCATTCTTTGCTGTACAGGTTATCCACCTTGTAGCAGAATTCCACATCCTCTGTCAGCGTTTTGAAGCCGTGGCCGAAGCCGCGCGGGATCATGAGCATGCGCCGGTTCTCCGCGGACAGCTCCACAGCGATCCACCGCCGGTAGGTAGGGCTGCCCTTTCGCAGATCCACAGCCACGTCCATCACCGCGCCTCGGTTCACACGCACCAGCTTGGCCTGCGCCATAGGCGCGTTCTGGAAATGAATGCCCCGCAGGACTCCCTTCTGCGTGGAATAGCTTTGGTTGTCCTGTACAAAGTCGTATTTCAGCCCCAGCTCCTCAAAATTCCTTGTGGACCAGGTCTCCATGAAATAGCCCCTGTGATCTCCGTGGATCACCGGTTCAATAATATAAACGCCTTCCAGCTCTGTCGATATTTTTTTCATCTCTGTCAGTATCTGACCTTTCCTTCCGCCACGGCTTTCAGATGAGAGCCGTACGGGCTTTTCCCGTAGCGTTCCGCCGCGTCCAGCAATTCCTCCCGGCTGATCCAGCCGTTTTTCCAGGCGATCTCCTCCGGTGCGGAGATCACAATGCTCTGACGCTTCTGGATCATATGAACAAAATCAGCCGCCTCCACCAGACTGTCCACCGTCCCGGTATCCAGCCAGGCATATCCCCGGCCGAGCAGCTGCACGTCCAGGCGCCCTTCCTTCAGATACATGGCGTTCAGGTCTGTGATCTCCAGCTCACCCCTGGCCGAGGGCTGTACACCGTGCGCCATCCGGCTGACGCCCTTCGGATAGAAATAGAGTCCTGTAATGCAATAGTTGCTCTTCGGATGCTCCGGCTTCTCCTCCACGGAGATCACCCGGCCGCTTTCGTCAAATTCAACAATGCCGAAGCGCTCCGGATCATGTACATAATACCCGAAAACCGTGGCGCGTCCGTTTTTTTCCGCGTTCTCCGCTGCGGACCGCAGTGTTTTGCCAAAGCCGTTGCCGTAGAAGATATTGTCTCCCAGCACCATGGCGCACGCGTCCTCCCCGATGAATTCCTCACCGAGCAGAAAAGCCTGAGCCAGCCCGTCCGGAGAGGGCTGGACACAGTAGCTCAGTTTCAGCCCGAACTGGCTTCCGTCGCCCAGCAGCGTTTCGAACCGCGGCGTATCCACCGGAGTGGAGATGATCAGGATCTCCCGGATCCCCGCCAGCATCAGCGTACTCAGCGGATAATAGATCATCGGCTTGTCATACACCGGCAGCAGCTGCTTGCTGGTGACCATGGTCAGCGGATAAAGCCTCGTCCCGGCCCCGCCTGCAAGAATGATTCCTTTCATGCAGCGTCTCTCCCATGTGTGTTTTTGGTCTCTAAACCCTGAAGACCTGACAGTCCTCTCGACTGTCAGGCCTTCAGGGTTTTTGATCCGGTCAGATTCGTCCCGTGGGATTACGGAGCGTAACGCCATGCGGAGGATCCGTCATGACCGGCTGTAATGCTGTACTTGTAGCCGTTATAGACGATCGTCAGGGTAAACGCGGAGCTGGCAGTGGATTTCTTCGCCGTGCCGCCGTAGCTGTAGGATACCTCAACGGTATATCCGGGCTTCACTTCGGTGGGGCTTCCGCTTTCCAGTGTAACGGTCAGCGCCGGATCGCCGGATTCCATGTTCAGCAGGTAGCTGGCAGTGGACGGCAGGGTCAGATAGAGATCGCCGCTGTTGACCACATTCAGGTCAGCTCCGCCCATGCTCTTCTTGGTGGAGGTGACGTCCGTCATGGTGATCTTCGGCGTGGAGGCCAGCAGGGCATCGCTCCAGGCTCCGTAATACGCTGTGCCGTTGGACGTCACCTTCGCGCGTACGCGGACGTAGTAAGCCACGCCGTTCGCCAGGCTGGTCGTCTTCAGGGAAACACCGTTTTCACGGATCTTGCCCGCCTGATAATCGGAGAAGTTCTTTTCGTTCACGGTAGCGAGCGTCACATAGCCGGAAGCGATATCCGTGGAATACTGGACCTCCCACTCGTCAACGTCCTGGATGTCCTTCCAGTTGATCAGCATGCCCTCCGAGCTGGAAACGCCGCGTGCGCTGTTGATGGTCGCCTTTCCGACGCCGGAGGTGATGCTCTTCGCTTTCTGGCCGACCTTGCTGGAATACTTGGATTCGTCCACGACCAGGAACTTGGTGACGCAGTAGCTGTACTGGACGCCGGGAACCACGGTATCGTCATAGGTCTCGTAGGTCGAGCCGGACTTCTTGATGTGTGTCGTCGGCAGGGCCTTCCAGTCCTCTGTGGCGCTCTTGCGGTATACCTGATACCCGGTCATTTCGGACACGGTATCCTCCGCCCACTTCAAGACAACTGTATCGATAGCGCTCATCTTGATGGAAGTGATCTCCGCGTTCACGAGCAGGGTCCTCATGCTGTAGATGGAGGAATAGCTGCCGTAATGCTTTCCGGAAGAATCGCTCTGGAAAGGCCGTACCCGGAAGTAATAAAGCTTGCCGGGCGTCAGGGAAGTAAACTTCGCGGAAGTGCTGCCCGTTACGGTCTTCGACTTGGACCAGGTTTTTCCGTCCTCGGAAAGCTTCGCCTGATAGCCGTCCGCCCCGCTGACAGCGGACCAGGAAACGGTCATCGTCTTTTCAGCCGGCGTCAGCGTGACGCTGCTGATCTTGTTCAGCGTAACCGTCACCTTGACCGGATTGGAATAGGGGCCGTAAATCTTCTTGCCGTCCAGGTCCGTAACATATCCGCGGACCTTGTAGTAATAGGTCCCGATGGAGCTGACGGAATCCGTGTAGGAGGTTCCCTCCAGGCTCTTGACCGTTTTGTATCCGCTGCTCTGGCTTGTGGACCGGACAAGGTGATAGCCCGTGGCATTCTTGGTCTTGGACCAGGTCACGCTCACGGTTTTGGTGTCCTTCGCCACTGCCTTCACTCCGGTCGGCTTGGCGACGGATGCCCCGGCCACTTCGACCGTGACTTCCTTCGAGAAGCTGCCCTTGATCTGGTCAGTTCCGCCCAGCGCGTAGCTCGGAAGCACCTTGAACATATACTTGCCGCCTACGTTGCCTACGCCCACAACAGCTGTCGTCGCATTGTCCACGGTCTTGACGGCGCTCCAGGTCTTGCCCTTGTCCTTGGAGGCATAGACCGTGTAGCGGTTGGCGTTCTTCGCGGTCGTCCACATCAGCTTCACGGCCGTGTCGCCCTCCGGCTGCCCGGTGATGGTGCTGATCACACCGATCGTCGTGGGCGCCGAGAAGCTGACCAGCACCTTGGCGGAAGGATTTCCGTATACCTTTGTATTCGTGCTGTCGATCACGTAGCCGTATACCTGGTAATAGTAGCTGCCGGTCGCGGTGATCTTGTCCTCCGCGCTGAGGCCGCTCGTGCTCTTGATGGCTTTATAGGTGCCGTTCTCGCTTGTCGCGCGGCGGACCTCATAATACAGCGCGCCCGTCGCCGCCCGCCAGCTCAGCTGTACGGTGGCGCCGTTCTTTGTTGCCTTCAGGCCTGTCACCGCTCCCACCAGGGAGGAGGCGGAGATGGTGATGGATTTTGCCTCGGAGGCTGTTCCGTATACGCGTGTTCCGTCCACGACCTTATAGGGCAGTATTTTGAACCAGTAGGTATGGCCGGGAAGGATCCCGCTGAAATTCTCCGCGCTCGTCCCGGTCACAAGCTTCTGGCTCGTATAGGTCCCGGTTTTGCTTTCGGATCTTTTGATATTGTATCCGGTAGCGTTTGCCGCCGCTTTCCAGGTCAGCTTGATCACGTTGCCGCTGGCTTTCAGCGTCAGGTCCGTCACCTGGCCGACAGTGCCGGAGGGAGGAGGCGTAGGCGTTGAACCGCCGCCCACGGTAATGGATTTCTCGTCGGACGATGTTCCGTATACACGTGTTCCGTCCACCGTTTTAAACGGTTTGATCACATAGTAATAGGTCGTGCCGGCAACCAGATTCATATTATCTGTTTTTGTGGTATACACAAATTTCTGGCTGGAATATGGCCCGCCTGCTTTTGTTGAGCGGGTGACGTTGTAGCCCTCCGCGTTGGCCGCCGCGTCCCAGGTCAGAGTCGCGGTCGTCCCTGAAACGGTGACCTTCAGATTGGTTACCTTTCCGACGTCGCCTGCATTGCTGACAGGCGCAATGTCGGCCGGATCCGCCAGCACAGCCGGTACCGACACAAGCGTAAACAGCAGTGCCAATACCAGAGCAAGCGCCGTCATTCTGGAAAACTTTCGCATGGTTTCTTCAATCCCCTTTCTTTTCTGTACGGGAAAAATTCTTCCCCTTTTTGCCCGTCATTCTCCTGATCGCCGCGCCCGGGCCGTCTATCATCAGGACTCTCACGGCCAGCGCGGTCTTTCTTCTCAGACCCCTGAGCGGCCCTGACGCCGGCAGCGGGAAAGCCGCGTCCACAAGGGAATCGACCGCAATGTGATTCGCGGCGTTTTCTCCCTCTCTCAGGGTCACATGCTGTCTGATCATATCCAGTGCCATTTTATCAACCTTTCCCCCGTTTGACAAGACCCCCGCGGGCTTCCCGAAGGATTTCAGAATGACCTGCCACGGTTCTTTCAGATCGATGTCAAAGCGCTGAACATTGCTGACGGCGTCCCGCGAGAGCTCCCTGTATCTTTCCGGATCGGAGAGCACGCCGGCGATCTCCTCCGCAAGCCGGGGAACATCCCCCTGCGGAACGCGGACGGAGCCCATCCCTCCCGCCAGAAGCGGCAGATAAGGCAGATCGTAGCTGATCACCGGCAGCCCGTAAGCCTGCGCTTCCGCGGCCGTCAGGCAGAAGCCTTCATATTCGGAAGTGAGCAGCAGTGCGGAAGCGAGCCTGTAATACGGGCCGACGTCCTTCTGATAGCCGCGCATCTCCACATTTTCCTGCAAGCCCTCCCGCCGGATGAGATCCCGCAGCTTCTCCTCTTCCTTCGGATCGCCTCCTCCGACCAGCAGCAGCTTTATCCCCGGAATTCTTTCCGCCGCCTTTCCGACCGCCAGCACCGCGTCCTCAGGCCTCTTCTCCCTGCTCAGCCTTCCGACCCATACAAGCGTCGGAGAGCAGTCCGTCCTCGGCTTTGCGTCTCCGGCAGAAAACGTCAGCGGGTTGACCGTCAGATGAACGTTTGCGTTATACCGGCTCCAGTAATACCAGTCCGCCTCAGTCAGGCAGACGATGCCGTCCGCGCAGGCATAGATGTCCGGCATCAGCCTGTACTGCCTCAGCAGCGTTTTTTCGATCAGCGGAACGGTGAACAGGCTGTGGCAGTAAATGCAGAAAGCCGCGCCCGCCAGCTTTGCCGTCAGCATATCCCAAAGCAGGAAACTGCCCAGCCACTGGTGATAGATCAGCAGATCGATCTGCTCGTTCCGGATGATTTCCGTCAGGCATCGGACCCGTTCCCCGCACCGGCCGCGGATCTCTGCCGCGGAAAGCCCGTCCAGCTTCGGCAGGCAGTACCGCTTTACTGTGTCCGGAAGATCGTAATCCGTTTCCCTCGGTTCCTCCTCCGTCAGAAGGATCACCCGGTATCCCATGTCCGTCCACAGGGAAACCAGCCCAGCCAGAACGCGCTGCACTCCGCCGTTGCCGATCCGCGGATAAAAGGTACCGACCGTCCTGATCTGTTTCGGTGTGTCCGTGTTTCCGCACAGCGTTTTCCAGATCGGAAGGAATTCCTCTTCCGCGCCGTACCATTTTTCCGCCGCTGCGGCCGGCAGCTCCGTCCCGGGCATACAGGTCCGGCAGGCTTCCCACCTGTCCGGAATGTCTTCCGTTTTCCCGCTGCGGATCAGGTAAGCAAGGCTGTCCAGGCACTCCTCCGGGCGCGTATCAGTATTGTATACAGGTACGACCGGACTGACCGGCGGCTGATCCGAACTCTGTTTTTCCATACAGCCCTCCATCGTGTCCTGTCGCAGTCATTTCTCAAAAAAACGCTCCGTCCTCTGTCACGGAGCGGTATAGACAAATTGTATGCCAAACAGTCTGAAATGTCAATGATTTCAACGTTTTCCGGGCGATTTGTTACAATCCGGCCCTCGTTCCACAACATTCAGTTCCGGTTCAGATAAGCGTCCACCACATCCTGTGCGGAACCGGTCATCACGCTTTTTCCGTCGTCCAGCCACATCGCCCGGTCGCATACTCTCAGAACAGCGTCCGCGGAGTGGGAAACGAACAGCAGGGTCGTACCGCCGGACAGAAGGTCCTGCATCCGTTCCTCGCATTTTTTCTGAAAAACTTTGTCGCCTGTGGACAGCACCTCGTCCGAAATCAGGATATCCGCCCGCGCGCAGGTCGCCACGGCAAACCCGAGCCTCGCCCGCATGCCCGAGGAATAGTTCCTGACCGGAACGTCCAGAAACTGTTCCAGCTCGGAAAAACTGACAATGTCGTCAAAGCTGTCCATCACCTGTTTTTTGGTCATTCCCAGGATCAGGCCGTTCATCATGATATTTTCCCGCCCGGTCAGCTCATCGTCAAAACCGGCCCCCAGCTCCAGCAGCGGCGCCACCGTGCCGGATACGGCCACCGTGCCCGTGTAGGGCTGAAGGATCCCGGTGACCAGCTTCAGCAGTGTGGATTTCCCCGATCCGTTTCTGCCGATGATCCCCCAGCTTTCCCCCCGGTTCACCGTCAGGCTGACTCCCTTGAGGGCGAAAAACTCCTGGAAGCGCGAGCCGCGCTTCAGGAAACCGCGCAGGTGCTCCGGCAGGCTTTTATGCCGCTGCGCGTCCAGATTGAAGCGCACCGTCGCGTCCTTGATCTGAATGATGGGATCCGCCATTTCTGTGTTTCCTCCGTTAAATATACAGGATCAGGTTCTTTTTCGCCTTTGAATAGGCAAAAAGCCCGATGGCCAGAAATACCGCGCTGACAGCCGCTCCCCTCAGCAGCATTCCTCCGGAAGGCCACTGATGGGCAAGAAAAACGTCCCTGGACATTTCCACAAAAAAGTAAGCGGGATTCAGATTCGTGACCACCGCCCGCAGGGTGTCCGGCAGCAGGGCCAGCGGATAAAAAAGAGGCGTCAGATACAGCCACGCGGTCGTAAACACGGCATAAATATAGTCTGTATCCCGGACGTATACGTTGCAGACCGCCAGCAGCAGCCCAAAGCCGAAGCTGAACAGGAACATTTCCAGGCACACCGCGGGAAAGGCGATAACATGCCAGCTGACCGGTGTGCCGGTAAAGATCAGCACGATCGCGAAGGCGATCAGGTGAAACCCGAAATTCACCACCGCCGATCCCGTGCTGGCGAGCGGGAATACATAATACGGGATCCGGGTTTTCCGCATCAGAGGCCCGTTCATCACAATGGATTTCATTACGCCGCCGGAGCAGTCCGTCACAAAGGAAAACATCATCCGCCCGGCAAACAGGTACACCGGGAAATTCGGGATATCGTACCGGAACATCCGGGAAAACACCACTGTCATGATCAGCATCACCAGCAGCGGGTTCAGCACGCACCAGACGTAGCCCAGAACGCTCCTGCGGTATTTCTTTTTCAGTTCCCGGGCGATCAGATTCTGCAGCAGCGGAATGTATCTGATCCCGTTTTTTACGGTCAGCCTGACCGCGGTAAGCCATCTGTTCATGTCCGATCCTTCTCCTGCCTGTTCCTGTCGGTTCCCGATCCCTTCGTTTTTTCCGCGAGCTTCCCGATCGCGCGCTTCAGGCCGTACAGCGGATGGGTCACCATCCGCCAGCGGTTCCGGTAATGCTCCGCCTCCGCCCCGGCGGCAGTCAGCTCTCCGGCCAGGCGGTCTCTTTCTTCAAGCAGGGCCTTATCCTTGGCTTCCAGCGAATAGATCGCTATTTCATCCAGCATGCCGTTCAGCATTTCTTCAGAAGTGAAATAATCCTCCCGGTTTTTCCACAGGAGCATTTTCAGCGCTTTTTCGGCAAGCTCCGGCTTCCGGGAAATGCTGTCCGCCTGTACCCGGGCGTCCACCAGCACGTTCCGGTAATACCAGACCCGGTATTTCTTCGCCAGCCGGATGACAAAATCCCAGTCCTGCATCCTGGGAAAACGCTCATCAAACAAAACCTCCCGGAAGCATTCCGTCTTTCCGAAAAGGGTCTGTGTGCTGATCAGATTCCTTTTCAGCAGGGAATGATAATCCACCGGCCCGTCCTGTGTGGTCTCATCCGGAGAAATGCTCTCTTCCCCCGTTTCCTCCACCTTCCTGTTCATTGCGCAGGCTACCGCGTCCGCGTCTGTCTCCCGGATCTGTTTCAGCTGCGCCGCCAGTTTATCCGGATGCCACAGATCGTCACTGTCCAGAAAAGCGATATATTCCCCCTTCGCCTCCCGGATGCCCGTATTCCGGGCCGCGCAGGCGCCCCTGTGCTCCATGCGGATGACCCGCATCCGCGGGTCCGCCCGCTCCTTCAGGATCTGTGCCGTTTCGTCCGTCGATCCGTCGTCCACGACCAGGATCTCCAGCGCAAACACGCCCTCCTGCTTCAGTGCGGATCCGACTGCCTCTCCGATCAGCTCCGCCCGGTTATAGGTCGGAATGACCACGCTGATCAGCGGCGCTTCCCTGTTTCCTGCTTCACTCATGAGCTCTCTCCGTATCCTTCTCCCGTTTCCGGCTGCCCAGTACGATCGTCAGCCCCGCGAAAAACATCAGCAGCATATTCGCGGGAGAGCATCTGGTGTCCAGCATCGTCACACAGTCCATCATCTCGTGCAGCACGATGCATACCGCGGGGATCATGACAAATCTCTCCCACAGCGGTCTTCCGGTGTCAAAATATAGCCGCCCGGCCGCCCGGAACAGCAGGAACAGGAATACCGCGCATAACGCCAGCCCGACGATCCCTGTGGAGAACAGGATATGGAAGGGCATGTTGTGCAGATGGTAGAAATACGTTTCGTCATGATCGGGATTCAGGTATTCCGTCATCAGCGGCAGAGACGTACCCGTCAGTAAAAGGTACGGTTTTTCCCACAGCAGCCGGATCCCGCGGGACCAGATAACGTCGCGGCTGTTTAAGAAGTCGTCCCGGAAAAAATCCTGTAATCTGAGCGTGCGGATCTTATACTGCTTGACGCTCATCTCCTCCGCCTTTGCAGTTGAGATCAGCAGCCCGGAATGGTTTCTCCTGTTGGTCAGCACGTCATTGACCGCGTCCTGCGCCAGATAATCCCCGATGATCCCGGCCCCGACAATGACCAGAATGAGGATCACTGTTATGATCAGGCGAAGCCATTTTTTTGCGATCCGCCGGGAAAGGGGCTTTTGCAGCATACAGGTCACCGCCAGCGCGATCCCTGCCAGCGCACATGCAAGCCCACCCCTTCCGCTTGTCATGATCAGGCAGAGCATCATGGGAAGTATTCCGATCAGATAAGCCGCCTTTGTGATCCGCTTTTCGGAAATGGCGCAGCCGATCAGCGCCATCAGAATGGAGATCATCAGGTTGATCGCTGTGTATACTTTGTTTCCGTCAAACAGCTCCATCCGGAATTTTCTGAATCCGAGACCGAACGTATTTGTATAATCCCTGATGCGCAGCCCGGTCATCACGCAGTAGATCCCGCCAAGTGCCAGCGCGACGTAAAGAACCGTCCAGATCCCCAGAAACACCTTCAGAAATCTTTTCAGCGGCGCTCCCGCCATCAGCATGCCCACCGCCGGGCACAGCATATATACCGGCACCGCGCGCAGCAGATAGCGGTCCGTATTGTCCAGCACCGGGTCGGGACGGACCGCGGAGGTCAGAAAGATCAGGGCAACGCCTGCCAGCGGGATCCAGTACCATTTGTTTTCCCGCAGCGGAAGCTTTGCCAGCATGACGCCGGCCATCAGCAGCTCCGCGATCTGGATCCCGTGATATATGGTTGAGGATCCCGGAAAATTGATTTTCCGTTCCAGTTCCCACAGCATGAAAAAGCCGATCAGACATGCCATCAGGTGCTTAGCCTCCGGCAGTCTGACCCTCCTCAGTCTATCCGGCATACAGAATCCCCCGTATCGTTTTTGCGGTCAATGCTTCCCTGTGTCCGGAACGCGTCTTCCCGCATGACTGATTTTATCAGATTCATCCTGATCTATCAACTTTTCCGTTTATACCGGATAAAGAACCGGCGCATCGCTGCGATGCGCCGGAATATCCTTTTTATTCGGTTTTGGGGGCTGCCTTCATCTGCAGCGCCTGCCACAGAACGACAACTCCCACCAGCAGGATCCCGACGGCGTCCGTCAGCGTCCCGGGATAGATCAGCAGCAGACCGCCGGCAAGCGCCAGCAGGACCTGGAAGATATTCAGCTTCGACCTCCAGTACCTTTCCACGCCCATGCCGATGCCAAACATGCCGATCAGCGCCGTGATCACGATCTGAGCCACCTCATACCACTGCGCGTTGAGCATCAGCATCTGAGGTGAAAGCACGAAAATATACGGTACCAGGAAAGCCGCGATCGCCAGCTTGGAGGATTCGATGCCCGTTTTCAGCGGATCGGACTTGGCGATGGCGGCGCCCGCCATCGCGGCCAGCGCGACGGGCGGCGTGATGTCCGCGATAATGCCGAAATAGAACGTGAACAGGTGCGCCGGCAGGATCGCGTAGCCCTCGTTGATCGCCGACAGCGCGCCGTAAATCGCGGGCATGCTTGTTGTCAGCGCTTTGTAGACGATCGGGGCCATGATGGTGGAGGTGATCAGATAGTTCGCTGTGGTCGGCACACCCATGCCCAGCAGGATGGAAGCCACCATCGTGAAGAACAGGAGCAGCAGCAGGTTTCCGCCCGCCAGGGAAGACAGCCCCGCGCCCATCTTCAGGCCGATGCCCGTCTTGGTGATCATGCCGGCAATGATACCTGCCGTGCCGCAGGCCAGCGCCACGCCGATGATCGACCGCGCGCCGCCCTCCAGCGCTTTCAGATAATCCTTTCCGTGTAGTCCCTGCGTCTTTTTGACCGCTGTGAGCAGCGCCCTGCCAAAGGAGGTCTCCTGCGGCACGCCTTCGCCGTTCCCGATCATTTTGTACGCCTTCCTGCCCCGTACCAGTACGCAGAGCAGCTCCGCGACCGTCCTCAGGTAGGAACCGGCGATCGCCGTCACGATACCGATCAGGGCCGCCATGGCCGGTGTGAAGCCCAGTCCGAGGATCGTGATGATCGCGATCAGCGGCAGCATCAGGAAACCGCGCTCCAGCAGTACTTTTTTCAGCTTCGGCATCTTGTTCCTGTCCATGCCGACGAGGCCCTGTTTCCGGGCTTCGAGATCGGTGATGATATAAATGCCGACAAAATACAGCAGCGCGGGGATAATGGCTGCCTTGACCACCACGCTGTAGGGAACGCCGACGGACTCCGCCATCAGGAAAGCAGCCGCGCCCATCACCGGCGGCATGATCTGTCCGCCCGTGGAAGCCGCCGCCTCTACCGCCGCGGCAAACTCCGGCTTGTAGCCCAGCCTTTTCATCATCGGGATCGTGAAGGAGCCGGAACCGACCGTGTTGGCTACGGAAGAGCCGGATACGGTTCCCTCAAAAGCGGATGTGATGACCGCCACCTTGGCGGGGCCGCCCCGCTTATGACCGCAGACCGCGTTGGACAGGTCAATGAAGAACTCGCCCACGCCGGTTTTTTCCAGGAAGGAGCCGAACAGAATGAACAGGAAAATGAAGGTGGAGGAAGCGCCGACCGGCGTTCCGAAGATCCCCTCCTGCGTGTAAAACAGATGCTTTACCAGCTGCTTCACCGTGTAGCCTCTGTTGGACAGGAAGCCGGGCATATTCTGACCGAACAGGCCGATCGCCACAAAGCAGAGAGCAATGATCACGATCGGCAGGCCGACTACGCGGCGGCAGGCCTCCAGCAACAGGAGAATTCCGGCAAGACCGATCCAGACCTGATATTCCTGAAGGCCGACCTGCCTGGCCAGATCGTTGAAGAAAACCACCTGATACAAATAGACGCAGAGGGCGGTCAGCGCCAGCGCCAGGTCGTACCACGGCAGCCTGTCCTTGCGGGATTTCCTCCTGGCGGGATACAGGACGTAGGCCAGCATGATAACGATCCCCAGATGGATCGGACGCATATGCGTGGACGGAATGATCCGCCACGTGGAATACAGCTGAAGCACGGAAAACAGGATCAGCACCGTGCTCAGAATAATGCCCCGATAACCGGTCAGCGTACGGAACGCGCTTTCCCGGTCATACTTCTGCATGATCGCGTCGACCTCGCTCTGGGCAGTCTGCGCGAAATCGTGCTCGGGATGATGCTCTGACATAAAAAACCTCCGTTACACAAAACGGGCCGAGGAACCAGCCCCCGGCCCTTGTATGATTCCGGATAACGGGAAACCGTTATTTCATGATGCCGATTTCCTTGTAATACTTGACAGCGCCGGGATGGAAACTGCCGCCGGTCACGCCGTCAGCCGCGTCCGCTTCAGAGGTGGGAACGCCCTGGATCGCGGTCTCAGGGGTAATGTAGTTCTTCTTGGGGTTGGTCAGCTCGTCCTTGTGTTCGAACAGGGCCTTGGTGATATTGTAGACCGTTTCCTCGCTCAGGCTGTTGGAAGCGATCAGCACGGCGGTGATGGCGGGAACCACCACGGGTTCATCCACGCCGTTGTACTGTCCGTCAGCCGGAATGGTATCCGTCACATAGTAGGGATACTTTGCCTGCAGCTGGGCCATCTGTTCCTCACCGAAGGTGATGATGGAAACGTCCGTCTTGCCGGAGGCTTCAACAACGGAAGCATTCGGATAGGCGGACACGATGAAGAACGCGTCCACCTGGCGGTTCTGGAAGGACTCGCCGGACTCCGCGAAGGAAAGGTACTGGGGCTTGATATCGTCCAGTGTCAGGCCGGCGATCTCCAGCATCTGCACGGCATTGAAGTAAACACCGGAGCCGATGGCGCCGACGCCCACATTCTTGCCCTTCAGATCCTCCACCTTGGTGATGCCGCTGTCCTTGGCGACTACCAGCTGCACCAGTTCGGGATACATTGCGCCGATGGCGGAGAAGCTGTCCATCTTCCGGTTGTCAAAAAACTCGGTCCCCTGATAAGCGTAGCTCATTACGTCGTTCTGCGTCCAGCCCAGCTCTGCTTCCCCTTCACTGATCTGAACAATATTGTCCTTGGATCCGCCGGATGCGGAAGCCGTGATCTCCAGGCCGTCCACATACTCGGAGACCTTCCCGGCGATCTCTCCGCCGAAGGCATAATAAGTGCCTGTGGTCCCGCCGGTAACAAAGCCGAGGTTTTCCGCCAGCGCGCCGAAGGAAGCAGCCAGCAATGCCAATGTCAGCAGTAATGCAAATACTTTTTTCATCTGTTGAATCCCCTTTTCAGTTAATTGTGCAACGAACCGTCACATAAGATTGGATAGAAATATTATAGGGAAATCCGGTTTTAAGCGCAAGAAAACAGGCCTGTGATTGTCTCAAAAAAACACAACAAATACAAGCCGTCATTTTCTCCCTCCGTCAGTCTGTTGTTGACATTTCCCTGCCGTGTACATAAACTTTAGGAAAAGGAGGACGGGAAAATGCGTGTGGAAAAGCTTCTGGAGCTGATCGGCTGCGATTTTTATACGGGTGTCCCGGATTCTCAGCTTCGGGCGCTGTGCGATTGCCTGATGAACCGTTACGGGATCGATCCGAAGCATCATATCATCGCCGCCAACGAGGGAAACTGCGCGGCGCTTGCCGCCGGATACCATCTGGCGACAGGAAAGATCCCCGTTGTTTATATGCAGAACTCCGGGGAAGGCAACATCATCAATCCGGCAGCCAGCCTGCTGAATGACAGGGTCTACGCGATCCCCGTCATCTTCATCATCGGCTGGCGCGGGGAGCCCGGTCTCCACGATGAGCCGCAGCATATTTATCAGGGAGAAGTAACGCTGAAGCTTCTGGAGGATATGGGGATCCGTTCCTTTGTGATCGGAAAGGATACCGCGGATTCGGAGGCGGAGGCTGCCATGTCGGCATTCCGGCCGGTTCTTGCCTCCGGCCGGGACGTCGCTTTCGTCATCCGCAAGGGCGCGCTGGAGTATCCGGAAAAGGTGATCTACCGCAACAGCAATGCGATGTCCCGGGAGGACATCATCCGGCACGTCACCGCTGTCACCGGCGGGGATCCCGTCGTCTCCACCACGGGCAAGGCGAGCCGTGAGCTGTTTGAGATCCGGGCGGCCAACGGTCAGGGCCATCAGTACGATTTTCTGACGGTCGGTTCCATGGGCCACAGCAGCAGCATTGCCCTGGGAATCGCGCTGAATAAGCCGGAGCAGAAGATCTGGTGCGTTGACGGGGACGGCGCCGTACTCATGCATATGGGCGCCATGGCCGTGATCGGCTCCAACAGGCCGAAAAACCTGGTGCATATCGTCATCAACAACAGCGCTCACGAAACGGTCGGCGGCATGCCTACCGTGGCCGGCGGAACGGATCTGCCGGGCATTGCCCTGGCCTGCGGATATCCGTATGCGGTTCACGTTGACTCCTTTGAGGCCCTGGACAGGGAACTGAAAGCCGCAAAGGAACGGAACGCGCTGAGCCTGATCGAGGTCTCCTGCTCCATCGGCGCCCGGCCGGATCTCGGCCGTCCGACCACCACCGCTCTGGAAAACAAGCAGAACTTTATGGATTATCTGAAAACACTGTGATCTTCTCCGCTGTGATCCCCACCTGAAAAGGGGCCTGCTCTTTCAAAGCAGGCCCCTTTTCAGGTCTTTCCCTTATGCCGCTTACGCCTTTGTCTTCAGAATCATATGATACAGCTGGTCAATATCCTCATCTGTGAGCCGGATCGGGTGGTTCTTCAGCCGTTCCGCGTTGACGGAGGTTTTCAGGAGCTCAAACTGCTCTTCCGTCGCTTCCGGGATCTCCAGCTCCAGGGAATCAAAAAGCTCCTGATACAGGTTTGCCGCCGCCAGGGCGCTGTCGCAGTCCATGGCTTCCGCGATCTCTTTCAGGGTTTTCTGCAGGTAGATGCTTCCCCTCGGGTCGGTGCACTTGTCCGCGTTGGTGATCATCCAGGGAAAAAGAACTCTGTTGCACAGGGCCGTTGCGTGCCCGTGCGCGATCCCGAAAAGCGTTGTCACCTTGTAGCACATGGCGTGCCCGGCTGTCGTCTGGGTGATGTTGATCGCCTTTCCCGCCGTATTGGCCGCGCGCAGCATGGCCTCGCTGCATTCATCCCGGCCAAGCAGATAGCCGCCCGCATGGGTCAGGATCTCCCGGATCGCTTCCCTGGAATACGCCTTGCTCTCCTCCGTGCTGTTGACGGACCAGAAGGATTCCAGCGCGTGGCTCAGCGCGTCCATCATCGTCGCTTTCTTCTGATAGGCCGGCAGGGAACGCAGGCAGTCCGGATCAAACAGTACCGTCCCGGGGATGGCGCTCTCATGTGTCACCGACTGTTTGACCCCGTCTTTGTAAATAACTGCGTAGCGGGTCGATTCCGAGCCGGTTCCAGCTGTGGTCGGCATCACCAGGAAAGGAATGTCATTGGGCACTATTTCCTGATCCAGATAGCACACGCCGGGCTCCATCCGGGCAAAAAGCTTGATGCACTTGGCCACGTCGATCGCGGATCCGCCGCCTACAGCCAGGATCGCGTCGCATTTTTCCTCCCGGAACAGCTTCACGCCCTTTTCCACGCTTTCATAGGAAGGATTGGGCTGGAAGTCCCTGAATTCCGCCCAGTCCAGATCATGGATCGTATGGATATGCGTATAAAACGTAGGCTGAAAGCGGATAGACGCCGGATCACACACAAGCAGCGGATGCTTTGTTCCGAGCAGCCACTCGTCCAGCTGCCTGTAGTTCTTCTTCGCCGTGATGATTTTCTGTTCCATGCTTTCGCTTCCCCCCTGTTTGTTTTCCGGAGCCGGCAGCCTCCTCCCCGGGAGACGATCCCCCGGCACGGTAAATGAAGCGCCGGGATCATTCCTCCGGGATCAGAGTAATGATCTCCTTGATGCTCATGCATTTATCATCGCATTCCCTGGCCCTGTGATTCTCCAGAATGGTTCTGGCAGCGTCCTGCATAGCCGGGAATCCGGTCCTTGTCAGCTGGTTTGCATAGATGATGATATTCGCCCCGCGCTGTTTGAATTCCTCTTCATAGACCGTATTGAAGGAGGTCGGCACCAGTACGATCGGAGTCGTCTGATCCTCTGCCCGGAATTTTTCGATGAACTCAAAAATCTCGGCGGGGTCCTTTTTCCGGCTGTGGATCATGATCGCGTCCGCCCCGGCGTCACGGAAAGCGAACGCGCGGGTCAGCGCGTCTTCCATTCCCCGCTCCAGGATCAGGCTTTCGATCCGGGCGCAGATCATAAAATCTCCCGTCTTCTGCGCATTCTTGCCGGCCCGGATCTTGGCGCAGAAGTTTTCTATGGAATCCTGTGTCTGCTTTACTTCAGTGCCGAAAAGGCTGTTCTTTTTCAGTCCGGTCTTGTCCTCAATGATCACCATGGAAACGCCCATGCGTTCCAGGGAACGGACCGTATAGACAAAGTGTTCCGTCAGCCCGCCGGTGTCACCGTCAAAAATGATCGGTTTGGTCGTGACCTCCATGATATCGTCAATGGTGCGGAACCGGCTTGTCATATCCACCAGCTCGATATCCGGCTTTCCCTTGGCCGTGGAGTCGCAGAGGGAGGAGATCCACATGGCGTCAAACTGCCTTGTGCCTCCGTCCTGATAGACCGCGGTTTTTTCCACGATCAGGCCGGTGATCCCGCTGTGCGCTTCCAGCGCGGTCACAAGGCCCTTCATGCCGAGCAGCTTTTTCAGCCGGGCTCTGCGCACGTCCGGCAGGCTCAGCTCAGCCCTGGCCCGGTTCTCTATTTCCCTGTATTTCGGGTCGTTGGAATAGGGAAATTCCACCAGCTTTCCGCCCCAGGCGGAAAGAACGGATATCACCTCTTCCCGAAGAGGCTTCTGAAAGCCGCTGACCCAGTCATCCCCGTGCACAACGATATCCGGGCGGTATTTTTCCAGGTTTTCCCGATAGCTGAGCGTTTTCTGCTCCACTACCTTCCATACTCCGGTAATGTTTTCAAACAGCTTCATTCTCTCGGATGCGGGTACCAGCGGGAACCGCTTGTAGCCCGCTACTGCTTCATCCGAAAGAACGCCGATCATCAGTTTGCCCAGCCGCTGTGCCTTCCGGATGATCGCGATATGCCCTCCGTGGATCACATCCGTGGAAAAGCTCATATAAACCAGGCGGTTTTCCGCCTTTTTCAGCTTCTCCGATACATTTTTCAGGTCCTCCGGATTGTCGATCTCCGCGCAGAGCAGCTCCTGCACGTCCAGCGCCGCGATCCGGCATGCTCCGTCCATTTCGTTGAGAGCGTTTTCCGCATAGACCTTCCGGTTCCCGGTTTCGCAAAACTCCCCGATTTTTCCCAGCCAGAGCAGCCAGTCCTTCTTCTTCAGCTTATAGAGCGGCTGGGCTGCCATTGCTTCCTCGAAAAACTCAACGCCGACCTTCTGTACCTCGCCGTCCCGGATAACGGCCTTGAAGTCCTTTTCCGGCAGCGGCAGCGTGGAGGATACCGTCATGCAGGAAGTCTCCGACTGCAGCACACGGTCCAGGACCTCGTTTTCAAACACAAGATCCCCGTGCATCAGGAGAATGTCATCCTCCAGCTGGTCCCTCGCGCACCAGATGCTGTAAATATAGTTTGTTTCCCGGTAAAGGGGATTGTTCACAAATGTAATATGCAGCGGAAGCTCCAGGCTTTCGCAGTAGCGGATCAGCACCTCATCGAAAAGCCCGGTCGTGATCACTGCCTCCGTGATCCCGGTATCCGCCAGCTGGCGGAGCTGCCGGGACAGGATCGTCTCCCTCGCGGAAATCTCCGTCATGCATTTCGGATGCTCCGAAGTCAGGACGCCCATCCGGCTCCCGATCCCGGAATTCAGAATCAATGCTTTCATCTGCGGTTTCCTCCCGGTTATAGCTGTTTTTCTTTCCATGTCAGTTTATTTCATCAAAAGTAAAAAGTCAACGAAGGAACGGCTCCGTGTTTTCTTCTTTTTTTTTATGATTTGTGATATAATTTCTGCATGCCGTTTTTTCGGCAAATCTCTGTTTCGGCTTTTTGGGCAAAAGGAGTTCAAATGGATCCTCTTATCAGTATTATTGTTCCGGTTTACAATGTTGAAAAATACCTCCCCGGATGTCTGGACAGCCTGGCCTGCCAGACGCTGAAGGAAATTGAAATCATTCTCGTGGACGACGGTTCCACAGACAATTCCGGTGATCTCTGCGACCGGTACGCGGAAAAGGACCCCCGGTTTCACGTCATTCATCAGGAAAACGCCGGAGTATCTGTCGCCAGAAACCGGGGAATGGAAGCTTCCCGCGCTGACTGGCTGATGTTTGTGGACAGTGACGATTATGTTTCGCCCGATTTTTGCCTGGCTCCGTACACTGCCGCGCGGAATCAGGGCGCCGATCTGGTTTTGTTCCGCCGCTGGAGGGTAACCCGGCAGGACATAAAGCTCCTTCCCGTCAGGGGATCCGGAAGCTCCGGATACAAAACCCGCCCGGAAGCGATCTCTATGCTCAGCCTTCCGGGGATGGGCTATTCCGTCTGTAACAAGCTTTATAAAAAGTCCCTTTTTAACGGCGTCCGTTTTCCTGAGGGCAAGGGCTGTGAAGATCTCGGAACCACCTATAAGACGGTCCTCCGAGCCTCCGCCGTCTGGTACCTGGATCAACCGCTGTATTATCATGTTCAGCGCCCGGGCAGCGCCACAGCTACCCCCCGCCTTTCTCAGGCGGAGGACCGGTACGAGCTGTATACTCAAATGCTGCGGGATCTGGTGTCCGCCGGCTGCATTCAGAAAGACTCACCGGAATACCGTGTCCGGCTGTACAATATGAGCCTTCGTTACCTGATCAGGGCCGGCCTGGATATGCCTCATTCGGCAGAATGCGGCGCAGTGCTCCGCTGTACCCCTTTGTTCGGAGCCAGGTTTTCCAAATGGTGGCTGAAAGGGATGTTCTGGCTGTACCGGCTTTCTCCGGCTGCCTTTGACCGGATCTGTGTCCGGAAAAACCGCCGGGGCAAATAATTCCGTATAGAAAAAACCGTTCGTTCATGAACGGTTTTTTTCTTCTTCCTTCCGGTTTTCCCGGATCGTCCTGTTCAGCAGGATCAGCGCGAAAACGGCGCCGCAGCCTTCGCCCGCGATCAGCGCGAAAGCCAGGCCCTTTTCCCCGAAGAGATGATCCATCAGGAACATCAGGGGGATATAAAACACCAGTTCCCGGACAAAGGCATGCAGCATGGTCCCCCTGCCGTTGCCCATGGCCTGCATGCAGTAGGAGGAATGATAATTGGTCAGCTGCAGCGGAGACGCCAGGTTCCGGATCCGCAGGAACAGAGCAGCATATCCCAGCGTCTGCAGCGCCGTCTCTGCGCCTGCTCCGGACGTGCTCATAAACAGATGGGTCACCGGTTCTGTAAACAGCTGGAACAGCAGGATACCGGCCGCTGAAACCGCCAGTCCCCAGGCTCTGGCCAGGTTGACGGTTTTTTTCATGCGCGCGTGATTGCCGGCGGAATAATTATACGCCACGATGGGCAGCATGCCCTGGCAGATTCCGAGGCTGATCGCCGTCGGGATCCGCTCCACCTTCATCACGATCCCCATGCCGGCAAGCACCAGGTCGCTGTGTGCCGCGGCGATCATATTGACGCAAACGTTCGCCAGATCAAACAGCCCGGTCAGCAGCGCGGACGGAACACCGACAGAGAACAGATTCTTCGCGTTCTCCCTGCCGATGCTCTTCGCGTCCCTGAGGCGCATGCTCAGCGGCGCCGTCCCGGAAGCCTTCCAGAAGGAATACAGCAGATATGCGCAGGACGCGGTATTGGACAGGAGCGTCGCCAGCGCCGCGCCGGTTACCTCCTGCCCCTTCGGCAGCAGAACAAACATGAACAGCGGATCCAGGATCATGTTCAGGATACCGCCGCCGCTCAGGCCGATGCCTGCCTTCCCGGCATAACCGGCGTTCCGCAGCATATGCGCCAGCGTCATGGACAGAATGCTCGGCAGCGCTCCGAGCACGATCACCAGCAGCGTATACTGTGAGGCGTATCCGATCGTTGCCTCCGATCCGCCCAGGAACATCAGGATCGGTCGGAGAAAAGCGCCGGTCAGCAGGGAATACAGCAGCGCAATGCACGCCGCGCCGTAAAAGCCAAAGGCGCTGACTCTCTTCGCGTCCTCCGGCTTTTTCGCGCCCATGAGCCGCGCCACCAGACTGCCTCCGCCGATGCCGAACAGGTTGGACAGAGCCGTGTTCATCATGACCAGCGTCAGGGTCAGGGTGGTTGCCGCCGCCATATAGGAGTTTCCGGTCCGGCCGATGAAGAAGGCGTCCACCATGTTGTAGATCAGATTGATGATCTGGCTGATAACGGTCGGGACCGCCATAGTCATCAGCGCCTTCGCCACCGGAGTCCGTTCGAAAAGCTCCGCTTTGTCCGTCTGCTTTCTCATGGCCTTATGCCAGCTCCACCGTTGCGATTCTCGGTTCAAAGCAGCAGGTCGGCCGTACGCAGACGATGCGCACACCGCTGGCCCGCTGCGGCCCGACCTTCATAAACGTCGCCAGCACGCTCGTTTTCCCGTGCAGGCCCAGCGGACCGATGTCCGCCTCATTGACCCGGCGCGTGATCTCCTTTTCCATGTCGCTCTGGACACCGTATCTGCCGTCCGCCTGCGCCTGCAGCATCATCGACGCCGCCTCAAAATGGGACCGGCCGATTCCCACCGCCAGCGTGCATGGCGTGCATCCCAGCTGCGCAACGCCTTCTGTAGCCCAGCTGACGATCTCATCCAGCACCGTTTGCGTGTTGTGTTTGTGGAACACGCGGTAAGTCTTCGCCCGGATGGCCGGGCCGCCGCCGAACATGAGCACATGCAGGCGGACCGTATTCTCCTCGCAGCGGCGCAGCAGGATCGGCGCCGGCTCCACGCCGGCGCTGTCCGGATCCAGCCCGCCGGACTGATCGATCCGGTGGCTGTCGTCTCCCATGATGCCCATCGGACGGCCGGGCAGCTTGCGCAGGCCTTCAGCGATCCCTTCCCGGATCGCGTCCAGCATGTCACCCGTCACCGCGGCATCCGGGCCGATCTCCAGCACCAGATGCGGGATCCCCGTATCGTCACACAGCGGGCTCCTGTTTTTCTCCGCGGCTTCCGCGTTCTGCAGGACCGTTTCAAGCACCCACTTCGCCTTGTCATTTGTTTCTGTGCGTATCGCTTCCCGGTAGGCTTCCTTCTTGTCCTCCCGGAAGGTGGAGCCGGCGCTGACCAGAGTGTCCCGGACAAGCGCGGCGATCTCCTCATGACTCCTGCTCATAGATACTCCTCCCATGCGCTGCCGCGATGATCGCGGGATAATGATCCACCTTCAGCTGATACAGTGCTTCCATACCCAGCTCCGGGAACGCGATCAGTTTCTGCTCCAGCGTTTTTTCTCCCAGCAGCGCCGTCACCGGAGGGATAACGGCGTATACCGCGTTGTATTTGTCCAGCGCCGCCACCGTTTCCGGATGAAGCTGCCCCTTGCCCAGATGCATTTTGACACCGAGCCTGGACAGCGGCTCAATGCTGCTTTCAATTTCCAGCTTGTTGCTGGAGGTAGGGCCGACGCCCGCCGGGCTGACCGCCGTATGGAAAATCACGTTCCCCTTCAGCTCCGCGCCGAGCTCCTCCGCTTTTCCCTCCTCCGCCATCCGGATCACCCGGGGCAGAACCGCGTCCCGGCCGCAGAGGATGTATCCGGTCAGGGTGACGGTATCCCCAACCTGCAGCCGCGCGGCTGCTTCCTCCGAGATCGGCGTTGTCAGATCGATATTCATACTCTTCTCCTGTCAGGCGCTTCGGCCCGCGCAGCAGCGCGGGCCGGGCATCTGTTATTCTTCGTTTACCGCGAACAGCTTTACGTGGCCGCTCTCATTCTTGATCACGCCGTAGGCGCGGGCCCTGTTATACACCTTCCGGGCCCAGTTGGTATGCGGTTTGATCTCATTCATCTTGTTTCCGCCGGCTCCCTTGACCACGCCGCCGCCGGTGCCGAGGATCTGGCAGGCATCGTCGTATTCCTCTTTGGTCACGGCCATCATGGCATTGACGAACTTCACATGGGTGGGATGGATGACCGTGCGTCCGATAAAGCCGTTTGCCTTGTCCAGGATCACCTCGCGCAGCAGGCCGTCCACTTCGTTGTTCACGATCGCCTTGCGCGTGATCAGATAGTCCTCGATATCGTAATGCGGCAGTTCTTCAAACATCAGCTTTTTCGGTGCGCGGAAGTATTCCCAGACCGGGCCGGATACCACATAATCGTTATTGCGGCTGAACATGTTCAGGATATCGCACAGGCATTCCCGCACCGTCATGATGTCATAGACGGAATAGCCCACGCCGCGGCGGACGCCGAACACGGAGGAGAAGTCCGTTGCGCCGACGCGCACCTGCAGCACGAGATCCTTGTACTTGTCCAGAATGCGCTTGATGCCCGTCAGCTCATACATGCGGGACTCCTTGTAAGCGACCTCCACGTCCTCAATGATCGGCATGCCGTAAATGATCTCACCGAAGCGCTCGTTCAGATCCTTCAGATAGGCGTAATACTCATAACCGTTTTCGGCATTGAATTTGGGGAAATTGATGCCGCAAAGGCTCTTCACCTGATGCTTGGTCAGCCCTTCCCCAAAGTGCTTGAACTGATCCAGATTCCGGATCCGGACAAAGATCAGCGGGACCTTGTCGGCATCCAGCGTCCCGTCCTCCACGGCGCTCGTCACGGTATCCAGCAGCTGATGGATGTTCTCTTCGGCTTCCAATACCCGTTCCTCAGGGCAGGCGTCCTCGCAGCACAGCACCATGCTGGTCAGGCCGGGCATGGCGTTGGACAGGATCTTCGGCGCGAAATCCTTGAAGCCGGGCATGTACATGGTAGCGCCCAGGCAGTACTGAAGCAGCTCCCGTTCCGTGTATTTGTTAAAGGATTCCGGCTCCACAACAAACTTGAAATCAGGATTATAGCGATGATGTCTCATGGTCTTCTTCCGTCCTTTCTTGTCCCTGTTACACCAGGCTGCCCTTGGGGCTCCATACGGCTTCCGGATAGTATTCGTCGATCATGCGCTTGACCAGCGCGCACTGCTTGGCGCGCTTGCGGGCGTCGTCCTCGGTGCTGTCCCAGCTGTGGGTCGCCGCCACGGAACCGCCCGTCTTCAGATAGATCGGCGCGGCGATCCGGATCATCTCCGGCACCTCGTAATGACGGATAAACCCGCCGGTGGATTTGGGGTTTTCGGTATGAATATCGATCGGGCAGTCCACCGCCTGGCGCATGGCCGCGAGCATCTGCAGCTGAATATCGCGGACGGGGTTGATCGAGTTCGCGCCGATGCTCTCCAGCAGCTTCGCGGCGCAGGGATTGCCGTGGCCCGCGTGCGCGGAGATCTTGAAATGGCAGTCCGCCGGGATCTCGCCGGCCTTGCGCATCTCATTCAGGATCCACAGGCAGCCCTCATCATATACCAGAAAACCGCGACAGCCCAGCCGGGCGGCGCGCTTCACATCCTCAACAGCCCGAACGATCTGCTCCTGGCCGCGCAGCCGATAGCCCATACGGACGCCCTCTTCGGTGTTCACGGAAGCAGAGGTATCCGTTGTCGCGCGGGGACCGATCGCCAGGATCAGGTCCGTTTCCCACTTGTGCGCCAGCTCCACCATCCTGCCGATCTCCTGATCGGTCAGCCGCATGATGCCCTGCGTCTGCGTCACCCGGTGCAGATACAGTCCGTAGCCGTCCATGGCCTCCAGCAGCGCCTGCATGACCTTCGGTCCCTGAATGCCGGGGACCTCAAACCGGTACTGGCCGCCGTCGGCAAACCTTTTTTCGGAAGTCGGCAGGTCATAGGCATCCCCGCCGGGCAGCCCGACGGATCTGAGAAACGCTCTGGTTTTTTCCATACTGTTCATACGATTCATCCTTTCTTTTCAACCCGTTCTTCACTGCTTCAGCTCTGTCATCAGAGCGTCGATCGCTTCCCTGTGGTCAAAATCCAGCGGGGGCAGCTTCCCGCTGAGTCCCTTGTGGATCCTGACATCCAGGAAGGATGCCCGGTCGGAATCCGCCAGCTCCTCCAGCGCCGCGACCAGCTCCTCCTTCGTTTCTGCGGCATGGCCGACCGTACGGTAGCCGCAGCCCTCCGCGATTTCGGTCAGGCTGATCCGGTGTCCGGCCGACGGCTGGCCGCCGACGGACTCATGTGCGCCGTTATTCAGCACGACATGCAGGAAATTCGGCGCCTGCAGCTTGCTGACCATCGTCATCGCGCCCATGTGCATAATACAGGCGGAATCCCCGTCCAGCACGACCACCTTCCTGTCCGGCTTTGCCAGCGCGATGCCCAGCGCGACCGAGCTCGCGTGGCCCATGGAACCGACGTTCAGATAGTCGTGCTGCTTTCCTTCCCCCCGTCTTTCCCGGAGAAAGAAAAGCTCCCGCGTCGCGCGTCCCGTGGTGGCGGAATAAACCGTATCCGCGGGCATATTGTCCAGGATAACTTCCATGGCCTCTTCCCGGCTCATGGGATACAGATCGTCCCGGTTGTTGGGCTTGTCCGGATCGGCCATCACGCCCTTCGGCGCGATCAGGCCGTACGGCTGCCGGGTCTCCCGGCAGTACTTTGCCGCCTTCTCCGCTGTTTCCGCGAAAGCAGCGTCATCGTCCGTCAGTACCGTATAGGGAATATGCATCAGTTCCAGCAGCCCGGGCGTGATCTCCCCCTGCAGCTTATGCTGCGGATGCTTCGGCTCCGTATTCCCCTGCCCGCGCCAGCCGATCAGCAGCAGCATCGGCACGGCGTACACCTCTTTGTCCGCCAGGCTGGCCAGCGGATTGACCGCGTTGCCCATCCCGCTGTTCTGCATATACACCAGCGGGATATCGCCCGTGGCAAAATAGTGCCCCGCCGCGATCCCCACCGCGTTGCCTTCGTTTGCCGCGATGACGTTCCGTTCCGGAAAGCGGCTCAGCGCGTAATTGCAGAAGCCGTTCAGATAGGAGTCCGGCACCCCGGTGAAAAAATCGATCCCGTTCCTTTTCAGTTCCTCAAAAACCCGGTTCTGATCCAGCATTTACTTCCTCACGCCTCCCACAGATCCCGCTCCGGCATAGAGCGTAAAATACTCCGGACTGTCTGCCCGGCAGGTGTCCCAGGCTTCCCGGAACGCCGCCTGCAGCTCCTCCGGCAGCGGTCCTGCCTTCAGGGCATCCATGTTCTGCTTCAGGTGGTTCAGCTTCGAAGCGCCGATAATGACCGCGTCGCCCCGGGCTTCAGACAGCATGGAATGATATACCATCCAGCGGTATACCGCGTCGATCAGCTGGATCCCCTCCCGGTCGCAGGCCTTTTTCAGCAGTTCAACCGCTTCGAAATAGCTCTTCTTCCAGTACCGCTTCTGATAGTTCGGCCGATGTGTAAAGCGCCCGTCGGACGGGGCTTCCTCAAAGCTTGCGTAACGTCCCGTGAGTAAGCCGCCGGCCAGCGGGTTGTAGGCATAGAAACGCATGCCGAAAGCGTTCAGGCAGGCATTCAGCTCCGTTTCCGCTTTCCGCGTCAGAGGATTGTATATGCCTTCATAGACGGTCGGCTTTACCCAGCCGTTTTTGTCACATTTATGCCAAACGTCCGCAACCATCCACGCCGGAAAATTGGACAGCCCCAGCTCTCCGAACTTTCCCTCCGCGTGCAGGGCTGCCATGGCTTCCAGTACGGACTCCACAGGCGTAGCCGGATCCGGAAAATGCAGGTAAACGGTATCCGCCCTTTTCAGCCGAAGCCTTTCCAGCGAGCCGTTCAGCTGCAGATGCGCGGCTTCCCCGTCCAGCCGTCCCGTGATTCTCGGGTTAACCTTGGTCGCGATCCGGTACGGTTTTTCCAGTTCCGGCAGCGCGTCGCCCAGCAGGCGCTCGCACTGTCCGTCATTATACACATATGCCGTGTCCAGCTCCTCATAGCCCGCGTCCAGAAACGCGTTCAGAAAAGCGCTCACCTCAGGCGCGAACACCGACTCGCCGAAGGTCATGGTTCCCAGTACCAGCTTCATGTCCCGTCTCCTCTGTTACAGATTTTTCATAATGTCCCGGATGCCGGCGTCTTCCCCGTACACCAGCCCGTAAACGGCTTCCCCGGCCGTCTGGCCTGCATAAGCCATCAGGCCGTTATACCGCTCCCGGAATTCCTTCTCCGTCAGCGGGTTTTCCGGTTCGCCCTTGGGGAAATCGACCCGCTCCGTCAGCGTCCGCCCGTCCGCTGTATGAATGCTCACCGATGCGGCCTGAATGCCGGGGAAGGCATCGCTGAGGACCTGATCCGCCTCCACGCGGATCTTCCGCGTCAGCGCCAGGATCTCCGGATCCCGGACCTTTTCCTCGCTGAACTCCTGCAGCCCGGCCTTTCCGTAAATCAGCCCCGCCGCGGTCGCGTAGGGAATGCTCATCTTGGCGGAATAGGAACCGGGGATCTCCGTATGATCATGGCCCGAAACCGCCAGGGAATAGGTTTTGATATCGATCCGCTCCACGTCCCCGGGACGGACTTTCCCGCGCAGGCGGATCGCCGCTTCCACGGAAGGATGCGTATACCGGCAGGAAGCATAGGGCTTGGTGTAGGTCTTCATGATCGCCCAGGAGCCCTTCAGCAGGAACGGCTTGAGCTCCGTATCCTCTTTGCCCGTCATCATCTTCAGATAGCCGCGGTAGCTTCCCAGCGCGTCCGGATTGCCCCGGAAGCCCGCTTTAGCCAGCTGGATGCTTGTCAGCGCCAGCAGCGCCGTTTTCGCCACGTTGTACGGCTTGAGCTCGGATCCGTCATCCAGCACGCTGAGCATGCCGGTCGCGGAAGCACATGCTGTTTCAAAAGCATGGCACAGCTCCTCCTCCGTAAAATCCAGCATGCAGCAGGCAGCCACCGAAGCGCCCAGAACACCGCAGGTGCCCGTGGCGTGATAACCCAGCGCCTTGTGGCCCGGCTGAATGGAGACCGCCACCGTATAGGAGACCTCATAGCCGATAACAGCAGCCCTGAGCAGTGTGTCCAGAGAAATGCCGTATCTCTCCGCCAGCGGAAGCAGCAGCGAAAAGATCGGTGAGCCCAGATGGATGATGCCCGAGTTCGTCCCGTCATCAAAGTCCAGAGCGTGCCCGTTCAGACCGTTCAGGAAGACCGCTTCCTTCAGCGCCAGCTTCTTTCCCGTACCGATCGCGGTAAACGCGCCTTCCTCCGGCTGCGCAAAGGCCATATAACGTTCCAGCTTTTCACGTTGAAACGCCGCTCCGGCGGAAGCCACCGCCAGATAATCCAGCAGGGACTGCTTTGCCCTCGCAATGACACCGGCAGGGATCTCCCTCTCCCGTAATTCCCCGATTTCCTTCAGAAAGCTTTCGGTCCTGTTCACGCTCGTTCCTCCTATGGATATCATAACTGTTTGATTATAGCATCGTAAAAGAAAAAGTCAACACGGATCTTCCGTCCGTGTTGACCGTTATGCTTATTTCTCGCCTTCCGTTTTTGCGTTCTTTTTGTCAGGCGTCAGCGCCTTTTCACCTGCCAGGTACATCGTCAGCAGGCCGAAGAGGATCAGGATCGTGGATGCTTTGATGATCACCGGGATAAAGGTCTTATAGATCCAGGTGCACATCGCGGTCGCTGTTTCCCCGCCGATGATCAGCGCGGCCAGATAGCCGAAGAAGGTCAGGCCGCCGGCGAACAGAACGATCATGATGCCGTAGCCGAAAATGATCTTGCAGACGTCCGATATCTTTTTCAGGGTTGCTTTCATCACGGTCGCCTCCTTACAGTCCGAGGATCGGCAGCCAGCCCATCAGGACAACGATCTCCATGATGAACTGCAGCGCGACCCAGACCAGGTTGTTCTTGAAGGTCTTTCCGAAATCGGAATCAGCCAGGCTCATACCTGCGTACATGCCCAGGCCCAGCGGAGGCGTAATGCCGCACATCACGCCGCAGATGCAGGGCAGCATGGCGGCGGCCAGCACCGGATTGACACCGACGGCAACCAGCGTCGTAATGAACACCGGCCCGAAGATGACCACCAGGGAGGAACCGGGAATGACCATGCCCAGGAAGCAGGTGATCAGGCAGATAAAGGCGACCAGCCCGAACTTGCCGAGATTCAGCCCCTGCATGAACTCCAGCATCTCATCCGTCACGCCCAGATCGGTGAACATCGCGCCGATCATATAACCGATCACGCATACGCCGATGGCCGGGGCGATCGTCTTGACGCCCTCCGCGAACATCTTCGCGATGGCATGGGGCGTCACCTGCTTCTTGTTTTTGACCACGATCACGGCATAAATGGAAGCGAGGCCTCCGATGAAGATCAGCAGGCTGCTGGACATGTTTTTCGCTCCGCTCGCGCCCAGCCTCTCCGTAAAGAAGGAATCCTTGAAGAAATAATCCAGCACAAAGGGAACCAGGATGATCAGCGGCAGCAGCAGACCCTGCCAGCCCGTCTTCAGGGTTTCCTTCAGATTCGGAAGCTCGTCCCTGGACATGGGCTTGACCTTGTAGTACTTGCAGAAGCCGAATACGGTCAGCAGTCTCTGCAGGATGAACCAGATCGAGCAGCCCCACATCACGATCCAGAACTGGCCCTGTGTGATATATTCCTCACCGTAAGCGGCAAGGCCGGTCAGAGCGCCCAGTGCGGCAACGATGTTGCCGGAGGGCGGGATCATGTTGCCCAGATAGGAGGAATTGCTTTCAATGTTCGCAGCCAGTTCAGCCGGGAAGCCGGAGCGCTTCATCGCGGGTATGGTAATGGAACCTGTCGCCATTACGTTCCCGGGGCCGGAGCCGGACAGAGCGCCCATAAAGGAGCTCGCCACGACGGAAACATAACCCGCGCCGCCGGTCACGCGCCCGAGCAGCGCAAGAATAACGGCAATTGCGCTGTCGATGATCTTCGTTTTCGTCAGAATGATCGACATCGCGACAAATGCTGTCATGGAATACAGCAGGGACGTGCTGAGGCCCTTTTCGATATAGCCTCCCACTTTTCCCCAGGTACCGGTCACTGCCAGCAGGATGATGAAGCTGATGAGCACAGCCTCATAGACCGGCCGCTTCAGAAGCAGGAACCAGACGATGATCACCGCCAGCATAATGGCCAGATAGACCAATGCAGATGGCATAGGAAACCCCCTCCTCTTTTTTATCTCCATCCAGACGCTTTCGCGCCTGATATGTGATTCAATATATAATCATTTCATTATAATGTCAATAGGAAATCCGTCCCCTTTTCATGATGCCCTCTTTCCTCTACCAGGAGATCCCGCGGATGACCTCCTTCAGTTCCTCCGCCGCGCGGGACAACTTCCTGTCCTTCCGCCACATCACGATCACCCCGCGCCGCGGCAGCTTCTGCCGGAAGGAATAGAACCGGACTTCACCGGGCGAACAGAAACGCTCAATGCCGGAGGGCATGACCGCCATGCCGACGCCGGCCCGCACCATGGCGATCTGCGCTTCCAGTGATTTGACCACCGCTGCCGTACTGACGGAAAGATGATAATCGTTCACCAGGCTGTCCAGCTGCCGCTGCATGAACTGTGTATCCGTCAGCATGACCAGTTTTTTCCCGTTCAGCTCCCTGGCATCGACTGCCGGATATTTCCTGTCCGCCTCTGTCTTCGTTTCCAGTTCGGGAGCGTCTGCCGGAACAGCCAGCACCAGCTCCTCCTCTACGACCGTTTCACAGGAAAACAGCCGTTTATCCACCGGCGCCAGCGTCAGGCACAGATCATAATCCCCATGCTCCATTCCCTCCGTCAGTTCCGCCGTTGTTCCCTCCCGGACGATCAGGTGCATCCCCGGATGGCGCTTCTGAAACGCCGCCGCGATGACGGGCATCATACCGGCAGCGCGGTACGGGGCCGTACCGATGATCAGGGAGCCGGTCTTGTGCTCGGACAGATCGGAAAACTGGACCTCCATCCGATGCTCCAGATCCAGGATCTGTCTCCCCGCGTCGATATAAACCCTTCCTGCGTCCGTCAGCCGTACATCCCCGCCGGAGCGGTCAAACAGCTCCATGCCGATTTCCTTCTCGATCTTTTTAATGTACTGGGAAAGAGACGGCTGAGAGATATTCAGCACATCCGCCGCTTTGGAAAAGGATCCCTCCTGGGATAATATCAGCACATATTTAAACTGTTTCAGATTCATCGTTTTTCCCACATATTTGCCCGCACATACCCAACCATAGGGCATTTCAGTTGAGAAGAGCTGGCATTGTCCTTTACAAAATTGCTGCTAACGTGAGACGGACTTTTCACTTTTAATATTTTGATGAAAGAGAACTCATTTTTCATCATTCCGGTATAAATCTTTTCCTTTCAAAACAATTTCCAGCATCTCCGGCTTGTTGTTGATTCTAGGAATTCTATATGAATTGCCTATTCCCCTTCCGACCAGCAGCCTTTCATCATACAATCCTGAAGTATATTTGGGAAACAGCCCCTGTCCCGGAGCATAAAGTCCTCTGTTAAACAGTCTCCACTGACCGCCGTGCGCGTGGCCTGATAGAACAAGATCGATCCTATATTCATTCACAAACAGGTCATAATACTCCGGATGATGGCATAACAGCAACTTATATTCTGAATGTTTCTCAAACTCTGCCAGCCACTTTCTGTTGATACCGATCCTTTCCTCCTGCTCATTTTCCGGTTGTCCCCTCAATCGAATTGTGTTCAAGCCACCAATCCGGATACCGTGAAACTCAATGGATTGGTTCCTCAGAAAAACGGCTCCGGTCTTTTCTATAATTTCAATCAATGTTTTATTAAAGTCATGCTCTTTGCCGGAGGAACAAAACACCGGGAATTCAGCGGAAACCGTTTTTAAAAATTCCATTCCTGACAGCATATCCGTCTTACTCTGAATAAAATCTCCGCCAACAAGAACCGCTGTCGGGTTTATAGAGGCAATCGCGTCACATACAGGCCTGTTCGGATAGTTATGAAGATCCGAGACAAAAACAAACTTCATTTCCTCTGTCACTTTTTCTGAATCGAAAACAAACTTGTTTATTGCTATATTGCCTGTCAATTTACTCCTCCGGATCTCTCTTCAGTGAGAGCTTCGCCCTTTGATCTGTCCTCCCGGATCGATTCCTTTCTGCAGAGGATATCCCCGACGGCCCGGGCAATCCTCCGTGCCCCGTTTCCGTCACACTGCCGGTATCCTCTGTCTGCCAGTTCAGCTCTGTCTTCAGGCGAACTGATCAGCCGCTTCAGGTTTTCCACGATTATCTCCACTGTCCGGCAGTTCAATCCTTTCCCGTCCCGGATATCTCCGCACCAGACGACCGATCCGTCCAGCAGGCGGTTCCCGGCCTGATTGTCTGCCATGGAAAACGCAACCGTCGGAACATAGCTGGCCATCAGCTCATAGAGGGTCATTCCTCCGGCGGACACGGCCAGATCGGCATGGCGCATCAGCTCCGATAAATCATTCAGTCCTTTGTGAATGGTCACTTGACTGCAGCCTGCGCATGACTCTTCCAGCATCTCTGAATCAAAAAAGCGGCCCGCTATAACATCCAGCCGGATCTCCATGCCGTTTTCGCGAATGGCTTTTACCAGCTTCCCGGTAATGTTCAGCGGATCCGTGCCGCCGCATGTGATCATCAGCCGCTTCGGTTCTCCGGACAGGTCTTTCTTTCCTGCGTTCCAGAAAGCTTTTCTCAGCGGAACATAAGAAGAGCCGAAAAGAACGGCTGTTTCCGTGCCGTCAAACTTGTTCCGATACCATTCCCTGTCGCTGCTGATCCCGTACGGAACGATCAGGTCCATCCCTTCCGAATAATTTTTTCCGTAGCCGAAGCAGCCGACCGGACAGTATTTTCTCACTTCTGCAAACAGGCTGTTGGAAGCAAAATAACTGTCAAAAAAGGCAAACCTGACTGTCTGCCCTTTCAGAATTTCCAATATGTTCCCCGCCTGCTCCGTTATTTGCCGGTAATCGGAATCCAGACAAAACAGCGGATATCCCCATGCCTGCAAAAGGCTTTCCGCGGACCGGTCTGACGCGATCCAGCATAAAGAAAGCCCGGACTCCCGCAGCGCCTCCGCAACAGCGCCGGACCGCATGATATGTCCCATGCCGATGGCCGCATTGCCGTCCGCGACAATTGCGACATCAAACATCTTTTTCTCCTTCCAGGTCACTCATCTCCAGCGGGTAGCCTCTCGGAATATCCCGGACGGATCTTCTGCCCAGTAGATCATGGTAGTATTTGGGCGCCAGGCCGATTCCCGGACGGATGCTCCGGACATTGTCGCTGGTAAAGCATTCACCCTTCCTGATCTCTGCTGATGAAAACAGGGATCTTCCCTGCCGGGGCTTCCTTGCTTCTTCCCGGGTCTGGGGAAATTTCGCGTCGCCGAGGATCTTCTCAACGTCCCGGATCCTGTCGACCATCTCCTTAAATTCCTCATAATTCATGGAGAAGGTCGAGTCCGGTGTTTCCACTTCCCGGGTAATACAGAAATGCTTTTCGACGATACAGGCTCCGAGGGAAACGGCTACGACTGCCGCCAGGTGGCCCATGGAATGATCCGACAGCCCGACAGGGCACCCGTATTCCTCTTTCATGGCCGGGATCAGGGACATATTCATCTGTTCGAATCGCGTGGGATATTCGGACGTACATTTCAGAAGATAGATCTGATCGTTTCCCTGCTTCCGGCATGCATTCACCGCGTCCCATATTTCCTGCTGTGTCCCGATTCCGCAGGACATGATCATCGGCTTTCCCTTGGAGGCGGTGTACTCGAGCAGCGGGATATCCAGCAGCTCCGGTGAAGCGATTTTATAAAACTCCACATCCAGCCCTTCCAGAAAATCGACGGAAGTAGGATCAAAAACGGAAGAAAGAAAATCCAGCCCCAGCCTGTCGCATTCTTTTTTCAGGTCAGCCTGCCATTCCCAGGGCGTAAACGCTTTCTGGTACAGCTCATAGGAACGCATCCCTTTCCACAGGCCTGTGCTTGCCGGCAGAAAAAACTGATTGTCACAGTCCAGTGTCAGGGTATCAGGCGTAAAGGTCTGGATCTTCAGGCAGTCCGCTCCGACTTCCTTTGCCGCGCGTATGATGTCAATCGCGCGGTCATAGCTTCCGCCGTGATTGGCGGACAGCTCCGCAATGATATATGTCTTCCCCTGTTTCATACAGTCCAGGAATTTCATGCCTTTTCCTCCCTTATGTATTCTTTGCTGTATAAGCGGAAATCAAATGGAGGCAGCATCATATCCTCGCCGTTGTCGTCCTTTATTCGGACCGTCTCCGTCACCTTCCGATAAGCTTCCAGAAGCTCCTCCATGGTGTCCGCCACAAAATACAGCCGGACAGCGGTCTGCTGGGAAGTGCCGGCCAGCGTGATTTTTTCTCCGGGTACTCTCATCTGAAACGCCGCGATCAGGCCCGGTATGCTGCGGATCTGATCCATCCCCTCCACCGTTCCGACCGTCCCCGTTCTGACGATCAGATTCGGCTGCAGGGAATACTTCCCTCTGATCTTCCAGTCATCTTCATGCAGATGGATCTTTTCTCCGGCGTACAGCATGCTTCCTGTAACGGCAAAATGAAGCAATGCTTTCTGAATGCTGAATCCGGTAATATTTTCCGTGATGAGATAGGCGCGTCCGCCCCCGATCCGGAGAGCAGGATCGTAAAACCGGATCACGTCTCCGTCCACGAACGCCTGCAGATTGATCGGCGCGTTCTGAAAGCCGAGATCCTTCAGCATACGGCACATGTTGGCATGGATCGTCCGCATATACAGCTCCGCGTTTTTGCTCGGAAAGGCCACCGCTATCCCGAATGATCCGAGTCCTTCATAAGGCTCCACCACGTATCTGTCATTGATCAGCGACAGATACGGCTCTCCGTCAATTACAGTATAGTTTGCCGTCAGCTGATCTCCCTGAAGATAGTCCTCGATCAGATATGACTGCGTATGAGAATAGCCTTTGGCCCGATCGATCGCCTTCAGGAGTTCCTCCCGGTCATGGCATACCGATATGCCTTTGGAACCGCTGCTGTCTGCCGGCTTGACCAGCACAGGATAAGGAAGATCGTCTTCCGGAGAATAATCGTTGACCACCGGAATTCCGTATTCCCTGCATTTGTTTTTGAACGCGATTTTATTGCAGAAAACCCGGATCTGCTCCATCGTGCAGTAGCACGGCAAAGAAAGGCGTTCGCACAGCCTGCAGTAGGTTTCGAGAAGCCTCTCGGAAAGTCCGACAAAAACCCCGTCCACCTTTTCAGCTTTCCCGATCCCGACAAGCGCTTCCAGGTCCAGCGCGTCTGTATCATAGGACTTCCATGCGATCTTTTTGGCCGGTGAATCGGGAACGGGATCGACCACGATCGTTTTCAGGCCCATGTCATTGGCATTCCTGACCGTTTCGACTCCGTCCGCGCTTCCTCCGAGAATCAGGATCTTTTTTCCGGCAATTTCTTTCATTTTTCTCTTTCCTCTCCGGTTTATGGCCGGTTCCCGGTACTGTTCATCAGGCGGTATTTGATTTCCGCCATTTTCCAGTCTTCCTCGTTGTCAATATCCTGAACGACGCTTTCGTCCAGGATCAGCGGAACCTTTTTTCTTTCCTTTGGCTCCGTATGATAGAATGCTTCCACCTTCGCAAAGGAAAACATCCCGCAGTCATGATACCACGGCTCCAGATCCTGGGTCCTTACGGAATAGGCCTCCGGATCATTCCATTCAAGCACGCTCCCGTTGATCCTGTAACTGCGCTGCGGCGGATAGGAATATCTGACAACCGGAAGCATAAATCCTTCCCCGCTGTTTTTCAGCAGCTCATAGCCCTGCCGAAGATACTCCGGCCTGATCATAGGCGCTGTGGCATAAATAATGGCATAATAATCAAAGGATATTCCACGTTCCCTGTACCCGGCCAGTACTTCACGGATCACATCACTGATCGTCGCGCGGTCGTTTGCTCCGTCCGTACTTCTCAGAAACGGTACGGATGCTCCTGCCGCAAGGGCTGTCTCCGCAATTTCCGGGTCATCTGTCGAAACCATGACCTCATCGAACACGCCGGACTGCAATGCCGCTTCAATGGAATAGCAGATGATCGGTTTCCCGCAGAATTCCTTGATATTCTTTCGCGGGATCCTTTTACTCCCTCCGCGTGCGGGAATGATTGCAAGCACGCTCATTCTTTCAGCTTCTTTCCGTTTTCATTTTCCGCCGGCCGCGGCTTTCTTGACATTCTCGATCACATATTCGATCTCTTCATCCGTGATCCCGTAGTACATCGGAATGCTCAGGATATTCCCGTAGATCTTTTCCGCGTTCGGGCAGCAGGTATCCGCGTAGCCGTGCGTTCTGTAGTAAGGGAAAGTATAAGTCGGAATATAGTGAACGTTGACGTGGATTCCTGCTTCCTGCAGCATATCATAGGCAGCCTTCCGGTCAACATCCGTAAACTGCAGAATATACAGATGATAGCTGTTCAGCGCTTCCGGCGCCTGATACGGAATGATCAGCCCGGGCACATCCCTGAAGGCTTCATCGTAGCGCCTGGCTATTTCCCGGCGGCGGGCCAGGGACCGGTCCAGTTTTTTCAGCTGGCTGATCCCGAGCGCGCACTGAATATCCGTAATGCGGTAATTGTATCCGAGATCCAGCTGCTGATAATACCAGCCGCCCTCGCACCGGGTCATCAGGTCCGGATTCCGGGTAATTCCGTGCGTGCGGAATAACAGCAGCTTCTGATACAGTTCTTCGCTGTTTGTCGTCACGGCGCCGCCTTCACCCGTTGTCACATGCTTGACCGGATGAAAACTGAATTCCGTCATGTCCGAAAGGCTGCCGATTTTCTGCCCCCTGTATTCCGCGCCGATGGCGTGTGCGGCATCTTCGATCACGATCAGGTGATATTCTTCCGCGATCTTATGGATCGCGTCCATATCGCAGGGCTGTCCGGACAGATGCACCGGGATGATGGCTTTCGTCCTGTCCGTTATCTTTCTTCTGACGTCCTCCGGATCTATATTGTAGGTCCGCGGATCCACGTCCGCAAAAACGGTTTTCCCTCCGCAGTATAGCACGCAGTTGGAAGAGGCTGCGAAGGTCAGCGGGGTCGTGATGACTTCGTCTCCCTCCTGAATACCCGCCGCAAGACAGGCAATATGCAGTGCAGCCGTACCGTTCGAAACAGCAACGGCGTATTTCGCGCCTGTGTATTCCGCCAAAGCTTTTTCAAATTCAGCTACCTTCGGGCCCGTTGTCAGATAATCTGATTTCAGCGTTTCCACGACCGCCGCGATATCATCGTCTTCGATCCACTGTCTTCCGTACGGAATATTCATCTTCATACTCTTTTCCTCTTGTTTCCTGTTCCAGTTTATTAATGGATCTCCATCTTTGAAAGCTTTTCGCGCAGTTCTTCCACGTCCATCCACTGCCTGTTCTTTCCGGAACTGTACTCAAAGCCCTGCTCTACCAGCTCTCCGCCCGGAATGACCTTCTCCTTTCCCCACCAGGTGAAGTGCGGATAAATGATAAAATGTTTTTCATACTCATAGGTCGTCATGGAATCATCCGAGGTGATCATGATCTCATGGAGCTTCTCTCCCTCGCGGATGCCGATCTCGTCGATTCCGCATCCCGGGAGCATCGCCTCCGCCAGATCCGTGATTTTGAAAGAAGGAATTTTGGAGATGAAGGTTTCTCCGCCTCTTGCTTCCTGCATTGCCTTGATGACAAGATCAACGCCCTGATCCAGGCTGATCCAGAAACGGGTCATCCGGGTATCGGTGATGGGCAGGCTCTTGGCTCCCTGGTCGATCAGGTTCTGGAAGAAAGGAATAACCGATCCCCTGCTGCCGGCTACATTTCCGTACCGGACAACAGAAAAGCGTACGTTCCGGGATCCGGCATACGAATTGGCGGCAATAAACAGCTTGTCCGAAACCAGTTTGGTTCCTCCGTACAGGTTGATCGGATTGACAGCCTTATCCGTGGAAAGCGCAACCACGCGGGTAACTCCGCAGTCCAGCGCTGCATTGATCACATTCGTGGCACCGTCTATATTGGTTTTGATGGCTTCCAGCGGATTATATTCGCAGGCCGGCACCTGTTTGAGCGCCGCGGCATGAACGATGTAGTCCACTCCTTCGCAGGCTCTGCGCAGTCTGTCCCCGTCCCGGACATCCCCGATAAAATAGCGCATCGGCTTTGCCCTGTCTCCAAATTTCGCCTTGATTTCGTTCTGCATCAGGAACTGTTTGAATTCATCACGCGAATAGACGATCACCCTTTTCGGAGAATACTCTGTCAGCATCCTCTCAATAAACGCATGGCCGAAGGAGCCCGTTCCGCCTGTAACCAGAATCGACTTTCCCGTAAACATCTTTTTTCCTCACTTTCCGTATCCGTTTTTCCGTCGGATATCTTCCAATAATCATTCGTCCGATACTCTGATATCATACTACTTATCCGGTAGCCACTTCAAGAATCCTGCTGATTTGCAGCCGTTCTTTCTTCTTCTTGTATCCCTCCGAAATAAACGCGTAATAGAACAGCATATAGAATGTACCGTGTGTATGCGCGCAAACGAAGGATATAACCAGCAGGATCAGGCAGAGATACTGAAAACAGTTTCTCGTCCTGGCCAGGCCGTACAAGTAGTATACATAAGATAAAAGGATCCCGATCAGCCCGTATTTATAGAAGGTCACCTGAAAACCGGCCATATTGGTTCCGTCCTCGCCCATCGCGTCCGTCACCCCGATCAGGTACTGCATCCCGCTCATGGTGCTCAGCATTCCTTTGCCGGCGCTTGTACGGCCTCTCAGCGCGTTATATCCCGTCTCATCCTCAAACAGGATCCTGATCACGGCTCTCCGGACAAGATCCACATGGCTGTACAGATAAACCAGGATGATCAGTGCCAGCGTCAGGATCACCATCGTTTTGGGCATCAGGAAATTCAGCAGGCTGCCCTTCCTGTACTGGGGATTTTTATACATGGTATAGTACGCGACCATGCTTCCAACCGAAAACACGATGCCCATGCCGGAAGTCGACAGCAGAATACCGCCCACAATAATCATTCCGATCAGCCGGGCTTTTTTCTTCAGATCCGGGGTAAAAAGAAAATACAGCGCGGAAGGAAAGGAATAGATGAACATATGGGAGGGTTCCATAAAAAACGCGGACGGTCTGTAAAAAGAGCTGGTTTTTGTCAGTGAACTGACCCGTTCAGCCCATCTGTTGTTCTCATCCAGAAAAGTCCGGACACTCAGAAACTGCAGCTTGCGGGACAGGATATAATAGCTGAAATACTGAGCGACCAGGCCGGCACATGCTGCCAGAGACACAAATGCTGCCGCCGATACCAGACAGCGGAACTCATAGCCTTCTTCCGAAAAGCGGAAAAAATAGACCATCAGGATGAATGTCCGGATCAGGCTCCCCGTTGAAAAGCCGTGGTCCAGAATAATATACCCCTGATACAGCGCCATCAGTCCGAATGCGATCAGCGCTTTTTCATTTATTCTGATCCCGTGCCGCACGATCTGTATCAGAACCAGCGGAAGCCCCAGCAGCAGCGCCGTCCATCCGCCGTTGATATACAGGCCTTTATGATGTTGTAGGATCGGGCTGAGAACAAACAGAAAGGATATGATCCATTCGATCCGGTCTGTTTTTTTCTTTCCCCCGTTCAGCAGATACTGCAAGTAACCACCTTCCACTTTCCCTGCTTTTTTATGTTACAGACCATTCAGCCAGCACTCTTCTGTATTCCTCTTCTGTTTCCGGAATGCTGATCCGTTCCTGATGCTCATACATGCCTGTCAGTTTGCCGTACAGTTCATCCCTTTTCTTTCTCACAGCCGCTTCGGCGTGCACGAGCCGGTACAGCAGGATGATCCTCGGCTCCTTATCGAAAAACATTTTCGGCGTGAAGACCGCTGTGGAATTCAGCGCCACCAGGATCTTATCCTCCAGATGGTCCGTCCCCATATATACGATTTCCATAGGGATCTGCTTTTCGGTATACTGCTTTATGGCTGCGCGGCTTTCCACGGAAGACCTCGGATGCGCTTTCAGAATGATGTTTTTCTCTCCGCAAACCTCTTTCGCCTTTTCATAAAGAGAATCCAGTTCTGTTATCCCCGGCCGGTTGTCCGCTGTTTTCCGGAAGGTATCAAATATGATGACCTTTTCGTCGATCGATACATTCTTCTGCTGTCCGCAGAAAACATTCCTGACGATCTCCCGGTTCTCTTCGCTGGTCATTATCGCGGGCATCCGGCGGATCGTCTTCCCGGCTTCAGGTTCCGCGAGCTCCGGACAGTATAAATATACTTCCGATGACTGTTCCAGTGCTTCTGACCAGTTCAGCATTTTCTTTGCTTTCTGGAAGAGCGTAGAGCCGGTCTTGACCCTGGCTGCTTTGGAGTAACTCCCGATGCCGTCGTCATACATGATGATCTCCATCCCGGTGTTTCTTTTGGAAAGCGCGTTGAGGATGATCATCTTGGACATCGCTGAGCTGGAAGTATACAGCCGGTCATAGCAGATCCCTTTGTCCAGAACAGAATTCAGGCTGAAAGACGAAGTCATCATGCGCAGGAAAAAGAACATCCTCGCAAGCTTTTTCCTTCCGCTGATCAGCGGCGATCTGAGATGAACGCAGTATACATTTTCGAAAATGCCGGTATCACGCAGTTTTTCTCCGATTTCACGGTAGCTTTTCAGATCGTCAAACAGAAAGAGGTCGGCGCCCTGCCTGTCCTGCAGCTCAAACGCCATCGCCCCCAGGATCTGCAGCGGCGTTGTACAGAGATAGCATGCTTTTCTGTGCGTATAGTCCTTCATCTTTCTCACTCCGTTTTATAAATGCCCGGACAGACAGCCCTGTCTTTCGGAATTCTCAGTGTTTTTTCATGATTTTCCATTTTTCCGTCAGTTTTTTCCGGAAGATCACAAAATCAAGACCCGCCCATACAACGGCAGAGGCCAGCGCAAATACGATCTCCATGGCTGAACTGCTGAAGGTGATCATGCTCTTGAGGAAGTAAAAACCGATGCCGATCACCGTATTGACCGCTATAATGATTCCGCTGTCCTTCCAGGGAAAAATCTTTCCGTACGGTATACCGGTATGTTTGGACGTATGATACAGAAGATAGAACGCTGCCGCGAATGTTGAAATAACGGTGGCAAGCGCCGGCCCGACGAAGCCGAACAGGTGATAGCACACCACATTCATGACCGCGTTCACGACCAGGCTGATGATGGAACTTTGCAGGATCAGCTTCGTATTGCCCCCGGTATTCAGCACCATTCCGAAATAAGTGCTGCGGATAATATATGTCAAGGAATAAATCCCGAAAACCTCGGCTCCGGGAAGATATTTCTTGGAATAGAGGACCAGAATGGCTTCCTTGGAAAAAACAAACAGCCCGATCGCGAAAAATGTATTGAGGATCAGAGAAAAAACGGTCACGTCATGCCACAGCTTCACCGCTTCCTTCACCTTATTCTCTTTCTGGAGCTTCGCCATTTTCGGAAGCAAAACCGCCGTAATGGAAGCCGCTATCATTTTCACAGGCATTTCCTTTGCCGCGTTCGTATAAATGGCCAGCCTTTCCGTATCCATCACAAGCCCGATATAAAACTTGTCCATCTCATGTCTCAGGGTACCGCAGGCCGTAGACAAACCCAGAGGGATGGAAAAGATCAGGATCTTTTTCATCAGGTTTTTATTGAAATACGGATGGAGCTTCCCGGCGTTCGATCCGGCAAACCAATAGGTAACCATAGTATAGATAATTTCTGTTGCCAGCAGAAGCGCTACATATTCCCGGAAGGTCCAGTTCATCCACTGAACAAGCAGAATGATCAGGATGTTCACCAGGCTGCTTGTCAGCCGGAAAGCAGCCAGAAACTTTGTCCTGTTGTATACAACGGACAGGTTTTCGACACTGCTGAGAATAATTTTTGTCCAGGGATACATGGCGATGAAATACAGAAAAGAACTCAGCAGTTTATTGTGAAAATACTTTTCCATCAGCGGCGTGCAGATCACCATCAGCAGGCCGACAATAAAGCTCAGTACCGTGTTGACTGTATAATACAGCGAAACAAAGCGGTTTTTTTCCTCCTCCGTCTCCGCTCTGGCCAGAAAAAAATTCAGACTGTTCGGCAAACCCATCATAAAAATGGATATGGCAAGATTGGTCACCAGAACGATCTGGGAAAACGTCCCGTATTCCTCCAATGTACGGAAGCGAGCCAGCATCATTGTGGCAATGAGCTGTATGCCGTACTTTATAAACTTGGAGGATGACACAGACAGGAAAGAAACCAGCAATGACTGTTTTTTCTTCTCCTCCGGCACAGGCTGACCTCCATCTCGGTAATTGATTGGGTTTCTCTTGTTTGATTCCGTTTCTCACGAATCGTTTCTTCTTATAGGTCCGTCAAAAGATCTCTTCTCAGCATATCGGTTCCGTCTGTGCTGATGACCTTTACGGAATCAAGGATCCTTCTCTGCTTCTGATTGAAATCCTCAACGGATGAAGCGAGAATATTCATTCCAGCGATCCGGTCGCTGCTGCTTGTAACGCCTCTCATCTCTGTCCCTTTGACACGGACGGGGTGAAACTCGTTGATTGTTCCCTGCTGAACCAGCTCTTCAAAGCCTTCAAAATGATCAAACACACCCGGATAGCAATAGATGAAATCGTTCACCACGATTTTATTGCCTGTATCTCTGACGGTCAGATCCGGCTTTTTGCCCAGTGTAATATCCACCGTGGCCTTGATCACGTCCACCCCGCAGGAATATTTGATCAGCAGCCATTTCATATTGCCGCCCGTCCTGGCGCAGAATTCCAGAACAGATACCCGATCCCCGTTATGCAGAAGCTGGATCAGAAGCGGCGCATTCACCAGACCGAAAGCATCCGCTATTTTCTGCGCGATTTCATCGATCTGCTTTAGCACCGCAGGGGAAGCTTTCGCCGGATATTTCCCGCGGAAAATCACAAAACGGTCCCTGTCCTTAACCTTATCGCTGTTAGTAACAGCCAGTACCTTCGCCTTTCCGTCCAGGACAAAAGCGTCTACGCTGATTTCCTCGCCTTCGAAGTATTCTTCTACGATCACTCCTCCGCTTCTGCTGATCTGCTCAGCCTCCGCGTAATACCGCCTCAGTTCCTCCGCGTTCTCGGCCTTTCGCACACCTTTGGAGCTGTAAGCATCCACAGGCTTGACGACCATCGGATAACTCAGGCGGCTGATTTTTTCCATGTTCAGTGATTGAAGTTCTACATAATCTGTGGTCGGGATCCCGTTTTCCCGAAAAATCCGTTTCATCCGGATTTTGTCTGAAACGTCCTGCGCTGTTTTATAATCAATATAGCACGGCAAGCCGAGCATTTCCGAGATCTGGGCCACCACCAGCAGCACCTGGTCCGCGCAGACGGTGATCAGAAAATCGACTTCCTCCCTGACGGCTATGCTTTTCACGGCTTCAATGTCAAAGATATTGACATGATAAAAAATATCCGCGTACGGAACAGCCAGCGCGGAAGCGCTTCCGTCCACCAGTACGGTCACGATGCCCCTGTCTTTCAGCTGCCGGATCAACTCGATCTGCGGAATACCTCCGGCTACTACCATCGCTTTCATCAGTATACTGTGTCTCCTTTTCAGACTTTCTGCTTCCTGCTCAATGGGCTTTTCTTTTCATGATCTTGCTGAAATTGAAAAACTTCTGAAACAAATGGAAAAAAAACGGCTTCTTGTCATCCTTGCTGTACAGAATCTCCTGTGTGTTTTTCCAGCTGAACCAGGACGGTTTCGTCCTGAACCGGTTTGGAGACTTGAAGAACCAGACCAGATCCGTATCCAGATGCCTGATATACATGCCGAATTTATTGTTTTCCGGGTACTGAATGACGTCTTCGTCATATATCATTTCCAGCAGCTGTCGGGATATGTTGCAGCCGCACATATATGCCATCTTTACGCTGGCCGGAATTCTGCCGTTGATTTCAAGCAGTCTCGGTTCCCCGGTTTCAGCGTCTACCATGAAGGCTACATTGGCAAATCCCTGCCACCCGAGATCCTGGAGCAGTTTGCCTGCATATTGAAGGACCTCATGCGCATCCACAGTCACGATCAGGACGCCTGCTCCGGCATCGATCGGAAACCAGCGCAGTACATCAACCGCATAAGAAGAGCAAATATTTCCCTTCTGATCTACAAACAGGTTTGTCCCTATTCGATTATTGAACTTCACAAACTCCTGAACCACATAATCATCAGGATTAAAAGAGGGGTCATTCTCTAAACGCTCCCTGAATTCTTGTTCAGTTTCAAATTTATGAAAACCGATGGATCCAAGGCCCTGACGCGGTTTTATAATAATAGGAAATCTGCAGTGCTGCAGAAAATCCTCTATATCCTGATTGCTTTGTCTCGTATAAGGACACGGAATTCCGGATTTCATCGCCTGGTCGAAAGTTGTTTGTTTGTTGAACGCCTTGATATAGGTGTCCCGGGGAGCGCAGGCCAGTTTGACATATTTTTTGAATTCTTCTTCGTGATCCGTGATAAAGTTGGTGCTGAGTTCTCCGATAGGCATAAGAACATCGTATTTCCCGGTTGCTACTAAATCCAGAAGAAACTTCAGCGCTTCTTCATTCCGTTCCGGCAGAATAGGATTGACGATCTTCTCGTCCGGCTTTTTGGATACATAGCAGGTATCCATTTTGCTGTTGCAAAGCACAGTTACATGACATCCGATATCCTTCAGGCCTCGTACCATGGCAAGAGTCTGCTTTCCTCCGCCATCCATGACCAATACCCGCAGCTTTGTAAAATCCATTTTCAGCTTCCGCCTTTCTGTTACTTGCTTTCTTTCAGGCCGAATACCTTTTCTTCCGCCTCTTTTTCATAGGAAGTATAGGCAAAGTCCTTCCTTTTCAGCACCATCACTTCAAATATGAGCTTCACGGTCCTGCCGATACAGTACAGGTCCAGTCCGATGCTTCTCCTGCTCACGTAAATGCTTGCAAGGCAGTCCCTCACCGGCGCGATCTTTCTGTCAAACTCATCGTTGTCCTTCACGACCAGTTCTCCGTGAGCATAGTCGAAAAGGCTGTCCAGGCCGGCCAGGCCGGGACGGACGCTCAGAACGTTGTCATATTTCCCCAGATAATGCTTTTTCACACCCGCTTCCGTGATCGGGCGCGGACCCACGACCGACATCTGTCCCGCCAGGATATTCAGCAGCTGGGGCAGCTCATCCAGCTTACTTTTCCGGAGGACCCGGCCAAACGGGAAAATGCGGTCTTCATTGGCGATATATCCGCCCTCCCGCTGTTCGCCCTTTTGATCCTCGCGCGGATGATATACATGCATGGACCTGAATTTATACAGGGTAAAAGGCTGATTGTTTTTCCCGATCCGGTCCGCCTTATAGAATACCGGCCCCTTGCTGGACAGTCTGATCCCCGCCGCGATGATCAGCCAGAGGGGGGAGGTAACGAGGATAGCAAGTGCTGAACTCAGAATGTCGAACAAACGTTTGACTGCTCTGTAAACCATCGTGTCTGCCGTTCTTTCTTTCTGTTGTCTCATTTCGTTTCCCGAATGAGCATAAACGCTTCCGCCGCTTTCACGTTGACCGTGGCGCCCCTGACCCGGGCCAGGGCTTCCACCGTCTCCGGCGAGCGAAGGTCCGGGAAGGGATGGACCTGGGATTTATAAAAACCGAGCGCCTTTTTCTTGTCCTCCAGATAATCCGTAATATCCTCAAAAACATTCGGAATAAAGGCGTTGTTTTCCGTCGGGAGACTGATCCCCGTTTCGGAAAGCGTCTCATAGGCGTAGATCCTTTTTACGGGATGATCGTACTTTTCCCGCAGCGCCACCATGGCCGCCTCGGTCGTGATCTGATGATCCTTCTGCATATCTCCCCAGAAAGGCAGATAAACCTCTTCCGGCTGCGTCTTTACGATCGCGTCGTAAAATGCCTTGTTCAGTTCGCCCCTCGGGAAATTCTCCAGATTATTCGCCCAGAAAGGAAAACCGATATATTCATCAAAACGGCAGAAGGCATGCGCTTCCTTCATTTCCTGATGGATCCTCTGCGTACCGGGAGGAAGCTCCATCCCTTCCCTCGCCGTTACCACACAGACCGTTACCCGGTCTCCCGCGGCCTTCCGTTTCAGCAGCGTTCCGCCGACCCCGATGATCTCATCGTCCCTGTGCGGCGCAATTACCAATACATTCATCTTATTGCCTCACTCAAAACACCGGTGAATAATATCGATCACGACCGCCTGCTGCTCGGGTGTCATCTTGTTGTCACTGGGCAGGCAGGCGCCTCTGCGGAAAATATCCGCTCCGATATCCGCCCCGTCTCCGGCTATGTAGGCGTTGGATCGGGCTCTGCCGTTTCCGTCCCGGACGATAAAGCCGCTCATGCGGTAGATCGGCTGCATGTGCATGGGCTTCCAGATCGGCCGGCCCTCCGCGTTGAAAGCGGAAACAGCATCCAGGATCTCCTGCGGGCAGCTTTTTCCCGGTTCGGTTTCATACATATAATCTTTGTCCCCCCGGACCTGGCTGCACATGGCTTTCTCATCGATCAGCAGGCAGGAGAGCCAGTAATTCGGGGTGCTTTTGCTTTCGAAGGGATTGACGGTCACCGGCAGATCCCGGAGCCCTTCCCTGTAGCGCTCGTAGATCTCTCTCTTCTGCCGGATATGCTCATCGATATGAAGCATATTTCCCCTGGCCACTCCGGCAATGATGTTGCTCATCCGGTAATTATATCCGAGCTCCTCATGCTGATACCACGGAGCCGCTTCGCGCGACTGTGTGCTCCATTTGCGGACCTTTTCGGCATCCGCCCGGTCGTTTGTCACAAACATCCCGCCGGAGCTGCCGGTAATGATTTTGTTCCCGTTAAAGCTGACCGCGGAAAAGTCCCCGAAGCAGCCGCACATGCCGGACACCACGGATCCGGTATATTTCGCGCCCATCGCCTCCGCGGCGTCCTCCACGATCAGCGCGCCGTGTTTCCGGCAGATGCCGACGATCTCGTCCATCTTTGCCGGTACGCCGTAGAGGTGCGCCAGTACGACCAGCTTCACGTCCGGATACATTTCAAACGCTTTTTCAAGGCTCACCGGATCCATATTCCAGGTATCCGCTTCCGTATCAATAAAGATCGGTTCGCCGCCCTCGTAAAGGATCGGGTTGACGCTGGCGTCAAAGGTCATGTCCGAGCAGAATACTCTGTGCCCCAGAAGTCCGTTCCCCGGAGCCGCGCCGGGATTGATCCGCTCCGCCGCCAGCTTGACGCACATATGCAGCGCGGCGGTCCCGCAGGTCAGCGCCACCGCGTACTGCATGCCCAGATAATCCGCGACCGCTTTTTCCAGCTCGTTGATATTTGCGCCGACCGTACTGACCCAGTTGGTCTCGATCGCTTCGGTGACATAGGCCATTTCTTCTCCGTGCATGGTCGGGCTGGAGAGCCAGACCTTGGAAGGGAACGGCTTGATTCCCCGGAAACGGGGATCCGAAAGGTATTTTTCCCTGTTCATATCCACCCTGTTCCTTTCCTTGATCAGAAGAAGCTGATTTCTTCGCCGGTTTCTTTTTCCGTTGCTTTGACCCACGCCTTGCTCAGGTCGTTGAGCTTCACGGGCGAGAGCTCCAGCCGCAGGGCGTCTCCTTCGGCGCTGATCCGGTCCACATTGTATTTCCCGTGAAGCGCCATCAGCGCCTGCTCGGCATTGTTGAAGCGGTTTTCCGCGCCGTCCGCGGCAATGATCACCCCTCCTCCGGTATACTCCAGCACCTTCGCCGGGGTGAGCCCCGGGCCCTCATTCTGGAGATACCCGGAGAAATCCTGGATCTCCGTTCCTTCACACTGAAGCCGGATCTTTTCCCGGACCTCGGAGGGCAGGATGGAGTCCGCAAGGATCACACACTGGACCTGATACTTTTTGATGTATTCCGGGATCTTCTCCAGGTCGTTGACCACCGGGATACCGTCCAGCATGCCGTTCTCGCTCCGGTCATTGTAGGCAAAGATCACCACCGGCTTCGCGATGTTGTTGTTTTCGATCTGCCGCCGCAGGATCCGGCCCGTTTCCCCGATGCCCACGATCATCACATTCAGGTTGTTCTTCCGAAGATGCGCGCTTTCCGCCACCAGGATCCGGTAGGAAAAACGGGACAGGATGATCAGGACTGTCTGAATAACAGCCCCGATGACATAATAAGTGACCGGCATCCGCTGCACAAAAAGCAGCGTGCCGGCCACCTGTACCGCCGCCGTCACGAGATTCGCCAGCAGGATCCGGTTCAGATCATGCAGCCCGGCATGCCGCCAGCGGCTGTTGTAGAGCCGGAAAACAAAGAATATGAGGACTGTCAGGACCGCGTACCACGGTATGAAGCGCCAGAATGCCGGAAGATATCTGTCCAGCGCGATGGCCCTGAACTCTCCGTTTACATAAAAGCGGACCACAAGTGTGATAAAATAGGAAAAAACAGCCGCAAAAACGTCAAACAGTACCAGCAGGGACCGCTTGACGATCCAGTTTCTTTTCTCCGTTTTGTTCATAGCGCCGCACCTTCCTTTTTCCCGTCGGGGGCCGTTCCTTCCTCTTCCGCTTTTTCTGCAGCGGGGCGGTATGTGCTGACCATTGCTTTGACACGTTCCTTGATATCGTTCTTGTTCTTATAAGCCGCGATCATCAGCTCCTCCAGCCGGCCCAGGAAAGCATCCACGTCAAAGGCCACAGGTTTTCCGATATGGATCAGGTCGTTCTCCGTTTTCTGCAGTCCTTCCTCCGCCATCAGCTTTTCCTCATACAGCTTTTCACCGGGGCGGAGGCCTGTATATTCGATTTTGATATCGATGTCCGGTTTGAACCCGCTCAGCCGGATCAGATTCCTCGCCAGGTCGTCGATCCTGACGGGGCTGCCCATATCCAGCACAAAGATCTCTCCGCCGTGGGCAAAGCTGCCCGCCAGCATCACCAGGCTGACCGCCTCGGGAATCGTCATAAAATACCGGATAATGTCCGGATGCGTGACCGTTACCGGCCCTCCCTGCTCGATCTGTTTCCGGAAAAGCGGGATCACGGAACCGTTGCTTCCGAGAACATTGCCGAAACGGACGGCTACAAACTCCGTCCTGATATCCTTCAGCACCCCGACCGTCACCGTTGCCTCACGGCTGCCCGGATGCGTGAAGAGCTGCGGTATGTCCGCCGCTTTTCCCGCTTTGATCTTCGCGTCAAAGCTCTGTATGATCATTTCGCACAGCCGCTTGCTGGCGCCCATAATATTGGTCGGATTGACGGCCTTGTCCGTGCTGATCAGAACAAAGCGCTCCGTCCCGTGGACCATCGCGGCATACGCCGTTTTGTAGGTGCCGATGGCATTGTTCTTGATCGCCTCGCACGGGCTGTCCTCCATCAGGGGAACATGCTTGTGGGCTGCCGCGTGATAGACGATCTGAGGCTTATAGGTCTCAAACAGGTCAAAAACCTTCCGGCTGTCCCGGACAGAGCCGATCAGGGTCACCAGATTCAGCTCCGGATATTTCTGCTTCAGCTCCAGCTGGATCGCGTAAGCGTTGTTTTCATAGATATCGAAGATGACCAGCTGCTCCGGTTCATGCGCGGCGATCTGCCGGCAAAGCTCCGATCCGATGCTTCCTCCGCCGCCGGTGACCAGCACGCGCTTTCCGTGGATCATTTCAAAAACGTCCGTCAGATCGGGGCAGATCGGTTCCCGGCCAAGCAGATCCTCCACGGAGACGTTCTTCATCCGGCTGACGCTGATCTCTCCGTTGGCCAGCTGGGCGATCCCCGGCAGCTGCTTGAGCTCACAGCCCGTCTCGCTGCACAGCTTCAGGATATCCCTGCGCTGTTCCGGTGTGGCGGATGGGATCGCGAAATAGATCTTATCCACCCGGTATCTTTCCGCCATTTTCTGGATGTCGTTCCGGCCTCCCACGACCGGAACCCCGTCGATGCGCCGCTTCCATTTGTTTTCGTTGTCATCGATCACGCAGACGACCCGGTCCGTCGTGTCCGGCGTATGGTTGATATCCCGCAGGATCAGCCGGCCGGTCTCCCCCGCGCCGATGATCATCACGCGCTTGCCGCCGCTTTTTTCTTCCCGGCGTTTTCCGCGCAGCAGAAGAAGGAAGCGGTATGTAAACCGGACGCCCATTGTCAGGAAAAACTGGATCACCGGACCCGTCAGATAATAGGACATCGGCATCCGGTCACGGCGTTTTGATATCGCCTGGATGATCAGCGTGATCACGACCGTATGGATCACCGTTGCCACGCCGGTGGCCAGGATGCCGTTAAACAGCTCCCGGTAGCTGGCGAACCTCCACATGCTCGTATAAAGCCGGAAAAGCCAGAACACGATGATGCAGAAAACGGCATATCCGGGCGCGATATAGGAAAAGGCTTTTAAATAAACTGCCGGAATATCCGAATAAACTCCGTCAAAGCGGATCAGAAGCGCCAGAAAATAGGAGGCGGTAACCGCCATGATATCCCACAGGATCAGCATTGCCGCGATCAGCTGCCAGTGTCGTATATGAAATCCGTTCTTCTGCCCTTCCCGGCTTCTCCGACGGAACACGGCTGTTACCCCCTCTCTTGTTTGGACCCTTCTGCGTATCAGGCTTCCTTACGGCGGTTGGACATTTTCAGGCCGTAAATAACCACTGCCGCAATATAGCAGACAAAGAGCAGTCCTTCGGCAATGATAATATATTTGACCCATCCCCCGTCCGTCAGCTTAGGGGAATTTGAGGTGGCCGGGACCAATACCTTGACCGCGTTTGCCTTGACCGCCCGGTCCGAATATTCCGTGACCGTCCGGTTTACGTCGTCCACAAGCCCGGTCACGCGCCTGTTGAAATCCTCCAGATAGCTCTCGGCGGTATCGATATTGTCCTGAAGAATTTTTTCCGAGCCGTTCAGCTTCTCTCTGACGCTTTCGTAATAGCGGATCGTTGTATTATATTCCGAGATCTGCTCCTGAGTGTCCAGCATTTCCAGGATCATGGCGTCGTAAACATTCAGGTTGTCTTCATAATTCGGGTATTTTGCCCTTTCATCCCTGTCAAGGATGATGGATGCCGCTTTTTCGTTATTCCTCGACCCGGTGCCGGCAAAAACCTCCGGATCCTTTTCATAGGCTTTCACGGAATCGCTCAGGGATTTATATCTGGCTTCCAGAACGTCCTTCTGCCGCTGCTGTTCCCGGATCAGCCATTCATAATAGATATTGGCTTCTTCCCGTTCTTTTTTTGTAATGCTGTTGATATCGATATAGGAAGAGATCCGGTTCAGATCCACCTTTTTCAGCAGGTCCGCCTGCTCCTGCAGATCCTGTAAAGTGTACCCTGTCTTTTCGGAACGGAAGACGGTCTTCTGGCTGTTCCGCGCCCGCTGAAGATAATTCCGTATGTTTTTGAGCATGGATTTGAATACGCTGACAGCTTCCGGATAATCATATTCCGTATAATCCACCGCGGCGATCGGATTGCCCAGCGCTGCGTTCGTATTGTACTTCTGATCAAAGGCGGTCCTGTATTTGCCCACGATGGCATCCAGCAGCCTGGCGCCTTCCTCCTGAGTGTATCCGGCTTCTTTGTATCGGAAGGCAACGATGTATCGGGTCGTCACCGAATTGGTGGCCAGCAGGGACTGCACCGTCTGCGTGTTCGCGTTATTCTTGGACAGCAGGTTGTAATACAGTGTCATCTGATCGTATGCCTCATCCGGCATCACGCCCGTCACGGTCAGGCAGTTTCGGACCGTATTCAGATTCTTCAGTTCATATCCCAGCTCTGTCATGGCAGCGCTGACGGTCGCGGAGGACCGGATCCCCTCCATGCTTTCGGAAAGATCAAGGCGGCTGCTTATCCCGGTAGTCAGCGAATGATCGATCAGCGTATTGACCGTATTTGCCCCCGCGTTCTTTCTGGCAAAAAGCCCGATCCCCGTCCCGAGAAGGCCCACTATCACCGCCAGGGCCAGCCAGAGTGCCAGAAAACGCCTGAAACCGCTTCCGATCTGATACAGATCCAGCCTGATCTCATTTTCATCCTCCTGCGGAGAAACGACAGTCAGTTGGATTTTGCGCTCATTTTCCATGTTGATCTCTTTCTCATTATTCACGGTCGTTTCCTCCTTTCTCAGTTTCCCTGATCCGACGGCAAAGCTTCACGGGCTTTTCCCTGTTTTTTGCCGCGCGCCCGCAAAAGCGCGATCAGGAGGAAAATACCCAGGACTATGGCTTCCGCTCCGATCCCGTCCCACAGGGAGCCCTTGATCAGGCGAAGGATCGGAAAAGAGGCAGCCGGCTTAACATCCAGCACCTCAAACGCGGTCTGCATGCCTTCCTTTTTCTGATAGTCGTTCACCGTGCCGCGGACGGCGGAAACAAGCTCGCGGATCTTTCCGTCTATTCTTGCGATCTCGCTTTCCACATATTCCCCGGCCGCTTTTGTGCTGCTTCCCGAAATGGAATTCATTCTTGTCCGGTAGAGGCTGATCTCCTCTTTAAGTCCGGAAAGCTCTGTCTGCAGCTCAATGCGGCGCTTGATCAGCGCGTCGTACATGGCGGACTGCTGCGTGACCTGATAGGTGCCGGTGGTCGTCGTCGCCACTCCGCTCTCTTCCTCGGAGGTTTTCTGGATCTCGCTCCCGCCGGGCACGACGGTTTTCGTCTTTGCATAGCCGGCGATCACGCTGTTGAGCGTTTCGATCCGCTCCTCCAGCGCTTTTTCGCTGCGCTCTGTTTCTTCTATCATATAATGGTACTCATCGCGCTGCTGTTTCCATTCCTTGGAAACATTGTTGCTGGAAATATAGGAGTCCAGCGCGGCAACGTCCTGCGATTTCACCGTAGCGATCGCCGCTGAGAGGTCCTCAAAGGAGTAGCCTGTCAGCGATGAGCGGAACATGGTCGTATCCTTTGCGGAAAACGAGTTCACATATCCCAGCAGCAGGTCCAGCCGGTTGTTGATCACCCGGACGGCGCCTTCATACTCATATTCCGAGTAACCGGTCCCGAGCATTATTTTTTCCACCGCTGTGCTGTAACCGTACCGGGTCAGAAAACTCTCCCGGTATGCGTCCAGCACCGCGGGCAAAAGGCGGTTCGCCGTAGCCATATCCAGCCCGGCGTCAGCAAGCCGCAGGGCAACTGTATACTGGGAGGGGAAATAGGTCTTTATCTGCTGCGCCGACAGAACAGAGATCGAATTCGCTTCATACTGGGATTTCAGCTTGGTGATCCTGTCGATCACTCCGTCGGGAAGACTGCCGTTTATCGCCATGGCTTCACGGATCCTTCCCGTTTTCTCTTCCGTCAGCTCCAGCCCGATCCGGCCGGCCGCTGCGCGGATGATCTCCGGATCCCGGATCTCGTCCGGATCAAAACGGTTCCCGTTCGGTGCAAGCCCGGATTCGATTCCCTCATAGCTGAAGCTGACCGTCGCGCTCGCCTGTCCGCGTTCCGGGAGGGAAACCAGATTGATCCCCAGCACGGCAATGCCCGCCAGTACCGCAGCGATCAGCCAGGGCAGAAAAAGCTTTTTCATCTGTGCCCACAGTTTGGAAAAGGTCAACGGTTTGTTCATGTTCAGTCCCTTTCTTAAGCAAAAATGCAGGATGCTGTCCTGAGATAAGATTTTTTGCGCTCGCCGCATCGGGTCAACTGCTGTATACATAGGCAAAAGCATAAAGGCATACCTATGATATTTTACATCACGAAGAAAAAAACGTCAATTATAACCGGTCCGGTATTGTGCGTCTTGCGATTCCCGGCAGGATGTGCTATGATGTGCCGTAAATCAGGACCTTGGGAGGGATTGACATGGAGGTTATTACCACCCGCACGCTGAAAGAGCGTCTGGCAGAGCTGCAGGGGCAGACCGTTACGCTGCAGGGCTGGATCCGCAACCATCGGAAGCAGAAGAATATGGGTTTTATTGACTTTTTTGACGGCATGTGCTTCCGAAATCCGCAGGTGGTATACGACAATAATCTGAAGGATTTTGCCGCCGTTCAGTCCTTTCATATCGGGTCGGCCATCCGTGTGACCGGCAAGGTGGTCCCCAGCTACAGGGACCCGGAAACGCCTGAGATCCAGGCTTCTGAGATCGTTCTTGAGGGTGACTGCCCGGAGGATTATCCGCTGCAGCCCAAAAAGCATTCCCTGGAATATCTGCGGGAGATCGCCTACCTCCGTCCCCGTACCCGCCTGTTCCAGGCGGTATTCCGTGTCCGCAGCGTCGCCGCCATGGCGATCCACACCTATTTTCAGGACCGCGGCTATCTGTATGTTCACACGCCCCTGATCACCGGCAACGATGCCGAGGGGGCCGGCAACACCTTTACCGTCACCACGCTGAAGCCGGAGGATCAGGGAGATCCTGCAAAAGACTTCTTCGGCAAGCCGACCAGCCTGGCTGTCACCGGCCAGCTGGAAGGGGAAACCTTCGCCATGGCCTTCAGCAATATCTATACCTTCGGGCCGACCTTCCGCGCGGAAAACAGCAACACCAAGACGCACGCGGCCGAGTTCTGGATGATCGAGCCGGAAATCGCGTTCTGCGATCTTCAGCAGCTGATGGATATTGAGGAAGATTTCCTGAAAAATATCGTAAAAACGGTTCTTGAGAAATGCGGCGACGAGCTTGCCTTCCTCGATAAATTCACCGGCGGCGGGCTGCTGGACAAGCTGACTGCTCTGGCCGGCAGCACCTGTGCCCGTGTGACTCATGAGGAAGCCATCGCCATTCTCCGCAGGGCGATGGAAAACGGATATGAATTCCAGTTTGAGCCGAAGTTCGGAGAGGACACCGCCAAGGAACACGAAAAGTACCTGACCGAAGAATATTTCCACAGCCCGGTGTTCGTCTATAACTGGCCTAAGGACATCAAAGCCTTCTACATGTATCAGAACGATGACGGAAAGACCGTCAGCGCGGTGGATCTCCTGGTTCCCGGCGCGGGAGAGCTCATGGGCGGCAGTCAGAGAGAAACCCGGTATGAGCTGCTGACAAAACGTATGGATGAGCTGGGCATCAGCAAGGAAGACATGTACTGGTACGTCAACCTGCGAAAGTTCGGCGGCTGTACCCACAGCGGCTTCGGCATGGGTTTTGAAAGGCTGCTGATCTATCTCACGGGCGTGGATAACATCCGGGACGTGATCCCGTATTTCAGAACTCCCATGAACTGTGATTTCTGACCGGCCAGATCTCTCTTCCCTGTGAAGAGAGATTTTTTCATATTCTTCATTATTCCTTGACAAATTTTTAATAAAAGCATATGATGACTATGATCGGCTGAATAGGGCATGGATGTCCTGCAGGCTGTTTTTCGATAGACTTTCCCCGTTATGTGTCCCCGCGGATGATCCTCCGCGATGATGTTTCGGATGCCGTCTCCGGGCGGTAAACCGCATAAAGAATAAAAGGGAGCAGTATATCCTTTGCTCCCCGTCTGCGTATTATAGAAGATCCGCGGATTGTTTTTATGGTGGTCGGGCAGCGTATGCCCGTCGAATGGGTACCGGGATTGTCCAGGAAGGACAGATTTCAGCCGTGTCGGCGTTTTGCCGCACGGCTTTTCTGATGCCGGTTTGCTGAATGATGAAATTGAGAGTAAGAAGGAAAGGGAGGGAAAGCATGAACCTGTATCTGGCTATCGGGATCGCTGCCGTAACGGCCGTCATCGGCTGGTTCCTCGGCTTCATTTACCGGAAAAACTACACCGAAAAGAAGATCGGGCGCACCGAAGAGTACGCCAAACGCCTGTATGACGATGCTGTCAAAAAGGCAGAAGACTACAAAAAGGAAAAAGTGCTGGAAGCCAAAGAAGAAATCCTCAAAGCCAAAGCGGAAAACGACCGCGAAAAAGCAGAAAGCGAGCGCGAAATGCGTGAGCGCCGCAATGAAGTTCAGCGCAGTGAGCGTCACCTGATCCAGCGGGAGGAAACCCTGGACAAGAAAGCCAACAACCTGGAAGCGAGAGAAGAATCCCTGAATAAGCGCGCGGCAGAGCTGACAAAGAGCGAAGAGGAAGTCGCCGCGCTGAAGGATAAACAGATCGCCGAGCTGGAGCGCATCGCTTCCATGAGCCGGGAGGAAGCCAAGCAGATCATCGTGGACAAGGTTCAGAAGGAAGCTTACCACGACGCGGCTGCCACCGTACGCGATATTGAATCGCAGGCCAAAGAAGACGGCGAGAAGAAAGCACGCAACATTATTGCGCTGGCGATCCAGAAATGCGCCGCGGATCATGTTGCGGAGTCCACCGTCAGCGTGATCACCCTGCCCAACGATGACATGAAGGGCCGTATTATCGGCCGTGAAGGCCGTAATATCCGGGCGCTGGAAACCGCCACAGGCGTAGACCTGATCATAGACGATACGCCCGAAGCGGTCATCGTTTCCGCCTTTGACCCGGTTCGCCGTGAGGTTGCCCGGATCGCGGTGGAAAAACTGATCATGGACGGCCGGATCCATCCCGCCCGTATTGAGGAAATGGTTGAAAAAGCCCGTAAAGAGGTGGACAATCAGATCCGTGAAGCCGGTGAAAACGCCATTTTTGAAACGAATCAGCACGGGATCCATCCGGAACTGGTCAAACTCCTGGGCCGTCTGCGCTACAGGACGAGCTACGGCCAGAACGTTCTGAAGCATTCCATCGAAGTCAGCCACCTTGCGGGTCTTATGGCCGCGGAGCTCGGCGCGGACGTCCAGCTGGCAAAGCGCGCCGGCCTGCTGCATGACATCGGCAAGGCAGTGGACCATGAGAGTGAAGGAACTCACGTGACGCTGGGTGTTGAACTTGCCCGGAAATACCGTGAGAGCGAAGCGGTTATCCACTGCATTCAGGCGCACCATAACGACGTGGAACCCCAGACCGTGGAAGCCGTACTGGTGCAGGCTGCCGATGCCATCTCCGCCGCGCGCCCCGGCGCCCGCCGGGAAAGCCTGGAAAACTATATCAAGCGTCTGGAGAAGCTGGAAGAAATTGCCGGCAGCTTCGACGGGGTTGATAAGTGCTACGCGATCCAGAGCGGCCGGGAGGTCCGGATCATGGTCAAGCCCGAAGATGTCAACGATGACGGTATCCGGATCCTGGCAAAGGAAATTGCCAAACAGATCGAGGAACAGATGGAATACCCCGGTCAGATCCGCGTCAACGTTATTCGGGAAACCCGGAGCACGGAATACGCAAAATAAAACTTTCAGCAAAAAGGCCTCTTTCCCGGACGGGAAGGAGGCTTTTTTCAGTCCTGATCTCCAAGGATGGAGAAGAGAGGGGATACCGGGCTGTCCGACGTCGGCCAGAGAAGCTTTCCGACCGCGTTGGCCCATAAGCCCTGCGGCGGATCCATGCGAAGGATCCGGTTGGGAAAACGGACGGAAAACGGAACCTGCTTCTTCCCGGCTTCCGGTTTGGGCGTCGTCCTTGGCGGCGGCACAGCCGTCGGGATGGCTGTCGGTTTGGCTGTCGGTTCAAATTCAGGGATGTCTGTGATCACCGGCGCAGGCTCCGGAGCAGCTTCGGGGGTCTTCGTCGGCTTTTGTGTATCCGTCGGCAGCGGGGTCGGCACCGGAGTCGGCACCGGGGAATCTGTCGGAGCCTGCGTCGGCTTCGGTGTTTCGGTCGGAAGCGGACTATCCGTAGGGGCTTCAGTCGGCTTTGGCGTTCCGGTCGGCAAGGGCGTCGCCGTCGGAGCCTGCGTCGGCTTGGGTGTTTCCGTCGGCAAAGGCGTTTCCGTCGGAGCCTGCGTCGGCTTGGGTGTTTCGGTCGGAAGCGGAGTCGGTTCCGGAGTGTCTGTAGGCGCCTGTGTCGGTTGTGGCGTATCTGTCGGCAGAGGAGCCGGTTCCGGGGTGCCTGTGGGGATCTGCGTCGGCGCCTGTGTGTCCGTCGGCAGCGGGGTTGGTTCCGGACTGCCTGCGGGAGGCTGCGTCAGCTTTGGCGTCCCGGTCGGTGTCTGCGTCGGCTCGGGAGTGCCTGTCGGGGTTTGCGTCGGCTGCGGAGCGGATGATTTCTCCGGCGTCGGTGTCACGGTTTCGGCAGGAACAAGGGTGACCTCCTCCTGTACCGCTCCGCCTGTTTTCGGCAGCTTCTGCGGCTGCGTGATCACCTCATAGCAGATGGGGCATACTCCCGGGCCTGTTGTTCCGTCCTCTGTTTCCGTCGGAGGCACCCAGTACGGATAGATGATCTCCTCGCCCTCTTCTTCCACATGGACGCACGCAAAAGCCCGGTTCCCCGCCGGAAAGCATAAACAGAAAAAAGCACACAGAACAGCCAGGCTCCGCTTCATATCCCTTTCTCCTCCGGTCATTTCTTTTTTCATTATATTGGAATCATTTCCGCATCACAATCCCCCATATATTGTAGACTGCAGGACCCGGTTGCCTTGATAATGGGTTCGTGCTATACTTGTATTTGTAAAAAACTGCTTTATATGAATATCGGGAAGGGAAAGGATGTAATAGAATGAAAATAAAACGGATTCTGAGCCTGGCTCTGGCCCTCATCATGTGTGCGGTCTTCTTTTCTGCCGCGGCGGAAGCAGCTCCCGTTACCCTGTCGGAGATCTACGATCTTGCGGAATCGGTCAGAATGCTGGCTCTGACGGGAGATCCGCTGAATGACCCCGCTCATGAAGACGCCCGTTCCGAGGCCGGCTATGAATTCCGGTATAATTTCGGCTCCGTATATGCCGACCGGACAGAAATGACGGAAGAAACCGTCATCAACGCTTTCCTGCTGAACGGTCCTGAACTGCCGGTCCTCAGGAACACCTGCGTCGGCATGGACGTAAACGCCCTTCTGAAGGCGATCCCGTCCGACAATCCGGATATGAACGGCTCCCGGGAGACCGCGCTGCTGTATTTGTCCGGTGATGCGGAAAACGGTTTTGAATACGGCCGTGTCACACGGGACGGCCAGAGGATCGGCGCCATTGAATACGGCATCGTCCGTCCGGCTGACGGGATCCGGAACACCGTTACCTATCAGATCAGCGGCGATTATGTCAATTCCGTTTTTGTGGAAGGCCTGAACGAGGTCTTTCCGGCGGAAAACGCGGCGTCCCTCTTTGATGAGCTGGATACCCTGAAGGGTGTCACCGGATATATCCGCGTTCCCTTCAGCTTTACCGGCACGGACCTGACACCCTTTGAAGAAGCGGATCTGGATTTCCCGGCGCTGAACTATCTGACGGCTCAGCCGGAGCAGTTCGGAAGCAATGTGGAATCCGCTTTGGTCGACAATGAGGACGGAACCTATTTCCTGCGGGTGGACGGTGAAGGATTTGAAGCGATTTTCCGCTGCGACAGCCGTGGGAACGATCCCGTACTGATCACCTATTCCATTCTCGGAGACAATCTGGAAGGCCCGCGCTGCGTCCGCATCGGAGACAGCTATACGGAAGATTATTACCGTTTCCCCAGCGGTGAAGGCGCGTTCGATGAAGCGTCCATGAGCGAAACGCTGTACGGCACCCCGGGAACAGCTCCTTACGGCCTGGCTGAGTTCGGCGCGGATGAGATCATTCTCCGGTATATCACCCCCGTTTCCGGCGGAAATGCCGTGGAGCTTTATCTCAGATATGTAAACACTGAACTGGCGGAAATAATTCTTCATACCCTGAATTGAGGATAAGCCATGAAGATCGATCTGACATGCCCGGCAGAGGTGCTGCAGATTCAGCTGCCTGCAGAAGAAAACCGCAATATTGTCCTTTTTCTTTTCAATCTTGCGGAGCGCCGTATCGTTTCCTGTGAAGCGACCGTCCGCCTGCTTGATTTGGAAGGAGAGGAAGTCGGCCGCGCTGTCCACCGCGCCCGCGCGTTGGACGGAAGGCCGCACACCGCCTTTTCCATGACGGTTCCGCAGGAAAAAAACGCCGCGGCTTCCCGCGCGGAAGCCACCGTCGATAAAGTCTGGTTCGACGACAATGACGTGTGGCGCCGGGATCCCTCGCGTGAAAAAGAATATACCGACAACCGCCTCCCCGTCAGCCCCGCGCTGAGTGCGCTGCGGTTTGCTGCCGGTGAAGGCGCCGTCGGCTTCCCCAGTCAGCAGGACGGCCTGTGGGTCTGTGTCTGCGGAAGGCCGAATTCCGATAAACAGCTCTTCTGCTCCCGCTGCCGTCGGCAGAAGGAAGCCGTCTTCGCCCAGTGCAGCCGTGAAGCCGTTGAGACACTGGTCTACCGGCGGGAACGCCAGCTGGATCTGAAAACCCGATCCGCCCGGGAGGATACCGCGCGCCTGCAGCATCTGCGTGAGCAGGAATACAATCAGCAGCAGGTCCGGCGGGAACGGGTCCGGCATCTTCTGACCTCTCTTGCCGCCGCGCTCCTCCTGTTTGCCGTAACGTTTTTCGGTATTTTCCCCGGTCTCCGGCTCTGGAGCGGTACCCTGAGCATGAACGGAGGGCGCCTCGAAGAAGCGGAAGCTGTTCTGACTGAGCTTGGCAGCTTTCCCGGTGCGGAAAGCGCCCTGAGGGAATGCCGGCTCCGCATCGCGCGCCGCGACGCGCTTGAATCCGGCGATACGGATAAACTGTCCGCTGCCGCCTCTGTGCTGAGGACGCTCGGCAGTGATGATGACCGTTCCCTGGCGGACCGGACAGATTTTCGCCGTGCCGGGATCCTGCTTGACCGCGGAGATACGGACGGCGCGGGCAGCCTGCTGTCTTCCCTGCCGGCGGATTATCCCGGCCTGGAGGAAGAAAACAATGCCGTTGCCTACCGCCTGGCCGAGAACAAAAAGGGAAAAAAGCTGTATGCATCCGCGCGCCTCGCTTTTCTGGCTCTGGGGAGCTACGGAGACGCGAAAAAACAGGCGGACGCCTGCCTGTATGAGCCCGCCCTGCATCTGATCGAATCGCAGGACTATGATGCCGCTGCCTCCCTGCTGGAACAGATCCCCGATTATGAAGACAGCGCGGAGCTGATCCGGAAATGCAGATACCTGAAAGGATCGGTTCTTGAACGGGCCGGCCGTTCGTCCGACGCAAAAGCCGCCTATTTGCTGAGCGGCAATTATGAGGATACCGCGGAAAAAATCGCTTCCATCACCAGGGCGGAAGCAGATTCCGCAAAGGAAAGCGGGAATTATGCCGCCGCCATGGCTCTTTACGCTTCCCTCGGCAGCGCCGGGGATGCGGAGGATCAGTACCTGGAATGCGCCCTGACTTTGGCTGAACAGGCTTATCGGGATAAAAACCATCAGCAGGCCGCAGAGCTGCTCCGGGATGCCCCGGAAACAGAGGCGACCGCCAAACTGCTTTCCGGCATCCGCCTTGCATGGGCGGAAGAACTCGCGGCGGACGGTCAGTATGAAGAAGCCGCGGCGCTTTTGTCCCTGCTCGGAGATGACCCGGACGGACAAAAGCTGCTGAAACAGATTCAGACCAAGCTGCCGACCCCGGTCCCGGCAGAAATGCCGGAAGAAACGCCGGCACCGGTTGAAAGCACGGCACCGCAAGGAGCGGAACAATGAAACAGACACGGATTCCGGAGCTGGACGGGCTCAGAGCGCTGATGATTTTTCTGGTCAGCTGGTATCATATCTGGCAGCAAAGCTGGCTGACGCCTTACGTCGGGCAGTATTCCCTGGATTATCTGATGCGCAGCGGTTATGTCTGGGTGGACGGGACCGTTCTTCTTTCTTCTTTTCTGCTTTTCCTGCCCTATGCCCGCCGGTCCCTGAACGGTGAGCCTTTCCCGGATACAAAGGATTTCTATTTCCGTCGGGCAAAAAGGATTTTGCCCTCCTACTATTTCATTCTCCTTCTGGTCCTTTTTTCCGTGGCCGTCCCGTACAGGCTGTATTATTCCCCCCAGTTCCTGATCAAGGACCTGGCGGCCCATCTGACATTCCTGCATACCTTTTCTTATGAAACCTATGTCCTGACGCCTCTGGGCGCTGCCTGCTGGACCATTGCCGTCGAGGTTCAGGCTTATCTCGTTTTTCCGCTTCTGGCGCGCGCGGCGGTACGAAAGCCGGCTTTGACCCTCTGCCTGATGACCGCCGTCTGCTTTGCTTTCCGCCTCTGGTGTCTATGGGCTCTGAACGATTTCAACATGGTCGTGAACCAGCTGATCAACTTCCTGGATATCTATGCCCTCGGGATGCTCCTGGCCTTCCTCTTTGTCCGTGTCCGGCTGAATGTTGAAAAAAAAGCGGCGGAAGCCGGGAAAAACGCCGCTGTGAAAAAACAGCTGCTGCTGATTAGGGTATCGGCTGCCTGCCTGTTCCTGCTGGCGCTGTTTCTGCTGCTCCGCATGCTCCGCCTTCAGGCGGCATCTTCCGCAAATACAGCCGGCAACGGGCTTGCCGGCCGTTTCATGCAGCTGCTTCAGGGCGGGACTTCCCTGAGCAATCATGCCGTCATCCAAAGGAACCAGATGCTTTACCGCCCTGTATTCGGTCTTCTTTTCGGAGCCCTTCTTTTCAGCGCTCCTTTTTCTGTCCGGCCTCTGCGGTTTCTTCTCGGAAACCGTTTCTCCCGCTTCCTTGCGGGTATCAGCATGAACTATTACCTGATGCATCAGACCGTGATCACCCATATGCGGCGCATCGGATTTCCGCAAAGCGTCAGCGACACCCCCAACCAGGTCGGAGAACAGCCCTGGCAGTTCCGTTATACCCTGTTCGCCTTTGGCATCAGCTTTCTTCTGGCTGTCGCGGTCACTTATCTGATCGAGAAACCGGCAGGCAAATATCTTGAGCGGTACCGAATAAAAAAATAACTGTCACCCGATATGTTTTTTATATCTGCCATATCTTTTCCTTTTCTGATGATATATTCTGAAAAATCCTTCATCAATTAATATTTTCATAGCTTTCCTTCCGTATGCGTTGTTGCATTTATTTGACAATTATGATATAAAAATTCTATAGATAAAAAGATGATGAGGATAAAAACAGATGGAAACATATTCCGGTATATATAACCTGTTTACGTGGATCCACGTTAATTCCCTGACCGGCCTGTATATCATCGGTCTTTTTTTCTCTTTGTTCCTCAGACTGCTCAGCCCTTCCAAATACTCAGAATTATCCTCTTCTTTTGAGGAATACGTTGACAGATGCCGAATTGTCTGTGATAAAAAACGCTATAAGGCTGCATTTATTGCCTGTTTATTCATTTACGGTTCCTTTGTAAAAGAATTTTTTATGTATGATTTCGTTCATCTGAACGATAAGGGAAGAAGAGAGTACGTTACCGAAATCAGCCGATACCGTATTTATCCGTTCTTCAACGGCCGGAAAAAACGCATCGAGATGCAAAGCAAGTACAAAGCGTATCAGAGCTTCAAAAAATACTATCAGAGAGAAGTCATTTTTATCGGCAGCGAAACAACAGCGGAAGAACTGGATCATTTCTTTTCCTCAAGAAACTGCGGTGTATTAAAACCTGATATGTCCGGATGCGGAAAAGGCGTTGAAATCGTCCGGCTTGCTGACTACAACAGCAAAGAAGAAGCTTTTTCTTTTATTCTATCTCACAGAAATCATGTACTGGAAGAATATGTTACGGAAGCTGATTTTTTTAAACGCCTTCATCCGCAATCCGTTAATACCGTAAGAATATATGCCTGCAGGTTAAAAGAAAAAACTGTTATTTTCGGCTCTCACCTGAGGATCGGTCTTGATGATTCCGTCGTGGATAACGCTGCTGCCGGAGGCGTCATTGTTTCCCTGACAAATGAAGGGATTGCCTGGACCAGCGGAGTGGATGAATTCGGAAACACTTACTTATTTCATCCGGATTCACACGTCTTCATTCCCGGTATGAAAATGCCTGAATGGGACAAAGCAGTTTCTCTTGTTGAGGAAGCCATGCTGGTATTTCCCGATATTCGTTTTGTCGGCTGGGATCTCGCCTATACGGATAACGGTTGGATCATTATAGAAGCTAACGATAACGGTCAGTTTCACGGTTATCAGATCCCCTATCATCACGGTTGCCGCAAAGAGCTCGAAAACTACATCCGTTCGCTGTGATTTTCTTCTTCAGTGTTTACTGCCTGATATTATGTTTTCCCTGTTTTAAACATCTTCTTATCATCATTCCTTTCTGTCTCTTTTATCATCAGATGCCGGGGAGGTATTTATGACTTCAGGCTTTGAAGGGAAACGGCTGGCAGTTATCGGCGGAAATACCGTTATGGAAGAAGTACGTCAATTTGCGGATAAAACAGGGTTAAAAGTGATCGCCGTTGCCAAATCCCGGCTTTCATCCGTTCACCGTTATTCGGATGAACCCTGCTATGCGGACAGCACTGATCCGGAAGTCATGCTTCCCCTGCTGAAAGAAAAAAAAATAGACGCGGTCCTTGCCGTTTCCGGAGAAAAAATCCTCCGGAAAGCCGTGGACTGGATCTTTCAGAGCAACTATCGTTATTATTCCACAAAAGAACAATGGGATATTCTTATGAATAAACGCAGGTTTAAAGAATACTCCCGCATGTTTGGCCTTCCCGTAATTCCCGAATACCCTGTTGATACCTCGTTGAAAGATATTCCGGGAGAGATCGGTTTCCCGGTCATCATCAAGCCGGCTGATAATGGCGGTTCTTCCGGGGTCAGCATATGCCGTCAGCCTTCCGAACTGCGGGACGCGATTTCATTTGCTCTTGAAAACTCTCAGACTCAAGAGATCATGTGCGAAAAATACCTGGAAGGACCCTTTTTTCAGTTTGAGATCTGGGTCCGGGATGGACAGGCATTTTTCCCTTATGTCAAAGAAAGAATATCCTACCCGTCGCTTGGAAATCATCCTGTTCAGCCTTTTGTTGATTTCTATCCGTCCTCCGTCTGTTCTTTGGTCGCCGACAGCTTATTCGACGGCATCAGGAGTTTGTTTTCTTCTTTGGATATCCGGAACGGTTCCTGCATGTTTCAGGGAATCATCTGCGACGGTATCCCGTATATCATGGATACCGGTTTCCGGACAAGCGGCGGCCTGGACTTTAAAATCATCGCGGAAGAAAAGAAGATTGATCTGATAGAAGCCCATATCCTGTACGCGCTGACCGGCAAATTCGGAGAATATTTTTCAGCTCTTCGTGAACCGTTCCGTTCCTCATACGCGTCCCTTTGCATCGGGTTAAAAAACGGTACAATTGCCCATATAGAAGGCCTGGATTCGATAAAGGCCCTCCCCTGTGTCTTTAATATGTATCAATACTACAAAGAAAACGATTATATGAAAGCTTCCGGCACTTTTTCTCAAACCGCCTTCCGGATATTCCTGAAAGATGAAAGCAGAGAGCTCCTGCAGAAAGACATCATCAGAATCTGTCAGATGCTTCATGTGGAAAACAATAACGGGGAATCCATGCTTCTTCCTTTTCCTGCTTTATCATCTTTATGAAAAAGCATGAACGGTTCATTTTTTGATTATATCTGAAACAACCGTTTTATGAACGATCATTTCCTTTGAAACGGCGCCTGCCAAAATCATTGCGTCAGCGTTTATTCTTTTTTCAAAAGAAAAAATCCACCGGATGCTCCGCTCTCTTCTTCAGAGCTCTTTCCGGTGGACTTTCGTTTGGGTTACTTTTTCTTTTCTTTCCGTGCCACCCCGCGGATGGTTGCATTCGGAACGGAAGCCTGCTTCATGAAGGCGCTGGGACTGATCCCGACAATATGCTTGAACTGCTTGGAAAAATGATAGGGATCCTGCATGCCGACCTCCACGCCGGCCTGGCGTACGGAGCAGTCCTGATCCCTCAGCAGTTCCTTCGCCCGCTCCATCTTGCAGTGAAGCACGTAGCTCAGCGGCGGCATGCCAACCTCCGCCACAAAGCGTTTCCGGAAGGTCTCCATCGGCATGCGGGAAATGGCAGCCATTTCCGCCAGGGAAAAATTGTCTTTATACTGATTGGCGCGGAGCGTATCCACCACCTTGGCGATTTCGTGGCTGAGCATGGCATCCATGGCCACAGGCTGTCCCCAGTGGCTGGCGATCATACCGTAGAGCAGGTGCTGCAGCTGATAGGTCGCGTCCGATGTGCCGGTATGCCGCACGATCACCTGTACGATCTGCGTTGCAAGATAAATCTGGCTGGGCAGCGCCCCCTGACGGAGCGGCATGTGAAGCAGCGCCCCCATTTTACGCACGACCAGGGGACTGAGCGGGCCCTCCAGCGCGATCCACAGGCAGCGGGTATGCCCTGCCGCACGGATCTCACAATACTTGTCCCCTCCCGGAAGAAAACACGTTGAGGAAGCATCCAGCGCCAGTTCATGACTGTCCCAGTTCAGAGAGATCTCGCCGGATTCCACTGCCAGCCATACCCACTGTTCATGCGGGCGAAGCGGATAGACGCCCTCCTCCAGCACAAAGCTGCCGGCAGAATGGATCCACGCGCCGCTGGCGAGCGTGAGGCTCCCCGGCTTATGTATTCCTTCCACTGCCAGAGATTCAAGTTCCGGAGGAATATTACGCAGCAGGTACGATTCCATGGCGAAGCCTCCCTAAAGTTCAACCAGATTAGACAAATCTATAGCAAAGTATATCCACATATCCGGGAAAAGTCAAGACGGAGAAATGATTTGACGAACCGTGCCGAAGAGTTTATCATCAAAAGAAGCAATGCTTTGGAGGGAAAGGTATGGGAATGTTCAGCCGGTTGTCCGCGTTTCGGCAGGAGAACGGGATGGCCTATACTGTCCGCCGGCTTGGGCAAAAGGCCGGAGAGCTGCTTCTCGGCACCTGGCAGCGGAAGTGGCGGAAAGAATACCCGGGTGAAGAGGAACTCCGCCGTCAGCACGAAAACCAGCCTGCTTCCGGACTGATCAGTGTGACTGTCCCTGTTTACAATACGGACCCGGCTATGCTCAACGCTCTGCTGGAGTCTCTGCGTACCCAGACCCTGCTGAACTGGGAAGCCGTCCTTTATGACGGCGGCAGCACAAACCCGGAAACGGTTTCCGCCCTCGATGCCGCTGCCCGGAAAGAGCCCCGTTTCCGTGTCGTTCACGCCGAAGAAAATCTCGGTATCTCCGGAAACACCAACCATGCCATAGCTTTGGCCCGGGGACAGTATATTGTTCTGTGCGACCACGACGACTGGCTCCGGCCGGATGCCCTGTGGCGCGTGGCGGACGTGATTGCCCGGGAGGCTCCGGACTGGGTCTACTCTGATGAGGACAGGCTTACCGGCCGCGGAAAACGGCATCTTGAGCCGCACCGCAAGCCGGACTTTTGCCCGGAAACGCTGTTGAACGACAATTATATCTGTCATCTGACGGCTCTCAGGAAATCCCTGCTGGAGCAGGCCGGCTGCCTCCGTTCCTCTTTTGACGGAAGCCAGGATCACGATCTGTTTCTGCGCTGCGCTGCGATCAGCCGCCGGGTCTCTCACATCCCCGAAATGCTGTATTCATGGCGCCGTGTCCGTTCCAGCGCAAGCAGGCAGAACCTGGAGCGCTGTCTGGACGCAAGCTGCCGGGCAGCAGAGGCGGCCGAAAAGGACGCAGGAAGGAACGCCGTGGTTCTCCCGATCGGCACAGTCCCCCGCCTGTGGCTGGATTTTCCGCGCGGCGCCTCCGTGGAAGCCGTTATTTTCGGGAGTGACGAAAGGTACTGCCGGGAATGCTTCAGCGAACTTGAAGCCACGGCTCCGTGGCCCCGTCTGACAGCTACCCTTGCGGTTACGGATCTCGGCAGCCTTTATGAAACGCTGAATGAAGCCGCTGAAAAAAGCACTGCGGATTACCTTCTTTTTCTGGATGCCGCCTCCCAGATCCGGACCCGTCATTTTTTCCGTGAGCTGCTGATGTATGCCTCCCGGGACGGAGTCGCGGGAGTCTCACCCGTGCTCACGGACCGGAAAGGCAGGATCACTCACGCGGGCTTCATCCTCGGAGGTCCGGAAACTGCCCGCTGCATGGGAGAAGGGCTGCCCCGGAATGCCGGCGGATATTGCGGCCGGCTGAAAAAAGTCCGCAACGTCAGCGCTGTCAGCATTTGCTGCCAGATGGTCAGACGCGACCGGTTCCTGCCCTTTGATACCCGCTTCCGCAGTGGGCTGGGAAGCATTGAGCAGGGCTTCCGTCAGCGGGCGCGGGGCCTGCGTTTTGTCTGCACGCCGCAGGCGGACATGCTTTGTGAAGACAGCGCGCTGCTCCTGACAGGCAAAAAGAGATACGCGCCGGATCAGGATCTGATCCGGCAGGCCTGCGGCCTTCCGCTGCGGGACCCGTGCAGCGGGGAAGGGCTTGAATAACCATATTCTTTTTGATATACTTGTGGACAAATTTGAAGGAGTCAGGTGAGGCAGGATGGAACGCATTTACGACCCGAAGGTCATCGAAAAGAAATGGCAGGAATACTGGGCGGAGCATGAGACCTTCAAGACAGATGTCTGGGATTTCTCCAAACCCAAGTTCTACGCGCTGGATATGTTCCCGTATCCCAGCGGCGTCGGCCTGCACGCGGGTCACCCGGAAGGCTATACCGCAACCGATATCGTCAGCCGCATGAAGCGGATGCAGGGCTACAACGTGCTGCACCCCATGGGCTACGACAGCTTCGGCCTGCCGGCGGAGCAGTATGCCATCAGCACCGGCAACCATCCGGACGGCTTCACCCAGCACAATATCGAGACCTTCTCCAGACAGCTGAAGGAGCTGGGCTTCGACTACGACTGGAGCAAGATGGTCGCCACCAGCGATCCCGAGTTCTACAAGTGGACCCAGTGGATCTTCAAAAAGCTGTACGAGGCGGGTTATGCCCAGTACATCGACATGCCCGTGAACTGGTGCGAGGAGCTGGGCACCGTGCTAAGCAACGACGAGGTCATTGACGGCAAGAGTGAGCGTGGCGGCTTCCCGGTAGTACGTAAGAACATGAAGCAGTGGGTCATCAACCAGCCCGCCTTCGCCGAAAAGCTGCTGGAGGGCCTGGAGGAGATCGACTGGCCGGAAAGCACCAAGGATATGCAGCGTCACTGGATCGGCAAAAGCGAGGGCGTTGAGGTCAAATTCCGGATCGTCGGCGGCGGTGAATTCAGCATCTTCACCACCTGCATCGAGACCATCTACGGCATCACCTTCATGGTGCTGGCGCCGGACGGACAGCTGGTACAGGATCTGATGCCCCGCATCAAAAACCAGGATGAGGTCAAGGCCTACATTGAGGAGACCCGCAAAAAGAACGATATGGACCGCACCGAGCTGAACAAGGGCAAGAGCGGCTGCCGCCTGGAGGGCGTGAAGTGCATCAACCCCGCGAACGGCAAGGAGGCAGAACTGTTCATCGGCGATTTCGTTCTGGCCAGCTACGGCACCGGCGCTGTGATGGCCGTTCCGAGCCATGACCAGCGCGACTTTGAATACGCCGTGGCCCACAACATCCCCATGATCCAGGTGATCGACGGGGCGGACGTGAGCGAACACGCCTTTGAAAAGGGTGACTATCTGGGCAAAGGCTGCAGGCTGATCAACAGCGAGGAATTCACCGGGCTGACGGTGGAGGAGGCCAAGGAGGCCATCACCGCCAAGCTGGAAAAGATGGGCGTTGCAAAGCGCACCGTGAACTACCACTTCCGCGAATGGATCTTCGCGCGGCAGCGCTACTGGGGCGAGCCCGTTCCCATGGTGCACACCGACGACGGAAAGATCTTCCCCCTGCCGGATGACGAGCTGCCCCTGATCCTGCCCGAGCTGGAGGATTACAGGAGCAAAAACGGCAAGGCGCCGCTGGAAAACGCCGCCGAATGGAAAAAGTACGACCGCCACGGCATCCGCGGCACGCGCGAAACCTCCACGATGCCCGGCTCCGCCGGCTCCAGCTGGTACTACATGCGCTACATCGATCCGCACAATGATAAGGAGTTCGCCGATCAGGAGCTGCTGAAGCACTGGCTGCCCGTGGACCTGTACATCGGCGGACCGGAGCACGCGGTAGGCCATCTGATGTACAGCCGGATCTGGAACCGCTTCCTGTACGACAACGGCCTGAGCCCCGTGAAGGAGCCCTTCAGGAAGCTGGTGCATCAGGGCATGATCCTGGGCGAGAACGGCATCAAGATGGGCAAGCGCTTCCCGAAATACGTGGTAAACCCCAGCGACATCGTGAACCAGTACGGCGCCGACACCCTGCGCCTGTATGAGATGTTCATGGGCCCGCTGGAGGTCAGCAAGCCCTGGAGCCCCCAGGGTGTGGAGGGCGCCCGCCGCTTCCTGAACCGGGTGTGGACCTTCTTCACCAACGAGGACAACATCACCGCCGACAGCGACGGCGCGCTGGACAAGGTGTATCACCAGACCGTAAAGAAAGTGACCGGGGATTTTGAAGCCCTGGGCTTCAACACCGCCATCAGCCAGATGATGATCTTCGTGAACGCGTGCTACAAGAGCATGAAGTGCCCGAAGGAATACGCCGAGGGCTTTGTGAAGATGATCAGCTGCATCTGTCCGCATATCGGCGAGGAGATGTGGAGCCTGCTCGGCCACCGCGAAACGCTGGCCTATGAACCCTGGCCTTCCTTCAATGAGGAGGCGCTGCGCGAGGATACCGTACAGATCCCCGTCCAGGTCAACGGGAAGGTCCGCGCCACCGTTGAGATCGGCGTCGGTGAAGAACAGGACAGCGTGCTGGAAAAAGCGCTGGCAATGAAAAACGTCCGGACCGCCATCGGTGACAAAACGGTTGTCAAAAAAATATATGTCAAGGGAAGAATCGTAAATATCGTTATCAAATAACATCCCCTGATTCCCGGCCCCGCTTTCCGCCTCTTCACGGAAGGCTTGGGGGCCGGGACTTTTTGATAACCACTATATGTTGTAGATGACGGAAAACGGTTGTATTTTGTATGAAAAATTAAATATTGTTTAATAATTCTGTTGACATCGTAATAGTTTTGAAATAAAATAGCGTTGAGAAATGCTATTTTATTGAGGTGAAACATGATGTTGAACCACAGGGGTCGGATTCTGACTTTTCTGGTCATCTTCAGCCTTTTGATCTCGCTGATCCCGTCCGGTCTGCCGCTCTCTTCCGCGAACGCGGAGGATGTTTACGGAATCACCACGGCTCCCGGTGTCCGCGTACGCAAACAGGCCAGCACATCTGCCGATATCTGGTTTCAGGTTCCCCAGGGTTATGTTTGCCTCATCAGCGGTGAAACAAATGCTGAGGGAATTCACTGGTACAAGGTTGTGGCGGTCCATCCGGAACCGCTGAACACCCGTACCTATCTGGGCTACATTCACGGCGATTACTTCCGTCCCCTGACGGAGGCGGAAGCGGCCCAGTATCTCGCTTCCGGCAGCCAGACGCCGGGCACGACCTCGGCGCCCTATGCCGCTCCTTCCTCCTCGGGAATCAGCGATAATGTTCCCGCCGCTGCCGGTACGACCGGGTCTATAACCAACGGCGGCGTCAATTTCCGGGAAGAACCCAGCCTGCGCGGCCGCAGCATGGAAAAGCTGAACCGCGGAGACCAGGTGGAAGTTCTTTCCATTCCTCCGCTCATTGACGTGGAACACTGGTATCAGGTCCGCTATAAAGGAACTGTAGGCTACATTCAGTCGCTGTTTCTGATCGTCACCACCGGCGGCGCCACCGTGTCGACTCCGACTCCCGCGCAGGGGACGGTGATCACTGCCACGCCGGCACCTGCCGTTATTACGGCGACCCCGGCCCCGGCGGCCACGGATGAAGGATACGGCTTTGTTCAGCTGATCCTGTCCTCCTGCCACCTGCGGACACAGCCGGACGGATATTATGACATCGACAAGGACTGGCTCGGAAAGGGCAGCATGCTGCCCCTGACCGGGAAAGCCGTTCAGAAAGCCGGCTATATCTGGTATCCGGTCCGCAAGGACGGAAAGGTTTATTACGTCCGCAATGACTGCGTGCAGATCGTCGGCGAATCCGCTCCCACCGTTACACCCGGTCCGACGGCTACCGCCGCTCCCGCGACGGCCGTTCCGGTCGTTACCGCGACTCCTGCCCCGGAAACCGGCACCACCACCGTCGGCCATGTTAGGACGATCGCATCCGGCTGCAATCTGCGCAGCACTCCCGGCGGGTCAGTCATTACACAGATCGATAACGGCGTTACGCTGCTCTTCCTGCAGACGCCTGTCCAGCAGGACGGCTATACCTGGTACTATGTGGACTACAACGGCGTCAAAGGCTATCTGCGCAGCGATGTCGTTACGGTGCTGGATACCGTCGTAACGACCGGATCTCCCTATGCCACCGCGACCCCCGTTCCCGCTACGGCCGCCCCGGCTGTCACGGCGACTCCCTCTCCGGAAACCGTCATCACCGTCGGCCATGTACAGACGATCATGACCGGCTGCAATCTTCGCAGCACCCCCGGCGGATCTGTCATCCGGCAGATCGGCAAGGGAGTCACGCTGCCCTTCCTGCTCAAACCGGTCAAGAAGGACGGTTATACCTGGTATTATGTGGATGCAAACGGCACCCGGGGTTATCTGCGCAGCGACGTTGTAAAGGTTCTGGACACCTCTGAATCGACTCCTACCCCCGCTGTTCCGTCCGTAACGGCAACGCCGGACCCCGGCATTGTCGGTTATGTCGTCACGACAGCCAATGACGTCAATCTGCGGCAGAAGGCCGGCTATACGCCGATCATCGGCAAAGTCAATAAGGGAATCGTCCTGCCTTACTACAGCACCTCCACTGCCAGCAATGTTCTCTGGTACAAGGTCAAAGACACCTCCCTTGGCATCGGCTGGCTGCACGGCAGCTATGTTTCCGTTGTCAACGCGGACGGCTCCGCCACACCTTCTCCGGAACCCACCGCCACACCCGCCGGAACCACGCCCGGCCCCTCCTCTCAGCAGGAAGCATCCTATACCACGCTCCGGCCCGGTTCATCCGGCAATGCCGTTAAAAACCTGGTCACCGAGCTGAAAAACCAGGGCTATTACACCGGTGAAATAACCAGCAGCTACACCTCCGCCGTAGAAAGGGCCGTCAGGAAATTCCAGGAAGCGAAAGGCCTGACCGTGGATGGCATAGCCGGTTCCGCGACACAGCACAAGCTGTACAATACCGTCCCCGTCGGAGCCGCCGACAGCAGCAACCTGACGATGACCCTTTATGCCGCGGAAAAAATCGACTGGTGGACCGGCGGGATCAATGAGATGTGGGCAAAGGGCTCCAACTACAAGGTCTTTGACGTCAAAACCGGTATCGTTTTCTGGGCCCACCGCTGGAGCGGCGGCTTTCACATCGACGCGGAGCCGCTGACAGCGGCCGATACGGCTCGATTCTGCAAGATGTACGGCGTGACCACTTCCCAGGAGATCAAGGACAAAGACCTTTATCAGCGCAGACCCTGCCTTGTTACCATCGGCACAAGAACATTCGCCTGCTCCATTTTCGGCGAACCGCATAATTATCCTGAAGGCGATACCATCCCCGATAATGAGTTCAGGGGCCAGTTCTGTATTCACTTTACCAACAGCTGGACACATAACAGCCGTAAGGTGGACAGCGGCCATGAGGCTGCCATCACGTATGCCTGGGAGCACGCTCCGAACGGTCATAAGTAAAGCTCCCTGCTCAGCCGTTTCTTTCCCCCTTCCCCGATCTCAGGGAAGGGGGAAATTCATTCTTCCGATGCTTCACGGAAGGAAAATGGGATCTTTCCAGAGAATTTAGATATATCTATTGATCGGGAGAATCTTTATGGCAAAAGCAAAAACCTATTATGCCTGCACCGCCTGCGGCTACGAAACGCCCCGTTGGGTCGGCCGCTGTCCGGGCTGCGGCGCGTGGAATACGCTGGAAGAGAATCTGGCAGCTCTGCCCGAAAAAACTTCCGGCGGAAAGATCGCTGCCAATCAGCGTCCCGGAACCGGCGCCAGCCCGTTGCTGCTGAAGGATATTCCGGAGGACAGCGCCCTTCGTGTCCCGACCGGGATCAGCGAACTGGACCGCGTCCTCGGCGGAGGGATCGTGGAAGGCGGCCTGATCCTGATCGGCGGCGATCCCGGCATCGGGAAAAGCACCCTTCTCCTGCAGGCCTGCGCGCATCTCGCGGAGGATGGAAAACGCGTTCTCTATATTTCCGGAGAAGAATCCGCCCGGCAGATCAGGCTGCGTGCCCGTCGCCTGGAAATCGGTACTGACGGGCTCTACGTTCTGGCAGAAAACGCTCTGGACGCCATTGAAGAAAAGCTGCGGGAGCTCCAGCCGGACGTGGCGGTCATCGATTCCATCCAGACAATGTACCGTCCGGAAATGGCCTCTGCTCCCGGTTCTGTCAGCCAGATCCGGGAAAGCACCAGCCTGCTGATGCGCCTGTGCAAGGAAACCGGCACCGCCATGTTCCTGGTCGGCCACGTTACCAAGGACGGCGCCATCGCCGGGCCGCGGATGCTGGAACATATGGTCGATGTTGTGTTATACTTTGAAGGAGACCGGCAGCAGGATTACCGCCTGCTGCGCGCGGTCAAGAACCGCTTTGGCTCCGTGAATGAGCTCGGCGTTTTCCGGATGACCGGGAAAGGCATGCAGATCGTTCCCAATCCCAGTGAAGAGCTTCTGAGCCACCGGGCCAAGGGTGCCAGCGGCTGCGCGGTCTTCTGCGCGCTGGAGGGCAGCCGTCCGCTGCTGTGCGACGTACAGGCGCTGACCAGCCAGAGCTTCCTGAACTCTCCCCGCCGTACCGTGAACGGCGCGGACGGAGGACGGGTCGCCATGCTCCTGGCAGTGCTGGAAAAGCGTGCCTTTCAGCGGTCCTACAATCAGGATGTGTACATTAATGTGGCCGGCGGCCTGGAGCTGAGCGAGCCCGCCGCGGACCTGGCCCTGTGCGCCGCTGTGGCATCCAGTCTGAAGGATCAGCCCATCGGCGCGGATATCGCCGTCATGGGCGAGGTCGGACTGGCGGGCGAGATCCGGTCCGTGCCTCAGTGTGAACGGCGTATCAGTGAATGCGCCAGGCTCGGCTTCACCACCGTAATCATTCCGCGGGAAAACGCGAAAAGGATCAAAACGCCCGACGGAGTCCGGGTGATAGGTGCCGACACGGTCATGCAGGCCCTGAGCGTCCTGTTCTGACCCGGAAGCACTGTAAAGGAGGAAAAAACATGAAGAGCAAAAACATGGAACGGCTGCTGCGGCTGCTGATCGTCCTGCTGGGCATCGGCATCGGAATCGCGATCGGATTCTTTCTCCTGCAGATCTACAATATGGCCCAGCCAAACAACCCGCTGAATCCGGGCCACGTGATGATCGGCCAGATCGCTTTGGCAGTCATTGGCGGCATCGTTTTCCTGGTGCTGAGCACACGGATCATGAGCGGTTTCCGTTCCGTCGGGCACAGAATCGAAAAGGCCTTCGCGAGAATGCCGCTGTATCAGCTGCTTTCCAGTATTATCGGCCTGATCCTGGGCCTGATCATTGCGGCGCTGCTCTGTCAGATGCTGAACTTCCTCGGAACAGGCATCTTCACCGCCGTACTGAGCGCCATCCTGTATCTGACTCTCGGCGTTCTGGGCTTCAATCTGGGCCGCAGGCGCAGCCGCGAGTTCACCACCATGTTCCTGCGGTTTTCCGGTAACCGTGACAGGCAGAAGGTTCTTCGTCATTCCAATACGACCAGGAAGTTCCTGGATACCTCCGCCATTATCGACGGCCGGGCGCTGGAAGTTTGCAAAGCCGGTTTTGTGGAAGGGGAGATCGTCGTACCCGACTTCGTGATCGACGAGCTGCGCCATCTGGCGGATTCCTCCGATACCGAGACAAGGGAAAAAGGCCGCCGCGGACTGAATCTGCTGCAGGCCGCGCAGGCGGAGCTGCCCCGGCTGACCACGGATGACACCAACTACAGCGACGTGACCGACGTGGATGTGAAGCTTCTCCGCCTGGCCCGGGAGCAGGGCGGGACCGTGATCACCGGTGATTATAACCTGGTCAAGGCCGCGCAGGTCAGCTCCATCAAGGCCATGAATATCAACGATCTGGCCGGGGCGCTCCGTCCCGCCGTAGCCGTAGGCATGGAAATGAGCGTACGTATCACCAGGGAAGGCAAGGAAGCCGGCCAGGGCGTGGGCTACATGTCGGACGGTACCATGATCGTGATCGAAAACGGCAGGGACTATGTCGGTGAAGAAAAAGCCGTGACCGTCACAGGCTCCCTGCAGACCAGCGCCGGACGGATGGTCTTCGCCAAGCTGAAAGAACAGTAACAGAAAGGGGTCCTTTCCTCCCGTTTCCCTTTCCCTGTATGGGGAAAGGGATTTTTTATATGGAAAGGGGAGTTTTTCCGATCGGAAAAACTCCCCCTTCCGCGCACGGCGCGGGTCAGACCGGTCTCCGCGGCAGCTTTATGCCAGCGCGGAGGAGGTCGCCTCATCCTCGTACTGCCGTGTATAGAGATGATAATAGTTGCCTTTGGCGCGGATCAGTTCTGTATGAGTGCCCTGCTCGACGATCTTGCCGCCTTTGACGACCAGGATCAGGTCCGCGTTCTTCACCGTGGAAAGCCGGTGGGCGATCACCAGTGAGGTCCGTCCGCGGATCACCGTATCGATCGCCGACTGGATCTTCTGCTCGGTCAGGGTATCGACCGAAGCAGTCGCTTCATCCAGCACAAGGATCCTGGGATCCGCCAGAATCGCCCGCGCAAAGGAGATCAGCTGTTTTTCGCCGGTGGAGAGCATATCGCCGCCCTCACCGACGTCTGTATCAAGTCCTTTTTCCATTTTCGCGATGACTTCATCCGCCGACACCAGCTTCAGCGCCGCTTCGATCTGCTCCTCCGTGGCGTTCGGATTACCGTACAGCAGATTCTCCCGGATCGTACCGGAGAAAAGGTGAGGCGTCTGCAGCACATAGCCGATGGCGCTGTGCAGCCAGAGCTGGCTGCGCTCCCGTGCGTCCCGCCCGTCGATCAGCACGGTACCCTGCGTGGGCTCAAAGAATCGGCAGACCAGATTCACCAGGGTGCTCTTGCCGGCGCCGGTTTCACCGACAATGGCAATATTGGAGCCGAAGGGGATCTTCAGGCTGAAATGCTCAAGCACATTCTCGTCACCGTCCGGGTAGCGGAAGGTAACGTCCTGAAACTCGATATCGCCGCGGATGGGCTCCCAGTTTTCCTTTTTCGGATCAAAGCTGTCACCGTACTTTTCAATGACTTCTGCCGAATCCGTAACGTCTGAACGGGTCCCCAGCAGGCGGGTGAGTCTTTCGATATTGACCTGGGTCGTAATAACGTCCGAGATGGCGTCCACGATCCATCGGATCGGCTCCATCATGCCCTGCGCATAGGACATGAACATGGAAAAGGTGCCGACCTCGCTCTCGGCAATATAGCCGCCCTTCCACAGGACGATAGCCAGCGCCAGGGAGGAGGCCAGATGCATCGTGACCGCAAACAAGCCCCGCAGCCTGGCCGCGCCGATGCTCTTTCGCTTGATATCGGAGGTATCCTTCACGAAATCCTCCGCCATCTTCTTTTCGATCACCAGGGTCTTGATGGTTTTTGCGCCTGTGATGCCTTCATTGAAATCTCCGGTGATCCGGCTGTTCATTTCCCGGATCTGCCGGTTGGCACGGATCAGCTTCTTCTGAAAAATGGAATACAGCACAACGATCAGGGGAAGGATCACCATGATCATCAGCGCGAGACGGGCATTGATCACCAGCATGACCGCAACGGAACCGATCAGGTAGCTGGTATGCCAGACACAGTCCATCAGCGACCAGGAAACCAGGCTGCCGATCCTTCCCGTGTCGCTCATGACCCGGGCATGGATATAGCCCACACTGTTCTGATTGAAATAGCTGAAGGACAGATTCTGCAGATGATCGAAGGCCGCTGCACGCAGGTCACGGTTCACCCGGACCTCTGTGGTCATGGCGCCCCTGCAGGAGATGTAATTCATGCCTGCGGCAAAAACGATCGCAAAAAGATACAGGACCAGATAGAAGGGCATGGTGTCCAGCGTACGCAGCGTGATGAAATGATTCAGCGCGTATCGCTGGGCCAGCGGGAGCAGGATATCGATCCCTGTGGACGCAAGGCCGCACAGCACCATCGCAGTCAGGGTCGTCCTGTATTTCTTCATATAGGGAACAAGCTTCGGAATGCCGAAAAACGGCAGGGAAGCAGTATGCTGCGTCTGTTCCATTACACGTTCGCCTCCTCTCTGGAAAGAGATTGAATATCGTAGATCTGCCGGTACAGGCCCGGCTGCGTGCGCAGCTCCTCCGGCGTTCCCAACTGGCTGATGCGCCCATGGTCCAGCACGAGAACACGGTCAGCCTTGGACAGCGTTGTGATCCGGTGGGAAATCAGAATGATCGTGGCGGACCCGAAGCGTTTCTCCAGCTCGGACCGGATCTTCGCGTCTGTTTCCGTATCCACGGCGGAAAGGGAATCGTCAAAGATCATGATCGGCGCCTTCTGCGTCAGCATCCGGGCGATGGCCGCCCGCTGCTTCTGGCCGCCGGACAGAGTCACGCCCCGCTCGCCGACAAAGGTTTCATAGCCCTTGGAAAAGGAATCCACCGTCTCGTCCAGCGATGCTGCGCGGGCTGCTTCCCGCATATCCTCCTCGGAGAGGGAAGCGCTGGTAATGCCCAGGTTTTCCCGCAGAGTCCGTGAAAAAAGGAAGGGCTCCTGCAACACGATGCCGATGTTTGAACGGAGATGGCTGAGCTTGATACGGCGGATATCCGTGCCGCCAATGGTGATGCGCCCGTTTTCCGGAGAGAGCGGATAAAGCCGGTCCAGCAGGTACATCAGCGTGCTTTTTCCGCTGCCCGTGCCGCCCAGAATACCCAGGGTTGAACCGGCGGGGACCGTCAGATCGATGTCGTGCAGCATCTCCGGCGCCCCTTCATAGGCAAAGGACACATGCTCGAACCGGATGTCGCCGGTCATCGGCGGCGTCTGCGCGTCCCCGTCGTCCTTTTCCTCCTCCGCGTCCATGATATAGCCGATACGGTCTATGGAAACGCCGGCCTTGCTCATTTCACTGATCATGCGCCCCAGCTGACGGACCGGCCAGACAAGCATACCGTTATAGCTGAGGAAAGCGATATACTCACCGCTGGTCATACTGTCATTCAGACAGAAAAGCACACCGAACACAACGACCAGCATGATCTGGATACCGGAAAAAATATCACTGACGCTCCAGAAACGGGACATGGTTTCTCCCATATCACACCACAGACCCGTATAATGCTCGTTCTGCGCATTGAAACGGTCCCGCTCATAGCGCTCCCGGCCGAATGCCCGTACAACGCGCACGCCGGTCAGGTTCTCCTGCACCATGGCAGAGAGCTTTCCCTCATTCTCGTCGCACTTCTCAAAGCCCTCATGGATTTTGTGATGGAAGCGGAGGGAATACCAGATAATGACCGGCAGCGGGATCATGGCGATCAGCGTCAGCTGCACGTTCATAGTGAGCATGAAAACCACGCTCAGGCCCAGCAGAATGATGATGCGGATCAGGTTGGTCATCTGTTCCGAAATGAAATTTCTCGTGGTATCGATATCGCTGGTGCACCGCTGAATGATGTCGCCGGTATGGTTGGTCATGTGCCACTGGAAGGGAAGGCGCTCAATATGGTTGAAGAGCGTATCCCTCATGGTTTTGACCATGGTTTCACTGCCGCGGGTATTCGCTACGCGGAAGCCGTACTGGGTAGCGACCTTGACCAGCGCCACGGCTATGACAGCCAGCGCCAGGATCCAGAGGTGCTCCCGGAGATAGGCGGGACCGCCGGCCGCTTCGACCGCGGCACGGACCTGCGGGCTGAGATTGTCCAGGGGAGCCTTGCCGAGAACATTGTCCACGGCGATACGGATGATCTGCGGCGTGATCATATCCGCCAGCGCGGACAGCGCCGCGCAGATCATACAGAGCAGGAAGAAAAACTTGCTGCCTTTGAGAAAAAACCGGATCAGCCTGCCCCGACCCGGGCGGGGGACTGTATTTGTCTGTGTTGCTTCACTCATGTTTGATACCCGTTATCCTTTATTTATTTTCGGTTTTTTCCTTCGGTTCAGCATCCCGGGAAGACAGAAAAAGCCCACTCCCGGCCATACCGGAAGTGGGCTGCAGACGACAGAACAGTACCCGGAAAGGAAGACTTACTTCAGTTCCGCAAAGTACTTGATGGTACGGACCATCTGGCTGGTGTAGCTGTTCTCGTTGTCATACCAGGAAACGACCTGCACCTGATAGGTGTCATCGTCGATCTTGGTCACCATGGTCTGGTTGGCATCGAACAGGGAGCCGTAGGTCATACCGATGATGTCGCTGGAAACCAGCTTCTCGGTGGTGTAGCCGAAGGATTCAGAAGACTGAGCCTTCATGGCGGCGTTGATGGATTCCTTGGTGATGTCCTTGCCCTTTACGACCGCGACGAGGATCGTGGTGGAGCCGGTAGGAACCGGGACGCGCTGGGCAGAGCCGATCAGCTTGCCGTTCAGTTCCGGAATGACCAGGCCGATCGCCTTGGCAGCGCCGGTGGAGTTCGGAACGATGTTGGCAGCGCCGGCACGGGCACGCTGCAGGTCACCCTTGCGGTGCGGGCCGTCGAGGATCATCTGGTCGCCGGTGTATGCATGAACGGTGGTCATGATACCGCTGACGATCGGATAAGCGTCATTCAGAGCCTTGGTCATGGGGGCCAGGCAGTTGGTGGTGCAGGAAGCGGCGGAGATGATGGTGTCTTCGGCCTTCAGCACGTTGTTGTTGACGTTATAAACGATGGTAGGCAGATCGTTTCCGGCAGGAGCGGAAATAACGACCTTCTTGGCGCCGGCGTCGATATGAGCCTGGCTCTTGGCTTTGCTGGTGTAGAAGCCGGTGCACTCGAGCACGACGTCCACGTCCAGAGCTTTCCAGGGCAGGTTCGCAGCCTTGGGCTCGGCATAGATGGTGATCTCTTTGCCGTCAACGGTGATGGAGCCGGGGACCTTCACGGTCTTGCCGTCTTCTTCAAACACGGGCTCCTTGGAGGAGACGGTGTGCTTGTTTTCGCCGATCACGCCGCAGTAGCCGCGCTGCGCGGTGTCATACTTGAGAAGATGAGCCAGCATAGCCGGGCTGGTCAGATCGTTGATCGCAACGATTTCATAACCTTCCGCCGCGAACATCTGACGGAAAGCAAGACGGCCGATACGGCCGAAGCCATTGATCGCTACTTTAACTGCCATGGTAAATACCTCCCAATTAATAGTAAGATTAGTTCACCCAAAGGCTATCATACCTGTTTTTGACAGTTTTTGCAACAGGTTTTTTTCGATCCGGAGAAGGGCCGGAGCCCTTCTGAGCGGAAACGTTTCCAGCTCTTGTTTTCCTTGTGCAAAAAAGGAAAAAATCTTGACGAAAAAAGCGGCGGGTGTTATGCTGTAAAAAGGAATTTGTGCAAACAAATACGCTCATTTATGTTGGAGGAGGAATCTTGTCATGGAGAACATCCCTGTCATCAAGCTCGGCCTGGTTGCCGTATCCCGCGACTGCTTCCCGATCGTGCTCAGCGAGAAGCGCCGTGCTGCCATCGCCGCCAAATGCGGCCAGAAGGAACTCAATTTTGTCGAGATCAAAACCACCGTGGAAAACGAAAAGGACATGCTCAAGGCCGTCGATGAACTGAAGGCCAACGGCTGCAACGCCGCCTGCGTTTTCCTGGGCAACTTCGGGCCCGAAACTCCCGAGACCCTGATCGCCAAATACTTTGACGGCCCTGTGATGTTTGTGGCTGCCGCCGAAGGCGACGGTGACATGATTAACGGCCGCGGCGACGCCTATTGCGGCATGCTGAACTGCTCCTACAACCTGGGCATGCGCCACCTGAAGGGCTACATCCCGGAATATCCCGTCGGCACCGCCGATGAGCTGGCGGACAAGATCGCCGAGTTCATCCCGATCGCCCGCGTGATCGTCGGCCTCAAGAACCTGAAGATCATCACCTTCGGACCCCGGCCTCAGGACTTTTTCGCCTGCAACGCCCCCATCAAGGGCCTGTACGAACTGGGCATTGAAATCGAAGAAAACAGCGAGCTGGATCTGCTGGTCTCCTATAAGGAGCATGCCGGCGACAAGCGCATTCCCGCCGTCTGCGAAGACATGAAGAAGGAAATGGGCGAGGGCCGCTACTACGAAGATATGCTCGAGCGCATGGCTCAGTTTGAGCTGACCCTGCTCGACTGGGCGGAAGCTCACAAGGGTGCCCGCGAATATGTCGCCTTCGCAGACAAATGCTGGCCCGCCTTCCCGTCCCAGTTCGGCTTCGAGCCCTGCTACGTCAACAGCCGTCTGGCCAGCCGCGGCATCCCGGTATCCTGTGAAGTGGATATCTACGGCGCCCTGAGCGAATACATCGGCTCCTGCCTGACCGGTGATGCCGTCACCCTGCTGGACATCAACAACTCCGTCCCGCAGTACATCTATGACGAGGACATCAAGGGCAAGTTCGATTACACCCTGACCGACACCTTCATGGGCTTCCACTGCGGCAATACGCCCAGCTGCAAGATGTGCGCGGACCGTGCTGTGAAATATCAGCTGATCCAGCACCGCCTGCTGGAGCCCGAAGGAAGCGATCCGGACTTCACCCGCGGCACGCTGGAAGGCGACATCGCAGCCAGCCCCATCACCTTCTACCGCCTGCAGTGTGACAGCGAGGGCAATCTCCGTTCCTACATCGCGGAAGGCGAAGTCCTGCCCGTCAAGACCCGCTCCTTCGGCGGCATCGGCGTATTCGCCATCAAGGAAATGGGCCGCTTCTACCGTCACGTGCTCGTCCAGAAGCGCTATCCGCACCACGGTGCCGTAGCCTTCGATCACTGCGCGAAGAAACTGTTCGAGGTGTTCAAGTATCTGGGCATCCAGGACATCAGCTACAATCAGCCCAAAGCCCTGCCGTATCCGACCGAGAACCCCTGGGCTTAATGCTCTGACACGGGCTGCCGAAAGGCAGCCCGTATTTTCATGTCTGAAAGGATTTTCCATATGAGAAAAGCGGTTCTGGTATCCCTTGATGCTTTTTTTGATGCGGATCTCACGGAGCTGCAGCCCGACGGCGGGCTGACTTACCTGCTTCAGCACGGCTCCTGGTGCTGTTCGGTCAAAACGGTATTCCCGGCATTGACCTATCCGGCGCATGTGACCCTGATCACCGGCTGTGATCCGGACAGGACCGGCATCGGCCAGAACCAGCCCTTCCAGCCGGACACCCCCGCCGCGGGCCGGCGTTGGTACTGGGAACGCAAAAACATCCGGGTACCGACCCTTTTCGATGCCGTCAAAGCCGGCGGCGGACGCTGCTGTTCCGTTCTCTGGCCTGTCTGCTGCAAAAACCCGGCTGCAAAATGGTGCTTTCCGGAGGTCCATCCGCTGCCCGGTGAAAACATCGTGCTGAAAACCCTGCGATACGGGACGCCCCTCTTCATCCTTCGGTCCGAGCTCCGATACGGCCGTCTGCGCAGCGGGATCAGCGAACCCGGGCTGAGCGATTATGCTGCCGCCATTACTCAGGATATCATTCGCCGTCGCCGGCCCGACCTGACTGCCGTCCATCTGATCGATCTGGACGAAATGCGCCATCATCACGGAACATTCAGCCGAGAAGCCAAAGAAGCTGTTCACAGGAATGAAGAGCGGCTGAAAAACATCCTCCGGACCATGGAAAATACACCCGGTATGGAGGACGCCCTCCTGATTGCCGTCAGCGATCACGGTCAAAGCGATATTCACCGTACCGTGTGCCTGTCGGAGGCTCTGAAAGAATCCGGTCTTGATTCGGATTTCCGGGTACAGAGCAACGGGGAGAGCGCGTATTTTTTCCCAGTCCGCGAAAGCTCGGATCCGGCCCGCGCCGTTCGGCTGCTTGAGCAAAAGGCGGAAGCATTCGGAATCAGCCGTTTTTATCCCCGTGAAAAACTGGATTCCATGCACGCTGCGGCAGGGCCGGCTTTTGCCTGTGAAGCGGCGGACGGTATCGCCTTCTCGGACGCGCTGGATATAAACAAACGGGAAAAGGCCACTCACGGATTCGGCCCGGGACATTCCGCCGAAAACTGCCTTTTTGCCGTATACGGTAAAGGGATCCGGCAAAACTATCGTATGGGATCCATTCCGATGCGGGACGTGGCCCCCACCGTTGCCGGCCTGATGGGGCTTTCCATGCCGGAAGCGGAAGGAACGGATCACTCCCGTGAGCTGATGCTTTCATAAACTTCTTTTCATTTCCATATTCCCCTCAAAAATGCTTCCAAGTGGTATTTTACACCTGTTTTTCCCGGATTTTCCGGGATTTTTTTTGCTTTTTGGTGGGTGATAAAGGGGCAAAATTTGACAATAGTGGGGGCATGTGTTATTCTTTACCTCGATGATCGGTAGTTCGCCGCCCCGTCCGGCGGCTTTAATATAGATATTATTGAATGCTGTCTCTTCGGCTCTTCTTTACCCGGAACCGTTTGGACAGCGGAGGTGCGCGTACCCGTGAGTCAACAGTTTGAAATCATTCACTATTATCACAGCGGATTCTCCGTTTCCTGCCGGGATCTGCTCTTCGTTTTTGACTACTGGCTCGGAGAAGAGGAAGAGCTGCCTCCCGAAAAACGGATCACTCCCGAGAAACTGTCTGTTTTTCGGAAAATTTTTGTTTTTATCAGTCATGAACATGTGGATCACTTTGATCCTGTCGTTTATACCTGGAAAGATCACGCTGACGTGACCTACATCGTTTCCTCCGACATGCCTGTCGGGACCCGCGGGAAACGGATGGCTCCCGGGGATACACTGGAGCTGGAGGATAACATCTCCGTCACGGCTTTTGATTCCACAGATCTGGGCGTTTCCTTCCTTCTCAGGATATTCGGAACCCATTTTTTCCATGCCGGAGACCTGAATTTCTGGCATTGGCGGGACGAATCCAGCGTCCGTGAAATTGAGGAAGCGGATCAGGATTTTCGGAAAGCTCTCCGGCCTCTGAGCCGGGAACGCATCGATATCGCGTTTTTCCCCGTAGATCCCCGGCAGGGATCCATGTTTGATGCCGGATCCAACTATTTCATTCTCAGCATCAAACCAAGCCTTCTGATTCCCATGCATTATTTTCACAGGTCAGACGTTGCCGTTGAATACGCCCGGACCGCGGGATCCCGCACAACGGAAGTTCTGGCTATGCCGGGCTATGGGGATGCTGTTCTGGCAGAAATGGATGACGACGGTTATCTGAATCTTTCCTTCCCTTCCGCGGATATCCCGGAGGAAACAGAGAAGGAAGCTTCCTCCGATCTGCCTGATGATTCTCTGGACACGATCGGCGACAGTCCCTTCGCGGAATCGGATCTGCCGGTTCTGCAGCTGGCGGACCAGCCGGAACCGGAAACCCCTGATGAAGCACCCGACGCTTCCTCCGGTTCAGAAACAACCCTGCCGCCCGAAAATGAAACACCGTAAGTGTTTTCCACATTTATCCACAGGTTTTCCACAAGCCGTAAACCTTTTCCACAAATTCCTGTGAAAACCGGAAGCCGTTGAAAATCAACGGCTTCTTTCTTGTATAAATGCATAATCCTTGTTTTTCAACGGATCATTCGCTGTGGATAAGTTCACAGCCTGACCGCTTCTCCCAGCGGAATGGAATAAAGGTATAAACCGGATACCGGAATACCCGTCAGCCTCTCCAGCGCTTCTCCGTACCATTTCAGCTGGGGACGGTATCTTTCCGCCAGTTCCGTTCCTGATTTTACAGCGTCTGTTTTATAATCCAGAACGACCCAGCCGTCCCGCTCCCGGAAAGCGCAGTCAACAACTCCCTGCAGGATCATTTTCCGGTTTTCCTTCAGATACAGATTAAAGTTCCATTCCCGTTTTACAGTGTCCGCTTTTAAAAGCCTTTGTCCGATATCCGTTTCAAAAAACCGGACTGTTTCCGATTCCGGTATGATCGCGGCTTCCTCCGCGGTAAGTATTTTTTCGCGGATCATCCTCTGCTTTTCTTCAGCGACCGCTTCCTGATAATGCTCTGTTTTCCGGAGCGCCTCCAGATCGATACCGGAAAGCAGGCGATGGATCAGCGTTCCTCTCTGCGCGCCGGTGATCTGCCCTTTCCTCTGCATAAATTCCGGCGTTTCCTGTATTTCATATCTTTCCAGCCTTTTTGCAAGCATCTGGGGTGTTCTTTTGCTTTCCGGCGTTTCCTCCGGATTCTCTTCGCCGATTTCTTCCCGGGCAGTCCGGATCAGGGCAGTTACCGATCTTTTTATGACGGAATCGCCCGGATCTTCTTCCTGTTTTTTTCTCCACATTTCCTCCACAGTACCGGATGAAATCACGGAATTCAGCCACGGTGACAGGTTGTGGATAACCTCGCTGTTTTCCACAATTCTTTGTTGATTACAGTCGAAAGTCCTTATTTTCCAAGGGTTTTCAGCCTGTGAACAACCTGTGGATTTTTTTTCATCCTGATCTCTTAACGGCGGCATAATCCAATCGGTATAATCCACGGCCGAAACGATCCGATAGTCACAGTCCGGCAACGACCAGCATGCTTCCGCCTGCTTTGGTATGATCATAAACAGCTTTTCCTGAGCCCTGGTCATTGCCACATACAGCAGGCGGATTTTCTCCGCCCGTTCCTCCCGCGTTTTCTGCCAGGAGAAAATTTCATCCGCAACCGTTTTTCTCGAAATACGGTGATCCGGATCCTTAAAGGGAACACATATGCCCAGCTTCTGATGAATACTGACGTTTCCCGCCTTTTTCCCGAAGGGCGCTTTGTTCAGACCTGCGCAGAAAACGACAGGGAACTGAAGCCCCTTGCTCTTATGTACGGTCATGATCCGCACCATATCATCCTTTTCCCCCAGCAGGCATGCGCTTCTCTGATCGCCGGATACCTGCTGGCTCTGCATATAGGAAAGAAAATCTCTGACCGTCAGGATCCCTCTCTGTTCCGCTTTGACCGCCTGATCGCAAAGCATACGCAGATTTGCCTGCCTTGCCGCTCCGTCCGTTTCCGATGCGCAGACATAGTATAAGCCCGTTTCCTGATACAGGTACCATAAGAAATCACTCAGATTCATGCTCTCCGATACGGAATGCCACAGATGCAGCCTTTCCAGAACCGCTTTGCACCTTTCTCCGAATTCGGACTTTTCCCTGCTGCACTCGGCAAAGGCGGCACAGAAGGGAATATTTTTGTCCGGAAGCTTCAGCCTGATCATGCTCAGTTCTTTTTCCGTAAAACAAAATGGCACTTCCCTGAGCACGGACATCAGTGAAATATCCATAGTCGGATTTTCTATCAGTTCCAGCAGCGCGCGGACGCTCAGTATTTCCGGCATCTGATAGTATTCCGCGTCACCGTCAAAAAAGACCGGAATATTTCTGAGCCGGAGAAGCTCTGCCAGCCTCTGCCCGTCTCCTTTGACAGCGGGCATCAGGATCACGCAGTCCCTGTACTCGTATTTTTTTCCCTTTTCCTTTTCCTCCCCGCGCAATATTCCTATTTGCGATGCGATATGATCCGCTGTTGCGGACAGTACGGAATATCCGTCATCACTGTCATTACAGAGAATATCAACAAAAACCGGTTCGCGGCCCGATGTGATCCTTCCGGGAACAAGCTCTTCCCGTTCTGTGTAATCCAGCTCCGTTACGCTTTCTTTCATCACAGACCGGAAAACGGTATTCGTTGTCTGAAGGATTTCCGGACGTGAACGGAAATTGGCCCGAAGATATATACATTCCCTGTTGTCTGACGCGGTTGCGGTATATTCCCTCATTCTTTCCAGAAACAGCGTAGGATCCGCCAGCCTGAATCTGTAGATGCTCTGCTTTACGTCTCCCACCATAAAAAGGCTGTTTTCCGAAGAATGAAGAAGCCGGATAATTTCATCCTGTACGGCAGACACGTCCTGGCATTCATCCACAAAAATATACCGATATGTTTTCTGAAGCGATTCTCTGCACTTATCATCAGAAAGAACACAGACCGCTTCATGCTCCAGATCCGTGAAATCAACCAGGTTTTTTTGTCTTTTCTTTTCGCGGAATATCTTTCCCGTATATGCGGTCAGCTTTCCGAGTCCCCTCAGTTCATCTCTGACCGTCCGGAATTCCTTCTTCAGTTTTTCCGGGTCTGCCATCAGAAGGTCGTCTGTTTCCCCGATCAGCTTTCGAAACGCTTCCCTTTCCGGTTTGTATCTGTCCCGCCATTCCGCTTCTTCCCCGGAAAGTCTTTTTCTGGGCAGCTCTGTAAAAGAAGCTTTCTCCATTTTTCCTCCCGGGGCTTCAATATACCGTTGTTTCACGTGAAACAATTCACAGTCCTCTTTCCAGATCTCCCGGTAACCGTCAGGAACAGAATTTTCCTGAAGCATTTTATAGAGCCTGTTCAGGATCATTTCCGCTTTATTCATTTTTTCCCGTACCATCAGGATCACGGTCCGGAACCACGGATGATCCTGGTCCATATTCACAGGTACGGATCGGACTGCTTTTTCCAGCCAGTCATACGGATGGGCAAGTGACATGATATATCGGTATACTTCTTCTGCCGTTTCTTCCGCTTTTTGCACCGAAAACATTTTTTTATAGAATAAAAAATCCTGATCCTGCTCTTTCTGCAGCTGCTCGCAGGCTTCCCTGAAGGCATCGTGGAAAAGCTGTTTTCTCTGGCTTGTATCGCAGATCTGAAAAAACGGATCCAGCTCAAGAAACTGAAACTGATCCCTGATGAGTTTCTGGCAGAAGGAATGGATTGTGGAAACCTGCATATATTCTATTTTATCCAGAGCGTTCCTGATCTCCGGTTTCTTCCGGTCTGCAAGAAGTCTGTTTCTGATCTTTTCCTTCATTTCCGCCGCTGCGGCGTTGGTAAAGGTTACGACAAGAAACTCTTCCGGGTCGGCTCCCTCTGATATCAGCCTGACGATTCTTTCTACCAGAACGGCTGTTTTCCCGCTTCCGGCGGCAGCCGCGCAAAGAATCTCCTTTGCTCCGGAATGAATGACTCTCAGCTGATCGTCCGTCCAGACTGGCATTTTTTCCTCCCGATCAATCATTGTTTCACGTGAAACATTCTTTTTATGTAAAATCAGGATCAGTTATTTGTTCCGTTTCTGTTTCCTGTTTCATGCCGGTTTCACGGATATATCCCTTTCCGTCTTCTGAATAAACGTCATAAACCCTGCTTTCACTGAATTCATCCAGATCGCTTTCATCTGAGCATGTGATAAAGGTCTGTGTGTTCCCGATCTTTTCAAGAAGCCTCATTCTTCTGCCTTTATCAAGTTCACTCATTACATCATCCAGTAACAGGACCGGACTGTCCCCGCTGATCTCCTGCAGGATATTCAGCTGGGAGAGCTTGATCCCGAGGGCAGCCGTCCGGATCTGTCCCTGGGAAGAATACAGCTTCATATTCCGTCGGTTCAGCATAAAAACAAGATCATCCCTGTGGGGACCGCATGTGGTGATCCCCTGCCGGATATCATCTTCTCTGCTTTCTCTCAGCTGTTTCTGATATTCTGATTCAGGATCGTCCCTGTCCTTCAGGAAGGAATGATAAAGCATACTGAATACTTCACGGTCCTGACCGCTGATCGCGCTGTATGTTTCTGCTGCTTTTTCCGTCAGCATTCCGGCATACCGGTTTCTTTCCTCCGTAACGGTCATTGCGGAAGAAACCATGATGGCTTCAAAATCCTCCACCGCCGGATCCGGTTTTCTGCCGGTCTGCCTGCATAACCTGAGAATGGCGTTTCTCTGTTCCATTGCCGCGCGGTATTGCTGAAGCGCAATAAAATATTTCCTGTTGACCTGGCTGATCATCATATCCAGAAAACGTCTGCGTACGGCTGGTCCTTCCCTGATCAGCCCCAGATCCTCAGGAGAAAAAATGACGCATTGAAAACATCCCATCATTTCAGAAAATTTTCTGACTTTTTTCTGATCGATCCAGACACTCTTTTTTACAGCCTCCTCGGGCTGAAGCTTCAGTCTGATGTGAAACCCGGACAGCCTGCCCTGAATATCCAGCGCGCAGGATGCTTCCCTGTACCCGTTCATAATGGCATTCTGATCATTATTGATCCTGTGGCTTTTTCCAAGGGCACAGTAATGGATCGCTTCAAGCAGATTGGTTTTGCCTGAGCCGTTTTTTCCGAAAAAAAGATTGATCCCGTCCTTCGGACGCAGCGTCAGTCTTTCATAATTCCGGAACTGTACAAGATTGATTTCCCTGATCTTCATGATTGATAAAACGGGAAAGCATCCGCTTTCCCGTTATTTCCTTCCGAAAAAGTTATTGAAATACACGCACAGGAAGAATCAGATAGGTAAAGGAATCTCCTGTCTGGGGAACAACTACGCAGGGACTCACATTTGTATTAAATTTCATGTACAAATCTTCTTCCGATACATTTCGGATCACGTCAATAATGTATTTTGCGTTGAATGCGATCTCGATCGGATCCCCGTTCAGCGAGGCGTCCGTTTCTTCCTCCACGTCACCGAGCTCCGCATTGGAAGTGATTTTCAGCGTATCTTCCCTGAAGCTCATACGGATCAGATTGTTCTTTCCTTCCCTGGCCATCAGGCTGGCACGGTCAATAGCGTCCTGTACCGCCATCCTGTTGGCTTTTGCTTCGGTTCTGAACTCTGTGGGAATGATCCTGCGGTAATCGATATATTCTCCCGCCAGCAGAACAGATGAAAGCCGGATATTTCCGAAGGTGCACTGCATTCTGTTCCGGTCGATCAGCATGGTGCAGAAATCCTCGTCATCCTGAAGGATCTTGGAAAGCTCCCCGAGTACTTTTCCGGGAATGATCGCTTTTACAACGTCCTTTCCGTCCGGCAGTTCAAAGGGCTGGAACAGCTTCTGCATGGCAAGCCTGAAACCGTCAAGAGCTACCAGCCGCGCCTCGCTGCGGCTGACCTCCAGAAGGCAGCCGGTTAAAATCTGTCTGCTTTCATCGGTAGCGATGGCAAAAATCACATGGCTGATCATGTCCCTGAATTTATTCTGAGGGATTTTGATCACAGAACCCGAAGACAGCTGCACGATGTCCGGATATTCCGCCGCGTTCATAACAGAAAGGTTGCTTCTGCTTTTTCCGCAGCGGATGTTTGCCAGATGTCCGTCAGAAACGTTTACCGTTACGGAACCCTGGGGAAGTTTTCTGATCAGCTCCGTAAAAAGCCTTCCCGGAAGAACTGCCTGGCCTTCTTCCTGTACATCCGCTATATTCGTATACTCAATGGAAAGAGCTCCGTCCGAGCAGGTCAGGGTTATTCTGTTTTCCCCTGCATCCAAAAGGACCCCTTCCAGGATCTGTTTCGCCGGCCTCGGAGAAAGAGCTCTTGTGACGGTATTCAGACCTTCAAGAAGGTCCTGGGTATTCATGGTAAATATCATACAGATTCCTCGTCTTTCCGTCGGTCATAGATGACGACAATAATAATATGAAATATATTATAAAAGCCGTTGTCGTAGCAGTGGCTGTAAAAACTGTGGAAAAAACTGCGAATGCCTGAAAATCGGTCTTTTGCAGGAAAAAAAACATTGTGGAAAAGTCCCGATTTATTAACAGCCTGTCCTGTTAATCTTCCATTCCCGTTCCTGAAAACCCTTTTTTCGGGTCCAAAAAAATTAAATCAGAAAAAGCCGGGAATGATAAAATCGGAAAACCGGAAAAATAATCCAACGATTTCACAGAATTCACAGGCTGTGAAAAAGAAAACTGTGGAAAACCCTTTCAGGAAGCAAATACGGAACGGTTTTTCAGAAAATAATCGATTCCGCTGTATACGGTCGCAAAAAGGACCCATACAGCAAAAACAAGGGTGAGCCAGTGGCTGAACGGAAGCCGGAAAACCATCAGGTACAGGATCAGGAGCATCTGGCTGAAGGTTTTGATTTTACCGAAGGGACCGGCGGCAATAACAAGATTTTTTGTCATTGCCACAAGCCTTAATCCGTCTACCGCCAGCTCACGGGCAAGAATAACGATAATGAACCAGGCGGGCAAAAGCTTCTGATCTGAAAGCATAATGAAGGTGGAAAGAACGAGAAGCTTATCCGCGACGGGATCGATAAATTTACCGAAGTCTGTGATCAGGTTGTGTTTCCGGGCAAGATGACCGTCCAGAAAATCAGTAAAGGAAGCAAACGCGAAAAGAAAAACAGCAGCCCACCGGCACCACGGCTCGGAAAGAGACATCATCAGGACGATCAGAGGAATGCATCCGATTCTGATCAGACTCAGCTTATTTGGCGTATTCACTGCATGCTCCTTGCTGGCATATGCCCGTTTTTTAAGGTAATTCAGGCTTCACCTGTCAGATCGTAGGTACGGGCTCCGGTTATTTTCACAGGAATAAAGGAGCCGGGGACCGGCGAGCCTTCTGAACAGGTAAAAACGATTTCCCCGTCCGTTTCCGGTGCCTCACGCATACTGCGGCCGAGATACATGCCCTCTTCATTCCGGTCGGTGATCAGTACCTTTTCCGTGGAGCCGACGCGCAGACGGTTTTTTTTCAGGGAAATACGGCTTTGCAGCCTCATCAGCCGGTCAAAGCGTTCCTGTTTGATTTCTTCCGGAATCTGATCCGGCATTTTCGCTGCGGGAGTGCCTTCTTCCGCGGAATACATAAAGGCGCCCATCCGGTCGAATTCGGCTTCCTCCACGAAATCCATCAGCTCTTTGAACTGGTCCTCCGTTTCTCCCGGAAAACCGACGATCAGGCTGGTTCGCAGAGTCAGGTTTCTGCTTTTTGCTCCCCGGACGCAGCGGAGGATATCCTCTCTGGTGCCGCGGCGGCGCATCCTTTTCAGGATATCGGGATTGATATGCTGGACAGGAATATCCAGATACGGACAGATATTCGGCGTTCCTGCCAGGACGTCCAGAAGCTCGCTGCCGGTTTCATCCGGATAGCAGTAAAGCACGCGGAGCCATTCAACACCCGGGATCTCGCTGACCTTTTTCATCAGGGAGGGAAGCCGGGAATGCCCGCCGCCGTCCGTTCCCCACCGGGTGGTATCCTGAGCGACAAGGATATGCTCCCGGACGCCCTGCCCGGCAAGCAGGCGGATTTCCTGAAGGATCGCGTTTTCCTCTCTGCTGCGGTAATTGCCGCGGATCAGGGGGATCGCGCAGAAGGTGCAGCGGTTGGAACAGCCCTCCCCGATCCGCGTATATGCGGTATAGGAAGGAGTGGTAAGCACACGGCGCTGTTCAAAATAGGAGCCGTCATCGTCACAGAAGCTCAGCCGGGCGCCTGTCATGGACTTTTCAATGGCATCCACAAGGCGGCCGTATTGATTGACGCCCAGAAGAAGATCGATCTCCGGCAGTTCCTTCAGCAGCTCCTTTTCATATCTCTGTGCAAGGCAGCCGGTGACGACCAGCAGACGGCAGCGTCCGGTCTTTTTATATTCCGCCATTTCCAGAATGGTATCGATGGATTCTTCCTTGGCGGATTCGATAAAACCGCAGGTATTGACCATCAGAATATCGGCATTTGCCGGATCGGAGGTGATCCTGAAGCCGCGCTCCTTTAACAGGCCGAGTGCGGATTCGGTGTCTACCCGGTTCTTGTTGCATCCGAGAGATACGGCGCCGACGGAATATGCCACAGCCGGAAGCCCCCCTTCCACCGGAATAACGGTTTGATCATACGAGCGGATTATATCATGTTTTGGCGGCTTTGAAAAGAATGGACGAAAACCGGACGATCCGATATAATGATTCCGAAAAGATGGAAAAAGGAGAAATATCCGGAATGATGGATACCTTTCTGATAGTCGACGGAAACAGCCTGATGCACCGGGCTTTTCACGCGCTTCCGGTCATGGATGCGGACGGGGTCTATACGAACGCGATCTACGGTTTTCTGAATATGCTGCTGAAGGTCATCCGGGAGCAGGACGTGAAATATCTCGCGGTCTGTTTTGATGAACACGCGCCGACCTTTCGCCATACGGTATATCCGGATTATAAGGCCGGACGGAGGGAAACGCCTCCCGAACTGAGGCAGCAGTTTATCACCGGGCCGCAGCTTCTGGACGATCTGGGCATCAGGCGGTATTCCCTTGCCGGATGGGAAGCGGATGATCTGCTGGGGACGCTTTCCCTGCTGGGCGCAAAGGAGGGAGTAAGACCTCTTCTGCTGACCGGAGACCGGGACGCGCTGCAGCTGGTCGGCGACGGAACGGAGCTGATGTTTACCCGGAAGGGTATTACCGAAACACTGCTGTTTACACCGGAAAAGGTTTATGAGGAATACGGCTTTACGCCGGATCAGGTAACGGACTGGAAAGGACTGGCGGGTGACAGCAGCGATAATATCCCGGGCGTTCCCGGAGTGGGTGACAAAACGGCGGTCAGGCTCCTGCAGGAATACGGAACGCTGGAGAATGTGCTGGCAAACGCCGGCAATGTAAAGGGCAAGCTGGGTGAAAAGCTGGCTCAGTGGGCGGATCAGGCGCGCTTCAGTAAAGAGCTGGCGACTATCCGGAGGGACGCGCCTGTGGAATTCAGCATGGAGGATTGCGCGCTTCCGGATCTCCGGAAGGGCATTCCCGCGCTTCGAAAGCTGAAGCTTTTTACCATCATCAAAAGACTGGATCCGGAAGCGGCGGGAGAGGCTGCACAGCCGGAAAAGCAGAAAAAAAATACGTCTCCGGAAGCGGAAAAGCCTTTTGCCGCGGAAAATCTGCTGCCTTTTGCTGAAGAAGAAACCGTCAGTACGCCGGGAGAGCTGGAGGCCTGGCTGAAGAAGGCGGCCGGCCTGGAGGGCGCCCTGTGCGTGTACATCGGTGACGCGGCGGCTTCCCTGGCAAAGGAAAGCGGAGCCCGCTGCGTGATTTCCCTCGGAGGAGATCTGCTGACGCCGGGTCTGGCCCCTGAGGAGGTTTTTACCGGGCTTGCTTCCGCTCTGAAGAATGAAAAAGCGGTGGTTCATGACGGGAAAAAGCTGCTGCATATGATGGATAAAGCAGGGACTTCCCTGCCGGAATCCTTTGCCTGGGATACGGAGCTGGGCGCGTATCTGATGAATCCGCAGGAGAAAAGCTACCGTCTGAAGGCGCTTTACCCGGACCTGCCTGAGGATGCTTCCACAGTATGCTCTCTTTACCGGTGGCAGAAGGAGCAGCTGGAAAACCGCGGAATGCTTCCGCTGATGACGGAGGTGGAAATGCCGCTGAGCTTTACCCTTTTCCGGATGGAAAAGGAAGGCTTTACGGTGGATCTCGCTTTCCTGAGGGAGCTTGGGAAAAAATACACGGCGGAGATCGCGGAAAAGCGGGCTGCCGTGATCAGGGCTTGCGGTGAGGAATTCAACCTGAACAGCCCCAAACAGCTGGGGGAGGTCCTTTTTGAAAAGCTCGGACTACCCCACGGCAAAAAAACAAGCCAGGGCTATTCCACTTCGGCGGAGATCCTCGAAGGGCTGCGCTTTGAGGCGCCTGCCGTGATAGAGCCGCTTCTGAGATACCGTCAGCTGAGCAAGCTGAACGGCACTTATGTGGAGGGCCTGATCCCGCTGGCGGATGAGAACAGCAGAGTACATTCGTATTTTGACCAGGTCGCCACGGCGACGGGGCGCCTTTCCTCCTCAGATCCGAATCTGCAGAATATTCCGGTCCGGACGGAGGAGGGAAAGGAGCTTCGCCGGGCTTTCCTTCCCCGAAAGGGCTGGATCCTGCTGGACGCGGACTACAGCCAGATCGAGCTGCGTCTGATGGCGCATTTTTCCGGGGATGAGGCGCTGGTAAACGCCTTCAGGAACGGTGAAGATATTCATACCAGAACAGCCAGCGAGATTTTTGATGTTCCGCCTGAATGGGTCACACCGGAGCTGCGTTCCCGCGCCAAGGCGGTGAACTTCGGCCTGATCTACGGGATCAGCGGCTTCGGCCTGAGTCGGAATACCGGCGTCAGCCGGAAGGAAGCGGCGGAGTTTATTGAAAAGTATTTTGAAAAGTATCCGGGCGTCAAGCGCTATATGGATGAGACCGCGCAAAGCGGCATGGAAAACGGCTATGCGGAAACGCTGATGGGCCGGCGGCGTTATCTGCCGGAGCTCAGGAGCGACAAAGCGCAGATCCGGGAATTCGGCAAACGGGCCGCGATGAATACGCCGGTGCAGGGCACGGCCGCGGACATCATCAAGGTGGCAATGATCCGGGTGGACCGGGCGCTGCGGGAACATGGGCTGCGGAGCCGGCTGATCTCCCAGGTACATGACGAGCTGATCCTGGAATGCCCACCGGAGGAGGCGGAGGAGGCAGGAAGGCTGCTGAGGGATGCCATGGAAAACGCGATCCAGCTGAAGGTCCCGCTGGTGGCTGAGGTACATTCCGGAAGCAGCTGGGCCGAGGCAAAATAAGGAAACAAAAAAAGGAGCCTGCGGGCTCCTTTTTCACGGAGGGAGAACATTCATCCCTGCAGTCCCTTGGCCTGGCGGAACATGTTTTCCACCACGATATCATAGATATCGCCCTTGGTGGCGCAGTAAGCCAGAACGAGCCAGGGCTCGTTTGTATGAAAATGGATCTTGATCAGCTCTTCATCGCCGACAACGAGAAGCTCATTGCCCTCAAAGTGTTCGGTAATATAGTCGCGGATCTCAAAGTCATCCAGATCGGTTCCCTCGATCAGCAGCTGGGTATCAAACTGGTACTTTTGAAACTCCTCAATTTCGTCCAGTTCACTCTGGGTCAGATCGCTCATGGGTTTCTCTCCTTTCCCTCACTCCTCTGTTACCCGCAGGCACAGATAAATGTTTATTCTTCATCGGATACGGTAATTCCTGCTGAGACTTTTGTTCTGTATCGGGGATCCGGAAAGCGGAGCGGCAGGATTGTCTTCTTTTTGTATTTCTGTTGTTTTTTAAGAACATTCCCGATATGATTCAGGAAGGACGACCGGGAAAGAAACAGCACCCGGAAATGAGGAGAGAAACGGAATGAGCAGACTGGGAGATCTGATCCGCACAGAACGGATCCGGCAAAAGCTGACGACAAAACAGGTAGCCCGGAAATGCGGTGTGAGTGAAAGCTATCTGGAGGCGGTCGAAGCCGGGACCCGGATCATTGCGGACGATCAGGCAAGACGGATCCTGAAGACCATCGGGCTGAAGCAGCAGACGGAAGCGGAATTTACGCTGGATGATATTGCGGCGACAGTCGACCTGGCGCAGGTGCAGCCGCGCCTGGTACAGGCGGTGGCGGCAAAGCCCGCGCCGAAGGCGGCGGTCAGGGTTGCCTCCACAGAGGAGAAGGATGAAGGCGTCGCGGGAAGCGTCTGGCTGGATGCCCTGCAGAGCGTACTGAAGCGCGTGCCTGTGATGAATGCCGTGATGAAGCCGGTCAGCTATAAGCTGGAGCCGGTGGAAAACGGGAGGATCGAAGGGGCCAATCCGGACAAGGTCTTTTATTATCTTGTGCCGGATGACAGCATGCGGGGCTTCCGTATCTGCCGGGGGGATATCGTGCTGACCGTGCCTGCCCAGAGCCCGGTGGACGGCGCTGTGATGCTGCTGAATTACAGGGAGCATCGCTATCTGAGAAAGATCCGGATCCTGGACGATCACAGCGTGCTGCTGCAGAGCTATGACAGGGAATACGAAGCAGAGACGGCGCAGATGAGCGATATCGGGTTCCTTTCCCGCGCGGTTCGGGTGACCTATGAACTGACGTGAAAAAACCCGCTGCCGATGGCAGCGGGAAAAAGATCATATCGGGAATAAGAGAGCAGTCGAACTGCTCTTTTTTTGATCAGATCCTTTTGCTTTCCATATAAAAGCGTTTTTCATCCGCTTCTCCCATGGAGAAGGTTTTTCTGGGCAGCACACCCAGCTTTTTGACGTCCTCAAAGAAGGTGCTCTTATCGATCTCCGGCAGCAGGAAGCCGACGGTACCTTCCGCCTGAGCCAGCGTACGGACGGAGGCCTCCCCGTGGATGAAGTCGATTTCCGCCTCCGGATGTCCGGCAAGGAAATCGTCCAGGAACTTCTGGACTGTTTCGCAGGGGATCGCGCCCTCGGGATGCGTCACGGTGATCCGGCGTTCCTCAGGACCGCTGACGACCGTAAAGGTATGGCCGTTCCCGCTGTTCACCAGGGACATGCCGCGGGCAGCGGCATATGCCTGCCAGGAAGCAAGCAGCTCCGGGAGGGAAACATGGGTCAGGATCCGGTGGATCGGCTCAAACAGCAGGGCTTCATCGTGAATATTCTCAATCTCACACAGGGCGAAGCGGGCAGGATGGTTCTTCCGCTCCTCTTCAGACAGTGTTTCCCGGACCTCATTCCAGTAGGCCTTGGCAGTTGCGAGAGAATGGTTTCCGTCGCCGACGGCGAGCAGCATGGGATCCGGTCCCAGAGAAACGCGCAGGGCATTCATAGCCCGGTCAACGGAGGCCAGATCCTCTTCGCTTTCCACGGCATAGCCGGCAAGATGGCCGCCGCGCTGCATCAGATCAAAGTCATAAAGCCTACGCAGGGAGGCCTTTTTGGCGCGGAGCGGCTCCAGGACGGTGCGGTCCGGATCGTCCAGCAATATCATAATATGGGTCAGCTCCAGCGGCGCGCCGCGGCGGATCTCCAGCCTGGCGGGAAGCCGGGAGGCAATGGTCTGCTCCGTGGGCCGGATCAGCGGAAGGGAGCCTTTTGTGAAATCATAGTCTTCCAGATCCACGGCGCAAACGAGCCCGAGCCGGGTCCCGGACGGGGTCGTCCGTTCGCAGAGGATAAAGCCGTTTTTTACGGCAGGCTTCAGGATCCCGCCGGAAAGATATTCCGCCATGGTGGCATGGATCTTCGGGATACGCGCGGAGCTGTCCTTCAGATAGCATTCCGGCAGCATCAGGTTCAGCGTGGAAGGATTGCTGCCCACGGTCTTGGCGGTCTGAGCCCAGTATTCCGGTTCGGAGGTATACTGGTCGCAGGCAACGCAGGCCCAGGTTTCCGGCGTGACAGAAGCATCCGGCAGCAGGATCTCTGAGGGACGAACACCAATCTGATCAAAGGACATTTTTGCCTCCTGTAAAGCTCATAATAATAGTGTCAGCAAGGACATATTATACGAAGAGAAAACGGAAAACAACCCGGGACCGGAAAGAACGCAGCAGAAGAACAAAAAAACGGACAGCCTTTCGGCTGTCCGCAGAGGAACGGGATTCGATCAGTTTTTGATCTTCATGGTGGTCAGCTTGGTGCAGTTCTTGAAGGCCTTGGGCTTGATCGTGCTGACTTTGTCGGAAAGGGTGACGGTTGTCAGCGATTTGCAGTTTTCAAAGGCGGACTGTCCGATATAGGTGACCGACGTGGGGATCACGATGCTGGTGATGGAGGTTCCCTTGAAAGCATTGGTGAAGATCTGCTTGACCGGATAACCGTCCAGCTTGGAAGGCACGGTCACACTTTTCGCGGTTCCGAGATAAGCGATCACGGAGGCGTAGTTCATATCCTTGATCCGATACCGGACGAGGCTGGTTTCTCCGTAAACGGACAGGGTAACGGCGCTGGAGTAAACCTTCTTTCCGTTGGCGTCGGTGACCCTGCAGCGGTACTGACGACCGTTCATTTCGGTGGAGGGTTTAATGGTCTTGCTTGCTGAGGTGGAGCCGGAAATGCTGGTCCAGGACGTTGTTTTCGCGTCCTTATACTGCCACTGATACTTCAGGCCGACGCCCGTAGCGGTGACACTCATGGTCATACTGGTTTTGGCCTTGATATCTTTCGCGGTAGGCTGCTTGGTAATGTTGGGAAGGACTGTAATTTTCAGGGCGCGGGAGGTCACCTTCGTCCCGTTGGAGCAGTAAACGATACACTTGTAAAGGCGGCCTTCCATGGCAGCCGTGCCTTTGATGGTACGGCTGGCAGTTTTCCCGGTGTCAGAGGTGATTTTTGTCCAGGAGGTATCCCCGACGTCCTTGACCCACCACTGATACGTCAGCCCGACGCCTGTTGCGACGACAGCCATGGTTGCTTTTTCCCCGACCTTGAGAGAGATGTCGGCCGGCTGCGTGGTAATTTTCGGTTTGATCGTAATGGTCAGCGCTCTGGAGGTCACTTTTGTCCCGTTGGAGCTGTAGACAATGCATTTATACTTACGCCCCTCCATGGCGGCAGTGCCTTTAATGGTACGGCTGGCGGTCTTCCCGGTGTCAGAGGTGATTTTTGTCCAGGAGGTATCCCCGACATCTTTGGACCACCACTGATACGTCAGCCCGACGCCTGTGGCAACGACTTTCATGACTGCTTTCTCTCCGATCGCAATGGTAAGGTCGGCAGGCTGGGTCGTGATCTTCGGAGCGCTGGCATTAGGGGAGACGGTAGTGGTAAAAACGAAAGCGGAGAAGCCGTCAACTGTAAAGCCGACCTGATCGGTATTTCCGTCCAGGGAAACGGAGGTTCCTACGGAAGAGATATGGACGTCATCCGCGGTGAAATCAGCATCCACCGTTTTGTCGACATTGTCCAGCACGTCTTCATCCAGCGTAAGGTGCTTGACGGAAACGTCCTTGGCGCTTTCCGCGCCGAGTTCAGTCAGCTGGTTCTGCTTGAAGGTGACGTCCACTTTCATGGTGCCGTCTTCCGCCTGAACTTCTATACCGTCCACCAGGAAAGCGAAGTCATAGATCAGGGAGTTGGAGGCATCGTATTCCATGCTGCCGTTTTTGTTCAGGGCTTCCATATAAGCCTTGTAGGCACGGCTGCCGGGTTTGATGTGGGTGACCTTCAGTTTGGCATCATCCGGGATGACACTGGCCTTGCTCAGCGTTACAACAGCGGAGATATTGGCGTCACTGAATCTATATACGGTCTTGGATGCGGTTTCTGCGGGGGATTCGGTTTCCTCTTCAGGTTCAGATTCAGGGTCAACAATAGTGATTTCGTCTTCAACTTCATCAGCGGGAGCTTCTTCAATGACTTCAGGCTCAGCCGCGGGTTCTTCTTCCACGGGTTCAGGCTCAGCCGTGGGAGCTTCTTCAACGGCTTCAGGCTCAGCCGCGGGAGCTTCTTCCACGACTTCAGGCTCGGCCGCGGGAGCTTCTTCCACGACTACAGGCTCGGCCGCGGGCTCTTCTTCCACGACTTCAGGCTCCGTCGCGGGAGCTTCTTCCACGGGTTCAGGTTCCGTCGCGGGAGCTTCTTCCACGACTTCAGGCTCAGCAGCGGGAGCTTCTTCCACGACTTCAGGCTCGGCCGCGGGCTCTTCTTCCACGACTTCAGGCTCGGCCGCGGGCTCTTCTTCCACGACTACAGGCTCGGCCGCGGGCTCTTCTTCCACGACTACAGGCTCGGCCGCGGGCTCTTCTTCCACGACTTCAGGCTCAGCCGCGGGAGCTTCTTCCACGACTTCAGGCTCGGCCGCGGGTTCTTCTTCCACGACTTCAGGCTCGGCCGCGGGTTCTTCTTCCACGACTTCAGGCTCGGCCGCGGGTTCTTCTTCCACAGCTTCAGGATCAGCCGCGGGTTCTTCTTCCACGACTTCAGGCTCCGCCGCGGGAGCTTCTTCCACGACTTCAGGCTCCGCCGCGGGTTCTTCTTCCACGACTTCAGGCTCAGCCGCGGG
>JAFWQA010000037.1 GCA_017509255.1 Clostridia bacterium | reverse complement strand
GCGGGAGATATCCTGGTCGGCAAGGTCACGCCCAAGGGCGAGACCGAGCTCACCGCTGAAGAGCGCCTGCTGCGCGCCATCTTCGGCGAAAAGGCGCGCGAGGTGCGCGACACCTCCCTGCGCGTGCCCCACGGCGAAGGCGGCATCGTCGTCGATGTCAAGATCTTCACCCGTGAGAACAAGGATGAGCTTTCTCCCGGCGTCAATGAAATGGTCCGCATTTACATTGCGCAGAAGAGAAAGATCTCCGTCGGCGACAAGATGTCCGGCCGCCACGGCAACAAGGGCGTCGTGTCCCGCATCCTGCGTGAGGAGGATATGCCCTTCCTGCCGGACGGCACTCCCCTGCAGATCGTGCTGAACCCCCTGGGCGTTCCCAGCCGTATGAACCTGGGCCAGGTGCTGGAGGTCCATCTGGGCCTTGCCTGCCGCGCTCTGGGCTGGCACATCGCCACCCCCGTTTTCGACGGCGCCAACTATGAAGAGATCCTGGAGCAGCTCACCGCGGCGGAAGCCAAGATGTCCGCTCCCGAGGATGAGAACGATCCGCACGTGACCGAGTATCACTTCCACAACGGTCGCCCGCTGCGCCTGGACTTGGATGAGGAGGGCAAGGAGCTCTTCCGCCAGGGCAAGATCCGCGTCCGCGACGGCCGCACCGGCGACTATTTCGAGAACCCCGTCACCGTCGGCATCATGTACTTCCTCAAGCTGCATCACCTGGTCGATGACAAGATGCATGCCCGGTCCACCGGCCCCTACAGCCTGGTGACCCAGCAGCCTCTGGGCGGCAAGGCCCAGTTCGGCGGCCAGCGCTTCGGCGAAATGGAAGTCTGGGCGCTGGAAGCCTACGGCGCCGCCAACACCCTGCAGGAGATCCTGACCGTCAAGTCGGACGATACCGTCGGCCGCGTCAAGACCTACGAAGCCATCATCAAGGGCCAGAACATCCCGACCCCCGGCGTGCCGGAGAGCTTCAAGGTCCTGCTGAAGGAAATGCAGGCTCTGAGCCTGGATATCCGCGTGCTGGATGCCAACAAGAACGAGATCGAGATCCCCGAGCTGGATCCCGAGGACATGGCCATGCCGGTCGCTTCCGTCCGCCCCGACCGCGGCGCGGAGCGTGCCGAGGAAGCCATGCTGCCTGAGGAAGAGGACGAGGATACCGAGCGTGCCGCGGACGAAGCCTTCAGCATGTCTGACGACGATCTGTCCCTCGGCGGCGATGACGACCTCGACCTGGACAGCGATGATCTGGATCTGGGCTCCTCCGGCCTGGACCTCGGACCGGACGACCTGGGCATCGATCCCGACGCGCTGGATGATCTCGATTCCGATGACCTGAATCTGGATGACGACCTGTAAGAAAGGAGTGTCACTCATTGTTTGAACTTTCTAACCTGGATTCGATCCAGATCGGTATGGCATCGCCCGAGCAGATCCTCGCCTGGTCCCACGGTGAGGTCACCAAGCCCGAAACCATCAACTACCGCACCCTGAAGCCCGAGCGCGACGGCCTGTACTGCGAGCGCATCTTCGGGCCCACCAAGGACTGGGAGTGCAACTGCGGTAAATATAAGCGCATCAAGTTCAAGGACAAGGACAAGATCTGTGACAAGTGCGGCGTGCAGGTCACCCGCGCCAAGGTCCGCCGGGAGCGCATGGGCCACATCGAGCTGGCCGCCCCCGTCAGCCACATCTGGTATTTCAAGGGCATCCCCAGCCGCATGGGCATGCTGCTGGACATCTCCCCCAGAAATCTGGAAAAGGTCCTGTACTTCGCCAACTTCATCGTCCTGGATCCCGGCAATTCCGACGAGACCGGACTGAAAAAGTATGAGCTGATCAACGATGCCCGCTACCGGGAGATCGAAGCCCGCTGCGGCAAGGGCTCCTTCGTCGCCAAGATGGGCGCCGAAGCCGTCCAGATCATGCTCAAGGACCTGGATCTGGACAAGCTGTCCGCGGAGCTGAAGGCGGAGATCGCCCAGCTGACCGAAAAAGAACGTGACCGCGAGACCGAAGGCCAGAAGCGCGCCCGCGCCATCAAGCGCCTGGAGGTCGTCGAGTCCTTCCGCACCAGCCACAACAAGCCCGAGTGGATGATCCTCACGATCGTCCCCGTCATTCCCCCGGACCTGCGTCCCCTCATCCAGCTGGACGGCGGCCGTTTCGCCACCTCCGACCTGAATGACCTGTACCGCAGGGTCATCAACCGCAACAACCGTCTCAAGAGACTGCTGGAGCTGGGCGCCCCGGACATCATCGTCCGCAATGAAAAGCGCATGCTGCAGGAGTCTGTGGACGCCCTGATCGACAACGGCCGCCGCGGCCGCCCCGTCACGGGCCCCGGCAACCGCGCCCTCAAGTCCCTGTCGGATCTGCTCCGCGGCAAGCAGGGCCGTTTCCGCCAGAACCTGCTGGGCAAGCGTGTTGACTATTCCGGCCGTTCCGTTATCGTCGTCGGCCCCGAGCTCAAGCTGTATCAGTGCGGCCTGCCGAAGGAAATGGCTCTGGAGCTGTTCAAGCCCTTCGTCATGGAGCGCCTGGTCAACCTCAAGATCTGCCACAACGTCAAGTCCGCCAAGCGCGCCGTCGAAAAGGTGCGCCCGGAGGTCTGGGACATTCTGGAAGAGGTCATCCGTGACCATCCCGTTCTGCTGAACCGTGCGCCTACCCTGCACCGTCTGGGCATCCAGGCCTTTGAGCCGATCCTGGTCGAGGGCAAGGCCATCAAGCTGCACCCCCTGGCCTGTACCGCCTTCAACGCCGACTTCGACGGCGACCAGATGGCCGTGCACGTCCCGCTGAGCATGGAGGCCCAGGCGGAAGCCCGCTTCCTGATGCTGGCCCATAACAACATCCTGAAGCCGCAGGACGGCAAGCCCGTCATCTCCCCCTCTCAGGACATGGTTATCGGCTGCTACTACCTGACCATCGTCAACGACAAGGCCAAGGGCGCCGGCCGCGTCTTCTCCTCCATGGATGAAGCCATCATGGCCTACTCCCTCGAGCAGATCACGCTGCAGAGCCCCATCAAAGTCCGCATTGAGCGCGAGTTCAACGGCGAAAAGGGCCAGAAGCTGATCGACACCACGCTGGGCCGCCTGATCTTCAACGACGCCATCCCGCAGAACCTCGGCTTCCGCAAGCGCGAGTGCCTGGACGACATGTTCGCCCTGGAGGTGGATGAGCTCGTCGGCAAGAAGCAGCTGAGCAGCATCGTGGATATGTGCTTCCACACCCAGGGTGAGCATAAGACCGCCCAGGTGCTGGACAAGATCAAGGCGCTGGGCTACAAGTACTCCACCATCGGCGCCATCACGGTGTCCGTTTCTGACATCAAGGTGCCCCCGACCAAGAAGACCCTTCTGGCCGAGGCCGATGAGGAAGTCCGCAAGGTCAACAACCTGTTCCGCCGCGGTCTTCTCTCCGAGGATGAGCGCTACAACCGCGTCATCGACATCTGGAGCGAGTGCACCAACACCCTGAAGAATCAGATCCTTCCGAACCTGGATGAGTTCAACCCCATCCGCATGATGACCGACTCGGGCGCCCGCGGTTCTTCCGCTCAGGTCTCCCAGCTGGCCGGCATGCGCGGCCTGATGGCTTCTCCCTCCGGTAAAACGATCGAGCTGCCCATCCGCGCGAACTTCCGCGAAGGCCTCACGGTTCTGGAATTCTTCCTGTCCTCTCACGGTAGCCGCAAGTCCCTGGCCGATACCGCCCTGCGTACCGCTGACTCGGGTTATCTGACCCGCCGTCTGGTGGACGTTTCCCAGGAGGTCATCGTGCGCGAGGAGGACTGCTTCGCGGCCCGCGGCGAAAAGATCCGCGGCATCACCGTCAGTGAGCTGATGAGCGGCAAGCAGTCCATCGAAAGCCTGGACGAGCGTCTGCGCGGCCGTACCGCCGCCGCGGATATCGTTGACCCGAACACCGGAGAGATCCTCGTCCGCGTCAACGAGCCCATTGACTACAAGAAGGCGAAGGAGATCGCCGCAACCGGCATCAAGGAAGTGCTGGTGCGCTCGGTCCTCACCTGCCGCACCGAAAACGGCGTCTGTGCCCGCTGCTACGGCGAGAACATGGCCCACGGCGGCAAGGTGGACGTCGGCGAGGTCGTCGGCATCATCGCGGCTCAGGCCATCGGCGAGCCCGGCACCCAGCTGACCATGCGTACCTTCCATACCGGCGGTATCGCCGGCGCGGACGACATCACTCAGGGTCTTCCCCGCGTGGAGGAGCTGTTTGAGGCCCGCAAGCCGAAGCGTGACGCCATCCTGGCCGAGATCTCCGGCGTCGTATCCATCCAGGAGACCAAGAAAAAGCGCCTCCTGGTGATCACCAACGACGAGGATCCGCAGGACCAGAAGTCCTACCAGATCACCTACGGCTCCCGCCTGAAGGTCGCCGAGGGCGACCATGTGGACGCCGGCGACGAGCTGACGGAAGGCTCCATCAACCCGCATGACCTGCTCCGCATCCTGGGCGTCAAGGCGGTCCAGGATTACCTGCTCCGCGAGGTCCTCAGCGTGTACCGTCTGCAGGGCGTCGGTGTGAGCGACAAGCACATCGAGATCATCATCCGCCAGATGCTCCGCAAGGTCCGCATCGAGGACAGCGGTGATACCGATCTGCTGCCCGGCTCCCTGGTGGATATCTTCCGCTTCGAGGAAGCCAACCAGAAGGCCATCATGGCCGACGGCATGCCCGCTGTTGCCAAGCGTATCCTGCTGGGCATCACCAAGGCGTCCCTGGCCACGGAGAGCTTCCTGTCCGCCGCCTCCTTCCAGGAGACCACGCGCGTCCTGACCGAAGCCGCCATCCACGGCAAGATCGACCCGCTGATCGGCCTCAAGGAGAACGTCATCCTCGGCAAGCTGATCCCTGCCGGCACCGGCATGAAGCGCTACAAGGACATCGAGCTCCGCGACTCCTACACCTATTGATTCCCAATAACCCCAACAGAGCCTTCCCCCCGGAAGGCTCTGTTTTTTACGGATCAGATATTGACATCAGTCATTTCTTCGGATATATTTTTCATGTAGCGATACTCTTGATTTTATCGACTTGAGAGTTCCGCCAGTTTGTAGCTACTGGAGTGGTGCTCTCATCGATGAAATACTTTAGAGCCATCGCTATTTTTTCTCTAGAATCATCCACTTGTAAAAGACAGTCTTCGACTTCAAATATCGTTTGAACAGATCAGATATTGACATCAGTCATTTCTTCGGGTATATTTTTCATGTAGCGATACTCTTGATTTTATCGACTTGAGAGTTCCGCCAGTTTGTTTTCACTGGAGTGGGGCTCTCATCGTCGGTAAAAACGATTGAGCCATCGCTATTTTTTATCCTCTTGATGAGTCTTCTCTCTCGTGAAGGACGGACCAAAAGCCTTCTCCCGAAAAAAAACAATATATATTCTTTTTTCCTCTTGCTTTTTTCTGAAAAAGAGCTATAATACGTGCATGGTCAATTTTATCCCACCGGGACATATTTGTCCCGCACCACTGAAGGAGGAACACTCAAGATGGAACGCGTATACAACTTTTCCCCGGGACCTTCCCAGCTCGCACTGCCTGTTCTCGAAAAGGCACAGAAAGATTTGCTGATCTACGGTGACACCGGTATGTCCGTGATGGAAATGTCCCATCGCAGCAAGATGTACACCGATATTTACGATAAAACCGTCGCCGATATCCGTGACCTGATGAACATCCCCGAGGATTACGAGGTCGTGTTCCTGCAGGGCGGCGCCACCCAGCAGTTCTCCGCTGTCCCGCTGAACCTGATGGTCAACAAAAAGGCTGACTACATCGATTCCGGCAACTTCGCCCACCTGGCCGCCGAGGAAGGCAAGCGCTACGGGCAGGTCAACGTGGTCGCCTCCAGCCGTGAAGATACCTACACCTATGTTCCGGATGTGAACGCCATCACCTTTGACGATGACGCGGACTATGTCCACATCACCCAGAACAACACCATCTACGGCACCCGCTTCGTCGAGCTGCCCAAGTGCAAGGCTCCCATCGTGTGCGACGCCAGCTCCATGATCCTCTCCGAGGTCATGGACGTCAGCAAGTACGGCGTGATCTACGCCGGCGCGCAGAAGAACATCGGCCCCTCCGGCCTGTGCCTCCTGATCGTCCGCAAGGACCTGCTCGGCCGCACCATGGATATCTGCCCCAAGCTGCTCAACTGGCAGGTCCAGGTCGAAAAGCAGAGCATGTACAACACCCCCAACACCTGGGGCATCTATCTGGCCGGCCTCACCTTCGAGTGGCTCAAGTCCGTCGGCGGCGTGGAAGCCATGGAAAAGGTCAACATTGAAAAGGCTGCCGCCCTGTATGAGTTCCTGGACAACAGCAAGCTGTTCAAGACCACCGCTCAGCCCAAGTACCGCAGCCGCATGAACGTGACCTTCATCACCGGCGATGCCGATAAGGATGCCGCCTTCGTCAAGGCCGCCGCTGCCGAAGGCCTGGTCAACCTGAAGGGCCACCGCTCCGTGGGCGGCATGCGCGCCAGCATCTACAACGCCATGCCCATGGAAGGCGTCCGGAAGCTCATCGCCTTCATGAAGAAGTTCGAAGCCGAAAACGCTTAATTCACCTGATCCATGGCAAAGCCCCCTTTTCCTCAGACAGAAAAGGGGGCAACCCTTAAAAGCCTTCCCCACCAGGTGTCAGCCAAAGGCTTCCCCCTGGTGGGGGAAGTGAAGGAAGCGTCAGCCCTGTGGGCTGTCACCGTAGGTGAAGCGACCTGAGCTTCTCAAGCGAAACAAGTACAGACACCGCTCCAAGGTGTCTGTACGACGATTGAGCTTGCGGCAGCTGTCAGCCGAAGGCTGACTGATGGGGGGGCAAGCCGTACCTTCTTCCTCCCTTCCTTACGAAAGGCCGAAGGGGTCTCAGGGGGCGACCGGAAAGCCCCCTGAACTAAATATCGATCAAAGGAGATGACTCGCTATGTTCAAGATCCAGACCCTGAATGCGATTTCCGATATCATCCATACCCAGCTTTCCGCCGACACCTACACCGTCAGCAAGGAAGAGCCCGTCCCGGATGCGATCCTGGTCCGTTCCGCCGCCATGCATGACATGCAGTTCAACAAGGAGCTGCTCGCCATCGGCCGCGCCGGCGCCGGCGTCAACAACATCCCGCTGGACCGCTGCTCCAAGGAAGGCATCGTCGTCTTCAACACCCCCGGCGCCAACGCCAACGCCGTGGCCGAGCTGGTCGTCGCGGGCCTCATGCTCAGCGGACGCAACATCGCCGGCGGCATTGACTGGGCCAAGACCCTCAAGGGCCAGGGCGACCAGGTCGGCAAGCTGGTCGAAAAGGGCAAGAGCCAGTTCGTCGGACCCGAAATGCGTGGCAAGACGCTGGGCGTTATCGGCCTGGGCGCCATCGGCGCCATCGTGGCCAACGCTGCCAGCCGCGGCCTGGGCATGAAGGTCATCGGCTATGACCCCTTCATTTCCGTTGAAAGCGCCTGGAGCCTGAGCACCACCATCCACCGCGCTGCATCCGCGGACGAAGTCCTCGCCGCTGCCGATTACATCACCTTCCACGTCCCGCTGAATGACAGCACCCGCGGAAGCATCAACGCCGATATGATCGCCAAGATGAAGGACGGCGCCGGCATCCTGAACTTCAGCCGCGGCGAGCTGGCTGACACCGCCGCCGTACTGGAAGCCCTGCAGAGCGGCAAGCTCTCCAGCTACGTCACCGACTTCCCCAGCGACGATCTCCTCTGCCAGGACAAGGTGGTCTGCATCCCCCATCTGGGCGCCTCCACCCCCGAGAGCGAAGAGAACTGCGCCAGCATGGCTGCCGCCGAGATCCGCGATTATCTGGAGTTCGGCGCCATCCACAACAGCGTCAACTTCCCGGAGGTCCAGCTGACCCCGCCGGAAGCTGCCCGCGTGCTCGTGCTGCATGAGAACATCCCGAACATGATCAGCACCATCACCTCCGCCGCCGCGCAGGAAGGCATCAACATCGAGAACATGATCAACAAGAGCAAGAAGGAAAACGCCGTCACCGTGATGGAAATGGCCGAGCTGCCCTCCCAGGAAGCCATGAACTACCTGGCCCAGCTCCCCGGCATCATCCGCGTCCGCGCCTTCGCCGCCAACTGATCATCCCCCAAAAACCGTTCACCCCGGAGCATTCACGCTCCGGGGTTTTCACATACCAAAAGCCTTCCCCCTGGTGGGGAAGGTGGCCCGAAGGGCCGGATGAGGGGGCTATCATCTTGCTACTAACGAATCACCACCCCAACCCCTCATACCCTTCCTTCCTCAGAAACCTGTCCGCCTCTTCCACGCCGTCCGTCCACATCATCCGCAGGATCAGCGCCAGCGCCCGGTCCCTTCCGTCATCCTCTCTCAGATACAGATGCGCCGCGTTCAGGAACAGCTCGGATATCCAGTCCGGCGTCTGCCAGATCAGGCACAGCGCCACGGCCATGTCCAGCGTGATTCCTTTCCCGTCCCCGGCCAGCCGCCTTCTCAGCGTCCTGGGCTCCATGTGCATCAGCTCCGCCGTCTTCTCCTGGCTCAGTCCGCACCGCCTGTTCAGCACATTGAAGGCCTCCCGCAGCCCCTTCGGGAACGTTTCCCTGTATTCCCTCTGCGCCTGCACGAACCGCAGCTCCCTCCGGTTGATCTCATCGTCCATGTAGAACTCGGACCGGGCGGCATATTCCCGGTCGAAATACATCTGCCCGTCCTCCGGCGGCTCGCTGTCCTCCCTTTCCTCATACTCCCGGTTAAAGCGCAGGCAGCACTCGTCGATATGCGCATTGGCCCAGTCCGTCAGGTGCGGGAAAAGTCCCCTCCTGCTCACGTATTTCGGGTGGTTGATCACCAGGTGCCCGTCCGCGTAAAGGAACGTCCTGCCGTCCACCAGGCTCCTGAGCGCGCTGCTGCTCTCCGTCAGCTCCTCCAGATCCTGTCTTTTGATCACAAAGGTCTGCTCCGGTGTCGGCAGCGCCTCCTCCCGGAAGGCGAAGGGCGGGATCTCCACCCGATCCACCACGTTCATCGCGCCCCGGGCGGCGATATGCCCCAGCTGGATCATCCGCATCCTTACTATATATTCCGGCACCTCCAGCTCCACGGCCAGCTCCTTCCCGATCCTCTGGTACAGCGCTCCCCGGTTCTTCATTTTCTGCCCGGCCAGGCGTTCTCTCTTTTCCTCCATGCGGCGCAGGAAGTCCGTCCTCGGCAGCAGCAGCGCCATGGCCCCGCGGTTGGCCTGCCATTCCGTCATCCTGTCCGGCTGCAGCCTCCGCCGGCTCCTCGGCAGGCGCACCGTCTCCGCCTGCAGCCGCTTCAGGTCCCCGGTGTCCAGCTCCTGCAGGCGGAAGGCCATGTAATGCTCCTCCCAGTGCATGCACTCGTGCAGGATGTCCACGCCGCAGCGCTCCCCCTTCACCCGGTTCAGGTTCACGATCACCGTGCCCTTTTCCACCCGCGTCCGGAAGGGCTTCCCGCCCTCCTTCTCCGGCCGGTCCAGCACGGTCAGCTCCCCGTCCCGGAAAAACACGATCCCTCTGGCCCGGTTCTCCCGCGGCAGGTATACCGGCATCACCTTCAGCCCCATGCGCTCCGCCAGCTCCCGGGGATTCCGCCTTCCGGGGTCCGTCAGCGCCTCCGGCAGATAGCACCGCCACAGCCTTTCCCCTTCCTCATCCAGCTCCCCGGCTTTGTAAATGGGCAGCAGGAAAGGGCTCAGCCGCGCAAAAAGCTCCTCCCGCTCCGTCCTCTCCTCCGCGCTTCCCCATTCCTCCAGGCTGCCCGCGAAATCCCGCTCCGCGTCCAGCGCCAGCGCCATATAGCCGTTCCATTCCCGCTCCCCGCCGGATACCGGCAGCCTCAGCCTCACGTCCACGTCCGCCAGCAGCGTCGTCCTCCCCGTCCTCCAGAAGCTCACGGAGGGAAAGCAGCAGTTCTCCTTCCTCAGCACACAGCGTTCAAAGGCAAAGGGCACACAGGCCCCCAGCTGCCCGGATCTCATCAGGCGGTTCAGCGCCGTATACAGATACAGCCGGTATTTCCGGAAGAAGACCTTCGTCATCGAGGTCATCGCCGGCACGCGCGCCTCCACGATCTTCTCCGCACCTCCCGTCACGCTCCCGCTCCGCGCCGCCTCCGTCATGCGCTCCCCTCCTTCCTTTTCACTCTGTTCCCCTTCATTCGCACCTACAATAGCACAAAATTTTTGTGCTGTAAAGGAACGTTCCATTTCCGTTCTCTTAAGATTCTATGAAAAGAAAGACGGCATAAGCCTTCTCCTTGGTGGAGAAGGTGTCAGCGAAGCTGACGGATGAGGGGGCTAGCACATATCTGCTAACGAATCATCCTCTTGTCTCCCTCCCTCTTCCCCGCTATAATACATCCGTAACATCCATCGAAAGGACTGAATTCCCATGAAAAAATACGAGTACGTCCACATTGAGATCTCCAAATTCATCGGCGCCAAGTCCGAGGACCATCGCCTGATCATTGACGAATACGCCAAGAAAGGCTTCCGCTACGTCGGCTTCATCCCCACCGATATCTCCGATTACGGCAAGTTCAAGGAACTCGACCTCATCTTCGAGATCGACATTTAATACAGGGTAAAACTATACCCATGCAGCGATCTGCGATGGATCATGAATTCAACTGACAAGCGAGTGGTCTGACGTGCCAGTCGCTGTTTTACTGTCCATGTTTCTGATACGATGGAATTACAAAAGGAAGGAGGTCTTCATCATGGAAATGGGAAAAGAAATTCGCCGTCTGCGGGAAGATCGGGGACTCACGCAGGAGGCTCTTGCGGAAGCGTTGAACGTGACAGCGCAGTCCATCAGCAAATGGGAGCGTGGCACCAGTATGCCGGACGTGCAAATGCTGCCTCGTATTGCCGTCTTCTTTGGCGTCACGATCGATCAGCTCTTTGCTATGGCCCCAGAACAGCAAATGGAGCGCATTGAAAACCGAATCTACAGTATGGGCTTGCTTGAAGGAGCAGAGGAACGGCAGCTAGTACAGCATCTCACTTCTTTCCTGGAGCTGCCTGAACATGCCGGGCAGGCGAATACTTTGCTGACAAAGCTTTATAACCATCAGGCAGAACAGTATCGTTTGCTGGCAGTAAAATATGGCAAAGAAGCTGTAGAGAAAACGGGCGGTGATCGGGACGCAATCAGTGAGCTGGCAAACGCCTGGGGCAGCTATATATCTGATTGGAATGTACGAAATCACCATGCGCTGATCGAATGGTTCAGCGATTACTGCAGCCGCAATCCCGATAACCGCGCTGCTCTGATGTGGCTGCTGGATAATCTGATCGATGACCGGCGTCTCCCGGAGGCGCGCCAATGGATGAAGAAGCTGGCATGTATGGACAGCACGTTCCGCGTACCCATGTACCGATACATGATCGCGCAGGCGGCAGGTGAAAAAGAAGAGGCCGCATCCTTCCTGGATGAGCTGGAAAACATGGAAAACCAAGAATGGTGCTGGGCGGTCACTATAGCAGACATCTATACCCTGCGTCAGGAATATGATAAGGCTGTTGCCTGGTATCGCAGGGGTCAGGAGCTTCAGCCTTCGCCCAAGTTTACCGACAGCGCCAACAGCATTGCGCATATCTATGAGATCCTTGGCAATGCGCCCAAGGCCATAGAAGCCTACCGGGAACAGCTGCGATTGCTGCGCGAGGAATGGGGTATCGTGAGCGGAGAAGAACTCGATGAAATAGAGCGCGCTATCCGCAGATTACAATAATGCGCCTGCGCCTCTCTCATAGAAAATAATGGCATCCTGCTGACTCACTGTGAGTTTTCAGGATGCCATTTTATATTGTCGGTACTCTCCAAATCCGCCGGATCCTGTCTCATGACATTGGTTCCAGATACCTGACGGGTTTCCCGGCCGCAGCAGCATACTCGATTTCTGACCTGGTGCTGGAGCCGATATAACCTCCGACGTTGATCACGTAGATCTCGTCAGCCATATCGATCTTCCTTTTGTGCATATCGTCCAGCATTTCCTTGGTTCCTTCGCTCCAGACTTCTTCATCTCCGGAGTGTCCGAACATACCGACACTGATAACGATATTTCCTTCCAGTGTCAGCCGCTTCTGTGCTTCCATAAAAGCATCCTTGAATCGGGTACTGCCGCAAAGGGTAATTACTTTATACTTACCAGTCATATTGTTCCTCCGGTTCTGCAGCATAAGCAGAAATGTCATCCTTTCCTCAGTTCTTCCCTGACTTCCATCAGGGTAAAGCCGAGGATATTGGTGCCCTGCCAGTTGGCGGTATCCTTTCTGGCTTCGTCATACAGGGAGATACCGCATGCCCAGTTCTTGTCGAAGTTTACACATTCCACCAGCCAGGCATCGCCGGTAGCGAGGAGTTTTCTAAGCAGGTCTTCATTCTGAGCAAACTTAGCCTTTAGGCAACGGTGAGCTACAGCCTACCTCATGCCTCTCCATGCCTGATCCACAAAGATATAGCCCATATCCTTGCTCTGACCGATAGCCTGCTGTACAGCAGGATCATCGGTATTCATGATTTGGGCCATGTGTTCCTCATGCCCGCAGAGCTTACATTTGGAATACATGATGTACTGCTCGGTGGAGGTGAAGGTTTGTCCATCCAGAACGAAGGTCGCTGGATACCAGTTGCTCAGGTATCCGTTATCTTCCTCTGGTTTATGGAAATAGACAGCATTGACCGTCTGATTCTTTACCTTCAGCTGTTCAAAAGCTTCTTTCTCTGTTTCGTTTACCATTTATGGATTCTCCTCCTTTCGGATGATATATCAATCTTTGGTTATTTATGTCATTGCTACTATTCAAAGGCTGAGCTTCTGATTCCTTCCTGTTTTGTTGTGATACGCACGTGTTTTGTTGTATAAATCCACAGGAAATAGGTAATATCTCTTTTCCCTCATTTGATTCGCTTCAACAGTTCTGAATATAATATTCATATTTCATAAAACATCCAAGCCATGTTCCTTAATAAACTTAGCAACAGTCATTCTGTTCACTTTGTAAATAACCGCAATTTGGCGTTGGGATAAACCTTGTTTCCGTAAATCTCTTACTATTTCTTCTTTTCCTGATAGTTTGACATGTTCTGACTTTCTTCCCTTTGGTCGTCCAAGAACAACTCCTTCTGCCTTTTTTCGAGCTAAAGCTTCTTTAGTTCTTTGACTGATTAGATTTCTTTCAATTTCTGCTGACAGACCAAAGGCAAAAGCAAGTACCTTACTTTGAATGTCATCACCCAAGCGGTAGTTATCTTTGATTGTCCAAACCTTGCATTCTTTTGTCATGCAGATATTCAGTATCTCCATAATCATAAATAAGTTACGTCCCAAGCGGCTTAATTCTGCGCAGATGATTAAATCCCCTTTCGTTACCTTATTTAACAACTTTCCTAATTCTCTTTTGTCATAGTTCTTGGTGCCACTGATGGTTTCCTCGATCCATCCATTGATATGAATGTCTTGTTGCTCAGCAAAGCGCTTGATTTCAAACCGTTGGTTCTCCACTGTCTGTTTGTCACTACTGACACGAATGTAGCCATAATTCATAGATATACGCTCCTTTTTGCTTATTTATAAGGAGCGTTTATATTAAGCGATATGGCATCTTTATGAACTTGGATTACGATACTGCATGGATTATTTATAATCCAGTCGAAGCTAGAATCAAGCAGAAGATAAAAGAAAAAGGTGTACCACTCTGTGATTGGAACATACGTATTAACTTTGGTATTAAAACAGGATTCAACGATGCTTTTATTATAACAACAGAACAAAAGAATGCACTTATTGCAGAAGACCCCAAATCTGCTGAGATAATTCGACCAATTTTAAGAGGTCGTGATATACAGCGCTTCTCATACGATTTTGCAAATTTATGGCTTATTTGTACATTCCCAAGTCGGCATTATAACATTGATGATTATCCCGCCATCAAAAAATACTTGCTATCATATGGAATTGAACGATTAGAACAGAGCGGAAAAAGGTATATAATTGCAGGTCGTGAAGTTAAAGCAAGAAAGAAAACAAACAATATGTGGTTTGAAACGCAAGATAGTATCAATTATTGGAACGATTTTAGCAGGCAAAAGATAATATGGAAACGTATAGGTTCAAAGTTGCGTTTTAGTTATGATAATACAGGCCTCCTTTGCTTGGACAGTACTTGTTTTGCAACTGGTGATGGTATAGAGTATCTTGTAGCTGTATTGAATTCGATAATGGGAAATTATCTGTTGAAAGAATCTCCTAAGACAGGTACCGGGGACCTAATCATAAGTGTACAAGCACTTGAACCTATTCGAATACCCAAACTACAAGAGCACGATCAAGAACCGTACAAAGAATTACTTGCTTTAATTCTTGAACGAATCGCTCAAGGCAAGGATTGCGAAGATCTTGAGTATAAACTTAATAGTTTGGTTTTCGATGCTTATGGCTTGTCTGTAGAGGAACGACAATATGTTATTGATTTTGCTACTGAAGCATTTCGATGATTTTAATGTGCTCCTTGAGCAACAATCTCTTCAATGGCTGCAATTTCTTCATCTGTGAATCCCAGCATACTATAAATTGTCTCATTTAGCATATGAATATACAAAGCTCTATCGTTTTCTGAAGACTCTAAAATAAGATCAAGCATGTGTTCGCATTCATATATGTCTTTTTCAGAAGTTTTCGGTATAGGAAGAGTTTCTATCAAATATTTTTTCCATCTCAATGTTCCCATGCCTGTAGTTGTACCAATCTTAGCAAAATAATACTCAGAAAAAGTAGAATTGAGGATACAAAGCAAATATTTAAGATGATCTCCGGTCATCATAAATGTAGTTGCTTCTGGTATATACTCACCGTTGATATCTATGGCAAATTTAGGCTTATCGGATATTTCTCCCCATACAATCTTTTGCATAGATAAATCGTTCAAATAAGCACAGTTACGAAGATTGTAAGGAGTCACTCCACGATCAGCTCTAATTGCTAGTTTGGGATAGAATTGATCAAGATGCGCTTTTATTGCGGGATAATCATCAATATCGATAGGCGGTATACCAAGCTCTTTGATTCCATTGTGGACGTTTATCACCCATAGATTTGCATAGTTATAAGCAAAGCGTTGTATATCACGGCCTCTCAAAATCGGTCGTATTAATTCAGCCGATCGAGGGTCTTCTTTTATCAATTGTTCTTTGATGCCATCGTCAATAATAAAAGCTTGGTTGTAACCAGTTAGAATTCCACGATAAATATTTACTTGCCATTGTGCAAGTGGAAGACCAACTTTCTTTATTTTTTCTTGGATACTAGCTTCTACATTCGACAAAATACTCCATGCTGAAGAACCAATGAAAGAAGAAGTTGTGCTATGTTGCTTAAAATAAACGCTCATATAGCCTGTACACTTTTCCTTAATGATACAAGCTTCTGTTTTTCCCGCGTTTTTTTCTTTAGTGAAGGTCAATATGTTTACATCAACCGTAGCAGACTCAAATACTTTTTGTCCGGCAAAGTCTATTAAAGCGATGGGATTTGTTTGCTTTGCAAATAAGCCGCGTAGCTTTTCGCCATAACCCGCCCGCATCCATTTATTACTAGTTATGAAAGTAAGTACTCCTTTATCATGAAGTAACCACAGTCCCTTTTCATAGAAAAGGCAATATATATCACCTGTTTTTGTATAAGAAGCAAATCTGAGGGATTCATACTGATCACCAAGTTTTTCACCAGTTTCCTCATTAATCGTTTTTTGTAATTGTATGTATGGAGGATTTCCAATAATAATATCAAACCCACCCTTTTCCCTGAAGACCCTTGCAAAATCCAGTTGCCAAAGCACAAAGGGTTTGGATGATAATCCTTTTGTTTCTTCATATTTTTGTATTTGTTCAGCCGTAGCTGTACCGCGCAACTGTGACATTATTACATCATCACGTAGTGCTTCAATATCCTGCAAGAGTTGGTATTTATTATCAGTGCTAGTGCATTTGAATAACTCTTGCTGCTTTTCAATTAATCTAAGCAGCGTTGCATCAAAGGCACTCTGATAAATATTTACCTGCATCTCTTTGTTTGCAGTGCGGATGATATCACTTTCATTTATCAGCTTAATGCCTTCAAATTCATCAATCAAACTGTTCCCACATAGTATATTGCATTCCAGGTTGGGCAAGGGCAGGGGATTTCTGTGTCCTTCCAGTGCAGTAGCAGCATTAGGATCAATTTCGTCGTCAATTACAAGTGCAAGCCAAAGACGTAATTGAGCGATGTCCACAGCAGAAGGCTCGATATCCACGGCAAAAATGCAATTGCGAATAGTGTCGTATTTCAATTGATGGGCACTGCGGTCATTGATACGCCTATAACGAATTTCTCTTGATGCTCCCTTTGGATCGATTATTTTTTGTGTAATATCTAGGTAGGTTGTAATGTTTTGCCGTGCACGAACAATCTCATTTAACATTCCAAGAGGAAAAGCACCGGAACCCACAGCAGGATCAGCAACGCGAACATTCTGCAACGCCTTATCTAATTCAATCATACGGTCTGTTTTTATGGATCCATTGGAATTCAACGCATATAACTCTTCTGACACCCACAGATCATAAGAGTCACCATTTTTAGCACGCTGCAAAACGCTTGCATCTTCATCCTTCATGAAATCGCCATAGAGAATAAAATCACGGATTGCTGCCTCAGAGACATTCATCGAATTAGTCAAGTAATTGATCAAACTTTCCTGACACATGTAATGTACGATTTCACGCGGTGTATAGAATGCCCCTTTACCCTTGCGGTCATTCACATCCAGCAGGTTTTCAAACACCTTCCCCAGCATTTCAGGATCAATTGCTACTTCACGTTCAAGAGGTTCGTCCTCGCTCATGGTGAAGTTGTAGCGATCAAAAATATCCAGTATGCCATCAGCCAACCTATCCTTATGATCTTTTTTATTAGAAAAAATATTATTGGGAATTGCAAAGCGATTATGCTTCCAATCATAACCGTCAATCGGTTCGAACAAACCACCACTTAAGAAAGGAATGCGACAATGTAATGCAGGATCATATCCTTGTTCTCCACGATTGACATTCAGCGCTTCGTAAAATAATGGTTCCAGATAATCATCATAGAAGTTCGCGCTCTTTTTTTCTGACTGTTCAAAGAGTTTGCGCATGAAATTATGTGGTCCTGTACCCCAAGGCTCACCACGTACGCACGTGCTTAAGAAGGTTTCATCTTCATCTGAAAGTCGATTTAAGGCAGTAGCATTGATACGATAGGTATTTTCATCCGCTTTTGCATATACCATCGGAATCAGTTCGCGGGATTTTGTACCTCTTGCATAGAAAGCAGTTTTGTATTCTGTTTCAGATAACTGGCGCGGCCATGCACTGACGCCCAGCCAGCCCTTTTTCTGCAGAAAATATAGAAAGACTATCTGCCCCATTAGCTTCTTTGCGAACTGAGCAGATGTGTAATTGTGCAGCTTTGCTTCTTCCACAAAATCAGTATTCTTTTCGAGAGCTTCACGTAATTGATGAAATTTCTCGCAGTATAATCCAAAGAATTCTTTTGTAACTGCTTCCACACTAAAAGCATTTTCCAAATCATCTAGTGATGGATAAGAATTATGTTTTTCCAGGAACAAGCGAAAACGTTCAATTGCGGTATGACACGGTTCATCCTTGCCAACCAAGAAGGAAAACCGTCGCGCCGGGGTCATGTTTTCTTGGTTTTTGAGTTTTCCGTTTTCGATTTTAATTTCATAATCCAGACGAACAAACGACAAACGCCAGCGAGGATCACCAGGAGTATAGAATGCAACCAGCGCTGCATCCGCATTGGCATTTTCAATAAGCTTCTTCGCATAGCTTCGCTGCGTGCTTCTTGAGTTTTCCACATAAGTCTGGTTTTTCAGTTCCACAGCCAGCACAATAATTTTCTTACCATCAGGGCTGGTATAGGTACCTACATGAGTATAGCTCTCTATGTGAGAAGAAAAATTGGTGTATTCCTTACGTGGACTATTCGGTGCGACAATGTGTACATCATTCAGTATTTCCTGAATCAGATCAACGTAATTGGGAACAGAATATGCATCTGTCAAGATACTTTCAATTTTATCAACTACTGCACTCATTTGCATGTCCCGCCTTCCAGATAACAACTGAGAATCACTTGCTTTTCGCCATCAACCAGGCTCTTGATGTTTTTTTGCTCTGCCAAATAAGTTTCAGGAACCAGCTTCAAGATTTCATAATACAGTTCTAGCACATCTGTAGTGATGGTGATTTTCTTTACAACATCCTTGGAAATCTTGGCGGGGATTTCACCATTCTCCCACCGCTGTATCAACAGTTCAATCGTGCCTTCCTGATCATCTGTCAGACGTGGCTCATCTTTGATAGCTTTCAACATTCGGATCACTTTCGCGTCATTGCCTGTAATCATCGGTTTTTCCGTACTGACCTGTTCGTCTTCCACCACCATATTATCAAAAGCAGTTTCATTGGCAGAAAGCTGATCATAATAATCACTATGTATGGTAACCTGTTTTTCATCAGGAGTTGCCTCGATCAACTTGATTGCTTCCATGAAGGTCATCTGAGTTGAGGCAGAGCCGTCACAGCAATAGAAGGTTTTTAGTGCGCCTTTGCGAATAAAGCTAATTGTTTCGCTATTCTGAATCAAGTCTGTATGCCTACCCGCCTTGCACTTTTTGGGTAGACGCTTGACGGTTTCAAAGAGTTTTGGATCGTTATCGCGAATTTGACGGATAACAGCAAGGTAAGCTAATTCAGGGTTGGTGCTTTCCTCATCGTCATCCAGATCCTTGCTCAGATCGCTAAACAGTTTCTTGGGTGATACTTCTTCCTCGTCTGACAGATATTTGATATCTTCGCCAAGTGTATCATGGAAGGCTTGCAGTTTCTCAAGAATGCGTTCCTCCAACGGCATTTGACGTTTGCTTTGAGCTGTTGGGAAGAAGTTGAAAACGAAAATCCTTTCATGCTCAGTACCCACTCGATTGATACGTCCAACTCGCTGCATGATTCTTGTCGGATTCCATGGGAGGTCGTAGTTGATCAATATGTTTGCTCTGTGCAGATTGATACCTTCTGCTAGGATATCTGTAGTAATGAGCAGATCATATTTATCATTGTTTTTGCCCTTGTTTTTGGGATTGAAGCTATCTTCAATGTCAATCTTTGCACCAGCGCCACTCTTGCCACTGTAATATACCACCCTTCCACTATACAATGTGCACAGATTGTCATAAAGGTATTCGGCGGTTTCCATGGACTCTGTAAAAACAATGACCTTTTTGCCTTTGATGTCAGCGTTAGCAGTCAATTGACTCTTGAACTCCACCAGTTTTGGATCAACCTTGATCATATCCCAAAGAGTCTGCCAGGTTCTTAGCTGAGAAAGATCAGAGTTCAGATCGCGAATGAAGGCAGGAGAAAACTCTGAGGAATCAAATTTCCACAAGTCGCCCTGCTCTATCAGATACATGAGCTTTTCATCATCACCGTTATCCAGCATGTCATACAGATTCTTATACTTTCCAACATAGACAGTACCGGTTTTATACATTTTGATGAATCGTTCATAGGATTCGATGAACCGCCCCAGCGTTTTTCTGAATGCGTAAAAGCTGCTTTCCAGGCGTTTGACCAGCACACCCTTCATGAAACCGCCCATGTTATGCTGGCCTGCTAACAAAGTGGCATATTTTTTCTTGTCTTTCAGATACAGCAAAGGTGTATAGCGCGAATACTTGAAAGCCTTGATATCCTCAATGGTTTCGGTGAATGCCTCGTCAGTTTGGTCATCAAAAGCATATAGGATTGGTTCTGGCTTACCAACCTTTGGGAAAGTCAGTCCTTGTTTTGTCAGATCGGTTTCGTAATATTTTGCTATCTCACTACGTGTGCGTCGAATCATGATTTCCCGCAAAAGCCTGTCACGAATGATCTCAGAGTTTGCCCGCAGTTGAGCCATGTATTCAGGACTGCCCTTGATATGCTTGTGCAGATCTGAATCAAGGGCACGGAAAAAACCATCCAGATTGCGAATGCCGTTTATGGTGCCGCTCTGCTTGTTCTGGAAAAGGTACAACTGATTCTCTATGTCGCTTGTATAGTTGTTTATCGGTGTTGCAGAAATCAGAATCACCTTTTTACCGTGACAAATCTGATGTAATTCCGTAAAACTCTCTGTACCACTGTTGCGGAAGCGGTGGGCTTCATCCACAAAGACGTACTGGTATTTGTCTGTCCCCTTGGCAATGATTTTATCTAATTTGCCAAGAGATTCTACATCACAGCGTGATACATCAAATTCCTGCATGACGCTTCTCCAATAGTCTACAAGCACAGGCGGACAGATAATCAACTTATAAGTATTGCGGTTGAAGCTATTGGCAAGCATTGCACAAATATATGTCTTACCCAAGCCAACAACGTCAGAAATAAACACGCCATTGTAGGCTTCCAGCTTTTGCCTGGCCTGCATCACAGCATCAATCTGGTATTGCAGTCGCATATAGCCTTCCGGAAGTAGTGTTTGGAAGTTTTCTTTATCGGCATTGATCTCTTCTTTGAAGAATTCATACAGCGTTTTAAGGTATAGCTGGTAGGGCGTTATGTCACCTCGCAGCCAAGTATTCATTTCCACAGCTTCGATATATGCTTCACGAATGTCAGTTGCCTTTGCCCACAGTGCTTCAAACCGTTCAAGAGCAAACTTTACATCAGCAGCATCCTTCAATTCTACATTGAATTCCAAATTATTGCATAATCCTGCTTCTGAGAAGTTGCTAGATCCGGTGATTACGCTGCCAAAAGTATCTGGAACCTTGTCAGGATCTTTACGCATAATGTATACTTTTGCATGAATTGGTGCCTCTGTATACATTCGCATCTCCAGTTTGCCAGATTTCAGCCATTCGATAAAGACACGCACGCCTTTTTCCACTACTTCAGAAGTTTCAGCGTGCTCAAACTCTCTTTCAATTTCTTCCGAAATAATGTCTTTTCCTTCTTTGGCGGAGATGGCGGCATATTTGACCTCTTCTTTCATACGATCAATAAGCTTGACAGTAAATCGATCCACATTCAGCCCGACAAGGATACGAATTTTATCAACGTCTCCCATGGCTTCATGCATTCTGAAAAAGCCACTTGTTCTGAAATATCCAACCAGAACATCAAAAAACTGCGTATTGCTTTTCAAAATCGTAGCAAATCTACTGTAAAGATCACGCTCTGGTTCATTGGTAAAGAATTTCAAATCATTTGTAATAGGCATTGCATTGTCTCCTTGTGCACTATCGCTTTACATGAGAAACTTAAGCATGAAGCATGCTTGTTTTAGCATATTAGTTTTCTTGAATAAGAAACTCTTTTTCTTTTGTGAAAGCATCCGCAAGTTTGATGATTTCATCATCAGAAAGAGTGATCCCTTTGCTCATTTTCTCATGATTAGGAGACCATTTGCGCAAATCATATTTAGGATCCCTGCCATTCCAACTGATACGGTTCAGTTCCAGACGCCACTTTCCATCATCAGAGATGACCGCGATTTCATTGATAATTTCATACTTAAGATCATTGTCTTCCTTAGGCATTTTCGTTTTCTCCTCTCTGTTATTTTGATGTCTTTACACGCCATGCAGGTGCACCATTCGTTGCAATAGCGCCGCGCCTTTCAAGGGCTGATGTCAGGTTGTATCTGCGTGAGATTTCAGCGAATCGGTTTGCTCTTGTGCTGTCATAGATAACCCAGAGAATACCAGATTTTTTCCTGTTATCAATACAGATAAACCCAGACCTCTGGAATGCAGCCAATAAATCATCATCCGGTAAATTCATTGATATTTGAACAGGTTCCTTTTGCGGAGCAACTGGTTCCGGCATTTGTAAAGAGGTTTCAACAATATCATCCGGAATTGATGCTTCTTCTTGTAATGTTTCAGATATATACGGTAAGTCTTCAACAGTATCCTTAAGCGGCAAAGAGATCGTTTCACTGATTGGAGCAGGCGGAGGTGGAGCATCCATATAACCATTATTCTCCATCAACTGCATAGCTCTATGTTTTACCTTTTGCAGCAGAGAATCGCTCTCATCCGTATCTGTATTAACAAATGAAGTCTCCGGAATGATCCCATACTGATTCAGTTCGGTGATGACACGAGAAATAGTCTGTTCCTTTCCCTTGTAGTATTCACTGCCGCGTATGCGAATGAATTTCCATCCGAGCCTTTCGAGAATCGACTGCCTCTCCATATCCTCACGTATCTTTTCCGCTCCGCTATGCCACTGTTCTCCGTCACACTCAATGGCAATACGATTTTTTCCGCATATCGCGATCATATCAATACGGTATGCGCCCACTTGCCATTGTTGAACAATATGATATCCTTGTGCAACAAGAGCAGTTGCAACCTCAGCCTCAAAAGGCGAATCGGAATCTTCTTCTATCCCCTGGATTTTCGTCGTGATAGCATGAGGATCTGATGCATACTCCAATAGTCTGCGTCGCATATCGCCGGGCTTCAGATCAGCATGCATATCCAAGGAATGAACAACCCAGAGCTGATCTTTGGCGCGACTGACAGCAACGTTGTAACGTTGTTTCATGGGCTTTCCGTTTGAACCCTGTCCTTCGCCTGATGCCATAGAGAGTGGCCCGTCTGAATCGTTACTGTCTACAAGGGACAGGAAAATAACATCCCTTTCATCACCCTGAAAATTTGAAGCATTTCCGCAAAGAATGCGATGCTTTTCATGCTCAGCGAGTGGTAAAGCTTCCAGTAGTTTTCTGTTGATCAGTTTGGCCTGATCTTCTCCGACCATGGAAATGACTCCGATCGTTTTATTGGAATATTCAGGTTGTTCCAGGCAGGCAGTAATAAGAGCAACTATTGCATCTGCTTCTTCCAGATTGGTTTTGGAACGGCCTCTTCTCATACCATGCACACGATAGGATATCGTAGCGGTCTTGAGATGAGAACTGCTCGCTTCACGCAGAGGTTTGATTTTCCCATTGTAGGAGAGCATATTGCTGTATCCGATGATATCCGGCACACAGCGGAAATGCTCGCGAAGCATAAGCGGTTGATAAACCTGGGCAGCAATATCATATAGAGATGTTCTGGTATCCCACAGATGTGAATTGGGAATCTTGTCCTTGATGAGCATATTCATCAAATTCTGCATTTTGGTTTCATCAATTCCAACAGCCAGCGGACTGACCTGTTCATCATCACCGACGATAATGATTTTTTTACCCAAGTAAAGAATTACAGATGCTGTAATGTCAGATTGACTTGCCTCGTCTACGATAACTACATCAAATTTTGTTGTAGCAGGATCGATTGAATTCATCACACCGGATACCGGCATGATCCATGCCGGCACGGCCTTTTGACATTCCTTCATCAATTTTCGAGCTTCCTTGAGTAACGCAGGAGCTTTTTTGCCGGTACCCTTTCCTATTTTTGCTATAGTCTGTTTCCACGCATTCAAAGACATTCGGATCTGTGGATTCACATCCACACGTTTCTGAAGATGACACCAAGCCTGTGCTGTTGCAAGTTTTTCAGTATCCTTCCTGTACTGAATAGTAAAATCAAAAACTTGTTTCTCGGCTTCTGAAAGTGAAGTAGATGTGATTTCATCTACTGCATATGCAAGTTGACGTACCTTCCATGCCGTCTGAATATCCTCCGGCACCATTACATATCCATGGCATCCGTTGCGACTTCTGATAGCTTCTGCCCATTCCGGAGCACTGACTGCAATCCGCTTGAGCAATTCTTCACGATGTATTTGGACCTCTGTTTTTTTCAACAGCGTTTTTAAGCTTTCAATCGCATGTTCATACCGTTCAGTCGAAGCTTCATCGATTGCGTTTTGAATGCTGCTGCAGATTGTGGACTTTTGATAATCCATCAAAAGCTCCAATGTGTTTTCTTTGCTATGTGTATAGACATACAATGAATTTACAAGATGAAGCAAATCCACCGCAGGAATAAGCTGTTCTTTAATATGTTTGAGAATCTTAGCCGCTTTGTCATTTGTCGGGACAATAAAGTTGGAAATAGGTTTCAGCACTATATCGCCAATGCCCGCTTTCTGAGCCTGTTTATATAATTCATTTCTTGAATCTTTGTCCCAGTTTAACCAAAAATCTATTGTCTTGGACTGTTGATGGCAAATACGTTCCGGATCATCACCGAGATCTGAAAACTTTTGTCCACCATGAGAAGCAATCAGATTATCCCATAATGATTCCAATTGTTCGCGAAGATTCAACAGTTCAAAATAAGCCAAAATATCTTTGATATCCTCAAGAGATTCCGGCATGTTCCCACCAATAGTAATAGCACCCAAAGCTTCCTTTTTTTCTTTTTTTGTAAATACGCCTACTTTGACACGTCCATTTTTTTCTGCTTCTTCGAGAAGTGTCTTATAATGAGGCAGCAGCGCAGTATAGGAAGAAGAATTGATCTTAATCGGATGCTTCAGCTGCTTTTCTAGAACTGGCTCTCCTTTAATGTATGCTTCTTCAATCAGGTTGAGCATTTGTTCCCAACGTTTTTTTGCCAAGCCATTGTCTGCGCCATCTGACATAGCAAACACAGCCCAATCAGGAATAGGCTCTTCATAAACAGATAAAGAACTGCGAAGTGCTTTTTCAGCAGTATATTCTCCCTGCTTGGCAAAAACCCGATCAGAAAACAAATCAACAACAGCGTATCGATTCTGTTGCCAGGACAGATTGATATGACCTCCGCTGTTCATGCTCTGGAGCATAATATTCAGCCTGTTCAGCAAATCAATGCCATCTGCCATCTGCTCAGGTGTCATAAGGTCCTCAGCATCCGGAAGATTCATTGCAAGTTCTTCTTCTTCATTAGCTGACAGTGAGGCATTGCTAGCATACAGCCATTCGAGTTCCTGCTGATCTAACGGGAATGGAGCGTTTTTGCGAACAGTCCCAGGTATCAGGCCAATTAAGCTTTCCCGTTGAGAAACGTATTCAGCAGCTTTTGACGGCGACCAACTATCGCCTTCATATACAATCGGTTCAAATTCTTTATGACGGATAGCATATACCAGATCACGAGCTTTATTAAGCTTATCAAGCGTTTCTTGTCTCTGCTGCCGAAGTTTATTTATCTTAGCGATCTGTACTTCCAGGGGGGTAATACTTGTTCGCTCAATAATCGTATTGACAGCTTCCTCCATATCTGCCCTGTTGTCTCCGAAGACAGCAACGCATAAGGCTTGCAGATCCGTAGGAACTTTTTCTTTTAGAACCGTCAATGCTTTTGATGTATGGCTTGTCACTAGAACAGTCTTTCCCTGTGCAAGGAAATGCCCCAGCAAATTAGCAATCGTATGAGTTTTACCTGTGCCGGGCGGTCCCTGCACAAGGACTGCAGGAGAATGCTCTATCTGCCGTACGATCTGCATCTGTTCTCTGTTGGCTGGTTTCGGAAGAAGGATTTCTTCATCCTCCAAAGGCTCCAGTTTTGGTTCATCCCAGATGCCAACGTCTACATCCCCTCCTCCAAAAACATTCCCGATATTTTCTGTACTGGAAGCGATAGAGAGATTATTAAATCCACCAAGGATCCCTGTTAGAGAGTCAGGGATCTCTGCACCTGCTGCCAGAGCATCCAGGATTGATTGGACCGCCTTAACAGTCCCATCGGGCTGTTTGCGTAGAATAATATAAGGTTCCCAACGAATGATAATACGTTCTTCGCTACGTACAGCTTCTTCACCTTCATCTATATAACAGCTGCTGGAATCTAACTGATGCGCAACAGCTTTTAGTAAATCTCTACCTTCATGATGATCCAGCGGATGTATGTTTTTATCTTCTGCAAGCTTTTCCAAAGAACTTATTATATCAAGGTTTACTTTCTCCATTTCGCTGAATAAAGGCAAATTAAAAGAAGCAGGATCTTCTGAATCTGTAACGGTAATTACATTATTTACGGGGTCAAGAGACAGATTTACTCTTTTAAGAAGAATGGGATGCCTTATATCATGTTTCTGTTTATCCGTCAAGAATCCGTTACCTATGTCAATTTCCATAGTATCCGGGGTCTGTCGGTATATATTATAAATATCGAATAAATCATTGAATACATTTCGGATTTGTGCTGTATGCTTTTCTTTTACAACCCAATTTTCACGTATAGCAGCCCATCGTTCATATTTTGCCACACGTTCCGGGTCATCCGTAAAAAGCTCGACCTCTGGCTGCTTTTCATTTGTCTCTTCCACATTATCAAGTAACGGAGGCTGGTCCAAAGCGCCAGGAATGGCCAACTGTCCTTCCGTTATTGATGATTCTGTTTCTTCTCCCTCCGAATCTTCTTTAGGCAACTCGATTTCAGTACGATGCTCTAAAGGTTTCCGGTAATCGTGCCAGCCTGGTAAAATCCACCGTTCAAACGATGCATCCGGTGTCGGACAAGGAGTAAAGTCCGGCTTATGAAAGGTGAGCAGTACATCGCTTACATTTTCTGCAGCATCATCTACCGTATCCCTGCTATAAAGTTTAATACAGGACGGATCATCCAATTTGCGCATCTCAACATAACCTGGCTGCTTTGTAACATCCCGCACCTTTTGCTGAGTAAGCTGACAGACTTCCTTGATATATTCAAATAAGGAATGCGCAAGTTCCTGCATGTTATCGGTTTGCACAGGGGATGACCTCCAATCAGCTTAGGAATTCTGTGTTTTTCCTAATCTTTATCATTTCAAACAAAAAATCATTTCATTTACTTTGTAAAATTTTTTGTGCGTTATCATTTTTCGTGATTATCCTAGGAATTGCACTTTACATGTTATTTTACTCGAATGTGTTCTATTTGACAACAAATGAGTTGTTTTATATGAGTTTTCTTCTCATTTTCTGTAATAAGAATCAGTACTCTATGACCTTCTTTTCTACTTGCTGAATAGTCTTTGGGGGAATATCTGCAGTATTTATACGATATACCAGGTTTTTTCGCGGGTTGAATATGCCAAGATGTTTTATATTATGCAGTTCTGGATGAACTGATCTTTCTCCCATGATCCAATACATCAGAAGCTGCAGAGTATGCTTTGTTGTGATTGCTCCTCTGAGGACCTTCATGTCCCAGATAGTATCTGCTGTTGAAAAGTCAGCGTCACCTCTGTCCACTGTTTCTGAATAACCACCTTCAAAATTAAAACCACTCAGAACCATAGGGCCGTATTTGTCCAGAAAAGAAAGAAAACGCTTTACCATGATTTTTGCGTTCTTGATGGTTTTTTTATCAGGGTTTATGGCTCTAGTCGGAATCACCTCCCTGATTCTTCCCCTTGTTGCAGTATCATATGTAGCGATCTTCAGAGCGCTTTTTACAGAGTTTTCATCAAGGTTCTGGATCTCCTTTAGCAATTGTTCTGCATTCTCTTCTTCTCCGATTCGCCGCGCACCTTTGATTGATATCCTGAAAGCTTCTTCCTTTGGAACGCCAGCCATGAACTTACCAAGATACTCTACTGCAGTTCCAACTAAAGAAGGAAAAACGTTTTCTTCTGGATAAAGCTCTTCTGGTTCCAAAACTATCGGATAGAGATATTCTTCTGATTCCAGATAAATTTCTCTGAACATCGATGGAGGAAGATATCCGCCCCGTGGCTGTTTTATCATGCCTATTCTTTGAGTTACAGATACGCCTATACCAATGTCCTTCATGATGTCAACAACTGCTTTTCTTTTGTCGTTATCTGTATAAATCATTTTACATCCTTATTTTCAGTTAAGCGAGAATTGCTTTTATTTCCAATGCTTTGATTTTAGCAGTAGTATACGGATATGATTAATGGCATGCATCTTTTGAACAAATAATCTTTTTCATTCTGACTCTATCTTTTCTTTTTTTCCTTTCCATTTTTCTATCTGTTCGATGCACCATCCGGTTTCGTCTCTTATCTGGCATACCCAGAAGCGTTTTACATCCCAGCCCAATTCCATCAATCGCTGATTTCTGATCTGATCTCGATAACTGAGATCACCGTTCCATTGGTTGTGGTACATCTCCCCATCGATTTCAATATCAAGCTTTGCTCCGTTTTCCAGGATGACAGCAAGGTCCAGCTTGTACTTGTCAACCGGATATTGAGGAATGGTTTCTATTCCACGCTCATATAAAGCTGAATAGAGTGTTTTCTCCCATTCTGACACCTGATCAGGATTATCGACTTTCGGATATTCCCGGCCAATGGGCAATGTGAGCGGAACAGGCTCGCCTCGACTTTGTATATCATCGCAATAAAGGGCAAAGCGTTTCAGATAAGGGACGTCGCATTTTTTGCAATAGTCTTTATTGCCAACAACAAGCAAAAGACCTCTTGCACGGGTTATGGCTACGTTGAACAGGTTTCCAGTCCTCATCAGGAATTTCAGTTTTGATGCCGGAGTCTCATCAGATACCACCGTGGAGAAGATGATCGTATCTCTCTCATCTCCCTGAAAACCGTGAATTGTCCGGATCAACAACTGATTGTTGTCTTTCAATTTATCATATAGGGCCTTATATCTTGCACAAAGCTTTTCATAAATGCGATCTGCCTGTGCACGGAAAGGGGTCGTCACTCCAATGGTACCCTTATAATCCAGTTCATCCAGCCGGCATAGCAGGCGAATGATCCGGTCAATTTCTTTGTCGTTATATTCACTGCCTGTCGGCGGATCTGTTATCGGTCCTGAACAGTCATCCCAAATAATTCCTTTTAAATCCTGATCTTTGTTTTGTGGAACAGGGATCAATTCCGTTTTGGTCCGAATACGTAAAGATTCACTGTAGTATTCTTTATTGGAAAAGCCGATAATATCCTCATTGCTTCTGAAATGGTCCCGGAGGAGAATCTTCGAATTGGATCCGAACAGTGCCACAGCAACCCCGTATAGGGAGTTCTTTGTATATCCCCACGCCGGAAGAATGTGTCTTTCCTCCAGAAGCTTGTTGTCCTGTTCTTCTTTCATCCGGTAAATCGGATTAAGCTGATTTGGGTCTCCGATAATAATCACCTGTTTTGCCCGGAACAGCAGCGGCAGGGCAGAAGCTATATCGCACTGACTCGCTTCATCGATAATCAAATAGTCAAAAAAGCCCGGCACAAAAGGAATTCTGCCTCTGGCTGACAGAGAAGTTACCGCCCAGTTTTTTCCGCATTTGCCAAGGATCTTTTCGACTTCTTCAGCTGAATCCTTTATTTTTTTATTCCATACAAAGCCATCACCGGCGCCTTTTATTCCAAGCATAAAGTTTGTGAGCTTCATTCTATCGTCATCAGTCAGGCGACCGGTTTCATGATTCTGCCATTGCTTCCACACTTTTTTCGCAAGTTGGACCTGTTTTTCATAAAGCGCTGCCAGGGCCTGATCCGCTTTTCCAGGTTCCCCTGCTTGCTTCAATTTCAACAGAGATTCTCTGTATTCGCACGTAATCGGAACAGCATCACAGAACTCTCTTACTTTTGCTGTTGCTTCTTGAACCTGTACTTCTGTCAGATCAGCAGTTGCTCTTGGTAAAGAAAACTTTCCGGCAATAGCATTATATTTTAATGCAGCTTCCATGCACTCTGTTCTTTTCCTGCTCCGCATGAAAGGCCAGATCAATCGTGTAAAAAGGGGATTGTTTTGTCTTTTTGTCAGCCTGTGTGAAAGCTGATAAGCTTCCAAGCTGTTCATCAGATGATCGGCTTCAGCCTTTTCTATCGATGAAAAATATGGCTTCATTAAATGCCGGACATTTGAGTATTTCTCTTCTAAAAGATCTGTCTTATTTCTAAGATCTATTATTCTTTCCCGTTCAGCCTGTAAACCGCTGATTTGGCTTATGAGCCAGGAATACTCCATTTCATTGGCCCGTAATTCAACAGCATCCCCCGCGCCCGGGACAAAGGCAAGCATCTGCTTTACAGACTCACTCATATCCTGTAGCTTATTATCCAATTTCAGCAAAGCAGGGGTATCGTTCAGTTGATTCATCCGTTCAACGACAACATCCACAGCTTTATGATTTTTGCTGGAGAAAAGAGCCATCTTTCCGCTTCGGGATATATTGGCAAGTAAATCCGTCACCACCTGTGATTTCCCGGTTCCGGGAGGACCGGTGATGATCGTCACATCTGAGTGCAAGGCTTTTCTGACTGCTATTCTCTGTTCCCGATTGAGCGGCAATATCTCCAGAAGGTTGTCAGAGCCTTCGGTTTCTTTCTTCTCTTGACAGACCCACTTGTATAATGCAGTCCCTTCCCATCTGCTCGGCGGCAACTTTGATATTTTAGTCAGTTCCTGTATTAGACCTGCTGTATAAATTCCTTCCTCGGAAACGAAAACAATGGGTTGATTATATATACCGTCTTTCAGTTCGAGAACGTCCCTGTCCCTTGGAATAAGTGCCGGATCGATTTCTTCTTTCCAGTTCCATTCCCGGATTTTTTGAAGTTGTTTAACTAGATCATTTACATCCGGCAGATTGTCATTACCGTCTATTCCAAGTTCACTTTCCAAAGACATCCAGTCATCTATAAGAGAATCCGTTATCCCTGTATGGAAGGCTTTGAATACGGCCAGATTTAGGGACGGTTCCGGTACTACCTCAATTAATGAAGACTGGATTTGTATCGGGAAAGAAAAAACAGGTAATACATGTTTAACCCATTTTCCTTTATTATCTTTTTCCTGATGGATAAGAATCGGATATCCCAGATAAAACTGATATTGTTTAGTTTGAGCAACTTGGTTGATAAAGGCACTAACATTTTCAGTCAAGAACGATTCTTTGCTGATGCCATTCAGTAACATATATTGAGGCACAGACTTATACAGGGGCAGGGAAACTTCATTGCTGTTTTCCTGTCTCAGACAATCCAGATAATATTCACATAAATCTTTTAAATATACTGTTTGTGCCATAGTCCTTCCATGAATCATAATAAAGGATGGTAGAAGCAAAAAATAGTATAAAAGTATTATTCAAAATCGTGCTGCTTGTTTCCTTCACCAGCATTAGCCGACAAACAACTTTTTCAGCTTATAGTGTACCAAACCCGCCTTTTCGCACTATGCTATCTGATTCAGCATTCTCCGGATAGCCTAGCTGTTTGTCAGAAAGTAGAAGAAATGTATTGTTGTATGCAGAGAGTGCAGATTCTATAGTCAATTATATATATTTAGGTTTCCCCGTTTTCATCATCTTCATAGCAATACTCGCATACGTGACCATCATCCGTGTCATAGAACTCGGTCATGGAAATATCATAGTATTCTCCGCAGAGGTCACACTGTTCGTAGTTTTCTTCCAGGCATTCATCACAGACATGATCTTCATCTGTTACCCACGTCAGAGCATCTGCTTCTTTACCGCACAAAGTGCAGATACCCTTTTCTTCTGATCTGAATGGGCCTGTCCTTCCAGGGAACGGCATAAATAGCACCTCCATTTATCACAGTTTTTTATATTATCCGAATACGACTATTATATTATTCCAAGTATAATTAGTTAGTATTTTATAACAGCCGTGAGGTTTTTGCTTCCTTCATCAGGCTTCGGTATTCTCTTTAACAAATCTACGGAGATACTGTATGTCCCGCTTAGTGAAGTCTCTATCATAAACGTTGGATGATCTGTTATACATTCCTCTGTAGACCGAATAACACTTATCACCGTCAAAGCCAGTGATAAATCGGTTTTCATCAAAAAAGATATACATGTTAATATGCATAGAATCGCTGTAAAAATACGGCCTGGTGATGATGTAGTAATCCTCTCCGTTCGTTACTTTTTGTTTGTGCTGTACTGCACTCTCTTTGAGCCTGCGACCAACAAACTCATCCATTCCTTCAATCATTGTGATTCACTATTCCTTTCTTTTTCAGCAGACTTTTTTCCGGCAATTTCATCAGCATTTAGAATTCCTTATTTTCTTTATCCTGTTCTTTTATTTTATTCCTCCCTTTCTCTGTGTCACAGGTTTTTCTCTGTATTTCCCCTCACTCCGGTATCTTCTCCAGCATTTTCCGGATGTCCTCGTCGTCTGTGAGGGAGTAGAGGATGTCCAGGTAGTAGCGGGCTGCATTCCATTGCTTCTGGGTGTAGTAATAGCTGCCGGCGGCATAGGCGAGGTTCAGGATCTCGGGGTTGGGGCCTGTTTCGATGCCGTATTTTTCCGCCATGCTTTTCAGGAAGTCTTCTGTGGGCGGGGTGAGCTTCTGTCCGGATTTTTGAGTGATGTAATAGAGCTCGGACTGGGCGACAGTGTTTTCGCTGTCATAGGGCAGACTGAGATAGATGCAGGCTGCTGCTTCTTCGTAGAGTTCCTTTTCCGAGAAGTAATAGCCGAGGTTCCGGAAGCCCCTTGCGACGGTCTGAGGGCGGAAGGAGAGCTTTAGTGCTTTCTTTGTCTTTTTCAGGAAGGTCTCCATGTCTCCCGCCAGCTTGCAGGTCTCCGCGTATTCATACAGAATCTCCGCCCTGGCCGGGTTCCAGCGGAAGGCCCTGGCCAGGGCATTCTGCGCGCCTTTGATGTCCTTCAGGTCGATCAGGATGCTCCCCTGGAGGGCATAGATCTCATCATAGGGGATGGATGCCCTGCGGAGCTCCTTTTCCGTCCCGATGAGCTTCCTGTACAGCATTTCCTCAAAGGATTCATGGAAGGTATAGTAATCGCTGACCTGGTCGCTCTCAAACATGGGCAGGCTCTCGATCTTCCGGACGAGCTTGTCGGTCAGGTCTTTGGCTTTTTGAAAATCCTTTTTGCAGATATGGAAACGGATCCTGTCCAGGGTATCGTTGAGCTTTTTCCGGTCCCTGTCCATGTTCTTGTCCAGTTCCTTTTTCAGGTCGTCGGGCAGCAGCTCATACATCCTGCGGCCGCACTCGCGCAGGATCTCCCTGGAAAGCTCATGGTTCCTGTATTCCTCCATCTGCTCCTGCAGATATCTGAAATCCTTTACCGGATCCCCTGTCAGGCCGCCGGTGATCTCCTGCATGATCTCATCAAAAGTCATTCTGTCCCCTCCTTGCTGTCGGTCGGCAGAGCAGCTCTTCTGCTGAGCTGCTTTTGGGGTCGCGTGGGCGCAGGCAGTCTTTTTGCCTGCCTGCGCCCGGTGTGTCCGTCTCGTTGTCCGGGGCGGGTCTCCTGGTTTGCTGTGCGTCCTTTCCTTGGTCCGTTTTTGTCTTACCTGTCCTCGTCCTTCGGGCTCTTCACGGTGAGATAGCACAGGAGACCCTTGGGGAGGACGTAGAGGACGGTGCCCTCGGCTTTGTCGCCGATCTTGTCATACAGGCGGCCGGCGCTGTAGCTCTCGCCCACCACGGTGTAGGGGCTGTTGGCCACATAGCCGATCTGGCCGATGCCCTCCATGCTCACCTTGATGGCTTCCGTGTCGTATTCGTTGTCCGGCTCCTTTTCCAGGAGGACGGTCATCTTCGGCTCAACGAAGTCCTGGCCGTGGCGGTGGTCGGTGCCGGTGACGGTGAAATAAAGCTTTTTCATGGGTGTTCCTCCTTCTCAGTCGTTGGGGGCTGGTGTTCGCGGTTGGTGTTCGCGGTTGGTGTTCTCCGGTTCTTTGCCGGTCTGCTTCCGCGTCTGGTCTTTTTCCATTCCCGGCTCCGCGGGCTCTGTTTCCGCATTTCTTTTTGCCGGGGGTTTCGGTTCCTTTTGCAGCCGGTGTTCCCTTTCTCTTTGTTCCCCTTAAGGATAAAAAATTTGGTGGGTAAAAAAAAGGACAGCTTGATATTAGCTGTCGGAAGGAGGAAAAAGGTCGCCCTTCGGGCGACATTTGGGGTCTTTTGGGTTTTTATGGTTGTTGGGGGTGTTTGGGTTATTTGGGTGAGCTGTTCTTTTTTGGGAGACGGGGGTCTGTATTTTTTATTTTGGGGTTTTGGTTTTTTACTTCTTCAGCAGGCTGGCGATGCTGACGTATTCGGTCTTCTGCATTTCCGTCATCAGGGCGTTCCAGTCGCTGAGGGCGTAGTAGTTTTTATTATGCTCGGCATAGACGGCGAATTTGTTGTCTATGGTCCTGAAGGCGCTGCGGAGGGAGGCGTTGTTCAGGATACTTGTATAGACGTCCGGGTAATGGTCCTTCGCGTAGAGCATATAGTGCAGGATGTAATAGCGGAACTCGGCGTAGGCGAGATATTGATTGCTGTTCGGCAGACCGGGCAGGCCGTTGTCCTGTCGGTAGCTGACCTGCGTGACCATGTTGTGGTTTCCCCAGCAGTAGGCGGTGAACTCGTCCATCAGGCCGTAGATCCCGTACTGGATGGAGGCCATGCTGGCATCGCCGTCGACATAGGTATCAAAGCGGTAGGTCTTCAGGCTGTCCGGGACGGTGCTGACCATCTCGCTGGAGGGGAAGACGTCCGTGAAGGTGACCTCGATGTGCTGCCCGTCCCCGGTGTAGATCCATTCGCGGGCGGACAGGTATTTCCCCTGGATGCTGCTGTACATGAATCCGGAGTTCGTGCCGCAGTAGTCGTGGCACTGCTCATGCACGGCGGTATGCAGGCTGTTCATTCCGTCCCCAATCGTTTCCGCGCCGCTGAACCAGACGAGCAGATCGTCTTCGTCGCTGTTCCGGACGATGTACGCGCCGTCGGGGTCGATGTCGTCCAGCAGCGTGAGGATGTTGTCCCGCGTCAGCGGGGCATCCGGCAGGACCGCCGCATTGCTGATCCAGGTGATGTTTTCATGGCTGTCGGCGTACTGCCGGGCATAGGAGTCGGAGGGCGCGGCTATCTTGAGATCCGTGATGCCGTCAAAGGCACTGTCCGCAATGGACGTGACCGTGGCCGGGAGGTCGATGCGCTTCAGGCCGGTATCGGCGAAGGCCTTTTCCCCGATGGTCTTGACGCCCTTCGGAACAGTCACCTCCGTGAGGGCGGTATCGCCGTAAAAGGCATAGTCTTCGACCGTCCTCAGGCCGGCGGGCAGCGTGAAATCCCCGGCGAGTGCGCAGGCGCAGAGTGCCAGGGAGAATATCAGTGTCAGAAGCAGTACCGGAAAGGTCTTTTTCATTCCGCTTTGCCGCGCTTTGGGCGCGTCCTGCCAGCCCCGGGCCCAGGAGATGGCCTGTTCGATCTCTGAACGTTTCACAAAACCCCTCCTTGTCTCCCGTTATCCGAAAGCAAGCACCGTATAGAGGCCGGCGTTCCGGAGCACGACCTTTACGGTCTCCCCCTCCCGGGACACGTCACAGTCCGGGAGCGGGTCTCCTGCCGGCGCCAGGATCCGCAGCTTTCCGGCATCCACGTCCCGGAGCTCCAGCTCCACCCGTTCCGCCGGCAGGACACGGTCCGCCTGCTCGTCATACCGGTAGTTCAGCAGATGGACCCAGGTCTTCCCGTCCCGGTCATAGCGCTGGGCGCCGATCTTCTCCGTCCGGCATTCCAGCGGAGAGACCGGAGCGAACGCCCTTCCGAAGGCTTCCATAAAGCGCGGGACATATGCTTCCTTCCCGCCTTCCAGGGAAACAAAGGATGCGTTTCCGGTCCGGCGGAGCTCCTCCGCCAGGTCTGTTCCCTCCGCCAGGCGGCCGGCAACAAGCACCCTTCCGCCATTCCGCGCGTACGCCAGCAGGATATTCCGCTGGTTCTCCGTGAGGATCCGGCAGTCCGGCACGATGACCAGCGGATAGCCTTCCAGCTGTTCCGCCGTGAAATCGTCCGCCCGGAAGTCCCCGTCCGGCATCATCACCACGTCGTACTGCGCGTTGATATCGCTCATCGCCCGGATGATATCCCAGAACGGGACCGGCTTCAGGTCCGGATCCAGCCATTCCGCCGCCGTAGCGTCCAGCAGGGTCCCGTAGGCGTCCTGCATGCCGTTGGCGCCGCTGCCCTTGTTGGAATCCCGCCAGTAATAGCTGCCGTAGGAATACAGCACGGCAGCGCCCCGGGACCTCGTGCGGGGGAAGCACTCCTCATGCTCTGCCAGGAAGTCCTGTACGCCTGCGGTCAGCTCCCGCGGCGCCCAGAAGGAGTCTTTGATCGTGTTGCCCATCCACCCGCCGTAGGGTACGGACATATTGCAGCCGTAGACGGAAGCCTCCAGCAGGAAGATCCGGTACAGGTCATACCCCTTCCCCCGGTCCAGCAGCTCCAGCAGCCGGGGAATGATCCCGCCGTAGGGATTCTCCGCGATGATGACCGGTTTTCCGGGTACGAAGCCCGCGCAGTAGCGGTAATAGTACGGCTGGCGGAAAAGCGTATGCTCCATCTCCGTGATGACGATATCCACCTTGTCGGAGATCGGGTAATACGCCGGCTGCATGTTGTAGAAGTTGCCGGATATTTCCAGCTTCCGCCCGTATTTCTCCAGGGCGTACCGCCGGGCGTGATCCGCCAGCTCGCCGAAATACTTCCGCACCTGCCGCACCTGGAACTCCCAGTAATCCCGGTAGAACGGCGCGCCCTCCGGATAGGTGCAGCCGTGCTCCTTCAGGTATTCACCGTAGTGGAAGGTATCCAGGTCGATGCCGTCCCATTCCGCTCCGAGCTTTCCCTCCGCCCTCCGCTCCCGCAGGTAGCCGGTGAACTGCTTCATGCAGCTTTTGCAGAAGCATCCGCCGGAGCTGATGGCAGTCATAGGCAGCTCGCACTCGTCCAGCTGGATGCCGGGCACTCCGGCGTCGATCTGGAGCTCCATGATCTTCTTCAGGTATCCGCGCCAGACCGGGTTGTTCCGGCACATCTGGTAGCAGGTCTCCTCATGCCCCTTCACCTCCACCCATTGGGCGTGGATCGGGTTGCCGAAGCGGTCCCGGATGCAGCACTCTTCCCACAGATCCTCCACCGGATTTCCGTCCTCATCCCGGATCCCGTCGGGATACCAGTCCCTCAGGCCGGTGGGAAACGCCTCCGGGTATTCATCCCGGCTGAATTCCCGCAGTCCGTACCAGGCATGGTCCTCCTGTTCTTCCGCCCGCTTGTTCATGCGGATCAGGCGGCCCTGTCCGTCGAACACGGCCGGGTATTCCCAGCCCTGCACCTCGAACACGATGCCGAAGAGGCGGATGCCGCGGCGTGTGCACTCCGCGACGAACTCACTGTCGTTCATATAGCCATAGATCTGCATTCGCGGATCCACGGGGCCGAAGGCTTCATGCGCCAGGTACGGCAGGCTGATGCTTCCGCCGCCCAGTCCCGCCCAGGCCAGCACCGTCGCGTGGTACCGTTCCAGGTCCTCCAGCATCTGCATACTGCGGATCGGCAGGCTTGGATGATAGCAATGGTTGTGTTTATACCATCCGTCAAAATAGACGCCCCGTTCCATATCCATCCTCCGTACGTATCGTTTCGCTGGAAAAAGCAAAGGGTGATGCTCAGGACATCACCCTTTGGCAGCATATCTCTCAGCCCTTGACCGCGCCGGCGATCAGGCTCTTCTGGACCTGGCTGGACATGCACATATACAGGATCAGCGTGGGCAGCGTGGCAATGACCAGGCCCGCACCCATGGATCCGTAGTCTGTCTGGTACTGGCCGCTCATCTGCTTGATACCGACGGTCAGGGTCCGGACATTGTCCGTGGTAAACAGCGAGGCCAGCAGCAGCTCGTTCCACACCTGCAGGAAGACAAAGATCGCCGCGGTGATCAGCGCGGGGACCATCATCGGCAGGATGATCGTGAACGCGGTGCGGTAGATCCCGCTGCCGTCGATGCAGGCAGCCTCCTCCATCTCATAGGGGATGTTCGTGATGAAGCCGCTCAGGATCAGGATCGTGATCGGGATGTTGAACGCCACATAGGGAATGATCAGGGCCCAGTGGGTTTTGGTCAGGGACATGAGGATCTCGGTCAGCGGATACAGCGCCGCGTGCATCGGGATCATCATTCCCAGCAGGATGTAGGTATAGACCGCCTTCTGGCCCCGCCACTTCATCCGCAGCAGGCCGTAGGCGCACATGAAGCCCAGCAAGCTCGTGAAGGCCAGCGAAACGAACGTATCGATCACGCTGTTCACCATGTAATTGCTGATCCGTCCGCCGCTGCCCCAGGCGCTGGCGTAGTTCCCCCAGAGCCACTGGCTCGGCAGTCCCACCGGGTTCGGCCCGAAGATCTCGTTGGTGTCCTTCAGGGACATGGTAAACATCCAGTACAGCGGGAAAAGGCACAGGAACAGCCATATGATCAGGAACAACTGCGTCAGGACCTTCCCGACACTCCATTTCTTCTTCATATCAGACCCGTTCCTTTCTCCGCCGCAGGTTCCGCTCATCCCGATCACTGAACACAACGTTCAGCAGGATGGTGAACACCAGGCATTCCAGTACGATGAAGATTGCCTGGGCGCTGGCGTAGCTGTAGTTGTGGTTGGAGAACATATCCACATACATGGACAGCGCCGGCAGGTCCCGGTTGGAGCGCTCCAGCAGGACCCAGGGCGTATCGAACAGCTTGAAGGAGCCGATCAGGGAGAAGGACAGGCAGACCTTCAGCATGGGCTTGATCATCGGGATCTGGATCCGGAAAGCCATTTTCGCCCCGGAAGCGCCGTCCACGGTCGCCGCCTCGATCACATCCTCCGGGATCGACTTGAGCGCCCCGTACATCAGCAGCATATGGTAGCCCACATACTGCCACAGGCTGGGGATAAAGGAGAACCAGATCTTCGTCTGCGGGTTGCCCAGGAAGCCGTTCTTCGGTACGCTCCAGCCCAGGGACTCAAAGATCTGAGGCAGCAGGCCCTTGTAAAGGCGCCCCCACAGAAGGCTCACCACGACGGAGGAGATGACCACCGGGATAAAAAAGATGTTCCGGTACATGCTCTCCCCTTTGGCGCCGTTGGCCAGCAGCAGGGCGATGAACATGGAGAAGGGCAGCTGGACAAAGATGGACAGCGCCGCGTACAGCAGGGAATTGACCACCGCTCCCGGGAAGGGATTGCGGCGTCCCGGGGTAAACATGGCGATATAATGCTCAAGCCAGGAGAAATACGACGCGTCACCCACCTTGGCCGGGATCTCGTTCAGCAGGCTGTACCACAGCGTTTTAAAGATCGGAAAGATCACGATATAGGTAAAGAACACCACAGTCGGCAGTACAAAGACCATGATGCTCCACTTGTTCGACAGAACGCGCTTCATGAGCGGACCTCCCATCGGGTTTCGGAAAGTGAAAAAACGGGAGTGACGGAAATGCCCGTCACTCCCGTGGAAGATCCATTACTTCGCGAAAATGGTCTCCATGTCTTCGCACCACTGTTCGGGAGTGAGCGTGCCGGCCAGGACGTCGTACACGGTGTCGCCGATCAGGGTCGCGTCGTCGCCGCTCAGGGCGGTGTTGCCCCACAGCAGGATGGTGTCAGCATTGGCAACAGCCGCGGCGATCTGGTTCATGACGGGGTTGCCGCACTGCACTTCGGTCTTCCAGGCGGGCAGTCCGGCGCCGCACTCGAAGCCGTTGTCAGACTGATGCTGAGCCAGGAACTGGCAGGCGATGAACGCTTCATCGGGATGCTGGGTGTAGGCCGCGATGCTGAAGCCTTCAGCGGGGCCGCCCATCCACATGTTGTCGTATCCCTTGCCCACGGCGGGGAACGGAACGGCCTTGACCTTGGCCTGCATTTCCGCAGACAGGGAGCCGGAGAACCACTGGCCGTGCACATACATCGGGATCTCGCCGTTGAAGTAAGGCACTTCGGATTCATCACGGGTCAGTTCGATCGCGTTGTCCGGGAAGGCGCCCAGATCGATCAGCTTCTTGAACGCGGCCATGCCGTCGATCCAGTCCTGGGTCTTGAAGGTCGCGCCGTCTTCCTTATAGTAGCAGGCACGCGCGGCAGCGTCACCCACAAAGCGCAGGGTGATGATGTCGGTGTACATGTTGGTCGGCCACTTGTCGCCGCCGCCCAGAGCCATGGGGGTCACGCCCGCGGCCTTGAAGGCTTCGACAGCCGCGTACAGCTCGTCCAGGGTCTCGGGGATCTTCACGCCGTACTTTTCGAACAGCTCGGTGTTGCAGTACAGGCAGGAGCAGGCGTTGGTGTAGGGCAGCTGGTAGACCTTGCCGTCGAAGGTCATGTTCGCCAGCGCGCCGCCGATCAGCTGACTGGAGATGTCTTCGGTCAGATAATCATTCAGGGGCAGGATGTCGCCGGAGCTGACCAGGTTCCAGAGCACGCCGCCGGCGTTCCAGTAGAACACGTCCGGCAGGCTGTCGGACAGGGCCAGGGTCTCGCCCTGATCCTTCCAGGCGTTCGCTTCGTACCATTCGACCTCCAGCACGATCTCCGGATGAGCCTCTTTAAACTGTTCCAGAGTCTTCAGCATGGGGGCGCGGTTCGCTTCAGACTCAGCGGACCAGATGGACGCCACCTTCAGCACGACGGGTTCATCGGCGCTCGCAATGGACACCATGCCAAGCAGCATCGCCACAGCCAACGCAACAGCCAACAGTTTCTTCATCTTTCTTCTCTCCTTTCAAGATATGAAGTTTCTATTCTGCGCATCTGCGCAGTGCTTAACAGTATTATACTTTTAAGTACGTACTTTTTCAAGCGATTTGGGAAAAAAACATATGGTTTTTTCCAAATTTCCGGATTTTTCTCCGCTTTTTCGTCCTGCTCCGGACAGACAGTTCCAATTCATATCGCGGATGAGGTATAATGGAAAAAAAGAAACTGATATCCCTGATCCGGAGGAGAAGCCCATGCAAGAGAATATCCAGGCGCGGGTGGACGTATCCCGCGGTGCCGGAGAACTGAAGCACCGCTGGAACTACATCGGCTATGACGAATGCAACTATACCCATTCTCCCGGCGGAACGGCCCTGATCCGGAAGATCGGCGCGCTCGGCCGGCCGTTCTATATCCGGACGCACCACCTGCTGTGCACGGGGATCCGGCACGGCTTCTACAAATGGGGCTCCACCAACGTCTATACCGAGGATCCGGACGGAAGGCCCGTCTATGACTTTGAGACCGTTGACCGGATCGTCGATACCTGGCTGGAGAACAACTGCATTCCCTTCTTTGAACTGGGCTTCATGCCCAAGGACCTGGCGGATCCCCGGGAGGCGGAGAACGCCGTTTCCTACAGCGCCTCCTACGGCTCCGTGGACGAGTACCGCCTGCGGGGCTGGTGTCAGCCGCCGAAGGACTACGGCCGATGGTTCGACCTGATATTCCGCCTGGCGGTCCACCTGCGGGACCGGTACGGTGAGGAAGAGACCGCGAAATGGTATTTTGAGCTGTGGAACGAGCCGGACATCTTCTACTGGCACGGAACGCCGGAGGAATACTGCAGGCTGTTCGACTATACGGAAGCCGCACTGCACAGGGCGCTCCCCCGCGCGCGGCTCGGCGGTCCGGCGACCACCGGCGGCGACGATCCGGAGGGGAACGCCGCCCGCTTCCTGCGGACCTTCCTGGAGCACACCCGCGGCGGGACCAACCATTATTCCGGGAAAACAGGGACCCGCCTGGATTTCACGTCCTTCCACTCCAAGGGCGGAAACTACCGCTTCGACGCGCTGGCGGAAAAGCAGACCCCGTCGGTCCGGACCTTCCTTGCCAATATCCGCACCCAGTGCGCCGTCATCCGGGAATGCGGGTATGCCGGCCTGGAGTGTGTCCTGTCGGAAGCGGACCCGGACGGCTGGGCTGCCGGCGGGCGGTTCGACAACTTCAACCTCAATTTCCGGAATACGGAATATTACGCTTCCTGGGTGATGTGCGCCTACAAAAACCTGTTTGACCTGGCGGCGGAGCTGGACATGGATCTCCGGCCGCTGGCCTGGGCATTCATGTTTGAAGGCGAGCGCTGCTTTGAAGGGACCCGTTCCCTCTCCACCCAGGGGATCGACAAGGCCGTGATGAACCTGTTCCGGCTGCTCGCCCGGCTCGGCACGAAGCGGATCGCGCTGGACATCCGCCGGGAAAGCGGCGAAGCGGATATGCCTGAAACCGGCGGCTGGGCCTGTCTCAGGGGCGATACCCTGCAGGTGCTGCTCTACCGCCATCACGACGACTGGGACCGGGAAGACGCCGCCGTCGTTTCCCTGGACCTGGAAAACCTGCCTGTGAACGGTCCTGCGCTCGTCACCCATTACCGGATCGACCGGGATCATTCCAACGCCTGTGCGGAATGGGAGCGCCTGGGCCGGCCGGACTGGCCGGATGACGCGCAGCGGGCGGCGATCCTCGCGCGGTCCGACCTGGAGCTGTTATGCCCGCCGGAGCCGGCGGAGATCCGCGGCGGACGGCTCAGTCTCCGGTTCACCCTGCCCGCTCACGCGGTCTCGCTGCTGGAGCTCCGGCCCGGAACAGAGCAGGGCGCCGAAAAGGACTCCTGTATCTGAAGATCTTTATCCCGCCGGCTCTGCCGGCGGGACATTTATCGCCTAAGCTGACAGGAAAAGTCCCTCAGCCTATGTGCTGAGGGACTTGCTTCGCTTTGGCGCTTATTCAAACTGATAGGTTTTGACGCCGGCCTCGGAGACGATGACCAGGGTGTCCGTGTTCCATTCGATGGCTCTGCGCCAGCCGAGCAGGGCGCCCAGGGCGATGGATCTGGCGTCCGGCCCTTCGACCTTGCGGACGGCCAGGTCGGACAGACGGATCATGAGCAGATCCCAGGCGCGCCCGGCCGTCGGATCCGCGGTGCTGTTCGTCACGGCCAGGAGGCAGCTTCCGTCCGGGGACATGACCGCGTACTCGATGCTCCGGTATGGCAGCAGGTCACCGGTTTCGAACCTGCTGCTGTCGCTGGGCTTATCGCTGTTCTGATCCATGGCGGCGTTCACAGCGTCTTCGAATTCCGCTCCCGTCAGGGCAAGCACTTCATCCTTTTCCTCGGAAAGGCAGAGGATGCGGTCAAAGCCGGCGAAGTCCTCCTCCGGCCGGAATACCTGGAAGGAATAGATGCTGCGCAGCAGGGTCCTGTTCAGGGTGACCGCGTATCCGGTCTTTTCGGAATAAAACAGCCTGTTCGGTGAAACATAGCGGACGGTGGCGGGTCCTTCAATATGTTCAAGGGTCCACTCCCCGTCCTTTTCCGCATAGCGGAAGACCGTGTCGTACTCCCTGAGCCTTGTCACGTTGTCGTCGCTGATCAGCAGACTCCCGTCAGCCAGCTCGCGCAGCGGGGGCAAGAAAGCGCGCTCCTCCGACTTCAGCAGGGTCTCCGTTTCGCCGGTAGCAAGGTCACAGCGGCACAGGCGGGTGCGGCCGTCCTCAGACCTGCAGTAGACAACATAGTAAAGATATCTGCCGTCCCGGGAGAAGCACGCCGAGGCCACGGAGCGCTTGATGCTCTGGTCCGTCGGGAAGGCCTCCAGCAGGATCATCCCGCCGGTGGCAGCGTCGATGACCATGGGGGCAAGGATCCCGACTTTCGGGCCTGCGAACAGCACATACATATTACTCACGGCGACATACCGCCCGTCCGGGGACCAGATCACACCGGAGTAATCGTCTATGCTCGTGCGGTACTTGCCCGCGAACCTCATAAAAAAGTCCTTCCGGTTGCCGTAGGTATCCTCCGCGCCCCTGTCGGCGCCGGGCCAGATCACGTGGTATTTTCCCTCATAGCAGCAGACGCCGAAGCCGGCCAGCTCCAGGATGGCGGCATTGCCCGAGGGCGCCAGGGAGAGAACGGTCGGGGGGCCGCCCGCGAGGGCTTCCTCCAGCATTGCGGAAACATCCGTTTCCGGTGCCAGCTCCTTCAGGGCGGCGAGCATACCGTCCGTCAGCTCGAAGTCCGAGACCGCGGGGGTGTAGGGGGTCGCTGTCTCCGCCAGCTTCAGGGTACCGGCCTCAAAGGCCGCGTCCGGGTCCGCCGCGGCGGGCAGCGCGGCGCACAGCAGCGCCGTGCACAGCAGAAGGGATAACAGCTTCTTCATTTTTCCTCCTCCTTTTTCGGGGGTGTCCTTCCTGGGTCCAGTTTCCCTGTGATCCCATCCTACATGAAAAAGCGCAAACTGTATACAACTGTTTGCGCAAATTACGGGCGGATATTTTGCGGCAGGGGCGAACCTCTATGCTTTACAGGGATCTGAGGAAGCGGTCCGCGAGGTCGGGCCAGATCACGGCCTCCTCGTTGGTGGCGGGCTTCCAGTCGGCGGGCGGAGGGGGCGGCGGGGCGAGCATCTGGTCCTTGACGGACTGGGGCACGTCCACCTTCCCGGTCTTGATGGCCTCGACGATGGCGAAGGTCTGCTCCATGGTATAGGGCTCGCCGAAGCGGCCGTATGCCCAGTCCTCATTGGGCACGGACAGGCCGTGCGCGCCGGAGGAAAAGACGTGGTGGGCGTGGCGGATGTTTTTCTCCTTCAGGGCCGCGGCGTAGAGGTAGCTGTTTTCCACCGGAACCAGGTCGTCCGGCACCGTCTGCCAGACAAAGCAGGGGGGCGTGTTTTCCTTTACATGCTTTTCCAGGGAGAAGCGGTCCAGGAGGGCCCTGCCCTCCTCATCCTGCCGTTCATAGATGTCCGCGCCCAGCAGGAAGCGGAAGGAATCCTGATGCGCGTACTTCCCGGAGGTGATGACCGGGTAGGACAGGATGGCGGCGTCCGGGCGGCAGGAGATGCCGGCGTAGGCCGGGTTGCTGTCCGGGAGCTCGTCAAAATAGTCGCAGAGGGAGGCGCACAGGTGCCCCGCGGCGGAGAAGCCGCAGATGGTCAGCCTGTCCGGGTCGACGCGGTATTTCTCCGCGTTTTTGCGCACATGGCGGATGGCGCGGGCCAGGTCGTTCATGGGCTGCTCCATGAGCGGGGAACGCATCAGCTGATTGGTGGTATAGGTCATGACAAAGCAGCTGTAGCCCAGCTTGTTGAACACCTTTGCCACGACCTCGCCCTCCGGTGGCACGACCACGGCGTAGCCGCCGCCGGGCAGGATCAGCATGCAGGGATGGGTCTCCCCGTCCTCCAGCAGGTAGGGGCGCAGGTTGGGGGTGAAGCCGAAGGCCAGAGGATAGCTGTATTCGCCCTTTTCCCAGATCTCGATCTTTTCCATGTCCGTCAGTTCCTTTCTTCCTCCAGCCAGTCCTTCAGCGTCTGCATGGCGGAGCGGATGTTCTTCAGGTCCGTGTCCACGTCCCCGGTCTCCAGGGAGTGGTTGGCGTTTTCATATGTGTAAAGCGGGATGTTTCCCTTTTCGCAGGCTGCCCTGACGTCCGGCGTTTTCGCGACGGGGTCGCCGGTGCCGTGGAAGGCGATGGACCGGGGCTGCGGAAACCTGAAGGTGTCGGTCAGCGGGGTGAAGAGCGCGTTGCGTACGTTCAGGCCGTGGGCCTGCGCGAAGGCGCAGGAGATGTAGGTCCCGATACTCTTGGACAGGAAGAGGATCTCGTCCCATTCCTCCCAGCGGATATCCTTCAGGATCTCCTCCGCCTGCTCCAGGGCGGCTTCCACGGCGCGGCCGGCCTGCGCCTGCTCCTCCGTCACGTTGTACTGGCAGGGAACGGTCTCATATCCCAGGGACTGTGCCAGCTTTCCGCTGTAATACATCAGGGGCCTGACGCAGGTATAGCCGAGGCCGGGAAACAGTATCGCGATCTTTTTCATGTTTTTTCTCCTTTATTCCGAGATTTCCGTCACCGTGAGGACGCCGTCCCGCACGGTGAAACGGATGTTGTTTTTTCCGTATTCAAAGGCATAGACCCGCCCGTCGTCCTGATAGGCGGGGCGCGGGTCCTGCTCCAGCACGCGTCTCAGGGCGCTGAGCCGGTCCGGCTCCAGCTTTTTCGCCTGTTCCTCAGGTATGCTTACGGTCACCGTGCGCTTCGGGTGCGTCTCCGTAAAGCCGCCCGCGGCGTCCGGTTTGCAGTCCGCGTACGGGAGGTAGGGCTTGATGTCATAGATGGGGGTGCCGTTGACCAGGTCTGCTCCGGCGACCTTCAGCACGGTGCCCCTCCCCTTCTCCTCCTCCTTGGCGATCAGGCGCACGCAGCTCAGGCCGATGGCGTTGGGCCGGAAGGGCGAGCGCGTGGCGAAAACGCCCACGCGGGTATTGCCTCCCAGCACCGGCGGGCGCACCGTGGGCGACCAGTCCTCCCGCTCCGAAAGATGGAAGGACCAGATCAGCCAGAGGTGGCTGAACTCCTCGATGCCTCGCAGTGCCTCCGGCACGCGGTACTCCGGCTCAAACACGACGGTGGAGATGACCTCGTCCGCCAGGCCGCTCTGCCGCGGCACGGCGAACTTGCCGGTAAAGTCGTTCTCGATATGCGCGATGACCTTCATGTCAGAAGTCTTCCTTTTCCAGCTCTCCCTGCGCGATCTTTTCCTCGACCCACAGCTGCAGCCCCGCCGCGGAGATCTGGATCTTCTGCAGGGATTCCCGGATGCGCAGGAAATCCTCCAGCTCGCCGTCGGGGTCGACGGTGCCGTCCTCGGCGATCTCCAGCAGGCGGGCCTTCTCCGCGCTCAGCTTGTTCACGCCGTTGATGATCTCCACCACCAGCTGCACCAGGTCCTTGGACTCCACGCGCGGCGTCCTGCCGATGCCGATGGGGCATTCGGTGCTGCAGTAGTAATTGCACAGGCCTGGCTTTTTATAGTATTCTGCCAGCAGCTTCACGTCGTCCGGACGGACCTGCACCCGGTCATTCTCGATCTTTTCGATCTTTTCCTGGGAAAAGCCGGGGATGAGCTCCCCCGCCTTTTCCCGCGTGAGGCCCAGCTCCTCGCGCGTCAGCTGATAAATGGATTTGTTTTCTTTCGTGGATTTCCGTCCCATACCGGTTTCCCCTTCCTGTTTTCCGCGGTCCTTCAGCAAAGACCAATTTGTGTAAATTTCGATACTGTCCGCACAAATTCCTTCTCTGCCGTCAATTGTCATTGTGTCTACGGGGGCTATGGGGACGGTCCCCGCTGACAGCTTTCCCCTCTGTTGACAGGGCCGCGGGAGTCCTTTAAACTGATCCTGTCGGACAGCGCCTGCCCGGCGTTCAGAACGGTGAAAGGAAAAACAGCGATGAAAAGACTGTTCGGTTTGATCCTGGTCCTGGTTCTGGTCCTTTCCTTCTGTCTCGTCTCCTTCGCGGAAGAGCCCTCTGATATCCCCGGCTCCGTGGAGATCCCCTATGCCGGCTTCCGCTTTGTTCCGCCGGAGGAATTCCGGGATGTCGTCGGTACGGTCGCCTTTGAAGGCGCCGCGGAGCTCACCGACGGGATCTATTACGCCGTATGGGCCTATTACGGCATGACGGAGGCGGAGCTGGAAGCGTACATGGCTGACCGCAGCCCGGACGCGCCGGCGGAAAACCGGATCATTCCGGTCTTCATGGTGTTTTCGATCGGGAACGGGAGGACGTTTCAGGATCTCAACGCCATGCTCAGGAAACCGCTCCCGGAAGAGAATGTGACAGAGATCGGCAAGGCCGGGGACTGGTCCTTCTGCCTGTATATGGAAGAGCTGATCCCGGAATTCATCGACGCCGTCGATCCGTTGTTCGCCGGGGAATACACAGCCATCACCGGCGCGGCGGAGACGTTCGCCAAAGCCTTTGAGGTATTTGAGCCGACGGAGAAGCCGGTCCCGAACGCGGACCTGCCCGGCAAAAAACTGGAGTTTGAAACGACGGACCTGGACGGGAACCCGGTCACCTCAGAAGAGCTCTTCTCCCAGAACGAGGTCACCATGGTCAATATCTGGACCAGCTGGTGCGGCCCGTGCATCGGGGAGCTGCCCGAATTGCAGAAGCTCCACGCCGGCCTGCGGGAGAAGGGCGCCGGCATCATCGGCCTGCTGGATGACGATGATGTGGACACCGCCCTCCGGCTGATCAGGGAAAACGGCGTCGAATATCCCGTCGTCATGTCCCCGGCCGTCCTCCATAACCTCGTCTATATCGAAGCTGTGCCCACCACGCTCTTTGTCGGGCGTGACGGAACAGTGCTCGCCGCCCCGGTGGTCGGCGCGTATCTGCCCGAGTACCGCCGCGTCCTGGATTCGCTGCTCAACAAATAAGCGGACACGGAAAAGCGCCCCTGTCGGAAGACAGGGGCGCTTGGTATGTTTTGGGGTGCTTTGGCACGGCTTACATCACCACGGTGATGTAGTTGACGTCCTTCAGCTCGGATTCCCTGATCAGGCCGGCGGGACGCTCCTCGCCGTTGAGGACGATCTTCTCCGGGTTACCCTGCTTGTGGGCGGCGTTGTCCACGGTGATCTTCAGCTGCTTTCCGCGGAAGACCTTCTCCATGGTGAAGCCGTCCCACTCGGCGGGGATCGCCGGGCAGATGTTGATGCCCTCGATGGTGGGCCGCAGGCCCAGGATGCCCTCCACGCAGCCGACCATGACGGTGCTGGCGGTGCCGGTCAGCCAGTGCACGTGGCTGCGGCCGGCGTACGGGCTGTCGTGACCCTCGATGAACTGGCCGTGGACATAGGGCTCGATCACGCGGCGGTCCGCGTCCTCATTGAAGGAGGCGGGGCTGCTCTCCGCAAAGTACTGGAAGGCCCGGTCGCCGTGCCCGCGCAGGGCCTCGGCCAGGATCGCCCAGCCCTGGATCTGGCAGAAGATGCCGCCGTTCTCCTTGGTGCCGGGGTTGAAGAGGATCATCGCCGCGCCGTCAAAGGCCTCGTAGCGGTAGGCGGGGGTCATCAGCTCCACGCCGTAGGGCGTGTTCAGCTTGTCATAGGCGGTCTGCAGGATGACGTCCGCCTGCTCGGGCGTGGCGCCGCCGGAGATGACGGCCCAGCTCTGCGGGTTCATCCACATGGAGGCCTCGTTGTCCTTCTTGCTGCCGATGATCTGCCCGTCCTCGGTGAAGCCGCGGATGTAGCGGTCATCCTCGAAGCAGTTCTCGTTGATGATCTTCAGCAGCTTTTCGGCCTCGTCCTGCAGATACTTCACGTAGTCCGGCTCGTTCTTGCAGAACTCCTGCATGATGCGCAGGGCGTAATACAGCTGGAAGGCCACGAAAACGCTCTCGCCGGTGGCGCCCAGGCGCAGGCAGTCGTTCCAGTCCGCGTGCAGGCCGGCGGGCATGCCGTGGGTGCCCAGGTGGGTCATGCTGAAGTTGATGGCGCGCTTGAGATGCTCGCGCACGGTGCCGGTATCCTTGTCGGCAAAGGGGATCTCCTCATCCAGATAGGCGGTGTTGCCGGTCTCCGCCACATACTTGTACACCGTGGGGAAGAGCCACAGGGCGTCGTCCGCGCGGTAGTGCGGATGCCCGGTCTCCCGGACGTAGCTTTCCTGCTCCGGGGTGTCCTCGTGGCCGGCGTTGTGGGAATACTTGACCAGGGGCAGGCCCGCGCCGTGATGCACCTGGGCGCTGAGCATGAAGGTCAGCTGCTTCCGGGCCAGCTCGGGATCCAGATGGATGATGCCCTGGATGTCCTGCACGGTGTCGCGGTAGCCGTAGCCGTTGCGCTCGCCGCAGTAGATCAGGCTGGCGGCGCGGCTCCACACGAAGGTGGTGAAGCACTGGAAGGCATTCCAGGTGTTCACCATGCTGTCAAAGCGTGCGTCCGGCGTCTTCACCTTCAGGTTTTCCAGCTCGCCGTGCCAGTAGGCGATCAGCTCGGCCAGCTCGGCGTTCACGGTCTTCTCCGTGTCGTCGTACCGGGCGATGATCTCCTTCGCCTGGCTCTCGGTCTTCTGCCCCATCAGGAAGGCGGCAGTCTTCTTTTCGCCGGCAAACAGATCCAGGCTCACCTGCAGCGCGCCGCAGGGGTTGGCGTTGTAGTTCAGGCTGTTGTCGCACTTTCCGTCCAGCACGGCCTGGGGCGCGTCAAACCGCTGCCTGCCCAGGAATGCGTCGCGCCGGCCGGTGTAGGAGGCGACCTTCGCGCCGGCCACGCCGAAGAAGCGCTCGCTGCCGTTGCTGCCGTCCGGGTTGACGTGGCAGAATTCGTTGATGTGCTCCAGGATGAAGCTGTCCTTGAAATCGGTGCGGGTGATGAACTGCGTGTACTGCATGTTCACCAGGTCCTGGGTGTAGAAGCTGTCACAGGTGAACTCCACGTAGCCGAACACGCTGATCTTCCGCGGGCGGCCGGACAGGTTCTCCAGGGAGATCCGCCACACCTCGTGGGTGGCGCCCATGGGCACGTAGTACAGCGCGCGGGAGCGGATGCCCTTGTATTCGCTGATGAACTCGGTATAGCTGGTGCCGTGGCGGCACTCGGTCTTGTACTCCTCCAGCGGCTTCCGCACGGGCCGCCAGCTGGCGGACCAGAACTCGCCGGTCTCCTCGTCCCGCAGGTAGATATACCGGCCGGGCTCGTCAAACTGGTTGAAGATGTAGCGGGTGATGCGGCCCGCGGCGCCGCTCTTGACGAAGCTGTAGCCGCCGGCGTTCACCGTGATGATCGCGCCGTAATCCGGGGAGCCCAGATAATTGGCCCACGGGGCGGGCGTGTTCGGGTTGGTGATCACATACTCCCGGGCTTTTTCATCAAAATAGCCGTACTGCATGCGTGTATTCCTCCTTCAGGGCGGTTCGTTTTTTCTTTCCCCTCTTTGCTGGCATCATGATAACACGGCAAACGTTTACATGCAAGAGTTAAAAAATAAATTTACAAAGTAACAGCAAGCTGTGCAAACGTTCTCATCCGAACCGCATCTGGCGCTCCAGCGTCTCGGGATGGATGGCATAGGCGCGGGCCGCCTCGCGGGTGATCTTCCCCTCGCGGACCAGGCGCGCCAGCTCGCTGTCCATGGACAGCATGTTCTCGCCGCCGCCGAAAATGGCGTTGTCGATCTGATGGGTCTTGCCCTCGCGGATCAGGTTCTGGATGGCCGGGTTCACGCTCATGACCTCGAAAACGGGAATGAGCCCGCCGTCCTCCGTGGGGATCAGGCGCTGGGACACCACGGCGCGCAGCACCATGCTCAGCTGGGTACGGATCTGGTTCTGCTGCTCCGCCGGGAAGGCGTCGATCACGCGGTCGATGGTCTTGGCCGCGCCCAGGGTGTGCAGGGTGGAAAAGAGCAGGTGTCCGGTCTCCGCCGCGGTGATGGCGGTGGAGATCGTCTCGATGTCCCGCATCTCGCCCAGCATGATCACGTCCGGCGCCTGCCGCAGGGACGCCCGCAGGGCCCGGGCGAAGTTCACCGCGTCCTCCGGCACCTCCCGCTGGCTCACCAGGCACTTTTTGTGCGGGTGCAGGTATTCGATGGGATCCTCGATGGTGATGATGTGCCCGCTGCGGGTCCGGTTGATCCGGTCCACGATACAGGCCAGGGTGGTGCTCTTGCCGCTGCCGGCGGGCCCGGTGACCAGCACCATGCCGCTGCGCAGCTCCGCCAGCTTCATCACCAGCGGCGGGATATGCCTCTCCTCCGGGTCCGGCAGGCCGAAGGCCACCACGCGCAGGGTGGCCGCCAGCGTGCCCCTCTGACGGTAGATATTGCAGCGGAAGCGGCTCACGTCCTTGATGGCGAAGGAAAAGTCGTCGTCGCCGTCCCGGTTCAGGTGCTTTTTATCCCGCCCGGCGATCTCATACGCCCGGTCGATCAGGGTGTTGATCTCGTCCAGGTTCACGCGCGATTCGGTCACGGGGATCATCTGCCCCTTGGCCTTGACCGTGACCGGGGAGCCCGGGATGATAAATACATCCGAGCCGTCCATGGTCAGCGCGGCGCGCAGCAGGTCGTCCAGTGTTTTGATCATTCCCAGTCATCCTCCCACGATTCCTCCGAGGAAACCAGCTTGTGCCTCGTCCACTCGTATCTTTTTTCCGAGCCGGGCGGCAGGATCCGGATGCCGCACATCAGGGTGCGCCCGTCGCCGGACTCGTTCCAGAAGATCTGCCCCTCCCGCAGGGTCATCCCGTCCGGCAGGCTGTCCAGCACCGCCGTCAGGTATGCGGATTCATCCTTTGCGCCCCCGGCGCATCTCACCAGCATCGCGTCGATCTCCGACAGGGTCAGCTCCGCCCCGGCGGAAAGCTGCGCCGCCTGCTCCGCGGCGGCCGTGCCCCGGTCGCCCAGGGATGCCTCGTTCCCGGCGGACAGGGCCGTCAGCACCGCCAGCACGCACAGGGCCAGCAGCACGGCGATCAGGATCAGGGAGGAAGCCCCCGGCCCGGCCGCGATCTTCCGTCCGCTCATGGCTCCACCTCCCCGGGGATATATTTCGGGGACGGCAGCGCGAAAAGCGTCTCCCCGTTCCTCTCAGCCGTCAGCAGCACCGTGCGCAGCAGCCCGGCCTCCGTCTTTTCCTCGCGGATCTCCGCCTTCAGGCTGTATTCCTCCTCCGCCAGCAGCCAGTCCTCTCCCTCCGCGGTGAAGCCGGCCTCTGCCAGCCGCGCCCGGGGATCCTCCGCGGCGTACAGGTCCTCGCTCAGGTTCTGCGCCAGCAGCAGCGCTCCGTTCTCCGCCCGGGAGCGCAGGCTCTTCTGCCGCGCGCCAGCGAACACCTCCACGATGGCCGTGGACGCGAGCATGAAGAACAGGATCACCAGCAGCAGCTCCAGCAGCAGCGTATTCGCGCGGTTCGTTTCCTTCATCTGCTTCCACCTCCCACGCGCAGCACTGTCCGGATCTCCTGCGTGTTCCCCTCCGCGTCGGTCACGGTCACGGCCAGCAGGCTGCCCTCCAGCCGGGGCTCAAAGGCCGCGGCGGGGCAGAGGGCCTCACCGGATTCCCAGTCGAACTCCCGTTCCCCGGAGGTATAGCTTTCCATCAGATACCCGTCCCGGCAGTACAGCCGGCGGCAGCCGGAGCCCTCCGGCTCCTCCTCGGTAAAGGCCAGGCAGGAGATGCCCAGCTCCTCGTTCCTCTCGATGCTCACCCGGTCCCCGTCCCCGCTCCGAGCGGCCCCGCGGACCACCGCGGCCAGGATGCGCCCGCTGTTCTCCCGGTTCGACGCGGCCACGGTGCTCCGGTACGCCCGGGCGCCCATGGCGGTGATCAGGATGCAGGAGACGGCGAACACCGCCAGCAGCAGCACGATGAAAAGGTTCTGGATCCGCCTCTGCGGCAGCTTCACAGGATCGCTCACGGCGCGGACTTCCCCCTTTCCACCACGGAGATGTCCGGCATCACGTTGGACGCGAAGGCGTCGTAGTGCACCAGGTACTTCTCTTCGTTATATGCCAGATGATAGTATTTGCGCAGGTATTCCAGGTCCTGCGGATACGCGCCCTCCGCGGCGTAGCAGGTCAGCGCCGCGTTCTTCACCGCGTCGCGCACGATGTTCAGCTCCTGCTCCCCGCCCGCGTCGGTCACCGCGTTGACCGTGATGATGAATACGGCGATCAGAGCGACAAAGATGATCCCTGCCGTGATATCGCGCCTGGAGAGTTTCATTGCTGCCGCTCCTTTCGTGGAATAGATGTTTTATAGTTTTGGCCGCCTGCAGCGGGTAAAGCGTGCCGCCGGGGTCATACCCCGCTGCAGGCGGCCCGGCAGGCTGTTCATCGATACTGGCCGCCGTGCGGGTGTATTGCCGTAGCGGCACTTGAAGGGCGCCGGTTCTTAGCGACTGGCAAGCGCAGCGCAGACAGAGCTTAGAACCGATGCAGCCCTGAACGTAGCCGGGAGGCGTGCCGCCGAGGTAATACCCCGCTGCAGGCGGCCCGGCAGGCCGTTCAACGATAATGGCCGCCGTGCGGGTGTATTGCCGTAGCGGCACTTGAAGGGCGCCGGTTCTTAGCGATTGGCAAGCGCAGCGCGGACAGAGCTTAGAACCGATGCAGCCCTGAACGTAGCCGGGAGGCGTGCCGCCGAGGTAATACCCCGCTGCAGGCGGCCCCACGCTCCGTTATCACAGGCTGCTCATGACCCCCGCCATGGGCAGGATCATGCTCAGCAGCACGGCGCCGATCACGATGCTCAGCAGGGCCACCAGCACCGGCTCGATCAGGGAGACGGCCTTGGCCATGTCGTCCTCCGCCTGCTCCTCATAGATCTCCGCGATCCGGCTGAGCACCTGCGGCTCATGGCCGGACGCCGAGCCGATCTTCAGCATCCTGTTGTGGAAGTCGGAATACAGGCCGCTCTCCGCCATGCTGTCGGCAAAGGTCTCGCCGCTCCTGACCCGGTCGCGGATCTCCTTCACCTTTTCCGCCGCGTCATCGTCGCTCAGCGCCCCGGCGGACATGTCCAGCGCGTTCCCGATGGGGAACCCGCCGCCCAGCATCAGCCCGAGCATCCCGGCGATCCGGGATGCGGACAGCTTGCCGGTGATGCGCCGCACGGTCGGCAGCGCTTTGCGCAGGAAGCTCAGCACCTTTTCCCGGGCGCCGCTCTTGAGCAGGAGCAGGATCACCGCCACGGCGATCACGGCCAGCGCGGTCAGCCCCAGCACGACCCAGCCCGCGGCGGCGCCGAGGTTCATCAGGCGCACCGCCGGCCCGTCCCGGTCCACGCCCAGGGAATCCAGCACCCGGCGGAACACCGGCAGCACCCGCCACAGCAGAACCGCTATGATGATCACCATCATGCCGCCCAGGATCAGCGGATAGGTCACCGCGCTGGAGGCCGCGTCACGGATGCGCCCTTCCCTGCGGTAATAGACGGAGAGGTTCTTCATGATCTCCTCCAGCCGGCCGGTCTCCTCGCCGATACCGACCATCTCCGTCATATAATGCGGCCATTCCTTTTCCCGCTCGCGCATGGCGATATACAGGGAGCCCGTTTCCTCCACGGTATCCCTCAGCGTGGAATAGGGCCGGATCCGGCCGCCGTTCTTCTCCTCGTCGTCCGCCAGCATCCCGATGCCGTCCCGCAGCGTCATGCCGGACTCCAGCATCAGCGCGATCTGATCGCAGAAGCTGCTCAGCTCTTCCGACTCCAGCAGAATGCCGTTTTCCGTCTTTGTGGCCATGTGTATCCCATCCTCCCCGATCCGTCCGGATCAGTAATACCGCTCCAGCGTATACTCCATGCCGTTCCGGGCGCCGCCGATCTCCACGGTCGGGTCGAAGAACTGCTCCGTCCCGTCCACCACGGCGGTCACCCAGGCGTGATAGGTGTTGCCCAGGTATCCGATCATCAGGCGCGCCGGCACGCCCCGGCTGCGCAGCATGGCCACCGTGATGGCCGCCAGGTCCTGGCAGATGCCCATCTTTTTGTCCCAGGCCTCCCCGATCTGGGGCAGCTGCCCGGGCTGGACCCTGCTGCTCTTCATATAGTCGTATTTGAAGTTCTCCTTGATATATCTCACCACGGCGTCATAGATCTCCCGCTGGCCGGTCAGGCCGGCGCAGAGCTTTTCCGCCTCGGCCACGGCTTTGGTCTTTTCGTCGTAGTTCACATACTGGTTCGGATACAGGAAGCAGCGCAGCTCGTCCTGCATTTTCACGGTGAAGGACAGGCGGCCCTCCTCGGTATAGCGCTTGCCGCTGGTGTTCTGGTACAGGATCACCGTGTATTCCCCGCTGCCGTACTGCAGGGGGAACACCTCATAGTCGCCGCCGCCGTTCAGGTCATAGGTCAGCGTGTCGTTCCCGTACCGGACGCGCAGCTTCATCCGCCGGCCGGACTTTTTGCCGCAGGCCATGATATAGCCCTCGGAGGCGTTGCCGATATCCACCGTCAGGTCGCCGTTCTTCTTCAGGTTTTTCGTGCTCTTCGGCAGCAGCAGCTCGGAAACGCCGACCGCCAGCAGAGCGGAAAAAAGGGCAAGCAAAACACACGTCAGTAATACGCGTCTTTTGCCGGTCCTCCACGTCATTGCAGCGTCCCCCCGTCTCCGAAAGCACTCGCTCAAACGTTCCCATTTTCAACCAGTTTGAGTATAACACAGCGCCCCTGCTTTGACAATGAAACGGGAGGAAAGGTACCGCATAAAAACAAAAAAAGAGACCGGCCGGAGCGTTCCGGCCGGTCCCGGGGATCGGCTTGTCGATTACTTCTTCTGTTTGGTGCCGCAGTCGGGGCAGTAGTTCGTCACATGGCCGTCCGGGAACACATAGCCGCATTTCGGGCAGGTGGGAACGGTCTGCTCCGTGGGTTCCGGGATCGTCTTGGGATCGAAGGCGTCAAAGTGATAGATGCGGTAGGTGCCGTATTCCAGCTGGTAGGCCGCCACGGTGCCCAGCAGGTTGTAGCTGATGTTGTAGGTTTCCGTCCACGGGATCATCACATTGCCGAGAATGTCGATCAGGGCTGCCTTCCCGTCCGCGTCCTCCGCCTCAAAGCAGCGGGCGCCGCCGCCCATGATGTCCGCGCTCTTGTACGTGTCCGGCAGGACGCCGATCAGGCCGCTCATCACGGTCACGGTGCCGTCCGGGTTCTTGACCTTGGCGAAGGTCGTGTAGTTCTGTACGCTGTCCTTGCCGTAGATAAAGGCGCAGGTGACCTGGTTCTTGTCGTTCACAAAGCCGAACTTGCCGTCCTTCACCACGCTGATGCAGCCGTATTCAAAGGGCTTTTTCTCGGTGTTGCCGATCTGGTCGTATTCCGCCGGAATGATCACCTCACCGGCTTCGTTGATCACGCCTCTCTTGTTGTCGTTCATTCTGCCCACGGCGTAGCCGCCCCTGAATTCGTCCAGGTATTCGAAGTCCGACTTGAAAAGGACCGTGCCGTCCAGGCCGATGGCCTCGCCTTTGTTGTACAGGATGTACTTGTTCACGTTTTCCTTTTTCAGCGTGCAGCCTTCGGTAAAGGCCGGCTTGTTGGTGCCGGTGTGGGTGTAGGTATATTTACCCTTGTAGTAGCTGGAGTCGTATTCGCTGATGTAATCTCCCTTAAAGGCGGACTTCTTCAGCTTCTTGTTGTACACGGACTGGGTCTTGTCGCGCGCGGTGATCTTGATATAGTCGCCCCACGCGCTGGCGCTGTCGTATTGGGCGCGGGAAAAATCGCCGACCTTCTTGCCCTTGTAATAGACGTCCACGGACGAGAGCCTGTAGAAGACGGGATCCGCGTCGATGTAGTTAACGGTGTACTCCTTGTCCTCCGCCTTGCATTCCTCCACCTTGATACCGATCATCCAGCGGTCGGACAGAACCTTGACGTCCATGTATTCCGCCGGGACGATCACCTCGCCCTTTTTGTCGATGACGCCTTCCCTCTGGGGGTCATTCACATTCGCTTCCACGGTGAACATTGGGTAATCATACACGGCGCTCATCCGGTAGTAGGTCGGCTCGAGCACGACCTTGCCCTTGTTGGTCATGATGCCGTACAGGGAGGTATCCCAGTCTTGGTAACCGATATACGCCGTATGTCTGTTGATCACAACGCCCCTCAGCTTCAGATCGATGTAGCCGGGGTCCTTCTTTTTCTTATCCGCCGCGGACGCCGTCGCCACGGCAAAGACCATCAGGAGTACCAGTATCCATGCGATAAAACGTTTCATCATGTGCCTCCTCCGATATTCTTCATATTTGCAGAAACGATTATAGCACAACGGGAGCGGCTTTGCCACTCCCGTTCCCGCTTCCTTTCCCGGTTCTTTTCCGGGTCGTACGCGTTTTTTGCGGTTTTTTCATCCGCGCGCCGCCTTTTCCAGCGCCTGGACGATCTTCTTCTGGATGGGGAACTGCCTTTTGCGCGGATACGCCTTCATATAGGCGTCCAGCAGGCGCGCAGCGTCCTCCGCCCTCAGCCGGGCAGCCTGTGCCAGGGCGTGCCGCTGCGCCGCGACCAGGGACAGCTTCGCGTATTCCGGGCCCTCGTATGCCCCCGCCGCGCCCAGCAGCAGCTCCAGCGCGTCCGCTGCTTCCTCCGCGGGCGCGTCCCCGGCCGCCGCGAGGAGCTCCTCCACAGCTTTGTCCATCCTGCCGTGGCAGGGGTCGTCCGCCGGCGCGCGCCCGAAGCCCAGCACGCCGTCCATCGGGCGGCGTTTCTTTTCCACCTCGCGCACATCCCCGTCATAGGTGTCCAGCACAGCCTGCAGGGATGCCTTCAGACTCAGTTCGCTCATTTTCCGCTCCTTCCCCGTGCCTTCAGGGCTTTGTATATCTCCTTCTGGGCCGGCAGCCGGTCCCACCGCCTGTAGCACTCCCCGTACTCCCGGCAGAGCGTTTCCGCCGCTTCCGGCTTCAGGAAAGGCACCAGGGCCAGCGCGTGCCGCTCCGCCGCGCGCAGCATCCACTGCGCGGACAGGTGCCACTCCGCTTCCCGGCTGCGCATCAGGATCAGGCGCAGCGCCCTTTCCGCGTCCTCCGCGGCGGGCGCTCCGGCGGTCATTTCGCTCACCGCCTGCGCGATCCTTTCGTCAAACCGGTCGTGACAGGCGTCGTCCTTCACGGACCTTCCGAAGCCCAGCAGCCCGTCCGTCGGCTTCGCCTTTTTCAGGCCTTCCTCCAGCTCCCTCCGGTAGGCTCCGAAGGCTTCCTCTATTTTCAGGATCTGTTCATTCATGTGTCACCAGCGTCCTTCCGGGGGTTATTTCAGGCTTTCCGGATCGTCCTTCTTTTCCTCTTCCTCCGCCTTATCCGCCTTTTTCCACTGGAGGAAGGCGTAGACCATCAGCCCGCCGCCGAAGAGCACGAACAGCGCGATAAACAGCCAGCGCGCAAAGGGCGTCATGGTGGTTTCCGCTATATTCCGGTCCCGGAAAAGCTCATAGGCCAGGTAGACCAGATAGCCGCCGGCAATGCCCAGCAGGCTGGATCTCGTTTTGTTCCGGTTCAATCAAAAACACCTTCGTTCCTTTATCCACAAGACCCCCGTGACCGCGGCCACGGGGGGTGCTTGCAGCTTCTTTACCTGCGGGTCTTACTTCTGCTTCTGCTTGGACAGGATGTCGAACACCACGGCGGCCAGCAGCACGAAGCCCTTGACCACGCGCTGGTAGTTCGCGTCCAGGCTGATCTGGAACATGCCCAGGTTGATCACGCCGATCAGCGTAGCGCCGATCACCATACCCAGGATGGAACCTGCACCGCCGCTGGCGGAAACACCGCCCACCACACACGCGGAAATAGCGTCCATTTCGAAGTTCTTACCTGCGTTTGCATTGGCAGCGGTAAACCGGGCAATAACCGTCATGGCGGAAATGGATGTCAGCACCGCCATATTCAGGTAAGCCAGGAACATAATCCGCTTGGTGTTCACACCGGACAGCCGGGCTGCCTCAATGTTGCCGCCTACCACGTAGAAGTGACGGCCGATCGTTGTTTTACTGGTAATGAAGGAATAAATCAGCACAATACCTGTCACCCACAGCAGCACGGTAGGAATACCACCGGCCAGGGACAGCTTGTACATCACAAGCAGAATCACAGCTGCGCCAATGCCGCTCTTGGCAGCCGCAGCGCCAAATGAATCCGCTTCATACCCTTTCTTCAGACGTACCGCACGGTTCCGGAACACCAGAAGCACAACCAGTGCCGCCGCAACAATACCCGCAACAATGCACGGAATATTCATTACTCCCTCCGGAGTCTTAAAAACAATGCGAGAGAAGATATCCAGGAAGCTGTCAGGGAACGGTCCGATCGAACCCGTGGAAGAATTGGCGCGCAGTATAGCGGTGCCCAGTCCGCGGAATGCCAGATAACCGGCCAGGGTCGCGATCCACGGCGGAACACGTACATAAGCCACCAGTGCGCCCAGTCCGCAGCCGTATACAATACCGATCAGCAGGACCACCAGGAGCGAAATACCTGTACCCCATCCCTGGATGACCATCAGCACGCCGCCAATTGCGCCCAGCAGGCAGACGAAAGCGCCGCAGGAAAGGTCGATGTTGCCGCCGGTCAGCATGCACATCAGCATACCGCAGCCAAGAATATATACATAGGCATTCTGGCTGATCAAAGCATTAAAGCTTGTCGGTCTGAAGATACCGCCTCCGGTCAGAACCATAAAGAACAGATATACGAGGACCAGGACGACGAGCATGGCGTTCTTTTTCAGTGTGGAAGCAAGTACTTTCTTATCCATTTTTGTCATCCTCCTTCCTTACCGTTTCTGCCGCTTGCTCAGCACGTCAAACATAACGGCAATCAGCAGCACGATACCTTTAACCACTTTCTGGTAGTTGGAGTCAACGCCCAGAATACCCATGCCCTGGTTGATAACACCCATCAGCACAGCACCGATAATCATTCCGGATACTTTACCGATTCCGCCGTACGCGGATGCGCCGCCGATGAAGCAGGATGCGATAGCGTCCATTTCATAGCCTTCACCGTAGGTCGGATCAATACCTCTCGCCCGCGCAGCTGTAAGGATGCCGGCCAGACCGGCCATCAGGCCGATACTGGCATATGCAAACCAGAACACGTTTCTGGTCTTGACACCGGACAGCGCTGTTGCCTTTTCATTGCCGCCTACCGCATACAGATGACGTCCGATAGCAGTCCGGGTGGTAATATATTGATAGATACCGAGAACCATGCAGATCCAGATCATCACAGTCGGGATACCTCTGTGACTGGCCAGTTTCAGCGTCAGCCAGATAATGACAGCGGAGATGAGAACAGTGGTGATCGCCGTGCCGATAATAGACTGATGGATTTGCAGTTTCTTCTGGATATGTACCTTCCTGATCGTCATCAGGATATAGATGACGACTGCCAGTCCGCCCACCGCAAGGCAGGTAATATTGGGCTTGCCGTTGGCAAGTCCGAACAGCTGACGAAGATAATCCGGTACATAGCAGCCTGCACCGCCGCCGAACAGATCCAGGAAGCTCTGGTTCGTGATGGATACCTGATAACCGCCCAGCACCACATTGGAGAAGCCGCGGAAGGCATACATACCGGACAGCGTGGCGATAAACGCAGGCACATGCACCTTTGCAATCCAGAATCCCTGGAAAGTGCCTACTGCCAGGCCGATCGCCAGCATGGCAAGCACTGCTATCCACATGTTCACGCCCGCCTGCATCAAAACGGTACCGACTGCAGCGGCGAAGCAAACCACGGAACCGACAGACAGGTCGATGTTACCGCCGGTCAGGATACAGAGCAGCATACCGGCTGCCAGCACGAATACGTAAGCATTCTGGGCAATCAGGTTATTGATATTGGCGGGGAGCAGAGTCTTTCCGCCGGTCCGGAGTGCAAAGAACGCAATCACGACAACCAGGGCAAGCACCATCGTGTACTTCTGAAAAAACTCGCCCGCCTTGTACTTCTGCATAAATGCAGTTGCATTTTTCCTGAAATTCGGGGCTTTCTTAACATTTTCACTCATCGTTATTCACCCCTTCCGGATTTAAGGATTACAGCCATGATGCTTTCCTGTGTCGCTTCAGAGCCTTTCATTTCGCCGACCATCTTACCTTCATTCATGATGTAGATCCGGTCGCACAGGCCCAGAACTTCCGGCAGTTCGGAAGAGATCATCACCACCGATTTTCCGGCAGCAGCCAGGTCATTGATGATGCAGTAGATCTCATACTTGGCGCCGACGTCAATACCGCGTGTCGGCTCGTCCAGCAGCATGATGTCCGGTTCCGCAAACATCCACTTAGCCAGCAGTACCTTCTGCTGGTTACCGCCGGAGAGGTTGCCCACCAGCTGTTCCACAGTCGGGGTTTTAATTTTCAGCTTGTCGCGGTACTCTTCTGCAACGGCGTATTCCTTGTCGCCGTCGATGACCGTATGGCTGGAAATCGCATCCAGATGAGCCAGGGAAGTGTTGACCTTGATGGACTGGCTCAATACAAGTCCGTTGCCCTTCCGGTCTTCAGTTACATAAGCAATCTTATGCTTGATCGCGTCTGCTTCGCTCTTCTTCATCTTAACCGGTTTTCCGTCGATCTTCAGTTCACCGGAAAAATTGGTTCCATAGCTCTGCCCGAAAATACTCATGGCCAATTCCGTCCGTCCGGCGCCCATCAGGCCGTAGATACCGACGACTTCGCCCTTGCGGACGTACATGGATACGTCGTCAACCACTTTGCGTTCCGGATACAGCGGATGATGAACTGTCCAGTGATCCACTTCCAGCTGGATATCACCGATCTGTACATTGTCCCGTTTCGGGAAGCGGTTGGTAATCTCACGGCCGACCATGCCTTTGATGATCCGCTCTTCGGAAACCTGTTCAGTGCCGTGGTTGTCGATGGTCTCAATGGTGGCACCATCGCGGACCACCGTTATCGTATCCGCGACATAAGCGACCTCGTTGAGTTTGTGGGAGATGATGATCATCGTCATCCCTTGCTTTTTGAACTCCAGCATGAGATCCAGCAATGCGCGGGAATCTTCTTCATTCAGGGAGGATGTGGGCTCATCCAGAATCAGCAGCCGCGCTTTCTTTGCCAGCGCCTTGGCAATTTCAACCAGCTGCTGTTTGCCGGTGCCGATGGTTTTGACCTGAACCTTGGAACTTTCGGAAAGCCCGACCATTCTCAGGTATTTATCAGCTTCGGCATAGGTGGTGTTCCAGTCGATCGCGTATTTGTGGCCGCGTTCGTTGCCCAGGTACATGTTTTCACCGATCGTCATCTCCGGAACCAGTGCCAGCTCCTGATGGATAATGACAATACCCAGTTTTTCAGAGTCTTTAATGTTATGGAATTCACAGACTTTACCGTCGTAGATGATATCCCCTTCGTAGGTTCCGTAGGGATAAATACCGCTCAGCACGTTCATCAGAGTGGATTTTCCGGCGCCGTTTTCACCTACCAGCGCATGGATCTCTCCCTCTTCGACCTGGAAATTCACGTTATCCAGTGCTTTTACGCCCGGGAAAGTCTTTGTGATATTCTTCATTTCAAGCAATATCTTTGCCATGGCTCTCCTCCAGCTTTCCTCTCAGACCGCCCGGCGGTCTGCAGGACGTATGAATTGGACAAAAAATCAGTAATTGTCTTTCTCCTTAAACGATGCAGGCGGGCTGGGCCCGCCTGCATCTTAAATCATGATACGGGGTTAATTATTCGGGAAGCTTGTCGACATGGCCGTCATCCAGCAGGATGTAGTAGCCGGATTCGATCAGCAGTTCCTTGTAGTTCTCCGCAGTGCCGATAACGGGATCGCACAGGAAGGAAGGAACAACCTTCACGCCGTTGTCGTAGGTCTTCTCGTCGTTCACGTCGACTTTTTCACCCTTCAGGATCTGGCCAACCATCTTCACAACCTGAGCAGCCAGGGTACGGGTGTCTTTGAACACGGACATAGCCTGCTTGCCATCGATCATGTTGTTGGTGTTGGTAACGTCGCAGTCCTGACCGGTAATGATCGGCCAGCCATAGGTAGCGATGTCATAGTTGGCTTCCAGAGCGTTGGTCACGCCCAGAGCGGTGGAGTCGTTGGAGCACAGCCAGGCATCCAGCTTGGTGCCATCGGCATAGTAGGAAGACAGGATGTTCTCAGCACGGGCCTGAGCAGTGTCCGGCTTCCATTCGGGGGTAGCAACCTTCTCGAACTCGATCTGGCCGGAGGTCACAACCAGCTTGCCGGCGTCAATGTAGGGCTTCAGAACGGACATAGCGCCGTCGAAGAAGAAGCCCGCGTTGTTGTCACCGGGGTCACCGGCGGTGAATTCGATCACGAAGGGTCCTTCAGCTTCGTCCAGTTTCAGAGCATCCTTCACGTAGGTGCCCTGAATGACACCAACCTTGAAGTTATCGAAAGTGGCATAGTAGTCAACAGCCGCGCTGTTCATCAGCAGACGGTCGTAAGCGATAACTTTGACGCCCTTTTCAGCGGCCTTGTCCAGGGCAGCGCCCAGGGACTTGCCTTCGATAGCAGCGATAACGACCACGGCGCAGCCGTTGTCGATCATGGTCTCAACCTGAGCCAGCTGCTGCTGGGGGTCATTGGACGCGAACTGCAGTTCGACTTCGTAGCCGGCTTCCTTCAGTTTGGCTTCCATGTTGGCGCCATCCTGATTCCAGCGCTGCAGGTCCTTGGTGGGCATGGACACACCGACCTTCTCACCCGCGGCCAGAGCGGATGCGCAGCTGATGCACAGAGCAAGAGCAAGTACCAGAGCAAGAATCTTTTTCATGGACACATCTCCTTTTTTTACTTCCGGATTATCTTTCCGGAAAATTTCTGACCGTATTTTACACTATCCGGCCTTTTTTGTAAATACCTGAGGGGTCAACCCCCGCCTGACGTGTGTAAACCTTTGCATTATTTGCGCGTTTTCACCCGGAATCCTTGCGTATCAAGCACTGCAGACAAATCTACAGAAAGGTCACCGTCCGGCGGTTTTCCCTCCGTCAAAAAAATTTAAACCGTTTTGGAATCAAATTTACCTTTTTTATTTTTGTTTCCTATCTGTTTTTTCAATTTGTCCCACGGTTCAAGACTTACAGCGGCTTCCCGGCCGCTCCTCCGGAGTACAAAAAAACCGCAGCGTATGCTGCGGCTTTCTTTGAAAGACTGAGATTACTTGTTGACCTTGTCCTTCAGAGCCTTGCCGGCCTTGAAAGCGGGGGCCTTGCACTCGGCGATCTTCACAGCGGCGCCGGTACGGGGGTTGCGGGCCACGCGGGCGGGGCGCTTCTTGGCTTCGAAAGTGCCGAAGCCGATCAGCTGGACCTTATCACCGGCAGCGATGGTAGCGCCGATCACGTCGATCAGAGCGTTCAGGGCTGCTTCGGAATCCTTCTTGGTCATTTCAGTCTTTGCGCTCAGCGCGGCAACCAGTTCACCTTTGTTCATCTCAGAAAACCTCCTTGAGTTATGTTGCGTTCCTGATTATACCTTGGAAATAAGATATGTCAAGCGTTTTCAGCTTTTTTTCGGCAAAAATGCCCATTTCGGGCGGTTTCCGGCCGGATCGGACTCCGCGGGCCCTGAAAAAGCCTTGCTTGTCCCGCGCCGTTTTCCGAACGCGTTCCGGTTTTTCCCATCCCGGGCCGGCTTCAGAATTCCTTTTTCTCCAGGATCCGCTCGGAGATCTTCTCGGAGACCGCTGCCGCCGCGAGAGCGGCCGCCGGGAGCGCGGCCTTCACCCAGCCGGCCGGCGCGGAGGTCATCTGCGCCAGTGTGCCCCCCTGCTGCTTCACCACCAGCACGATGCCGGCCACGAGCACAGCCAGCACGGCGATCATCATGATCTGCCCCTTCTGGCTGCCGTATTTGATGCGCAGTGGGAGAGTAACGGCCATGATGAACAGGTTCATCGCCAGCGACAGCAGCATGGTGGTCAGCAGGTCCGCCGCCGTAAAATCGCTCTCCTGAAACCGGATCAGGACGGCCGTGACCAGCAGGGAAAGCAGCGCGCAGCACACCACGACGCCCGCGGTGAAAAGGTACTTGGCCCGGACATAGCTTTTTCTCGTCACCGGCAGAGTCAGCAGCCAGGAATAGCCCCGGTCCAGCTCGTCCGCGGAAAGGGTTCCGAGTGCCACCATCATCCCCAGCAGTGTCACATACAGGATCATGCTCGGCGCCTGCAGCGCCGCGCTCATCGCCAGGCCGCACATCGCCATGATCAGCAGGCTCTTCCACTGCCCGCGCAGATAGATCATGTCCTTTACAAGCATGCCCTTCATACCGCATCCCCCTTTGCCATGAGCAGGATCAGCTCATCCAGCCCGCTCTTTTCGATCACCGTTTCCGGATAGTTTTCCATATAATATTGCCGCTGGTCCGTCAGGCAGCTCCAGCCGAAGCTCTCCTTCTTCACGCGCAGCAGATGGCTTCTGTCCAGGGCAGCGTACTGCTCCTCGCTCGCCTTCAGGATCGCGTAGTCCGACAGCACCCGGTCCGTATCCTCGTGCAGGAGGATCCTTCCGTCATGGATCATATAGAAGTCGTCGCACAGGGTCTCCAGGTCCCGGGAGATGTGTGAGCTGATCAGCACGGCGCGCTCCTCGTCCTGCTCCATGTAGTCCCGGATCATGCTCAGGATCTCGTCCCGGGCCAGCACGTCCAGCCCGGCCGTCGGCTCATCCAGCAGGAGCAGCTTCGCCCGGTGCGTCAGGGCGCAGAGCACCTTCAGCCGCGCCTTCAGGCCGGTGGAGAGCTCGCTGATCTTCTTTTTGGGGTCCAGGCCGAAGCCGGCGCAGCCGTCCCGGAAGGCCTTCGCGTCAAACTCCCTGTAGGCCGCCCGCATGATCTTCTCCGTATCGCCCACGGTATAGATGCCCGCGAGAAAGGCGTCCGCGAGCACGGTCCCGACCGCCTGCCTGTCCTGCTCCGTCAGCGCCGCGGCGGGCTTTCCGAATACCTCCGCGCAGCCGCCGTCCGGGCGGATCAGGTTCAGCACGGACCTGAACACCGTGCTCTTGCCGGCGCCGTTCCGGCCGATCAGGCCGGTGATGCGGCCCGGCCGCACCTCCAGGCTCACGTCCAGCGCGAAGCCCGGATAATTCTTTTTCAGTCCTTCTATTCTGATCATTCCGATCGTTCCTCCATTATCAGTTCAAACAGCTCGCGGATCTCCTCCGCCGTCAGCCCGCCTGCCTTCGCGCGCTCCACCGCGCGGGAAAGGGCGTCCTCCGCCTCGCGGGCCCGCTGCTCCCTCAGCATTTCCAGGTTGCCGCAGCTCACCTGCGTCCCCTTGCCGTGAATGGTTTCGGCAAAGCCTTCCTCCTCCAGCCTGTCGTAGGCCTTCTTGACCGTCAGCGCGCTGATCCTCAGCTCCTGCGCCAGCTGCCTCACGGAGGGCAGCGCGTCCCCGTTCTGCAGCTCCCCGGACACGATCAGCTTTTTCACGCAGTCCGCGATCTGCTCGTAGATCGGGATCATCGATGATGTGTTGATGATGATGCGCACTTCCGTCTCTCCTCTCCCATTCACATAAAAAACCGGCCGGTTTTCGATAAACAGTATATAACAGTGTATAACTGATGTCAACAGTTGTTTTCAAAAAAGTTTTTCGCGCGCGCCGGCATCGGCGCCTCCCTTTTTTGATTTGTCTTTTCCTTTGTATCTCCCTCCGATTTATGATATGATTCCCTTATCCAACCACCGAAAGGAAGAAGCCTCACATGCTGCCGAAGCTGATCGTGATCGAGGGTACCAACGCGTCCGGAAAGAGCTCGCTGGGCGTGGAGCTGGCAAAGAAATACAACGGTGAGATCATCTCCGCGGACTCGCGCCAGGTCTACCGCCGGCTGGATCTGGGCTCCGGCAAGATCACCCCGGAGGAGACGGACGGGGTCCCGCACCACCTGCTGGACGTGCGCTCCCCCGGCGAATTCTTCTCCATGGCGGATTTCCAGAAGCTGGCCTACGCTGCCATCGATGACATCCTTTCCCGCGGCAGGCAGCCCTTCCTGGTCGGCGGCACGGGCCTGTATGTGGACGCCGTGGCCGACGGCTATATCCTCAGCGACAAGGAGCCGGACGCCGCGCTGCGCGAGCATCTGGAGACCTTTGAGACCCCGGAGCTGTACCGCATGCTGCGGGAAAAGCTGCCGGACACGGACATCGACCCCAAAAACCGTCACCGCGTGATGCGCGCGCTGGAGCGGCTGGCAGCGGATGACTACCGTCCCGGCCGGAAGGAACCGCGCTACGAGCTGCTCAAGCTGGGCGTGACCTGGCCGCGGGAGATCCTGAAGCAGCGCATCGACGAGCGGCTGGAGCGCCGCCTGCGGCAGGGCATGACGGACGAGGTCCGCGCCATGCTGGACGATGGCGTCAGCGAGGTCTTCCTGACCAAGCTGGGGCTGGAATACAAATACCTGACCTGGTACCTGACCGGGAAAATGGGCTATGAGCAGATGGTCGAAGAGCTCGGCAGCGCCATCAAACGGTTCGCGAAACGCCAGATGACCTGGTTCCGGAAGGACGGGAGGATCGTATGGCTGGATATGGCCGGCGACCCCGTGGCGCAGGCCTCCGCCCTGATCGAAGAATTCCTGAAGAAATAAAGGAGGAACACATCCATGAAGCTGAAAAGGGTCGCTCTGTTCCTGCTGGCGCTGACGCTTTTCCTGCCCTGCCTGTCCTCCGCGGATGAGGAGCTCGGCACCGTGTACAACAAGGGGCTGCCCTCCCTGCGGGACGCCTATGCCGATTACTTCGATTTCGGCGCCGCCATCACCGGCACCGAAATGAACGACATAAGCCAGCTCAGAGGGCTTTCCTATCAGTTCAGCATCCTCACCTGCGGCAACGAGATGAAGCCGGAAGCCCTGCTGGACGTGGCCGAAAGCAGAAAGCTCGCCAGGGAGGACGACACCGCCGTCGCCACCCGCTTCAACAGCTGCAAATACATCCTGAAGTTTGCCCAGGGCCAGGGCATCAAAATGCACGGGCACGTGCTGGTCTGGCACAGCCAGACGCCCGAAGCCTTTTTCCACGTGGGCTACGATCTGAAACAGCCCTTCGTTTCCCGTGAGGTCATGCTGGCCCGGCTGGAAAACTATATCCGCCAGGTCATGGAATACACGCACGAGAACTTTCCCGGCCTGATCGTGTCCTGGGACGTGGTCAACGAGGCCGTCGCGGACAACGGACCGAACGAGCTGCGCGAGTCCAACTGGACGAAGGTCGTCGGGCAGGACTTCATCGAGCGGGCCTTTGAATATGCCCGGAAGTATGCCGAGGAGGGCACGCTGCTCTATTACAACGATTACAGCACGCCCTATGAGCCGAAGCTGACCCGCATCTGCAGCCTGCTGGACCGGCTGATCGCCGAGGGCAATATCGACGGCTACGGCTTCCAGTGCCACTACTCCACCGGCACACCGAGCATGCAGCAGGTCGGGATGGCGTTTGCCCGCATTTCAGCCAAGGGACTGCGGCTGCGTGTGAGCGAGCTGGACGTCAAGATCAACGCCAACACGGAAGCCTGGCGCAACATACAGGCCGACACATATGAGAACCTGTTCAGGATCTTCCTGCGCTACGCGGACAAGATCGAGGCCGTACAGGTCTGGGGCATCGTGGATTCCAGGAGCTGGCTGAGCACCGAATACCCCCTGCTCTTCAGCGGCTCCCACGGCTACGCCAAGCCCGCCTTCTACCGCCTGATCCAGCTGGCCAAAGCCTGGAAAAAGTAATTCGAGGCAGCTCAACGATCTTGACATCGCGCCGCGCCGCCCTCCGGCATATACCGGAGGGCGTTTCTTACATTTCCGTGAACTTCTTGTATGCTTTCCTGCTCCGTGGTAGAATATGCGTGGTGAAAAAATCAAAATATCATAGGAGGTTTCTGTCTATGAAAAAGCTTCTTGCGCTTATTCTGGCGGCTGTGATGCTGCTGGGCTGCTGCGCCTTCGCGGATGAGGAAGCCGCGCCCGCGCTGCAGAAGGATCTGGTCGTTCTCTTCACCAGTGACGTTCACTGCGGCATCGACCAGGGCTGGGGCTATGCCGGCCTCTATTCCGCCAAGGAAAACCTGGCCAAGTCCAACCATGTGATCCTGGTCGATGACGGCGACGCCATCCAGGGCGAGCCCATCGGCACCATGACCACCGGTGAAGCCATCATCGACATCATGAACGCCGTCGGCTATGACATCGCCGTCCCCGGCAACCATGAGTTCGACTACGGCATGGATCGCTTCCTGGAGCTGACGAAAAAGGCCAACTTTCCCTACATCAGCTGCAACTTCAACAAGCAGGGCGAGCCGGTCTTCCAGCCCTACGTGATCAAGGAACTGGACGGCGTCAAGATCGCCTTCGTCGGCATCACCACGCCCATGTCCCTGCGTTCCTCCACCCCGCGCTATTTCATGAATGAAGAGGGCGAATTTATCTACGGCTTCATGCAGGACGACAACGGCGAAGCGCTCTACGCCGCCGTGCAGAAGGCTGTGGACGACGCCCGCGCGGAAGGCGCTCAGTACGTGATCGCCATGGCCCACCTCGGCAACGAAGAGGAATGCAAGCCCTGGCGCTACAATGACGTCATTGCTGCCACCAACGGCATCGACGCTTTCCTGGACGGTCACAGCCATGACACCGAGCAGGTCACCATGCTGAACAAGGACGGGCAGAAGGTCGTCCGTTCCGGCTGCGGCACCAAGATGGCGAACATCGGCGTGCTGACCATCACCACCTCCGGCGAGATCTCCTCCAGGCTGCTCTCCTGGGCCTCCGACGTTCCCGCTCCCGAACTGCTGGGCCTGCAGAACGCCGGCGCGGAAGCGGTCTCCGCCGCCTCTGACGTGCTGAACGACAAGCTGGACGACGTGGTCGCCTCCTCCGCCGTGGATCTGACCATCTACGATCCGGTCGCCAAGACCGAAGACGGCAAGGACGTCCGCATCATCCGCAATGCCGAGACCAACCTGGGCGACCTGTGCGCCGATGCTTATCTGGATCAGTCCGGTGAAGCGGACATCGCCTTCGTCAACGGCGGCGGCATCCGCGTGAGCATCAAGCAGGGCGACATCACCCTGAACGACATCCTGAAGGTGCACCCCTTCGGCAACAGCCTGACCGTGATCGAAGCGACCGGCCAGCAGGTCCTGGACGCCCTGGAGTGGTCCGTGCATTCCCTGCCGGGCGAGTTCGGCGGCTTTGACCAGGTGGCGGGCATCACCTTTGAGGTGAAGGTCTCCGTTCCCAGCCCCGTCATCCAGGATGAAAACAAGATGTTTGCCGGCATCACCGAAGGCGCCGAGCGCCGCGTCCGCAACGTACTGGTCGCGGGCGAGCCCCTCGATCCGGAGAAGATCTACAAGATCGCTTCCCATGACTACCAGCTGCTGAACAACGGCGACGGCTACACCATGTATGAGGGCTGCAAGGTCCTGCAGCAGTCCGTCAAGCTGGACAACCAGGTGCTGATCGATTACATCACCGGCACGCTGGGCGGCGTCGTCAGCGACGGCTACAGCGAACCCTACGGCCAGGGCCGTATCGTCGCTGTGGAAGACTGATCTCCCTAAACAGCCAACGGGCTTCCGGCATCAGCCGGAAGCCCGTTTTTTAGCTCTCTCATTACTCAAACAAAAATCGCTTCAGCTCCTCCACCCTCTTGAAATAGAAGTCGCTGTTCTTTCGCATGAAGGTCTCGATCTCTTCGATGTCGTTGGCCCAGCCGGCGGCGGCGAAGGGAACGTCCACTGCCTTGGCCATGTCATAGCCGGGCTTCAGGTCATCCACCACCAGCAGCTGCTCCGGCTTCAGGGCATACCTGCGCATGATCTCCTTCAGCGGAAACGGGCTGGGCTTTCTCTCCTCCGCCGGGCATTCCCAGCCAAAGATGATATCCGGCTCCGGCAGGCCGTTCTGCGCGTAATCCCGGCGGATATATTCCGAAAAGGAATGGCTGACCACGGCGATCAGCCCGCCGCGCCGGTGCTGCTCCTCCAGGATCTCCCGGATGCCGGGGTACGCCTTCGGCACGTGGTGCTTCACATATTCCTTCCAGTAGTTCTCCTCGTCCAGCATCTGCTCCCAGGTCATGCCGCAGATCTCCGTGAACAGCGGGATCACGCCCGGATGGAAGTTGTAGCGGAAATACTCCTCCAGCGTCAGATGGATATGCGGAAAGAACTTTCCCGTATATTCCTGAAAGCAGGGATAGTGGACCGTCGCGGTGGAGTTGACCACCGTGTCGTCATGGTCGAGGACCAGGCACTGATACTTTAAGCTCATATATTTCCTTTCGCGGGTCATTTCACCGTGTTGTATTCCTCCAGCACCTCCAGGGCATGGCCGAAATACGTCTGCACCTCTTCCTTTGTCAGCTTCATGGCGGCTTTGAGCAGCTCCGGGATCTTCTTCGGGCGGACGCGGGCGTAATACTTCACCGCGTTGACGTTCTTGTCCCAGTTGCTCTTTTTCATGTTCTTCCACCGGGCGATATGCCGGGGCAGGACCTTTTCCAGCTGCTCCGTCACCCGGTCGAAATGCGCCTCCACGTTGTCCCAGCGGAACACGGTCTCCAGCAGCTCCGCCACCCGGTCCAGGAAGCGAGCCTTATACTCCGGCACGTTCAGCAGCGCGTTGAGCGGCTCATGCCGGAAGCCGTTGATCTTCGCCCCCACCGGCTTGATGTAGTATTCCAGCGGCGTCCTGTCCAGCCCGCGCCAGCAGGCCTCCACGTCGAAGAGCAGGTATTTCCATTTCCCGCCCGGCACGCGGTACACACGCACGTTGGTGAAGTCCACATTGCCCAGAATGATCTCATAGGCGGCATGGGTGAACATATTGCCGATATCCAGCCGCTCTTCCACATACGCCAGGTTCTCCGGGTCGTTCAGATCGTTCCTTTTGCAGAAATCGCACAGCGCCAGCCAGTCGGTGTTGTCGCCGTTCTGCAGGAACTGGTCCGTGCCCGTGCGGGCCAGGATGTCGATGCTGTCGATCTCTTCCTCATCCGTCACGCCCTCATACTGCGCCACGAAATACTTGTTGATCTTCTCGCGCAGGTTGTAGTGCCCGTAGTAATCCCCGTTGATATAGACCTGGATCACCTGATGGTCCTGGTACAGGATGCCCTGCCCCTCCGCCAGGGAGCTGGCCACCACGTCCCTCAGCCTTGTGGCGCTCCAGTCCGAGTTGGCGGAGCGCAGCAGGATGCTCTTGTAGCTTTCATAGTCCCGCGTCGGGAACGGATTGAAGGCGAACCGGTCCGAGCCCCAGGACTTGCGCGCGTAGACGGCGATGCTCTTCTGCGCGTTGACGCGCGCGCTGTGCCCGCTGCAGGTGAAGGTGGCCATCTGGTTGACCCGGCACTCGCCCTCCGCCGTGTAGTATTCAATATTGGTCGGATATTCCCAGCCTTTGGAGTAATTCGGGATACTGCCCGTCCCCTTGACCAGGATGCCCGTCTTTTTGCTGAAAAGGTATTTGTCGTCGGTGATCAGGGAAACGATCGGGGTCAACGGGTCGTCGTTGATGAAATAGCTGGCGCTGACCGTTTCGGAGGGCACACAGTCCTCCCGGAACGCCCGTACGCGCAGCGCGGCGGTTTTCTTCAGTGTGAGCCCGTCCGCCGGGAAGGCCTTGCTCTTCGCCGTCGGCGTGTCCCCGTCCGTGGTGTAGCGCAGCACCGTGCCTTCCGGCGCCTGCGCCCGCACGGTCACGCTGTCCCGGTAGAAGCCGCCCGGCGTCAGCAGCGCCGGCTTTTCCGCGCGGGAGGCAAAAGCTTTCTTCCCGTTCTTCGCGTTCCGGGTGGGCTCCTCCAGATAGCCGTAGTCGCCCCCGCCCGCGGGCAGGCCGTAGCTGACGCAGCCGTACTGCGGCGGCAGCTTCAGGCGCGTCACCTCATTTCCCTCCGCGTCGGAAAGGATCAGGGTCTCGCCCGAGGAGGAGATGGCGTAATCCGTATAAAAGGCGCTGCCGGAGCCGGGATCCTTCACCGTCTCCCCGGTGCACCACACCGTCAGGTATTTGCCGCCCTTGAGCTTTGTCCCCGCGGGAAAAGCCCATTTGAGCGGATTTTTTTTGCTGTCGCTCAGGTGCCAGCCGCCCAGGTCCACCGTCTGTTTGCCGCTGTTGTACAGCTCCACCCAGTCCCAGGCATGCCCGTTCTCAAAATACCCGTTGCTGGCCATCACCTCATTGATGACCACGTCCGCCGACGCCGCCGCGCAGAGAAAAAGCAAAAGGATGAGGAGGGCGGCGCCGAAAGCCTTCCCCTTATTTGACATAATAGTGCCTCGCGATCCACTTGGACAGGCCGTCCAGCCCGGGATAGATGATGCGCTCGCTCATGTTGAGCTGGTCCAGCATGTCCCGCACGCGCCAGCGCAGCTTGCGGTCGATCACGTATTTGATGGTATGCTCCGTGCGGTCGTTCAGAAACTTTTCGATATCCGTCATTTCCATCGGCACGATGGAGAAGAAGGAATACTGGTTGATGATCCGGCTGTTGATGCTCGGCGGCTCGACCACGACCATGGACTGGTTGCCCATGTCGATGTCGTACTGGTTCAGGGAGCCGGTCAGCTCACCCAGCATATCCAGGGTGAAAATCGTGCTCTGCACGCGATTCACGGCGCTGCGGTACCGGGCGGGCAGCAGGCTGTACAGCTCCTGCATGTCGATCCGCCAGACCATGCAGTCATGCTCCTCCATCTCCGCCAGGTTCTCCTCGCTCACGGCGAAATGCAGCCCCACCAGCGCGGAATGGCTCCAGTCCAGCAGCCGCGTGGGCAGGCCGTTATGCTGGCCGCAGATCATGCTGTACCACACGTTGCGGGTGACCGTCGGGTCCTCCTGCACGGCGTATTTGGCAAAGTTGTCCAGGATCGCCGGCTCCAGCGTCTTCTGCAGATGCTTGCAGTTGCGGCTCAGGCTCGTCGTCATCTTATATTCGGAATTCGGCATCCCGCGGTACAGGTAGGAGCAGCGGTACCGGTCCAGCGGGACGCGGTATTCCTGCTCCGTCAGCAGCGGCAGCAGATCCTCCAGTGTATTGATGCGTACTTCCCTGATCATGCTTCATCCCCCGATGCGTTTTTCTCTCCGATCATTTTACCACAGTGCCTGCCGATTCACAACGAGAAAAGGCGGGAGCCTCTGCTCCCGCCTGTGAGTACGGTCGGATATTACTTCACGGTCACGCCGATGACGTGCGCGTTGGGTCCTTCGTACCAGTACAGATACGCGTCGATGTCGACGGTGTCGCCGATCTGCAGGCCCTCAACAGTCTTGTACACGTCGGTGTCCCCGCCGCGCAGATAGGATTCCACGCAGAAGTCATAGACTCCTTCGCCGATCTTAGCCTGGAAGTACAGGTCGTCCCTCTTGTCGGGATTCTTACTGGCGAACGCGGCGCCGGTGTCCTTGTAGTCCACGATGACGGCGTCCTTGATGGTCACGAGCTTGTTCATCTCATCGATCAGGGCATCCGTGCCGAACAGGGCGGTCACGTCCTTGGCTTCGGCGATCCATGGCTCGGCTTCCACAAACTCGAAGGAGCAGTCAATGATCTCAACTTCACCGCTCCACGCGCTCTTATAGCCCTTGACGCGGATCTTGGTTCCGGGAACCAGCTTGGCAGCGTCTTCCTCGGAGCAGGCCATCTCATAGGCAAAGTAGGCGCCGTCCTGATCCTGCAGGTAAACGGTGATCTTGTCGCTCCACCAGCTCTGATGATCCTGCACATAAGCTTCGATGCAGACTTCGGTGTCCAGCTCGGCAGCGGCAAATTCCGCATAGGTCAGAACCTTGGCTTCTTCAGCGGCGGGTTCCTCAGCAGCGGGTTCCTCAGCGGCGGGCTCCTTGACAGGCTCTTCCACAGCGGCGGGCTCGGCGGGAGCTTCCACAGCTTCAGCCACTTCGGCCACGGTCTCAGCGGCGGCTTCGGTCACTTCAGCGGCCTTCTCTTCGACAGCTTCGGTCACGTTGTCAACGGCCTCGGTGGCGGCGCCGGTCACTTCTTCGACCTTTTCTTCAACGGCTTCCTTGATTTCCTCTACCTTTTCGGCGGCAGCTTTCTCCAGGTCGGCGATCTTGCCTTCCAGCTCAGCGATCTTGCCTTCCAGTCCGGCCTTGACATCCTCGGCGGCCTTGGCGGCTTCATCCGCGGCCTTGGCGGCTTCGGTCTTGGCGGCGTCAACAGCCTCGGTGACCTTCGCGGTCACGTCTTCTTCGCTGAACAGGCCTTCCTTGGCCTTGGCGACGGCGTCTTCCAGGGCGGTGGCGGCTTCGGTCTTGGCGGCGTCAACAGCCTCGGTGACCTTCGCGGTCACGTCATCCGCGCTGAACAGGCCTTCCTTGGCCTTGGCGATGGCTTCGTCCACGGCAGCCTGGTCAAACAGGCCTTCCTTGGCCTTGGCGACGGCATCTTCCAGAGCGGTGGAAGCTTCGGTCTTGGCGGCGTCAACAGCCTCGGTGATCTTCGCGGTCACGTCATCCGCGCTGAACAGGCCTTCCTTGGCCTTGGCGACGGCTTCGTCCACGGCAGCCTGATCGAACAGGCCTTCCTTGGCCTTGGCGACGGCGTCATCCACGGCAGCCTGGTCGAACAGGCCTTCCTTGGCCTTGGTGACAGCTTCTTCCAGAGCGGTGGAAGCTTCAGCCTTTGCGGCGTCCACGGCAGCGGTGATCTTGGTATCGACGTCTTCCTGCGTGAACAGGGCGCTGGCGTCACTCTGCAGGGTGTCGATCTTCTTCTGCAGGTCGCCCTTCTGCCCGTTCAGGATAAAGCAGAAGACAATGGCTGCTACAGCCAGAATGGCCAGAATAGGAGTAAGTGCCTTCTTCATAGATCGTGGTCTCCTTTCAATTTTATACCTCTCGGGTATTTGTTGCCCTTATTTTACATCTTTCACCCTGTTATTTCAATTCTTTATTTGATTTTTTCAGCGTTTTTGCGTCTTTTTTTCAGGGCTTCCTTCCCTCTCAGGACCCCGATCAGGAGCCACACCGCGGCCAGAAGGATCAGCAGGCCTTTCGACTCCGCCGGCAGCCCGGCCGCCGCGGGTTCCGCGGCCTGCGCCGCTTCCTCCCCGGGCACTTCCTCCTTCTGCACGGCGATCTGGTCCAGCCGGTACAGACTCCTCATGTCCGCGTACAGCTTGGTGATGAACTCGTCGTTCATCTCCTTCTTGCGCCGCGCGGCCTTGGCCGCCTCCTCGATCAGCTGGCCCGCCGCCTGCCGCAGGGAGGCGCTGCCGTTGAACACGGGGGTCACAAAGGTATTGGCCGCGTTGTCCAACAGCAGCCTGCTGACGTCGATCTTGACGTAGTAATGCTCGTTGTTGTCCTCACCCCGGCGGGAAAGGTAATCCTGATAGGCCGGGTTCTGCTGCGCCCGTAGCGTGACGGGCACGTAGCCCTCCGTCTGGGAATAGGCCATCTGCACCTCGTCTGTCAGCAGGTACTGGGCAAAGAGCCAGGCGGCCAGCACCTCCTGCGTGTTCTCCTTGGAGAAGACGCATACGCTGGGGCCCTGGCTGATCATCTTCGGGTTCGCCGGGTCGAACTGCGGGATGGGCCGCACCACTGTCTCAAAGCGCCGCAGGGATTCCTCCGGGATATCCGTCAGCGGGGCATCCGTGCCCAGCCAGGTGGCGCCGGCCGTGGAGTCGATGGCGAAGATGCACTGCCCGGCGTTGAAGAAGTTGCCGGGATAGCTGCTGATGGCGAAGGTGGAGAAGGCGCGGCTCCTCGCGTGGGTATAGACTTCCTCCAGCAGGGCCTTCGTGGTATCGCTGAAGATCAGGACCTCGCCGTTGGGTTTGGAGTACGGGGCGTCCAGCTGCTTCAGCTGGGAGATCATCATGTTGTCCGTGCTCTTGTAGATAAAGGGGATCATCGTCTTCTGCCCGTTCAGGACAAAGTTCCCGTCCGCGTCCTTTTCCATGGCCTTTTCGGACAGGTCCCAGATGAAGTCCCAGGTGAGGACGTCCGGCACCTCATACCCCATCTTCTCCACATAATCCCTGTTGATGTACAGCGCCTCGGTGGAGCGCATGAAGGGCAGCGCGTACTGGTGCTCCCCGATCACGCCCTCGCCGAGGAACTGCGGCACGATCTCCTCCGCCTTCGGGGACTCAAACTTCACCAGGCTGCCGCCCAGCCCGTAGAAGGGGTCGGCCATCAGCTCATCCAGCGGCACCACCACGTTCTCGCCGGTCAGATAGGTGGCGATGTGGTCCGGATAGGTGATGCACACGTTCGGCGTCGTGTTGGTGGAGATATTGGTGATCACGTCGTTGTAGATGCTGTTGTAGTCCGTGTACATGCGCACGGTCACGGTGATATTGGGATACAGGCTCTGGAAATCGTCGATGGCCTTCCGGTAGATCGCCGTCTGCACCTTGTTGGTGTCGTTCTTGGCCCAGAAGGTGATCTCCACGGGCGTGCTCTCGTCAAAGGTCTCCGGTATGGCAAAGCCCTCGCGGTCCACCTGCCCGTGGCAGCCGGCCAGCAGCGGCAGGCAGAGGCACAGAAGCAGGAAAAGCGCGGCCGTCTTTCTGCTCATCCCTTGGTCCCTCCTCTCGACACGCCCGCCATGATCTTTTTGCGGAAGATCAGGAAGAGCACGATCAGCGGCACGCTGATGACCACCACGGCCGCCATCATGGCGGGGGTGTTCTCCCGGCCGAAGCCGTTCTGCCGGATCTCCTGGATGCCGTTGGACACCAGGAAGTAGTTCTTGTCATAGGTGATCAGCCTCGGCCACACATAGCTGTTCCAGCATTCGATGACCTTCAGGATCACGATCGTCACGATGGTCGGCTGGGCAATGGGGATCATCACCTTCAGCAGGTACTTGAGATCGCTGGTCCCGTCCACCTTGGCCGCCTTGTACAGCTCATCCGGGATGGACTCGAAGTTCTCCTTGAGCAGGTAAATGTAGAACACGCTGGTCACCGAAGGCAGGATCAGGCCCAGATAGGTGTTGCGCATATGCCAGTTGACGATGGTCACGTAGTTGGTGATGATCACCAGCTCGGTCGGGATCATCATCAGGCTCAGGAACAGGGCGAACACCGCGTTCCGGCCCTTGAACTCCAGCCGGGCGAAGGCGAAGGCCGCCGGCACGATCACCAGCATCATCAGGCCCGTCGTCGCCACGGTGAAGATCACCGTGTTCAGGAAATACCGGCCCAGCGGCACCGCGGTAAAGGCGTCCGCGTAGTTCTGCACCGTCGGGTCCGTGATGAAAAACCGCGGTACGGTCTCGGAGTTGTAGGCGCCGAAGCTCTTGAGGCTCGTCAGCACCATCCAGTAGAAGGGGAAGAGGACGATGAAGGCCCACACAGTCAGCAGGAAATAGATCAGGGCCTTGCTCACGCGGCTGTTTTTCTTCTGCACATTCATTTCACTGCACCTCGCCGCGTCATACGTACTGGACCGTCTTTTTGCTGACGGTCAGGTTGATGTAGGTGATCGTGAACACGATGCCGAACAGGATCAGGGCAGCCGCCGCCGCGTAGCTCGGATATCCGCCGCTGTTCCCGTACAGCATGTCGTAGACATAGCCTACGATCGTGTTCATGCCGGCGGCGTTCAGGTTCGTGCCGAAGAGCGCCACCTCATCGCTGTAGGCCTTGAAGGCCCCGATAAAGCCCGTGATGATCAGATAGAAGACCGTGGGGCTGATCATGGGCAGGGTGATCTTCGTAAAGATCCGGAAGGAGGACGCGCCGTCCACCTTCGCCGCCTTGTAGTAGTCCTGGTTCACGCTGGCCAGCGCGCTGGTCAGGATCAGGATCTTGAAGGGCATGACCACCCAGATGGTATAGAAGCACATCACGAACATCTTGGCCCAGTAGGGGCCCTCGATGAAGTCCACGCCCGTGCCGCCGAACCAGCTGATCAGCAGGTTCACCATGCCGTCCGTATATTCCGTCTTTTTGAAAAGGATCATGAACACCAGGCCCACGGCCAGCGTGTTGGTCACATAGGGCAGGAAATAGATCGTCTGGAAGGTGTTCTGCAGCTTTTTGACCGAGCTCAGCCCCAGGCTGATCAGCAGGGAGAAGCCCGTGCTCAGCGGCACGGTGATGATCACGATCAGAAACGTATTCTTCAGCGCCTGCACGAAGTACGGGTCGCTCAGCACATGGCGGAAGTTGTCGATGCCGATGCCCGTCGCCTGCTGACTGGCGAAGTTGTAGTTTTCCTCCACGGAGTACACGCACACGTCGATCAGCGGATACACCATGAACACCGCCAGGAAAAGGATGGCCGGCAGCAGATAGAGCCAGGCCTTCAGGTTGTTTTTCATACCCTCTCCTCGCTCTCTTTGTCAAAAACGAACACCTTGTTCGGCTTCAGGGTGAAGCGCACGGTCCCGCCGGATACGCCCGCGGCGCTCTCCGCCGGGATGATGGCGCGCATGTTCCGCCCGGCCTGCATCTTCTCATGGGTGAAAACCACGCTCACGTCGCGGCCCATGACCTCCACGCGGTCCAGCGCGCAGGTGAAGGGCCCGTCCGGATCCAGCACGAAGCCCTCGGGCCGGATGCCGACGTACACGGCGCGGTCCTCCTTCCCGGGCAGGTCCAGCACGGCTTCGTCGCCGATGTACAGCTTCCCGTCCCGGATCTCGCCCTCCAGGGTGTTGATCGCGGGCGTGCCCAGGAACTGGGCTACAAACAGGTTCACCGGCTCGTCATACACGTCCTGCGGCTTGCCGACCTGGTTGATCACGCCGGACTTCATCACGATGATCAGGTCGCTGATGCTCATGGCCTCCTCCTGATCGTGCGTGACGAAGATGGTGGTCACGCCGGTCTCCCGCTGGATGCGGCGCAGCTCCTCGCGGGTCTGCAGCCTCAGCCGGGCGTCCAGGTTGCTCAGCGGCTCGTCCAGCAGCAGCACGTTCGGGATCTTGACCAGCGCGCGGGCAATGGCCACGCGCTGCTGCTGACCGCCGGAAAGCTCCCGGGGCTTGCGCTCCATCAGGGCGTCGATCTGCACCAGCTTCGCCACCTCGAGCGCCTTGGCGTGCATGGCTTCCTTGCTCATCTTCTGGCTGCCCTTCAGGTTCTGCAGCGGGAAGATGATGTTCTGCTCCACGGTCAGGTGCGGATACAGGGCATAGTTCTGGAAGACAAGGCCGACGCCGCGCTCCTCCGGAGGCAGCTTCGTCACGTCCTTATCCTCAAAGAAGATCCTGCCCTCCGACGGCACCTCCAGCCCGCTGATCAGGTTCAGCGCGGTGGACTTGCCGCAGCCGCTGGGACCCAGCAGGCCGATCAGCTGCCCGTCCGGGATCTCGATGTTGAAGTTGTTGACCGCGATCACGTCCTTGCCTTTTTCCGTGCGGGACGCAAAGCGTTTTGTCAGGTTCTCCAGGACCACCTTCATAGCGGATCTCCCCTTTTTCTCCAAATCGCTTGAAAAGCTTTTTTCTTTTATCTTCAGCCGGGATATTATCACTGATTTATTTTACCTTTCCCGCCCGCAAAATTCAAGCAAAAAACAGAAGGACGGATCTCCTCAAAAAAACAGGCCGGTCCTCTTGAGACCGACCTGCCTGTGTGTCCGATAACCCCTTACTCCGCCGGCGTAAACGCGTCCTTGCCGAGTCCGCAGATGGGGCATACCCAATCCTCCGGGATATCCTCAAACGCGGTGCCGGGCGCGATGCCGCCCTCGGGATCGCCCACCTCGGGATCATAGACGTAGCCGCAGGGGCACTCGTACTTCATAACAGGATTCTCCTTTCTTTTTTGTGAATTTGTCAGACCCTTTATTTCATGATAGCGGCAGCGCCTGCCGCTGTCAAGGACAACTCAGGGGACCGCCTTGAAGGTATAGCCCTGATCCAGCGCAAAATCCTCAGCCGCGGAACCGGATTTGCCAAGCACGGTCAGACCGCTGACCCCGCTGAAGGCGGAGCTGTCGATGCTCGTCACCGATGCCGGGATATACACATACTTCAGCTTCGTGCAGCTGGCAAAGGCGTTCTTCCCGATGGACTTTGCTCCCTCCGGCAGCTTCGCGAAGCGGAAGGCATCCCCCCTGAAGGACTCCTCCGTCACGGCGGTCACGGAAGACGGCAGCACCAGGTCCGGAACTGCCCACACGGCATAGAGCGTCATGTCCTCCTCTACGATGACGGTCTCTCCAGGCTGATATACGGCCGCCGCGGCACCTGCGTCCTCCGCCCAGCCCAGGAAGAAGCAGCCCTTTCTGGACGGCTTTGCGGTTCTGAGCTTCAGGCTGTCGCCGGTACTGACGGTCTGGGCTTCCGGCGCGCCGGTGCCTCCGTTCGCGTCATAGGAAACGGTGCTGGTGAACTGCGGCACGCCCGGCCACCGGGTCAGCACATAGTTCGCTGCCTCCACTTCCGAGGCGGACATCGTCCTGCCCCAGTGGATGGAGCTGTTGTAGTTCCCTTCGGCCAGCGTCACGGAGCTGCTGTTCACCTGCGTCACGATCACGCTGTGGGTATCGTTGTTGATCCGCAGGATGTCGCCGACTCGGATCTCTGAAAAGGGTACGCCGTACTTCTGGTACATGGGCATGTCGCTGCCGAAGCCGGCGTCGCTCATGATCAGGGCGAAGCCCACACAGCCCATTCCTGTATAGGTGATGCGCATCCCGTCCCAGCTGCCGCCATACCACAGATAGGTGCGGCTGTAGGTATTGTCGTTTGTCCAGGGCATGCCCTCCGGATAGCTGGACTTCAGGGCCATCATACGGGCATAGACGGCGTCCTCCCTGTACCACGCGCTGTCATGCGCGGCCTCCCTGGAGATGTCGTTGGGTATTCTCTCCAGGATCCGGACGGAATAATCCTTTCCTTCGGTCGCCTCCGCCGCGGCGGCGTTCAGAAGCAGGATCCCGCAAAGCAACATGGCTGCCAGAATGACCAGGGTCGTTTTCATTTTCCGCATTGTACCTGACTCCCCCGTTCGGCCTTTACAGGCCGGAAAATATGGATCTGTTCCGAAGTTCCTGCTGAAAGCAGGGGAAAAGGCAGCCCTTTTCCCCAGTCAAAAACCTGTTTATGTTTTCCCTTTGCAAGTATCGTGATAATGATACTTTGAAGCGCTTTATTTGTCAACGGTCAGAGCAATTATGAAAGGATCCGGAAGTGAAGCGGGAAACGATCATCTTCCTGATATTTTTTCTGTTGCCGATCCTTTATTATTGCCTTGAGCAATGATCTCTGTTATATTTATTTACAAGCTTAGTCTCGCAGAAAAATAAAAGGAGTTGACCCGCAATGAAGAAAACCGCCGCGCTGGCACTATCCATTGTCCTCGTCCTCGCTTCACTTTTATGCGTTGCGCAAGCCGGGGAAGGCCCCAGGTTCGTCACGGTTCAGGAGTGGCTTGATGCCAAGGGGGAATGCGGTGACTGCATGTTGGTACTGAAAATCATGCAGGAAATCAATCCTGTTGTCGCTCTTGCGGCGGATGAAACAGGAACGGTAAACCTGTTCTCAGGAGCCAATGAAGAAAGCTCGTTTGTTTTATTCATGGGTGATGAGAACGGGTCCAAAGTCGGATGTGTCCTTGTCATCGCGAATCCGAAATACAATCCTTTCGAAGGCAATATCGAAATGGCAGAATGGACTCTGCTTCGTATTCTTCCGGTGCTTGAATAAGGATGAATGATCATAAAAGCCGAAAGACTTTTTTCATGCTTTTTGAACAAAATCATAGATAGGCTTTTAAAGCTGTCTTTGTTGCGAATTCGGATTTTTTTGATATAATTCTCTATGTGCATCTTTTGAGTTATACAGCCAAATATATGAGGAGAATCACAGATTATGAAAAGCTTCCTTGAGCTGATCACAGGCAAAAAGAAAAAGAGCGCTGCAGAAGTCACGACGCCCACAAAGAAGATCGTCTGCGATCACTGTAAAGCAGACTACATGATTCCGATAAGCGCCAATTTCATGTACTTTTGTCCGGCTTGCAAGGAGCCCATCGGATTTGAGTGTGAATATGGCTTTGCGGCGATTACCCCATGTCAGATTTACCTGGGGGAAAAGCTGATCGGACAGCTTCTCGGCGGAGCTCGCGGTCCTTATCGTCTTCAATGTCGTACTCTCCATATAAACACAACACTTACCAAAGGATACGAGAAATGTGCTGTGTATGAAGAAGCCAAAGAGATCATCACAGGCAAACTGAAAAAACAACAATAAAAGAAGATTATTCCTGACGTGTAACAGTTGGTGTGTATCTTTTGATTTTTCTCACCAGGGAGTGACATGACAGGAAAACCGGGCTGATGTCCCCATCAGCCCGGAATGTTTGTCCGATGTTCCTGTTTACTTGACCGTGAGCTTCACAACTTTGCTGGTCACGCTGCCCGCTGTGTTGCTTACCGTGCATTTGTACTGGTATCCGTTATGCCGTGCTTCGGTTGTCAGCGAGTATGTCGCACTGGTCCCGTTCGTCGATACCTTATTCCAGGTGCTCTCTCCCGGCTTCTGGTAGTACCACTGGTAGCTCAGCCCGGTCCCGCTCGCCACTACCTTGAAGGTCGCTTTTTCCCCCGCGGTGACGGTCTTGTTGGATGGCTGCGTCGTGATCGCCGGCTTCGCCGTAACCGTCAGCGTAACCGTATTGCTGTACACGCTCCCGCCGCCGCTGTTCGTCACCAGGCACCGGTACTTGTTCCCGCTGTGCCGTGCTTCCGTCGCCAGCGAGTATGTCGCACTGGTTCCGTTGGTCGATACCTTGTTCCAGGTGCTCTCCCCGGACTTCTGGTAATACCACTGGTAGGTCAGCCCGGTCCCGGTCGCCACGACCTTGAAGGTCGCCGTCTTCCCGGCTGCCACGGTCTGGTTGCCGGGCTGCGTGGTGATCCCCGGCGTTACGGTCAGCTTCGCGTTGCTGCTCGTCACGCTCCCCGCGGCGTTCTTTACCACACAGTGGTAGGTATAGCCGTTGTGGCGGGCTTCCGTCTTCAGGGAATACGTCGCACCGGTGCCGTTCGTCGTGACCTTGTTCCATGTGGTCTCCCCGGGTTTCCGGTAATACCACTGGTAGCTCAGCCCGCCGCCGCTCGCCGCCACCTTGAAGGTCGCTGTCTTACCTTCCACCACGGTCTTGGCGCCCGGCTGGGTCGTGATGGCCGGCTTCTCCGCCACGGTCAGGGTCGCTGTACTGCTGTACACGCTGCCGCCGCCGCTGTTCGTCACCAGGCAGCGGTACTTGTTCCCGCTGTGCCGCGCTTCCGTCGTCAGCGAATATGTCGCCGACGTCCCGTTCACCGATACCTTGTTCCAGGTGCTCTCCCCGGACTTCTGGTAATACCACTGGTAGGTCAGCCCGGTCCCGGTCGCCACGGCCTTGAAGGTCGCCGTCTTCCCGGCTGCCACGGTCTGGTTGCCGGGCTGCGTGGTGATCCCGGGTGTCACGGTCAGCTTGGCGTTGCTGCTCGTCACGCTCCCCGCGGCGTTCTTTACCACACAGTGGTAGGTATAACCGTTGTGGCGGGCTTCCGTCTTCAGGGAATACGTTGCGCCGGTGCCGTTCGTCGTGACCTTGTTCCATGTGGTCTCTCCGGGTTTCCGGTAATACCACTGGTAGCTCAGCCCGCCGCCGCTCGCCGCCACCGTGAACGTGGCCGTTTTGCCCTCCACGACGGTCTTCTTCGCCGGCTGGGTCGTCACGGCCGGCTTCTCCACCACCGTGAGCGTGGCGGAGCTGCTGTATACGCTCTTCCCGTTGCAGGTCACCTTGCAGCGGTACTTGTTGCCGCTGTGCCGCGCTTCCGTCGCCAGCGAATAGGTTGCGGAAGTCCCGTTGACCTTTACCTGGCTCCAGGAACTGTCTCCCGGCTTCTTGTAGTACCACTGGTATGTCAGTTCCGACCCTGCCGCCGTTACCTTGAATGTGGCCGTCTTTCCTGCCGCCACCGTCACAGAACTCGGCTGCTTCGTAATGGTTCCGGGCTTATAGATATGCACTGTGTTCGTGGTTATGGTAGTGCCTTCTTCGTCCGTCGCTATGCAGCGGAAATCAAGTCCGTAATGCTCCTCAGTCACTGTCAGATACCAGGTATCATAATCCGCATCGGCGTTGTTCCAGGTCGTAGCAGATTTTTCCTTATACTGCCACTGGTAACTGACCGACTCCAGTCCGTTGTCAACCTCGACGTGAAACCACACTAATTCGCCCAACTCCGCCACCTGGGATTCGGGCTGGGTAGCAATGGCGGGCGGCAGCTTCGGGAAAGTATAGCTGACCACGTACTCCCCGTCTGCCAAAAAGATATCCGCCGTTTTTCCATTGACCGTGGCAGTAGTATCCTCTGAAATCACATAGCCATCATTAGACATCACACAAACATAAACGCGATACTTGCATCCGCTGTAAAAACGGGCACTCGATACTGACAGCTCGCAGCACTCCGAAGCATCTTCCCAGCAGACACCGTCCTTATAATATTCACCGGTCCAATACCCTACCCTGTAATGAGCACCGGAGGGTACCGCAGCACTATAGCTCGGACTCGCACCGGCGACGGGGGACGTGATACTGATGCTGACAGAATCAATCGTCGTGGGCAGTGTCGGGAAAGTATAGGACAGGCCGATATATGTGCTGGAATGTGTGGTTATCTCAGCAGCTTTTGAATCGATATTTCCGGAAAAATTGTCTGCAAAATAATAACCGTTCTCGGCTGTCAGAAAAACATAAACCCTGTATTGATGTCCCGCCTTGAATTTACCGGTGGCCACCGGCAGATATTCATCGTCGGTTACATCGAACCAGGCCATGTCATTTTTATAAACTTCATTTGAAAAATCAGCTGAATAACAATGAGCGCCGCCAGAAGCGTCATCAGGTCCGCAGACAGAGGGGTCATAATCCGGTTTATCGCCGACGTAAGGATCTCCTCCCAAATAGACCGAAACAGATGTAATCGGAATCGGCGCTTTTACCTCCGGAAAATCGTATGTAATGCGAAGCTGGCCGGAAGAAGGGCGCCGGTCAGCGCTTGCTGTAACACCATTGAGCTTGGCGGTAGTATTCTCCAGGAATACATATCCGTCTTTGGGAGTCAGGTAGATCTCCACCCGGTATACATGCCCGGCCTGGAATTTGGATGTGGACGTATTCATGGTTGTACTGCCGGTCACATCCGTCCACCTGACATCATTTTGGAAATTGTTGTTATTGAAATCAGCGGAATAGTAGATATTATTGCCCAGCACGGGAGAATAATCAGGAGACGCGCCGATAGCCGGCTCTGTAATGGTAACGCTCACAGCTGATATGCCTTTGGGCAGCTTGGAAAACGTATAACTCAGCTTCAGCTGGTTGGTATGTTTCGAAGCCGTGGCTGTATTGCCGTTGATCGTGCCCTTGCTCGATTCTGTAAAGGCATATCCGTCCGCCGGCGTCAGGTAGATATTCACCTGGTACTGATGATTCGCCTGGAATGTCTCCATTGGGTCCACATTCAATGCCCTTTGGGCAGTCACGTCGTACCAGTATACATCGTTCAGAAAGGTATCATTGTTGTAATCATCCAGATAGTATGTCACATCATCCAGCCACGGACTGTAATCCGGCTCCGCGCCAATCTCCGGCGCAACAACCTGTATGCTGACATTGGTGATGTTTGTATCCGCACTGGCCGGCAACACAAACAGAGCCGTTATCAGAAACGCAAAGAACACAACAACAAGCAGCCTTTTCATCCTCCATGTCTCCCCTTCTGCAATTTGGTCGGTATTATTTGTACATACACATTCACATTATCTGATTTCATTGTACCTGTATCTTTTTCCACTGTCAAACATTGGATATACATTCTACGGGTTAACGATAGCACACCCCCTTGGAAGTCGCATAAAATAAGGCTTCCAGGGAAACTTTGCGGAATATTAGTGTTCCGGTTTTTTGGCCTCTTGAAATCAGAAATTGTTTAGCTGTTTTCGGCAATCGTTAATAAGTATAGCAATCGTTAGACGGTACAGCTTTTTTGCCGGTCAGCATGGTTTCGCTTTCCTGGCTTTCATGGTATCATTTGTGCTGGAAGTGGCTTCGGCCATCGACTTTTATCTTTTGAAATATATGATCATTGGGAGAAAAAACAAATGCAGCGGATAATCAAATCTATGGAAGCAAAGTATCTTCAACCATCCCTGGAACTGGTAGAAGATGTATTTACCAAATGGGACAGCGCCGAAGAAGGAAAAACGGTTCGGAAGCTTGTGGAGGAGATACGCTCCAAGAAGTATTATCTGCCCGAGCTGGAACTTATCATGACAGACGAGACTGACCGGATTCTCGGATATGTCATGTTTTCGCGTTTCCATATTGAGTCCCGCTATGAGAATGAACTGCTGATTTTAACCCCGGTTGCGGTCAGGACAGAGTATCAGCGGCAGCATATCTCAAAGGAATTGATCGAATACGGTTTTGAAAAAGCAGTCACCATGGGATTCAAAGCTGTTCTGGTGGAGGGGAATCCGAAAAACTATAATCCGCGCGGGTTTGTCACATCAGCCGATCATGGGATCATCGCCGGACCGACAATTCATCTTCCGCATGTTTCCTGTTTGATGATCAAAGAACTGGTACCCGGTGCGCTGGAACATATTCACGGAACAGTCGATTACTCATTCTATGAAACGCTCCATGAAGGATGATAATCGTAAGGAAACACGGAAAATATCTTTTGATTTTCTTCAGCATCAGAAAAAGGAGAAAAAGTGATACGGATCAAGGATTTGACATCAGGGAATCCCGTGAGGCTGATACTGGTTTTTGCGCTACCGGTTCTTACGGGGAATATGCTGCAGCAGTTTTATAATTTGGTTGACTCTCTGATTATCGGGCAGCTGCTGGGAGTTACAGCACTGACAGCGGTTTCGGCCTCCGGGTGGCTGGACTGGGCCGTGCTGTCAATCCCCATGGGGCTGGCGCAGGGATATTCCATCCATGCCTCCCAGTGCTACGGTGGAAAACAGTATGCGGAACTGAAAAGAACCGTTGCACAAAGCTATCTGATCTCTGCAGCAGTGACAGTCGCGCTGGAGGCAATCAGCCAGACGCTGCTGCGTCCTGTGCTGACATGGATGAATTCGCCGGAGGAAACCATTCATCTGACAGAGAACTATCTGCGAATTATCTATGCAGGCCTGCCGGTGGTGATGTGCCTGAATGTGTTCAGCGGCTTTCTGTACGCGCTGGGAAACAGCAGAACGCCTCTGCTGGCTCTGGCCTGCGCCACGGCGGTAAACATCGCTCTGGACTGGTGGTTTGTCGGTTCCCTGGGCCTTGGCACTAACGGCGGCGCGTATGCGACCGTGATAGCACAGGCGGTTTCCGCCGGAATCTGTCTGGCTGCGGTATTGAAGATTCCAGAACTTCGCCCTCAGCGGGTCGATTACCGTCCTGACCGGATAGTGATTCGAAAACTTGTTCGGCTCGGATTCCCGATTGCCTTTCAGAACCTCATCATTTCACTTGGAGGGCTCATACTGCAAGGCGTGGTCAACGCCTTCGGATTCGTCTTTATGGCCGGGTACAACGCGGCCTCCAGGCTGCAGGGACTGGTGGAAATCGCAGGATCTTCCCTGGGGAGCGCGGCGGGTACCTTTACCGGGCAGAATTATGGCGCCGGAAGAATGGATCGTGTAAGGCTGGGGCTGCGGCGTTCAGCACAGATCGGTTTTCTGCTCGCGCTTACCGTCGGAGGGCTGATGACAGTATTCGGAAAGTCCATTCTTTCCCTGTTTATCCGGGATGAGGCGGAACTGGCAGATCAGGTGCTGGCGATTGGATATGATTTTCTTCGGGTGATGGCAGCCGGGTTGCCCATGCTGTATCTGCTTTTTGTTTACAGAACTACCCTGCAAGGCTTGGGCGATACAGTGATGCCGATGATTTCCGGCTTTTTGGAATTGGCGCTGCGTGTTGGAGCAGCGCTGCTTCTTCCTGCGATTCTGGGATATTGGGGAGTTTATCTGGCAGAGATTGCAGCATGGATTGGTGCGGGAGCTTTTCTGATCATGGTCTGTTATCATCGACTGCACAGGCTGACAAATACCGTGGAAGAAACAAAATGACGCGATATTGTTCCCTAAGATTTACGCACCTTTCCGGTTTGATGGCTCCCTTTTGGAAAGATATTTCGGAAGATACCTTCTTCCGCTCCGGCATGGACCACAAAGGCAGGGAGGATCGTTAATCAGAGGCCTCTGTGAAAGGAACAAGAGAACATGAAGGACTTCAATTCGTATTTTGAATCGATTCCTGAGTTGGAAACAGAGCGATTGCGATTAACTGCATTTACAAGAGAAGATATGGACGCTTATTTTGACATATTGCGGGATCCTAAAGTACAAAAATATCTTGGAGGAGGAGTTCCGGTTTTTGACAAAGAACCGCATATCAGCAATTGGCTGAGGAACATAAACGATCGGCTGTTGAAAAGGAGGATTGTTTTCACCTGGTGTATAAGGGTCAAAGAAAGCAATCAGGTGGTTGGCCGTATTGATTTGGGAGGCTTTGTAAAGAAAACAGCAGCTGAGATTTCGTATCACCTGTCAAGTGATTTTTGGGGCCGTGAGATCGCCACAGAGGCCGTAGATAGGGTGACCAGGTTCGGCTTGGATGAGCTGGGACTTGCGAGAATACAAGGCCTTGTTAGGATAGAGAATCAAGCATCAATTCGCGTATTGGAAAAGAATGGATATCTCAGGGAAGGCTTGCTGCACCATTATCCTTTCGGGCGTGAGTTTCATGATGTGGTGATGCTTGCAATCGTCAGATGAATACCAGTTTTTCGGGGAGACATAGCCGATTATCTCGGAAGTTATCTTTTCAATGTGAAGAATGATGAATCAAAAAAGACGGAAGCTGAAACTGGCTTCCGTCTTCGTGTTCTGTTCATGTTTGTTCAACGGTCAGTGCTGAAATGAAGATAAAACAAGAGCGGCTCCGATTGGAGTCACTCTTGTTGGATCCCTTGAATTACCAATTACCTGGAGTACCTCTCCGGCAGCCCCTGAAGACCTTTTTGTGCCTGCTAACGGATACCATGCTCCTGCATGGATTTTATCAGATATTCCCGCGCCCGGTTATCCGGCAGATGCGCTTCGACATCCCTCGGGTCAACGTAATCCCCATTGGAGATGCAGGCAAGCAGGAATTCCACCGTGAATACGTCAAAGATGTGCGGGTCGGAAAATGATGCTTCGATGGTGGTGTTCATGCGTGAATTCAGCGCTTCGATGATGCACTGATAGATGAAATGATCCCGTCCCAAAAGCTCGCCAATGCGGTCCAGCGCGGAAAGGGCTTCCTGCATTTGAGCGACGGTAACATGTCTTCGGTACCCTCCGCATCCGGCTCCGCCGGACAGGATGGCATCCACGGAACAATGCAGCGTGTCAGCCAGGCTCAGCAGCAATGAAACGTCGGGGATCGTTTCACCGCGCTCCCAGTTCGAGACTGCCTGAGGACTCACGCCCAGCTTTTCGGCCAGTTCCGCCTGTGTCATGCCCATTCTTTTTCTCTCCGTCTGCAGGAATGATCCCATCAGTTTCGAATTCAGATCCATTTCGAATTCCTCCCTTTCAGGATCATAATAACAAGTTATGGAAAGAAAAGGAATGGGGCTGTGCTTGATATTCCGGGGAGAAAAACAAGCGGCATTTGAAAACGGAGCGGCAGTAAAGGCGCTCCGCAGAAAACCGAAGTATAATGACTTCCCGAAACACCTCTCAGGCAGGCCCTTGAAGGCCTTGCCGTGACGGACTTCGTCGCGGGCTATTTCATGCACGGTACCGTGGATGGCGTCCGGATTGATGGATCCGGTTCCTCCGGATCTGTTCTGTCAGGCGGCCGAACGGGCCGGGAAGAACCGTTCCTTCAGGCGCCGGAGGATCTTCCAGCGCTGTTTCGGCAGCATTTTCTTATCGAGCTTGTTGACAAACGCTTCGGCCGGATCCGCTGGATTGTAATAAACGGGGACAGCCCGGCCGACGAACGCGTCCTTCCCGTATTTCCGGATGGTTTTCAGGTCGATATCCGCGCGGGCTTCATACAGGATCTCTTCGATCGTATACTCCACGCGGGCCAGGTATTCGGTCACCGGATCCCCGTCCAGGTCCAGGTGGGTTTCCCCGATGATCTGCACGACTTTTCCGGAAACCAGCGCGGATTCCCGGCGGCGCTCCGCGGAACGGCGGGCGGAAACCCGGATCCGGTGCGCGAAGAATGCGACGATCAGCGCGATGATGATCCCAATGAGGATCCAGGTATCCATGTTCATGAGGCCGTTTTCAATGTCGACCAGGACCTGGAAAACCATGCCGGTCACAATGATCCCCAGGAGGACCCGGATGACGACGGCAGTCGCGTGCGCGGGTTTGGAAGGCCGGAAGGTGAACCAGCGTTCCAGCAGGAGCAGGATCACCAGCGCCAGCACCGCGATGACGATCGCCAGGGTGGGCATCAGGGGATGGCCGCCCGGCAGGCCGGTATACTGAATGAGCGCAGTGACCAGGACCCAGAATATGCCCACGGAGAACACCAGGAATGAAGGACGCTTTCGGCGGATGACCGCGTATACGGCCCAGTTCAGCCCGACAGCGGCGAGCACAGCCAGGAGGATCATCCAGGCCGCGGGATCCGAAGCCAGGACGGCGTTCCGGATCGGCTTTGCCAGGAGCCCCAGGATCAGGAGGGGTGCCGGCACATAGAAGGCCAGCCGGATCAGCTGCTGTATCCTTTTACTCATGTCGTTTTTCATACTTCCCCCTGTCTGCTTCGTTTTATGGCGCTTATCTGAAAATGATTGTACAGGCAAAATGAAAAAAGGTACATATTTATTTTGGAGAAATAGATGATTTTATTTTGTTCCGGGGCCGGATCCGCCGGGAATCACCAAAAAAAGAGCCCTTCCGGACGGAAGGGTTCAGGTGGATCAGCCTTCTGCAAGTCCTCCTGTTGAACGGAATGCCTCTTCAGCAGTCCGGCGAAGGCCTTGCCGTGGCGGGCTTCGCCGAATGAAACGGATTACTCCTTGCGCTGGGTATTGTAACGGATGTTGTCAGTGTTTTCGATCAGCTGTCCGAAACCGTAGGTAAAGAAGGAACCGATCCAGGAAGCCAGGCAGCCCAGGACAATCGTCAGGATTCCGGTGAGGGCAGCGGAGCCGCCGTCGTATCCATAGGCCCTGGAATTACTGGCTCCGCCTGCGATGATTATGATTCCGGAAATAATGGAAAGAATAATACCTATCCAGCAGAGGATCTTGGCCAGTTTCATGATTTTCGCGCCGATGTTGTCAAACATGTTTTTTTCTCATTTCAAATTTGTTTGAAATAAAAGCGGTGCAGAATTCAAAGATTCTGCACCAGATTTTAACTTATTTGCCGAAATACCTCTTCAGCAATCCAGCAAAGGCCTTGCCATGACGGGCTTCGTCGCGGGCCATTTCATGCACGGTGTCATGGATGGCGTCCAGGTTCAGGGCCTTGGCCTTCTTGGCCAGCTCGTTCTTGCCCATGGTGGCGCCGTTCTCGGCTTCCACGCGCACGCGCAGGTTCTCCGCCGTGGAGGGAGAAACCACCTCGCCCAGCAGCTCCGCGAAACGGGACGCGTGATCCGCTTCCTCATAGGCCGCGGTCTTCCAGTATTCCGCGATCTCAGGATAGCCTTCCCGGGCCGCCGCCCGGGCCATCGCCAGATACATACCGACCTCGGTACATTCCCCGGTGAAGTTCTCCCGCAGGGCCTGCTTGATGTCTTCCGGAGCATCCTTCGCGACGCCGATCACATGCTCGGCCGCCCAGGTCATTTCGCCTTCCTGCTTAACAAATTTGGAGCCGGGAGCGTTGCACACCGGGCACTTTTCGGGCGGTTCGGGTCCTTCATGTACATAACCGCAGATAGGACAAACCCATTTCATAGTTCAGACACCTCCATTATTTTTTGTGTTTTTAACGGTACTGCCGGTTTTTCCTTCGCGGATATTATAGCAAACAGCCTTTTGAAAAGCAACAAAAAAAGAGCCCACAGGGCTCTTCTTCAGGCGGTTCCGATCACTTGTTGGCCTTCAGCCATTCATCGGCCTTTTCCGCGGACAAGCGCGTAATGGCTTCCTTGGTATAGGGAGACTGTTCGCCGCCGTTGGTGTACAGGAAGTATTTGCCGCCGGCAGTCTTGAAGAGGCACTCTTCATAGCCCGCAGGATCCCCGATGTAACCGGCTGTGACCTTTCCCAGCAGTTCGGAATTCTCCGTGTCATACTCCACCTTGCAGATAACCTTCTTCATCTTCGTTCCTCCTTTCCGAAGAATTTCCGGAAAAATGAGTTATTCATTCCCCCCGGAAGCATTGAAAATCATACCACAAAAGGCTTTCAGCCGCAACTGACCCGCTCTGGCCATGTATTGACCGGATTATACATTTTTGCAAACGTTTTCCCGCAAAAACACATCAAAAAAGCATTGCCCCTCCGGCATTTGTGATATGATGCTTTCAAGCATTTTCTGATTATTATGACAGAGAAGGAAGGAAACAGACATGTCCGGAATCGAAACACGCTGCGTACAGGGCGGCTACACTCCCGGGAACGGCGAACCGCGCCAGATCCCGATCATTCAGTCCACCACATTCAAATACAACACCAGCGAGGATATGGGCAAGCTGTTTGACCTGGAGGCTTCCGGCTATTTCTATACCCGCCTGCAGAACCCGACCAACGACATGGTCGCCGCCAAGATCTGCGAGATGGAGGGCGGCACCGCCGCGATGCTGACCTCCTCCGGCCAGGCCGCCAACTTTTTTGCCGTGTTCAATATCGCCAACCAGGGCGACCACGTCGTGGCCTGCTCCGCCATCTACGGCGGCACCTATAACCTCTTCGCCGTCACGATGAAGAAGATGGGCATCGACTTCACCTTCATCTCCCCCGACTGCACGGACGAGGAGCTGAACGCCGCCTTCCGGCCCAACACCAAAGCTGTCTTCGGCGAGACCATCGCCAACCCGGCTCTGACCGTGCTGGATATCGAGCAGTTCGCCAAGGCGGCTCACGCCCACGGCGTACCGCTGATCATTGACAACACCTTCGCCACGCCCATCAACTGCCGGCCCTTCGAATGGGGCGCGGACATCGTGACCCACTCCACCACCAAGTACATGGACGGCCACGGCGCGGGCGTCGGCGGCTGCATCGTGGACAGCGGCAAATTCGACTGGAACAAATATGCCGATAAGTTCCCGGGCCTGACCACGCCGGACGACAGCTATCACGGCATCACCTACACCGAGCGCTTCGGCCTGGCCGGCGCCTTCATCACCAAGGCCACCGCCCAGCTGATGCGCGACTTCGGCTCCATCCAGAGCCCGCAGAACGCCTTCCTGCTGAACCTGGGCCTGGAGAGCCTGCACGTGCGCATGAAGCGCCACTGCGAGAACGCCCAGGCCGTGGCTGAATACCTGCAGAAGAGCGACAAGGTGACCTGGGTGCACTACTGCGGCCTGCCGGGCGACAAATACTACGAGCGCGCGAAGAAGTACCTGCCCAACGGCTCCTGCGGCGTCGTCTCCTTCGGCGTGAAGGGCGGACGCAAGGCGGCTGAGACCGTGATGAAGAGCCTGAAGCTGATCGCCATCGAGACCCACGTGGCCGATGCCCGCAGCTGCTGCCTGCATCCCGCCAGCGCGACCCACCGCCAGCTGAACGACGCTGAGCTGGAGGCCGCCGGCGTTTCTCCCGACCTGATCCGGCTCTCCGTCGGCATCGAGAGCGTGGAAGACCTCATCGCCGACCTTGACCAGGCCCTGGCAAACGTGTAAGAAACCGCGTCAAGAAGCTCCTCCCGTTCCGGGAGGAGCTTTTTCATACTGTATTCCCTCACTTCTTCACGATCCCCGCTCCGTACCTGCTGATCAGCCGGTCGGTATCCTCTTTGGAGATCATCACGGTCAGCTCCGTGCCTTCGTCCGTATGGTTCTCCGTGATCACCCGTCCCAGCGGGCGGATCTGCGCCAGCAGCCCGTACTTGCTGAAGGGCACCGTAAAGGTGACCGGCGCGTAGGACTCCTGCAGCGCCTGCGCGATCTTCCGCTCCAGCTCGTCCAGGCCCTCGCCCGTCCTGGCGGAGATGATCACCGCGCCCGGGAAGGCCGGCATCGGGTCGGCGATATCCGCCTTGTTGATCACCTCGATACGCTTGCTCTCCGTCGCGCTCAGCTCCAGCAGCACCTGCTCCACGGTGTCGTGCTGCTGTCCCATCTCGGGGCTGGAGCCATCGTTGACGATCACCAGCACGTCCGCCAGCGCGGCCTCCTCCAGCGTGGAGCGGAAAGCGCTGACCAGCGTGTGCGGCAGCTTGCGGATGAAGCCGACCGTGTCCGTCAGCAGGTAGGGCGTGTTCTCCGGCGTCACCATCCGGCGGGATACGGCGTCCAGCGTGGCGAAAAGCTGGTCCTGCGCGTAGACGTCCGAGCCGGTCAGCTTATTGAGCAGGGTGGATTTGCCGGAGTTCGTATAGCCGACCAGCGCCACCGTGGGCAGCTCGTTCTTCTGCCGGTTCTTGCGGCGCAGGCTCCGCTGCCTCTCCAGCTCGTCCAGCCGCCTTCTCAGGTCCGTCATCCTTTCCCGGATGCGGCGGCGGTTCATTTCCAGCTTGCTTTCGCCGGGGCCCCGGGTGCCGATGCCGCCGGCCAGGCGGCTGAGCACCAGGCCCTGTCCGATGAGCCTGGTCGACTGGTACTGGAGCTGCGCCAGCTCCACCTGCAGCTTGCCCTCCGCGCTGGACGCGCGCTGGGCGAAAATATCCAGGATCAGCGCCGTGCGGTCGATGACCTTCACGCGCAGGATCTCCTCCAGGTTGCGGACCTGAATGCCGGTCAGCTCCTCGTCCAGGATGCACAGGTCCGCCTCCAGCGCCTGGCAGTCCCTTGCCAGCTCGTCCGCACGGCCTTTGCCGATGAACATGGCGCTGTCCGGCTTTTCCCTCTTCTGCAGAAAGGAGCCCACGACCTCCGCGCCGGCGGTCTCCGCCAGGCGGGCCAGCTCATCCAGGGATTCCTTGCTTTCGATGCCCATCAGCACGGCTTTTTCCCTGCCGGACTTCCGGGCCTCCGTTTCCTCGCGGCCCACGGCCTCGTCGCTGATATCGATCTGCTCCAGCCATTCCCGGTCCGGCACGGCGTACCAGCGTACCGGGTCCGGCAGCAGAAGCTCCGTGTCATTCTTCAGGAAGGCGGTCTGCACGTTCACCGGCTCGCCCTTCAGCACGCCTACGGCCGTCATCGCGTCATAGCGGAAGATCTTCAGCGCGCTCAGGTCCACGTCGCTGAGCATCCCGTCCCCGTTCGGATGTGTGTGGATGCAGCGCACCCCGCTCAGGCGCTTCGCGTTCCGGCGCAGGCGGTAATCGATCAGCTCCACGTCGCTGTCCGTGCCGACGGCCACGTGCACGATCTCCCCGTCCCGGGTGATATATATGGCGATCTCCCGGTTCAGGGCGCACGAAACCTCCGCCAGCTCCTTCATCAGCTCGCGGGGCAGGTATTCACCTTCCTCCAGCTCCAGGCTGTACAGCTCATTGAGCCTGCGCAGCACCGAATCGCGCACGCCCTCCGTATTTCCGTAAATATCGTATTTCATACAGTCTCCAATACTAGTTACTTCGGCATGGACAGCGCCGCTCTGCCGCTGCCCTTCAGCGTCAGCTCCGGTCCGGCCTTGGGCAGGAAGAAGCTCTCCCCGGCCTGCATGGCGGCGGAGCCGCCCTCCCAGGCCAGCGTCAGCGCGTCCAGCGCGGTCAGGAAGCCGAACTCCGTCAGCGCGGGCAGCTTTTCCTCCCCTTCCGCGCGGATCAGATCCAGCGAGAAGTATTCCTCATCCAGCACCCTGGTGACGCCCTTTTCGCCGTTCCAGCGTACCGGATCCAGCCGGAAGTCCAGGTCCGTCACGTCCAGCCCCTTCTTCAGGTGCAGCTCGCGGCGGTTCCCCTGCGCGTCCGTCCGATCCCAGTCATAAAAGCGGTAGGTCACGTCCGAGGACTGCTGGATCTCATACAGCAGGATCCCCTCGCCGATGGCGTGCACCGTGCCGGCGGGGATATAGCACACGTCCCCGGGGCGCACCTTCACCCGGCGCAGCAGCTTCTCCACGGCTTTGCCCGCCTCGCACGCGGACCTGAGCATGTCCAGGTCCGTGCCGGGCACGATGCCGTACACCAGCTCCGCGCCCTCCGGCGCGTCCAGGATCAGCCAGGCCTCGGTCTTGCCGAGCTTGCCGTTCTCCTCCCTCCGCGCGTAGGCATTGTCCGGGTGCACCTGCACGCTCAGCGGCTGCTTCGCGTCGATCAGCTTCAGCAGCAGCGGGAAGGGCTTCCCGGCGTATTTCCCGGCGTATTTTTCCCCGTACCGGGCGATCAGCTCCGTCAGCGTCCTCCCGGCGTCGTCCCGGCTTTCCAGTCCCGGAATGCAGCTGATCTCCAGGCTCTCGCCGGTGGGGATCTCAGCGATATTCTTTCCGTAAACCGTCCGCAGGCGCTCCCCGCCCCAGGGCGTCAGCTTTCCTCCGCGGAAGGCCGGATGCATGCGGACCGGCAGGATCCTCTCCCTGTTATCCATATTCCTTTACCTTTCTCCCGTGGAGCCGAAGCCCCCGGTCCTTTCACTGAAGCTGTCCTCTTCCTCCGCCGTGCCGAAGGGCAGCAGCACGCCCTGGCAGAACCGGTCGCCCTTCGCGATCGCGATCTCCCGCCCGGAAGGATTGCGCAGCTTGACCATGATGTGGCCCTCGTTGGCGGCATAGGCATAGTCGCTGTCGATCACGCCCACGGTATTGCTCAGGCGGATCCCGTATTTGAAGCCCAGCGAGCTCCTCGGGAAAAGCATCAACACCCAGCCGTTCTCCATCTCGCACCGGATCCCGGTGGGGATCAGCGCGGAGCCGCCGGCGGGGATCACCGTATCCGCCGTGGCGGTAAAATCGTAGCCGGCGCTTCCCCGGGTAGCGCGCTTCGGCAGCGGGATCTCACTCAGGGGCAGATAGTTCGTCCGCTCCCCCATCGCCTCCGCGTACTGCTTTTCGCTCACATGCGTAAACTTCGCGATACTCATTTTTTCCTCCTGAAATCAGATTCCGGCGTCAGTCACCGCGTCGGCCAGCCGGGCCAGCTCCTCCAGCGTCAGCTTTTCCCCGCGGATCTTTTCGTCCAGGCCCGCGGCAGCCATCAGGGCAAGCGCCTGCTCCCGCTCCACGCGGAACGAGGCGCACAGGCCGTTGGTCATCGTTTTTCTGCGCAGCGCGAAGGCTGCCGTCACCGTGCGGAAGAAATCCTTCTCGCTCTTCACCTTCACGGCGGGCTCCTGTCTCACGGGCAGCACCACAAAGGCGCTGTCCACCTTCGGCGGCGGGGTGAAGCAAGCGGCCGGAACGTTCAAAGCCAGATACGGCTCGCAGGCATACTGACAGCGGACCGCCAGCGGGCCCCAGCCATCCTCGCCCGGGGCGGACAGGATCTTGTCCGCCACCTCCTTTTGCACCATCAGGGCCAGGCGGCTCAGGGGCAGTCCGGAGGACAGAAGCTTTGTGATCAGCGGCGTCGTGATGTAGTACGGGATGTTTGCCACCACGGCAAAGGGCCTGCGCAGATCCTTCGTCAGCTCCGCCAGATCCGCCGTCATCACGTCGCCCTGCGCCAGGGTGAAATTATCCGTGCCGGACATGAAGGCCTTCAGCAGCGGGATCAGCCGCTCATCCAGCTCCAGGCTGGTCACGCGGCGCGCCGCGGCGCACAGGGGCTTTGTCAGGCTCCCGGCGCCGGGGCCGATCTCCAGCACGTCCTCTTCCTTCGTGACGCCTGCCGCCTCCACCAGCGCGGCGAGCAGATCCTCATCATAGATAAAGTTCTGCCCGAGATTCTTTTTATACTGGAGATTGCTCTCCCGGATCCTTTCCTTCCCCTTGCTCAAATCCTGTCACTTCCCCGAACGCCCCCTTTGGGGCAATGCTTTTGGCCGATGGTTCGTTCTCACTGTCCGGATAACCTGTCCGTAAGGACTTCTGCAGTATACCATATCCCGGGAACTAAAAAAAGCTTTACGGAAAAGGGACTGCCGAATTCTCGGCAGTCCCCTGAAAACCGTTGAGGAGTATTATTCCTGACCGGCCATCTTCTTGTAGCTCTCGCGGCGCACCTTGGCGTCCTCCTCCTGCTGCACGAACAGCTTCGCGGCAGCTTCCGGGAACTGCTGTGCCAGAGAGGTGTAGCGAACCTCGCCCTTCAGGAATTCCTGATAATCGCCGGTGGGATCCTTGCTGTCGACGGTCATCGGGTTCTCCAGGGTCGGGTTGTAGCGATAGAGCTGCCAGTAGCCGCACTCGACAGCCTTCTTGATCTCGGCCTGGGCCTTGCCCATGCCGCCCTTGGCGCGGAGGCCGTGGTTGATGCAGGGCGCGTAGGCGATGATCAGGGAGGGTCCGTCATAGGCTTCGGCTTCCAGCATGGCCTTCAGCACCTGCTGCGGGTTGCTCATGGCGACCTGCGCCACGTACACATAGCCGTAGCTCATGGCCATCATGCCCAGGTCCTTCTTCTTGGTACGCTTGCCGGCGGCGGCGAACTTCGCCACGGAGCCGGTGGGCGTCGCCTTGGAGGCCTGTCCGCCGGTGTTGGAGTACACTTCGGTGTCCAGCACGAGGATGTTCACATCCTGGTTCTGAGCCAGCACGTGGTCCACGCCGCCGTATCCGATGTCGTAAGCCCAGCCGTCGCCGCCGAAGATCCAGATGGACTTCTTGGTCAGCAGATCCTTGTTGGCAAGGATGTACTCACGGCGTTCGCAGCCCTTCTTCT
>JAFWQA010000036.1 GCA_017509255.1 Clostridia bacterium | reverse complement strand
TCCTTCTGGTCGGACATTGGCTCCCTGTGGAAAACGCGAAACGGATCATCATTGCCGTCCATGGCTGGCGCGCCTCCTGGTACGAAACCTTCGGTATCGTGGCCGACTCCTGGGCGGCGAACGACTGCAGCGTCCTGTATATCGAGCAGCGCGCCCATGACAACAGCGGCGGCGAGTACATGGGCTTCGGCCTGATAGAACGCTTTGACTGCCTCGACTGGGTATCCTGGGTAAACCAAAGTGTCGGCGCAGATCTCCCAATCTATCTCGTAGGCGTTTCCATGGGTGCGGCGACTGTGCTGATGGCGTCAGATCTTTGCCTGCCCGAGAACGTACATGGAATCATCGCCGACTGCGGCTACACCTCGCCGCACGCTATCTGGAAGCACGTGGCCAACAACAATCTGCATATTGCTTACGGCGTGCGCGGCGTGATTGCCAGCGAAATCCTGCGCCATAAGATCCAGGTAGGCTCCAACGACTTCTCCACGACGGAGGCTCTGAAAAACACAAGAATCCCGGTGCTGCTGATTCACGGCACAGGCGACCACTTTGTTCCGGTGGAGATGACCTATGAAAACTATCTCGCCTGCGGCGGGCCGCGACGGCTGCTGATCGTACCCGGGGCGGACCATGGCATGAGTTATTTCACAGATCCGGAACGCTATACGGCCGCTGTTCTGGCTTTCTGGAAAGACTTCGATTCTTGGGAAGGAAGGAATCAGGCATGATAAGAACCAGTACGGTCCAATTGACAACGATCTCCGCCGTTGCTTATCGGCAAAAGCTGGTATCCGGCGGCGCAGGGATTACCATTTGGGGAAACAATGTCCGGCAACCGGGGCTTGCCTCGATCAGCAAGACTTCCGGCGAGGCGATCCCCACTGCAAATACGCCTTTGGAGTATTATCCTCCGGAGGCGTTTGCGGAGGCAATCAAGCTGACTGCCGGGCTGCCTTACAAAAACCTCGGCAAAGTACAGCTGCCCGAAGGGCTTGCTGTTGAACCGGAGGAGGCGGAAGAAGCTCCCGCTCAACCGGAGATCGAGGCGGTTATTGACAGCACGGAATATCAGCGCGTTGTCGACGCCTACAGCGACAAAGACGGGCGGCTTTCCTATACGCTCCTGAACAAGGATCTAATCCAGACGGCAAAAGCGAGCGGGCAGGTTCGCCTGATGATCGAAGACCACGCTTCGCTTGAGGAGATCCGCCTTCAGGTCGTAAAGGCCAAGCTTCGCAGTGTTTCAAGAAACCCTGCGCTGACCGACGAGCAAGTGCAGCTGATGATCGAACTGCTGGATGAGATCAGCCCGAAGGGTGTGTTGAGACCGCTGAATGAAGAGATCCGGAAATGGCTCCGGGACGGGAAATTGAAATAAGCAGAAAATGAGTGTTTGACTATGACGATAGCCGTAATCTGTGACGTGTTGGGGAAAGAGAATAACGGTACGACCATCGCCGCCATGAATCTGATCCGCTCCCTGCGGGAAAAGGGGTACGATGTGCGTGTCGTATGCTCGGACCCGGAGAGAGCGGGACAGAAGGACTTTTATGTTGTTCCCACGCTGAATCTCGGACCTTTGAACGCGTATGTAGCCAAAAACGGCGTCGCGCTGGCGAATCCGGACAGGAACATCCTGACAGTGGCGCTCAACGGAGTGGATCATGTCCATGTCATGATGCCCTTCGCGCTCGGCTCCGCCGCGGCTAGGCTTGCTCACAAGCTGGGGCTCCCTCTCACGGCGGGATTTCACTGCCAGGCGGAGAACTTCACCGGGCATATCTTTATGAAGGATTTTCCCCCCGCCAATCGGATCGCCTATCACGTGTTTTATCGGAATCTCTATCGC
>JAFWQA010000035.1 GCA_017509255.1 Clostridia bacterium | reverse complement strand
TTTTCTGGTCACAAAGATCAAGCAGCTGGGTGACCGTATCTTTGAAAAAGTGCTGGCCGAAAAAGGCGTTGACGCCTTCAACGGCGCACAGGGACGGATCCTGTATGTCCTCTGGCAGCAGGACGGCGTGCCGATCAAAACAATCTCTGAAACATGCGGTCTTGCCATCACATCCCTGACCACAATGCTGGAGCGCATGGAACGCCAGGGCCTGCTCCGCAGAGAGCCTGACAGCCGGGACAAGCGGAAGACCCTGTTGTTCCTGACCGATAAGGCCAGAGCGCTGAAGGCCGACTATGACGCCGTTTCCGACCAGATGGGGGCGCTATATTATCAGGATTTCACGGATGATGAAGTCCGGCAGTTTGAGGAATACCTGCAGCGGATACAGCGGAATCTGGAGGAGAAGCTGAAGTCATGAGCGTATGCATCAAGGATCTGATCCAGAACATGAACCTGGTGATCGGTTGTACGGTGGGCTGTCCGTACTGCTACGCGCGAAACAATGTGAAGCGTTATCACATGATCGATGATTTCTCACAGCCGGAGTTCTTTCCGGGCAAGCTGCGATTGATGGACAAGCCCCGCCCGCAGAACTTCCTGCTGACGGGCATGAGCGACCTGGCGGGCTGGAAACCGGAATGGCGTGAGGCGGTCTTTGCGAAGATCCGCGAGAACCCCCAGCACCAGTTCCTCTTCCTCAGCAAGCGTCCCGACCTGCTGGATTTCAGCACCGACCTGGACAATGCCTGGTTTGGCGTCACAGTTACCCGAAAAGCAGAGCTCTGGCGCATCGACGCGCTGCGGAAAAATGTAAAAGCCGGACATTATCACGTAACCTTCGAGCCGCTCTTCGATGATCCGGGCACGGTAGATCTGTCCGGTATCGACTGGATCGTCGTCGGCACCATGACCGGAGCGCAGAGCCGGAAGATTCACACCGAGCCCGCATGGGCTTGTTCCCTGACAGAGCAGGCGCATAACGGTCACATCCCCGTTTTCTGGAAAGAGGATCTCATTCCCATCATGGGTGAAGAACAGATGATCCAGGAACTGCCGGAAGCATTCAATCATGTATTGGAGGAGCAGAGAACATGGAGCAGCCGGAAATCAAAGTAGGATTTGTCCAGACGAAGAGCATCATGACCAAGTCGAATGGGCCGCTGGGCGGGTATTCGGTCAACCCGTATGTGGGCTGTCCCCATGCTTGCAAATACTGCTATGCCAGCTTTATGAAGCGGTTTACCGGGCATACCGAGGATTGGGGCACCTTCATGGATGTGAAGGAATGGCCCGCCATCACCAATCCGCAGAAATATGCCGGGCAGAAGGTGATCGTCGGCACGGTGACCGACGGATATAACCCGTTGGAGGAGAAGTTCGGAAAGACCCGCCTTCTTCTGGAACAGCTGAAGGACAGCGGCGCGGATATCCTGATCTGCACCAAATCCGATCTCGTCCTGCGGGATATGGATCTGCTGACGGAGATCAACAAGCGGAACCGGCTGACGGTTTCATGGTCGGTGAACACGCTGGATGAAAATTTCAAAAACGATATGGACGCGGCGGTCAGCATCGAAAGACGTCTCGCGGCTATGAAGCAGGTCTACGACGCGGGCATCCGGACGGTATGCTTCATTTCGCCGGTATTTCCCGGGATCACGGACATTGAGGCGATCTTCGAACGGGCGAAGGATCAGTGCGACCTGGTCTGGCTGGAGAAC
>JAFWQA010000034.1 GCA_017509255.1 Clostridia bacterium | reverse complement strand
CGGTAGGACATTTTCCCACATGCTGATTTCGACCTTGCTTGGTAAGGGCGTCGGAGCAACTGGGAAACCGGGTCACTTCCGAACGCTGTTCCCGTTTTCAGTTTCCGGAAAGACGGTAGTCGGCCTACTTCTTAGGAGGCGGCCGCTCTATCCTACTGAGCTACGGGTGCATGAGCTGCCTTGATGGCAACGGGCTGATTATATCGGGAAACCGGGAATTTGTCAACGAAGAGAAGACGGAGAATAACAATTATTCCGGCGGTCGTTTGGACCAGATGTAAGCCGGAAGGTAGGGAAGGATATCGGAGCCGGAATCATCCAGACGGATCACGGACAGATCCGCGTAATGCCCTTCGGGGCTGCGCTTGACGGCATCGACCGCGTCAACCGCCTGCAACGTGGTCTTCAGGCTGCTGAAGAGCTTCCAGACATAGTTCCGGTTGTTTTCGAACATGGTGGTGTTATCCTGCCACAGGTAATCGCAGATCGTGGTAACGGGGACGGGCTTGCCCTTCAGATGAATAAGCAGGGCCAGCAGTTCCTCGGAGCGCTTGCGCTGGAAAATGACGGGATTGCCGTTTGTGTCATAAACGGCGAAGCCGCCGTAGCGGCGCACGGTGATCAGCGGCTTGGTCCCGGAACGGGCTTCCAGGAAACGCTGCACGGTCTCCTGCACCTTGTCGGGACGGATCGGCTTGGTCAGGTAGCCGTAAGCATGTATACGGCGGTTGATGACGTCGATCGCATAGTTATCGTACCCTGTGCAGAAGACAACGCCCATATCCGGATGGAGGGCAAGAAGCTGCTCGGCCAGGTCAATGCCGGTCATCCGATGGAGCTCAATGTCCAGGAAAGCGATATCGGGCGTGTTGGTCTGGGCCCACTCCAGGGCTTCCTTCTCCTGACGGAAGGAAACGACTTCCGTGATATCCGGAGAAGCTTCCACCGCGCGCGTCAGCGTATTCAGAAGAACCTTTTCATCATCAACACACAGAGCTATCATTTCTTGTTTGCCCCCTTCGGCAATGTGATCTCGCATACGGTCCCTTCACCGGGTACGCCGGTCAGCTTCAGGCTGCCTTCACACAGGGCCTTCAGACGGAACCGGACGTTGTGGACTCCCAGATGCTGGCCGCCCTTGCTTTCCGGCAGTTCGGTGAAGCCGGCGCCGTCATCTGTGACGCGGACGATCCAGGCGTCCTCCGTTTCCTGGGTGGAAATGTTGACAGTGCCTTCCTCCCGGTCACTTTTGTTGATGCCGTGCTTGATGGCATTCTCCACCAGCGGCTGCAGCGTCATGTTCGGGATGTTGAAATCTTCCGTTTCCAGATCGTAGTATACATGAATGTTCGGGAAGCGGATCTGCTCAATGGACAGGTAGCGCTGCAGATGGTTCAGCTCCTGCCGGAAAGAGATCATCGGGTGGGAGGAGGCGCCGTTGATGTTATCCCGCAGATAATCGGAAAAACGGTAGGTCATTTCCTCCGCGGCCTTCGGGTTTTCCGTACAGAGACCGGCGATGGTGGCCAGCGTATTGTAGATCAGGTGCGGATTGATCTGCAGCATGACTGTGTTCAGCTCGCTCTGCGCGAGCTGCTCCTTGACGCGCAGTGCTTCGCGGCTGTGATCGACAAACACGAAGCAGAAGATCATGAACAGGGAGAGGAACGCAGTGAAGGCGATCAGAGAGTCAAAATGGAAGGTCCCGCCGAAGGACACCAGGACCAGGTCCACCAGGACGATGATCATAACGGGGATCGAATAACTCAGCAGGGATACAAGGATACGCCGGTTGCGGACTTTCCGGAAGATCATGATCACATAAAAGATATACCAGATCCCGTTGAACGTATTATAGACGGAATAAAGGCTCCCATAACGGACGTAACCGCTCTCATTCACCGTGAAGAGCAGCTGTGTGGGCAGGTTGAAGAGAATGATCAGCAGCGGGATGGCGGCAAAAACCCGGTTGATCATACGGAGCCGGGCATCGTCCTCCCGGGAAAGGTTGAAGAAGGTCTGCACATAGGCGTGGTAAAAGCCGACGCCCAGCACGGTGAGTACCATCTGGAAGCTGTTGACTACCCGCAGATGGACCTGGAATTCGGGCCTGCCGCGCAGGATGTAGATGACAGCGCCGAAGAGGGAGGTAAAATAGACGTCGATCAGGATCGTCAGGAAGAGGCGCTTGCGGTCGATGCTGGCATCAAAACGGCCGATACCGTAGCAAATGCCGAGAATCAGGTCCAGCAGCATACAAATCTGATAAACCGTGACGTTCATCAGCGTTTCCGGATTATCCCAGATCCGGAGATACGGGATCAGGGCCATCAGGAACAGGAAACCGCCTATCATGACGGACAGAAAGCAGGCGTTCATTAAACGCTGATGTTTATACACCCAGGAATAACGTTGACTGCTGCTCTGCGCGGACATCTGCTTTCCTCCGTGAACGGTCTGTACCCCGGCCTGGAACTGTCAATATCAGCAATATTGTAATGCATTTACAGGGGGGCGTCAATGGAAAGGGGCGCGGACAGCTCCGTCCGAGGGAAAAAAGGGAAGGATATTTGTCAGGTTTTGTCCGGTTTTCACAGGCCGGCCTTTTCTGTATAATTTTACATGTGATTGATTCCGATGAATCTGTTTTGTTAAGTATGAAACAAAGCAGACAAATTTTGTCAGTTCTATTGACCTTTCGCAGAGATTCAGATAGAATATGTACAGAAGGAGAAATACAAAACGTTCTCCGGACAGAATCAGGAATCGACCGGGACCGCGGAAGGCATTTGAGCGGCACATCGTAATGCAATCGTTTGCGAAGGAGACAGCATGGTAAAGATGAGAAAAATCATATCCTTTCTGATGGCACTGGCCCTGGCGGCCTGTGTTTGCTGTTCCTTTGCCGACAGTGCCGGCACGGCGGATGAAAACGTACTGATCCTCAAGGAGCTCAGGATCTACAATACGGCGGGAGAGGATATTTTCCTGCCGAAGGTCAGCTATACCTACACTGTGGCCGGCGTGCAGATGGCGGACAGCGGAAATACCGTGACCGACAGCGCCGGGACCGGGAGCCGCGTTTATTCCGGCGTGGACGAAGCGCTGACCGCGTCCTCCTATACTGTTGAATTCTCGCCGGACCTGACTCTTCTGTACGACAGGGACGGCTCGCTGAAGACGGCCGCGCAGCCGCTGAAGGCGGATCGGGACGGAACGTCCTGGTACGGCGGGTTTACGGTGGGAATCAATGCCTCCGCTTTCGAGCATCCCGGCATTTACCGCTATATGATCACGGAAGCTTCCACCGGGCGCGCCGCCGCGGGGACGGATGCGCTGAACGCAGGCATGTACAGCAGCGAAAGATATCTGGACATCTATGTAAGGCGGGCCGGCGGTACGGATGACGCCGTACGCACGGCGGCCGGCCACGTGGTATACGGCTATGTGCTGTTTGAAAAGGATCGGGACGAGGCGCAGGAAAGGATCACCGCCAACGGCGTGGGAAACAACACCGTCAAGACAAGCGGCTTTACCGGAGAAACCGGCGCAGACCGGTACAACACCTTCAACCTGACCATCAGCAAGACGGTCCGGGGCGACCTGGCGGACACGACCAACGACTTCCCCGTGGAAGCAGTGCTGACGAACAGCGAGCTGCCGGGACTGGCCGCGCAGATCGGCTGGCGGAAGAATAGCGGTGAAATGAAGAGGGCCTCCTTCGAAAACGGCAGGCTGGTCCTTGGCGTCCTGACGGACAGGAACGCGGAATTCTCCATCCGCGACCGGGATACGCTGACGGTCGTCGGACTGCCTGCCGGAACGACGGCGAGCGTACGGGAATACAACAACACGTTTGACGTATATGAATCCGAAACGACGGTGCAGGCCATGACCGCCGCGGAACCCAGGATCAGCCTGATGCAGTCCAAGACGGCATCCGCGGCAGTTGAAAATGTGGATAACGCGACGACCGTGCAGACTCCCGGTACGGCCAACTCGGCTGTACAGTTTGTTAACGAGCTCAAGGTCATCTCTCCGACCGGCTATGTGGTGCGCATCCTGCCCTTTATGCTGATCGCGGCGTTCGGCGTCCTGCTGCTGGTCTTCTTCTTCCACAGAAAGAGAAAAGAAGGAGAGCAATCGGACGAGATCTGATATATCCTCAATTATTGCTCCGACTTTTGCAAAAAAAGCCGGAGTTTTTTTGCTGAAAGTTTAAAATCACGGGCGACAGGAAAAATGGCTTGTCAGGTTGGACAAAATCGTGTATATTGTATAAGAAGCGGGTGAAATATTCTAAAACTGACCCGAGCTCGTGAAAAGGGATGAGGAAGATGAGGACGCTGAGAAGGATCGTCGCTGCCGCCGCCGCGCTGCAGCTGCTTCTTCTTGTGCATGCGCCCGCAGCTTCCGCGTCCGATGCATTGTCGAAGGAAAACACCATGGTTTTCCGCAAGGAGATCCTGGTCTTTAATACGGCTCCGGCCGGCGCGCCGGTAGCGGTCCATTATCCGAACGTTTCATACGTATACTCGATCGCCGGCGCGAACATGGAGGACGCTGCCCCGACCGTGACCGACTCAAAGGAGGTTACGGGGAGGATCTATAACGGTGTCGGCGCCGGGACTGCCGTGACCGTTACGGAGCGGGTGGATTTCAGCGATGAGGATACCGTGCTCTCTTCCGTGAACGGCGCCGTGGCATCACGCCCGGTGACGGTGACGGTCAACCCGAACGATGAAGCCTTTGAACACGCGGGCATTTACCGCTACCTGATCACGGAAACGGAAGCTGCCGACGCAGGCCGCGCGTCCGCCGGTGTGGCAAGGCCCGGCGATTATCGCAGTACACGCTATCTTGATCTGTATCTGCGCAGGGCGGTCGGCCAGGAAACGGGCCGGTTTGTGATCTACGGCTTTGTGCTGCTGGAAAGCGATGAGCCCGGCTTTGACCTGGACGGGAGCGAAAACGCGGACGTCATCAAGAGCAACGGGTTTGTGGCATCCGCCGGAAACCGGAACGAGCCTTATGAGCCGACAGACGTGGATTATTACAACACGTACAATCTGAAGATCATGAAAATGACGGACGGGCCGCTGGCGGATACGAACCACGCGTTCCCGATGAAGGCGGAGTTCAGGAACGCTGTGGGCAGCCGGGTGACTGTGGACTACGGCATCTCCGGTGAAACAACGGCTCACCTGAATGACGGCGCCAATCCGGACGGACTGAACACGATCGGCGGCGAGCATCAGAAATCCATTATGCTTTCCGCGGGAAGCAGCACGCTGATCTGCGGTATTCCGGCAGGGTCGACCGTCAGGGTCACGGAATACAACAATTCCTATGACAATTACTTTGTGGAAATGAAGGCGACCGGCGGGCAGAAGACGGAAGTGATCTACGGTACAGACACTGTTTCCGCGGGAGAGGCCTCCAAGGCCTTTGACAGCGCCGACAACACAGCGACCCTGACAGAAAAGGGCACGGAAAACACCCAGGTGACCGTAACGAATACCATTGCCATGGTCTCCCCGACGGGCTATGTGATCCGCTTCCTGCCCTTCGGCGTCATGGCGGTCTTTGCCATTCTGATCCTGATTTTCTTCCGGTTCTACAACCGGGAAGAGGATGAGGACGAGATCTGAACCGGGTGATATCAGCGCCTTTCCGTTGAGGGAAGGCGCTTTTTGTGTACGGCCGCGCTGGCAAAAGGCCGCGCGCTGTGCTATACTGGCAGGGAAGCAAAAAGACGGAGGCGAGACGCGTGTCTGAAAGCAAAAAACGCCGGGTGGTTTTCAACGCTCCGGCGACACTGGGCTTTGTGATCGCATGCTTTGTTATTTTTCTGATCGACCTGCTGACAAACAGTACGCTGCGCATGCGCTTTTTCAGCGTATACCGTTCTTCCTGGAGCGATCCGCTGACCTATTTCCGCTTTATCGGCCATGTGTTCGGCCACGGCGGCTGGGACCACCTGGTGGGGAATATGCTGTACATTCTGCTGCTGGGCCCGATGCTGGAGGAAAAGCACGGGAGCTCCACCGTGCTCTTCCTGATGGGCGTGACGGCACTGGTGACGGGGCTTTTCGCTTTCCTGACCATGCCGGGGACCATTTCCTACGGCGCCAGCGGGATCGTATTTGCCATGATCCTGATGAGCTCCTTCACGGAATTCCGTCAGGGGACCGTGCCGCTGACCTTCATCCTGGTGGCGGTGCTCTATCTCGGCCAGCAGATCTACAACATGGTCACGGTCGGCGGGAACATCGGCTATGCCGCGCATATCATCGGCGGAGCCGTGGGCGCGGTGCTCGGCTGGATCCTGAACAAGCAGCAGGGCAAAAAAAGGTACTGATGATCCGGACAGACAGCGCGGGGCAGCGGAAGGCTGCCCCGCGCTTTTTCTTCAGATATGATCCGGGTCGTTCTTCAGGGATTCCAGATACCACTCCAGCTCATCGTCCCCGGCAGGCTCCGGATCCCGGTCGTTTTCCTCGGCGGTCTCGCTGACCATCTCCTCATAGCCGGTGAGCGCGGCGAAGGGCGCGAACTGGGCGGCGCGGTCATACAGGCTCATGTGGGGACGCGTGTCCGACTGATGGTGCGGAAGCAGGCGGATATCCGCGTAGGGATCCTTTTCTGACATAAAAGCCGTCCTTTCAGGCCTTGTGGCCGCCGATCTGCTGGTTACGTTCGATCATCGTGGCGCCCTCCTGATAGTTGGTCCCCTTCAGGAGCGCGTTTTTGCCGAATCTGTCCCGGATATCCAGCATGGCCTGCTGAAGCCGCTTTTCCTTGCCCTCCCGCAGCTTCAGCTCCTCCTTTTCCTTTTCAGCCGCGGCGTAATCGGTAAAGAGGTCCAGCTGCACGGGCGCCTCTTCGGGAATGTCCTCCTCCCGGATGAGGCCGACGGCGGCAATATTGACCCGGCGGATGAACAGGTCCGGATCGGCGATGCGGTCGTACAGGTCGGTCACCGCCTTCATGACGGCTTTTGTGGAGCTGGTGAAGCGGTCCAGGTTCGCCGTGCCGTGGGCGTGGCGGGGGATCAGGCGGCCGTAGTGATCCCTGACGACCGGGCCGCGGTACCGCCCGCTGTCCAGACTGGTGCGGTCATAATTGATGTTCAGAACAAGCTGCTTTGTGACAAGGCGTTTCCGGACCAGGTCCAGCACGAGCTCCTCCGTCATTTCCTGAATGATGATCCGGCATTTGGGAATACTGTAGGGCTCATGGAGCACCTGCCCCGAGGACAGGCTGGCGGTGGAGGGCCGGTACGCCTTGATCATGCTGATCTCGGTCGGCTCCCAGCCCCAGGCGTGATCGATCAGCAGCTCCGCGTTGATGCCGAAGGCTTTGTACAGCTGATCCTCCGCCGTGCGGTTCAGGGAGGCGCGGGCAACGTCGCCCATGGTATAGAGCCCCATGGATTCCAGCCGGGAGGCATAGCCGAAGCCGATCCGCCAGAAGTCGGTCAGCGGGCGGTGGGTCCACAGGATATCCCGGTAGGAGATCTCATCCAGCTCGGCGATGCGGACGCCGTCCTTATCCGGCACGGTGTGCTTGGCCACGATATCCATGGCGACCTTGGCCAGATACAGGTTTGTGCCGATGCCGGCGGTGGCGGTGATGCCGGTGGTGAAAAGGACCTCCCGGATCATGGACATGGCCAGCTCGCGCGCGGTCTGCCCGTAGGTCTGAAGGTAGCCGGTGACGTCGATGAAGCATTCGTCGATGCTGTAGACATGGATGTCCTCGGAGGAGACATATTTCAGATAGATGGAGAAGACGCGTGTGCTGTATTCCTCATAAAGGCGCATGCGCGGCGGAGCGGTGATATAGCCGAGCTCCAGGGCGGGGTTCGCCTTCAGCGCCAGCGCGTCAAAGGAGGGGGAGGCAAGGCGGGGCCTGCCGTTTTCATCCTTCCCGGCCAGCCCGAGACGGACAGCTTCCTTCAGGCGCTCCCGGTTGACCTCGTCCACCCGCTGAATGACCTCAAAAAGGCGGGCCCGGCCGGAGATGCCGTGGGCCTTGAGCGAGGGTGATACCGCCAGGCAGATGGTTTTTTCCGTACGGGAACGGTCCGCCACGACCAGGTTGGTCGTCAGCGGGTCGAGCTTGCGCTCCGCGCATTCCACGGACGCATAGAAGGATTTCAGGTCAATGGCGACGTAAATTTTGTCCGGCACGGAAATCCTCCTTTCCTCCGCGGGTCACGGGACGGGAAAAAATCAGACGGTGGTGACAGCCTCCACAAACCAGCGGCCGAAGATGCTGGAAAAGGAGGAGCGGGCGCGCTCGAAATAAAGATGCTTTTCCTCCCCGTGGATCAGCACGGTGAAGCAGGCATCCGCGGTGCAGTCCTGGCCGAGCGTCGAACCGGGGCGGAAATCGCGGACCTCCTCAATGGGAAAGGTGCGGCCGTCCTTCCAGGTGATCGATCTCGGCTGCATATAGCCGGTGGGGTCGAAATCGGAATTGACGGAAACGTAGATCTTTTCCAGGTGCCTGCGCGGCATCACGGCCGGTCACCCCCGGAGGGACCGCCGGCGGGACGCTGTTTCCCGGCGTGCATTTCGCGGAGGCGCTGCTGGGCGGCCATGGCCATTTTCTGGATCTCCAGAACGTATTCTTCCAACTGGTCTTCACTCAGTTCTCCGCCGGAAAGGGCGCTGCCGGCCTCGGAAAGATGGAAGCGGAGCCTTTCCGCCCCGCGGACGGAGGGCGTGACGGCGTCTTCTTCCGTGCTGAGAAGCTCTTCCACCGAAAGACCGAAGGCCCGCGCCATCCGGACGGCGGTGTCGGCATAGGGAACGCGCAGGCCGCGCTCATAGTTGACGACGGTGCTCTGGGCGATGCCGCAGAGATCGCCCAGCTGCTGGCGGCTCATGCCCGCGGCCTTCCGCAGGGCGGTGAGCTTCTGCCCGAACGCTTCGTAAGGGGTTTCAGGGGATGAAGTCATGGGATGGCCTCCTGCTGCTGTATTTAAGCGGTTTCTTTTCAGGGACATTGTAGCGGATTTTCACGAACGTGTCAATATAAACTTTGTTTGGCCCTGAAAAGAAACACGGACGTGAAACAGGCCGGGCGCCGGCGCTTGATAAACGGCCCGGTGAGTGATAAAATCATATTTACGAAAAAACAGGCAAAGGGGGCTGAACAGGATGATCCGTACAGACCGGAAAGGAATACGGAACCTGATTCTGGGAGGCTTTGTGCTGTTCCTGCTGATATATTTTTACTGTTTTTCCGGGGAAAAGCTGATCAACGCGTGCTGGCCGCTTTTCATCGGAATCGCGGTGTCCTATCTGCTGTCCATCATGATCCGCTGGTTTGAACGGCACGACATCCTGTACAACCGCGGCGTGCTGAAGAGCGAAAAGCTGCACCGGGCGCTGTGCACGGTGATGGCGCTGATCCTGCTGCTGGTATGCGCCGCCTTTATCCTGGCATACATGGGCCCGCAGCTGACAGCCTGCTTCGTCGCGCTGCTTGAGAAAGTGCCCTCCGGCATACGGTATCTGCTGGGGAGACCGATCGTGATCCAGCTGATCCCGGCGGACACGATGGAGCAGCTGAAACAGGTAGACTGGTCCAACTGGATCAATCACCTGGTGTCCCTGGTGAATCCCGACGATATTTTCCAGAGCATGACCAACACGGCCACCTCCGCTCTCTCCATCATCAGCACCACGCTTTTCGGCCTGATGTTCGCCGGGTACTTCCTGGCCGGGCGGGAAAAGAGACACGGCCAGATGGTGCGCGTGGTCAAGGCTTTCCTGCCGGAAAAGCAGGAGAAGAGGTTCTTTCACTATACCGGGCTGCTGAGCGAATGCTTCCATGATTTTATCGTCTGCCAGGCTACGCAGGCGCTGATCATCGGCGTTTCCGCCACGGCGCTGATGCTGGTCTTCCGCTTCCCGTATGCCACGATGATCGGTACGCTGAACGGCTTCTGCGCGCTGATCCCGATCGTCGGCGGATACATCGGCGCCATCCTGGGCACCCTGATGATCCTGGCTGACGCGCCGAACATGGCGATATTCTTCCTGATCTTCATCATCGTGCTGCAGAACGTGATCGGGACGTTCGTATTCCCCCGGCTGATCGGCAGGTCCCTCGGGCTGCCGGCGTTCCTGACGCTGGCCGCGGTGACCATCGGCTCCGGTATGCTGGGTATTACGGGCATCATGCTGGGCGTTCCGCTGACGGCGTTTGGCTACCGGTGGCTGCAGGAAACCGTGCGGGCGAGGGAAGCGCAGGCCGGGGAGAAGGCGGGGACCGCAGAAAAAACCGGCGTGCCGGATGACGGCACAGGGGAGCAGGAAAAGGCCTGACGGCCGCCTGAAAGCAGAACTGCCCGATAAGGCAGGGAAGAGAAGCAACAACGGAGGAAACAGAATGCCGGATGCGGGTGTACATTACGCGTTTGGCAGGGAGGTATACGACTCGCTGCCGCAGGAAATACAGAAGGAGCTGATCCGGGAACCCTATACCGTGGCCCTGTACGGACCGGACCCGTGGTTCATGTACAGGCCCAGAGGGGAAAAGCGCTGGCGCCGCGGGCGCAGGATGCATACCGCAAGGACCGGCGCTTTCCTGACAGCCCTCGCGAAGCGCGCCGGCTCCGGAAAGGGCGGGAAGGAAATGTTCTCCTACCTCGCCGGCTTCCTTTGCCATTACGCGCTGGATTCCACCGCGCATCCCTATATCATCTGGGAGACTACGGAGGTCTGTAGCCGGAAGGCGGCCCACCGGGCGCTGGAGCACAGCCTGGATGTGCTGCAGATGGAAAAGGATGGCGTCTGGGGCGGACTTCACGCGCTGACGGACAACTATCTGCCGGGAATGAAGCTGCCGGCCGTGATGCGCGAAGCGCTGGACAGCGCCTACCGGGAGGTATACGGCTGGGAACACTGCCTGCGCAGCATCAACCGCTGCTACGCGCTGTACCGCTGCCTGTACCGTCTGATGGAAAAGCCGAAGGGCTTTTTCGTGTGGCTGACGAAAAAGAAAAACAGCGACCTGCTCCGTTCGCTGGTATATTCCGAATCCTACATGAAGGACGCGGATCCCGCCAACACGGAGAAGAGAACGTGGAGGAATCCGTACGATCCGGAGACCGTGTCCGACGAGAGCTTCGCGGAGCTCCGGGAAAAGGCGCGGATCAGCGCCGTGAAGATGATCACGGAAGCGTGGGAGCGGATCGGCCGGGGAGAGGCGGAGCAGCTTGCCGCGGTGTTCGGCAGCCGCTCCTATCTCAGCGGGCTGGACGTATCCGATCCGAAAAACATGAACGTACCCAGTCTCCTGCCCGGAGAACCCTGAGGCCTTCGCCGGAAGGCCGGAAGCTCGTCCTCCGGACGATCCTGAACGACCGGAAAACGGGAGGTAGAAGCCATGAAACAGATCACGCTGGGAACCACCGGGATCACCGTACCGCAGAACGCCTTCGGGGCTCTGCCCATACAGCGCGTGAGCAAGGAGGAGGCCGTCAGGATCCTCCGGCGGGCAAGGGAGGGCGGAATGACCTTCTTTGACACGGCGCGCGGCTACACCGACAGCGAGGAAAAGCTGGGGCTTGCCTTCGGGGATAACGGCATGCGGGACACGCTGTACATCGCGACAAAAACACATTCCAAAACGCCGGAGAATTTCCGGAAGGATCTGGAAACCTCCCTGCGGCTGCTGAAAACGGACCACGTGGATATTTACCAGTTCCACCAGGCAACGCAGTGCTACCGGCCCGGGGACGGGACCGGCATGTACGAATGCATGCTGGAGGCAAAGGAGCAGGGAAAGATCCGGCATATCGGCATTACGGCGCACCGGATCGCCGTGGCGGAGGAGATCGTCGAAAGCGGCCTGTACGAGACGCTGCAGTTTCCCTTTTCCTATCTGGCGGACGAGCGGGAGCTGAAGCTGGCGGAAAACTGCAAAAAGCAGAATATGGGACTGATCGCCATGAAGGGGCTGGCCGGCGGGCTGATCAACCGCGCGGACGCCGCCATGGCCTTCATGATCCGGTTTGACAACGTGCTTCCCATCTGGGGGATCCAGCGGATGAGCGAGCTGGAGGAATGGCTCACCTTCATGGAAAAGACCCCGGAAATGACGGAGAAGATCACAGCCTTTATTGAAAAGGAACGGACGGAGCTTTCCGGAGAGTTCTGCCGGGGCTGCGGCTACTGCATGCCCTGCCCGGCGGGCATCCAGATCAACAACTGCGCGCGCATGTCCCAGATGATCCGGCGCGCTCCTTCCGCCTCCTGGCTGAACGAATACTGGCAGGGAGAGATGGCAAGGATCGATTCCTGCCTGAACTGCCGGCGCTGTGTAAGCAAGTGCCCCTACAGCCTGGATACGCCCAACCTGCTGCGGAAAAACCTGGCGGACTACCGCCGGGTGCTGGCCGGAGAGATCACCGTGTGAGGGAAACGAAGAAAGCCCGGAGGCGAATGCCTCCGGGCCGCTTTCATTCCAGTGCTTACGCTTCTCTGCGGGCGAGCTTCCAGGAGACCGCTTTTCTGCGGTCCCGGATAAAGTTTTTGTAGATCCCGTCCTGAGCCATCAGCTCCTCATGGGTGCCCAGCTGGGACAGGAAAAAACTTTTCTCCGGAATCCCGCGGAATCAGCCTTGACAAGCGGCACAATCATGCTATAATGCACACATCACCCGGATGACCGGAAACATGCCGTCTTACCACCACGCAAAGAGAGCGCGGGTCCAGGCTGAAAGCCCGCGCCGCAGGAGAAGAACGGATACCGCTCCGAGACGGGGTCGGCCCATGCCCGTTACCGCATGCCAAAGCGCCTTGAACAGGCAAGCAGGGTGGAACCGCGGATGCACAGCATCCGTCCCGGCAAGGGACGGGCGCTTTTTTTATTCCCGGAGAACGAGAAAGAGAGGGAGAAGAGGATGAAGATCATTTACAACGACGGCCACACAGCAGACTGCCCCGCGGAGGAGGAAGCGCACGTACTGCGCCATTCCGCGGCCCACATCATGGCGCAGGCGATCAAACGCCTGTATCCCGACGCTCATTTCGCCTACGGCCCCGCGACGGAAAAGGGCTTCCATTATGACGTGGACCTGGGCAGCGTGAAGCTTTCCGACGAGGACCTGCCCGCCATTGAAAAGGAAATGCAGAAGATCGTGAAGGAGAATCTGCCCTTCAAAACCTTCGAGCTGAGCCGGGACGATTCCGTGAAGCTGATGGCTGAACGCGGAGAAAACTACAAGGAAGAGCATATCGGCGACCTGGATCAGGACGCGCGGATCACATTCTATCAGCAGGGCGAGTACATCGACATGTGCGTCGGACCGCACATCACCTATACCAAGGCCCTGAAGGCCTTCAAGCTGACCGGCGTTTCCGGCGCCTACTGGAAGAACGATCAGAAGAACAAGATGCTGACCCGCATCAGCGGCGTGGCCTTCGCCAGCCAGGATGAGCTGAAGGAATACGAGCGCCAGCTGGAGGAAGCGCGCGCCCGCGACCACCGCAGGATCGGCCGCGACATGATGCTGTTCATGACGGACGACCTGATCGGCAAGGGCCTGCCCATGTTCCTGCCCAAGGGCTATACGATCTGGCAGGAGCTGGAGAACTACATCAAGGAAAAGGAGCGCATGCTGGGCTATCAGCACGTGATGACGCCCTGCGTGGGCACGGTGGACCTGTACCGTACCAGCGGCCACTGGGATCATTACAAGGAAAACATGTTCCCGGCCATGGAGGTCGAGGGTGAGAACTTCGTCCTGCGGCCCATGAACTGCCCGCACCACATGATGATCTACGCCAACCGGCACCATTCCTACCGGGACCTGCCGATCCGCATCGGCGAGATCGCACATGACTTCCGCTTCGAGCGCAGCGGGACGCTGAAGGGCATCGAGCGCGGACGCCACTTCTGCCAGAACGACGCCCACCTGTTCGTGACGCCCGAGCAGATCAAGGATGAGGTCGGCAAAGTGGTCGACCTGATCTTCAACGTATACAAGGACTTCAACATCACCGACTACCGCTGCGTGCTGAGCCTGCGCGATCCCGAGGACAAGGTGAAGTACCATCAGGACGACGAGATGTGGGAGAAGGCAGAGTCCGCCCTGCGCGAGGTGCTGACCGAGCTGGGGATCGACTTCACCGAGGAGATCGGCGAAGCCGCCTTCTACGGTCCGAAGCTGGACGTGAACGTGAAGCCCGCGGTGGGCGCCGAATATACCCTGTCCACCTGCCAGCTGGACTTCTGCCTGCCGGCCAAGTTTGACCTGAAGTACACGGACAAGGACGGTTCCGAAAAGACCCCCGTCGTGCTGCACCGCGCGATCCTCGGATCTCTGGACCGTTTCATGGCTTACCTGATCGAGGAGACGAAGGGCATTTTCCCGCTGTGGCTGAGCCCGGTGCAGGTGAAGGTGCTGCCCGTGTCCGACAAGAGCATGGACTACGCGGAGAAGGTATATGAGGAGCTGAGGCAGACAGGCATCCGCGTGGAGCTGGATGACCGCAACGAAAAGATCGGCTACAAGATCCGCTACGCCCGCCAGGTGGACCATGTGCCCTACATGATCATCCTCGGCGAAAAGGAGATCGCGGAGGGCAATATCTCTGTGCGCGACCGCGCGACGGACGAGACAGACACCTTTGAGCTGAAGGACTTCGCGCAGAAGGTCCTCGGTGAGATCGCCGCCAGAAAGTAAAAAAGAACGGCAGAGGGAGCCCGGGCTGTGAAAGGCCCGGGCTCTTTTCCTTACGCAGGGACAGGAAAAGCCGGAAATTTCCCTTTTCTTCCGTTGACGGACGGGGAATGTTTTTTTATACTGGAGCCGAAAAACAAAACGGAGGATGAATAATATATGCTGGCAAAGAGACCGCCGCTGGGCTGGAATTCATGGAATACCTTTGGGGAGCATATCAGTGACGCTCTGATCCGCGAGATGGCGGACCGGATGGTTTCCGACGGATATCTGGAGGCCGGATACGAGTATCTGGTCATTGACGACTGCTGGTCGCTGAAGGAGCGGGACAGGAACGGCCTGCTGGTGCCCGATCCCGCGAAATTCCCTTACGGGATGAAGGCGCTGGCCGACTATGTACACAGCAGAGGGCTGAAGTTCGGCATGTATTCCTGCGCCGGCGTGCAGACCTGCGCGGGCTATCCCTCCAGCTACGACCATGAGTTCACGGACGCCGCGACCTTCGCCTCCTGGGGCGTGGATTTCCTGAAATACGACTACTGCAATTTCCCGGATTCCGGGGACTGCCGGGCGCGGTATGAGACCATGTCCCTGGCGCTGAAGGCGACCGGCAGGGAGATCCTTTTCTCCGGCTGCAACTGGGGACAGAAGGAGCCCTGGAAATGGATGGCGAGCGTCGGCGCGCATATGTACCGCTCCACCGGGGATATCATGGACAATTACCGCTCCTTTACGGAGATCTTCAAGAGCCAGCTGGACAATTTCTGCATGAGCGGGGCCGGCTGCTTCAACGACATGGATATGCTGACTGTCGGCATGTGCGGCAGCGGGAACGTCGGGCTGGGGAAGGTGTGCACCTATGAGGAGTACCGGATGCAGTTCGCGCTCTGGTGCCTGTGCGGCGTGCCGCTGATGATGGGCGCGGACCTGAGAAAGCTGGCGCCGGAATATCAGAAGCTGCTGAAGGACAAAGATCTGCTACGGATCGATCAGGATGAGGAATGCCGTCCGCCCTATCTGATCCGCAGGGGAGGCGTAACGATCAGCAATCCGGAGCCGAAGGAAGGGGAGTTTCCCTGGAAAACGCTGCCGGATACCGCGTACACCGTCTTCCGCCATCTGTCCGGCGGGGAGTACGCGCTTGCCTTTATCAACCTGGCTCCCGCGGAGGCCTCCGTGCACTGCGAGCTGGCGGACCTCGGCCTGCCCGCGCACAGCGGATACCTGCTGGAGATGAAGGACGTGTTCACCGGGGAGAACATCGGCGCGAAAAAGGACTGCTTCAATCCGACGGTGCCCGGGCACGACATGAAGCTGTACCTCTGCCGCCTGGTGAAGGAAAGTGATTAAGACGGAGGAGAAATGCCGCCTGTGCGGGCGGGAACTGGAAAAGGACGAGATCGCACTGACGAAAAAGCTGATCAACCGCGGCGCCGTGGAATTCCTGTGCATCGGGTGCCTGGCGGAGCATTTTGAGGTCAGCCGGGAAACACTGGTCCGAAAGATCGCGGAGTTCCGGGAGGCGGGATGCACGCTGTTTGACCGGACGGCGGAATAAAAAAGAACAGATCAAAAGCGGGACTGCCGGAAGGCAGTCCCGCTAAAATACTTACAGGAAGGTTATTTCGCTTTCCTGCAGAAGCGGGCGGGCAGATCCTCGGCCCGGACCGCCTTCAGCAGGACGGCGGAGACCAGATAGACCGTGATGCCGACGGCCATGCAGACCACGACCGGGAGCAGGCGGGCGGCAAAGCCGCTGACCTGCAGGCACCGATCTCCCCCGAAAATGAAGCGGTAGACAGCCCAGACGGCCGCGCCCATAAGCGCGGACGCGCCCAGGGGACGCAGGATCACGTCGCTGACGGAGAAACGGCAGCCGGTATACTTGCAGGAGAAATACAGATTCGGCACCATAGAGACCGTGTAGCAGACCAGCGAGGAGATCGGGGCGCCGTGAATGTTGATCTCCGGCCGGCTGACCAGAAGCAGGTTCAGAATGACCTTGATGATCATGCCGGCTGCCAGGGTGAACATGGGGATCTTCTGTCTGCCCGCCCCCTGAAGGATGCCGGAGGTAGCCTGGACCATGGTGAAAAGAATGATGGTCATGGCGGAAAATTCCAGCAGGTTCCCGGCCAGCAGCACATGGTCGAAAGGATGGCTGTCCCCGTAGCACAGGAACAGGATCGGCTTGCTCAGCAGGCTCATGCCGATGGAGCAGGGAAAGCCGACAACCGCCGCGATCCGGAGCCCGGTGCCGGCTTCCTTCGCCACATAGGCTTTGTCCTTCCGGGCCAGGCCAGAGGCAATGGAGGGTACCAGGTTGGTGGACATGGCCATGGCCAGCGCCGTCGGAACGTTGATCATGGTGATGACCATGCTGCTGTACATGGAATAGCGGATGCGGGATTCCTCCTGAAGCATGCCGGCGTTTTCCATCAGGCGGGTCAGCATGAAGGAGTCAATGACGGAGGCCAGCGGAACGATGCAGGCGCCGAGGGTGATCGGGATCGAGATCAGGACGATCCGTTTGGCCAGAGACCGGCCGGACGCGATCTTTTCATCGGCAGCTGCCGGCATCGGTTTGATGAACCGGCAGCGGATGATCATATACAGCATGGCGACGCATTCCGCCAGGGAGGTCCCCAGCAGCGCGCCGGCGCTGCCCTCGATCCAGCCGCCGCGGGAAAAGCCGACGGAGGCGAAGGGAAGGGCGACAGCGACCTTGCCGACCTGCTCGATCAGCTGGCTGACAGCCGTCGGCAGCATATTGCGCATGCCCTGCATATATCCGCGGTAGGCGCTCATGGCGCAGACGAAGAACAGGGACGGGGCGATGCAGATGTAGCTGAACCAGCCCTCCGGTACGCCCTGCGCGGAGGCGATCGGACGGGCAAGAAGCAGGAGCAGGACCGTGACGATTATGCCCAGGACGGACAGAAGCTTCAGCGCGGTGCGGAAGACCTTGCGCGCGTTGCCCGGCTCGCCGAGGGTGATATAGTGGGACACCATACGGGAGATGGCGACCGGGATGCCGGCGGACGTAACGGCCAGCAACAGATTGTACGGCGCGAAAACCTTCTGGTACAGGTTCATTCCCAGCAGGGAAATGGAATTGTTCAGCGGGATCCGGTACAGGACGCCGACCACCTTGCAGATGAGTCCTGTGATACCGAGGACCGAAATGCCGCCGATCAGGCTGCGCTGTTTTTCCGTCATAACGTTTCCTTTCATACGGAGCCGCGGCCGGCTCCGGGATCCCGGTCATTATACCACATCCCGCAAAAAATGGAAAACAGGGAAAAAAGATCCTCAAAAACATTGTGAATCTTGTAACAGGGAAGAAAAAGTGCTAATATAATTAGCTGATAACAACCGGTTATATAAAAGGAAGGAGAAAAACCATGAAAAAGAACGCTCTGAAATCCCTGCTGGCCCTGATCCTGTGCCTGACGATGGCTTTTGCCGCCACCTCCGTTTTCGCGGATGAGACGGAAGAAGCCATTGCCGATCTGGACGCGGCTTCCGCTGAGCTGGAAGCGGCTTACGCTGAACTGGAAGCGGCTTCCGCCGAGCTGGACAAGGCTCTTGCCCAGCTGCAAGCCCTTGAGAATGTTACCGGAAGCGGGACACAGGAAGATCCCTATCTGATCGGCGAAGGCGAAAAGACCTTCGGCTTCGTGGTCATCGCTGACGAAGACTCCGTTTTCTTCGTAGTCAAGACCGACGAGCAGTTCCTGGACAAGGCGCTGCTGGCCTACGGCCTGATCGACGGCTCCGAAAGCGAGTACGGCCTGTATGTGACGGAAGTCATGGGCATCGCGCTGGAGTGGACGGAAGAATCCCCCATGTGGTGGAAAGTGCTCTGCACGGACGGCACGGCGGAGCCCGCTGCTTCCGAGGTCGGTGTCAGCTCCATCGAAGTGCAGGACGGCATGACCTATATCTTTGCCGCCACCGAAGGTTATTAATCCCCAAAGCCCGTATGCGCCCGCGTGAAAACGCGGGCGTTTTTTTCTCCCCCGGTATGGATACTCTCGAAAGAGTGTACATTGATCCACGGGATGAAGGCAGGATTTTACAGCATTTCCGGCTGCCTTTTTTTGATTGTCAGAAATTCGACGGGCAAAAAACGGGAAACGGAAGAAAAACAGGACACACCCGATAACGTGTACAGAGATTTGAACGGAGAACACGCTGAAAGCTGTGAAAAACGGGCCTGAGAGGAAAAAAGAAAAATAAAAAAATTGAATTTTCTTTCAAAAACCCCTTGAAAAGGACCCGGCGGATGTGTATAATACGACTGTTGTCTGTGTAGGGATGAAGTGGTAAGTTGCCGCCAGGCCAGGCGGGTAATTATCACGGACCAGCCCGTCAATCGGGCGACGGACTCGAAAAACGCCAATTGGATCTGCACCTGCAGTGGATCCCCGGGCGAAAACGAGAACGAATTGAGGAGGTTAAAGGTATGGCCAACCAGAAAATCCGTATCAAGCTGAAGAGCTACGAGCACAAACTGATCGATCAGAGCGCAGAGCGTATCGTTGAAACCGCCAAGCGCACCGGTGCCCGTGTCTCCGGCCCCATCCCGCTTCCCACCGAGAGGGAAGTCGTAACCATTCTTCGCGCTGTGCATAAGTACAAGGACAGCCGCGAGCAGTTCGAACGCCGTACTCACAAGCGGCTGATCGACATCAACAACCCCAACCCCAAGACGGTGGACGCCATGATGAAGCTTGATCTTCCCGCTGGTGTCGAAATCGAAATGAAACTGTGAGCCGGAGGACGATAATAATGAAGAAAGCGATTGTCGGAAAGAAAATCGGCATGACGCAAGTCTTCACTGAAGACGGCCGTCTCGTACCGGTTACCGTAATTGAAGCGGGTCCCTGCACCGTGGTGCAGACCAAGAACAAGGAAAGCGACGGCTACGACGCCATCCAGGTCGGTTTCGGCGAAATGACCGAAAACCGCGCCAAGAAGCTGCTGACCAAGCCGGAGCTCGGCCACTACAAGAAGGCCGGCGTTGACGCCAAGCGCGTGCTGCGTGAGCTGCGGTTTGACGACTGCACCCCCTACAAGGTCGGCGATGTGCTCAAGTGCGATCAGTTCGCCAGCGGCGACAAGATCGACATCACCGGCACCAGCAAGGGCCACGGCTACACCGGCGCCATCCAGCGCTGGAATCAGCACACCGGTCCCATGGCCCACGGTTCCAAGTATCACCGTGGCGTCGGTTCTCTGAGCGCGAACTCCGATCCGAGCCGCGTGTTCAAGAACAAGCACATGGCGGGCCACTACGGTGTTGACCGCGTGACCGTACAGAATCTGGAAGTCGTCCAGGTGGACGCGGAACGCAACCTGCTGCTGGTGAAGGGCGCTGTGCCCGGCGCCAACGAGGGTCTGCTGATCATCCGTGACACCTGCAAGGCGTAAGGAGGAAGAAACGATGCCGAAGACTACTCTTTATAATATGGAAGGCGCTTCCGTCGGCGAGATCGAACTGAGCGACGAGCTGTTTGCCGCTGAGATCAACGAATCCGCCATGCACCTGGTCGTGCGCGCCTACCTGGCGGCTCAGCGTCAGGGCACCCAGAGCGCTCTGACCCGCGGCGAAGTCCGCGGGGGCGGCCGGAAGATCTACCGCCAGAAGGGAACCGGTAATGCCCGGCACCATGGCAACCGCGCTCCGCAGTTCAAGCACGGCGGCGTGGTATTCGCTCCCAAGCCCCGCGATTACGAGATCGCCGTGAACAAGAAGGTTCGCCGCCTTGCCTTCAAGAGCGCGCTGACCAGCAAGTTCAACGCCGGTGAGATCGTTGTGGTGGACGCCCTGGAGCTGAAGGAAGGCAAGACCCGCCTGATGGCCGAAGCGCTGAAGAAGCTCAACGCCGACAAGGCCCTGGTGGTCCTGCCCGAGAGAGACGAGAATGTGGTCCGCGCCACCGCCAACCTGGCCAGCGCCAAGACCACCTATGTGAACACACTGAATGTGTATGACATCCTGAATGCCGGCAAGGTCGTGCTGACCAAGGCTGCCAAGGAATCCGTCGAGGAGGTGTACGCGTAATGAAGAATCCTCATGATATTATCAAGCGGCCCATCCTCACTGAAAAAGCTTACGAGGGCATCGAGGAAAAGCGCTACGTCTTCGAAGTTGACATCCGTGCCAACAAGGCGGAGATCAAGAGCGCCGTGGAAGCCGTTTTTGCCGATGACGGCGTGAAGGTCGCCAAGGTCAACACGCTGCGTACCATCGGAAAGATGAAGCGTCAGGGACGCACCCAGGGCATGACGCCCGAAACCAAGAAGGCCTATGTAACGCTGAAGAAGGACTCCAAGCCCATCAAGTTCTTCGAAGGCATGGCCCAGTAAAAGCAGGGAGGAGACGAAACAATGGCTATTCGAGTATACAAGCCGACTTCGCCCGCCCGGCGCTTCATGTCGGTTCTGACCTACGAAGAGATCACCAAGAAGGCCCCCGAAAAGAGCCTGTGTGAATATCTCAAGAAGAACGCCGGCCGCAACAATCAGGGCAAGATCACCGTCCGTCATCAGGGCGGCGGAAACAAAGTCAAGTACCGTAAGATCGATTTCAAGCGGGACAAGATCGACATCCCGGCGAAAGTGAACGCGATCGAATACGACCCGAACCGCAGCGCCTTCATCGCCCTGCTGTTCTACGCCGACGGCGAGAAGCGCTACATCCTGGCTCCTCTCGGACTGAACGTCGGCGACACCGTGATCAGCAGCGACACCGCCGACATCAAGCCCGGCAACGCCCTGCCGATCAACAACATCCCGGTCGGCACGCTGATCCACAATCTGGAGATCAAGCCCGGCCGCGGCGGCCAGCTGGTCCGCAGCGCCGGAATGAGCGCTCAGCTGATGGCCAAAGAGAACGGCTACGCTCAGGTTCGTCTTCCCAGCGGGGAAATGCGCAAGCTGCCCCTGAACGCCAAGGCGACCATCGGTACCGTCGGCAACACTGACCATGAGAATGTTCGTCTGGGCAAGGCCGGCCGCGTCCGCCACATGGGCATCCGTCCCACCGTCCGCGGCGTGGTTATGAACCCGAACGATCACCCGCATGGCGGCGGCGAGGGCAAGAGCCCCGTCGGTATGCCGGCTCCTGTGACCCCGTGGGGCAAGCCCGCTCTGGGTTACAAGACCAGGAAGCACAAGAAGTACTCCAACAAGATGATCGTCAAGCGCGCGAACAGCAAGTAAGCGCATCCTAATCGGAAGGAGGCATAACGAAGAATGAGTCGTTCCATTAAAAAAGGCCCTTATGTCGAGGGCGCGCTGATGAAGCGCATTACTGATATGAACACCTCCGGAAAGAAGGCGGTCGTCAAGACCTGGAGCCGTTCCAGCACCATCTTCCCGGATTTCGTCGGCCACACGATCGCCGTTCATGACGGACGGAAGCACGTTCCGGTTTACGTCACGGAGGATATGGTAGGCCACAAGCTGGGCGAATTCGCCCCGACCCGCACGTTCCGCGGCCATGCCGGCGACAAGAACAGCGCGCGGAAATAAACCGAGAGGAGATGAAGTGAAATGGCAACCCGCACCAAGGAAAAAGCTGCCGCCCGTAAGGCCAACGCCGACAAGCGGCCGCAGGCTCACGCCAGATACATTCGCATCTCTCCCCGGAAGGTGAAGATCGTGATCGATCTGATCCGCGGAAAGAATGTGGACGAAGCCCTGGCCATTCTGCAGTACACCCCCAAGGCTGCTTCCCCCGTTGTGGCGAAGGTGCTCAACAGCGCGATCGCCAACGCGGTGAACAACCAGGAGTTGAACCGCCAGAACCTTTACGTCGCAGAAGTGTACGCCAACCCCGGCCCCACACTGAAGCGCTACGTTGCCCGCAGCCGCGGCAGCGCATCCCCCATGCTCAAGCGCACCAGCCATATCAGCGTGGTGCTTGACCAGAAGTAAGGCGAAGGAGGATTCAACATGGGTCATAAAGTAAACCCGCACGGCGCTCGCGTTGGTGTCATCTATGACTGGAGCACCCGCTGGTATGCCGGCAAGAAAGATTTCGCGAATAACCTGGTGGAGGACTACAAGCTTCGCAAGATGCTGAAGGAAAAGTACTTCGCAACAGGGATTTCCCATATCGACATTGAACGCACGGCTCAGACCATGACCGTGAACATCTTCACCGCGAAGCCCGGCATGATCATCGGGCGCGGCGGCGCCGGCATCGAGGAGCTCAAGAAGAACATTACCGAGTTCCTGGGCCGTCCCTGCCACATCAACGTGATGGAGATCAAGCAGCCCGACGCGGACGCTCAGCTGGTGGCCGAGAACATCGCCCAGCAGTTGGAGAAGCGCATCAGCTTCCGCCGCGCCATGAAGCAGAGCCAGCAGCGCGCCATGAAGGTTCCCGGCGTGAAGGGCGTCAAGACCGCGGTCGGCGGCCGTCTCGGCGGCGCTGACATCGCCCGGACCGAGCGCTATCACGAGGGTTCCACCCCGCTGCAGACGCTGCGCGCCAACATCGACTACGGCTTCGCCGAAGCGAAGACCACCTACGGCCGCCTGGGCGTCAAGGTTTGGATCTACAAGGGACAGATCCTGCCCAAGGCCAAGAAGACCAATGACAAGGCCCCTGTCGCGAAGGAGGGAAAGTAACCTATGCTGATGCCGAAGAGAGTAAAGCGCCGCAAGGTTTTCCGCGGACGCATGAAGGGCAAGGCCCAGCGCGGTAATTTCCTGGCTTACGGAGATTACGGCCTGCAGGCTACAGAGCCCTGCTGGGTCACTTCCCAGCAGATCGAAGCTGCCCGTATCGCCCTGACCCGTTATACCAAGCGTGGCGGCCAGGTCTGGATCAAGATCTTCCCTGATAAGCCCGTCACCGCAAAGCCCGCCGAGACCCGCATGGGTTCCGGTAAAGGCGCTCCGGAGTACTGGGTAGCCGTTGTGAAGCCCGGCCGTGTCCTGTTTGAGATCGCCGGCGTGCCGGAAGAGACCGCCCGTGAGGCGCTCCGTCTGGCCAGTCACAAGCTTCCCCTGAAGACCAAGCTCATTATTCGCGAGAACAATGAGGCAAAGACAGAAGCGGGTGGTGAACAAGCATGAAAGCGAACGAATTGAACGCGATGACCGCGGAACAGCTTGAAGAAAAGGTCAAGGAACTGAAGAGCGAACTGTTTGGCCTTCGCTTCCAGCTTGCCACAGGCCAGCTGCAGAACACCATGCAGATCAGCGAAACCAAACGCGATATCGCACGGTGCAAGACCATCCTTCGTCAGAAGGAACAGGCCTGAGATAGGGAAAGGAGGCAGCTGGAAACATGGAAGAAAGAGGACTGCGTAAAACAAGGATCGGCGTCGTGGTGAGTGACAAGATGGACAAGACCTGCGTCATTCAGATCAAGACCCGCGTCCGTCATCCCCTGTACGGAAAAATCATGAATCAGACCAGCAAGCTGAAGGTTCATGACGAGAATAACGAATGCGGCATCGGTGATACCATCCGCGTGATGGAGACCCGCCCGCTGAGCAAGGACAAGCGCTGGCGTCTTGTCGAGATCATCGAGAAAGCCAAGTAATAAAGGAGGAATACCCCTATGATTCAGCCGCAAACCCGGCTTAAGGTGGCCGATAATTCCGGCGCCAAGGAAATCATGTGCATCCGTGTGCTGGGCGGTTCTTTCCGGCGTGACGGCAGCATCGGTGATGTCATCGTGGCCAGCGTCAAGACTGCAACCCCCGGCGGTACCGTGAAGAAGGGCGAGGTCGTGAAGGCCGTGATCGTCCGGATGCGCAAGAACAGGCGCCGCCCCGACGGCAGCTACATCAAGTTTGATGACAATGCCGCCGTTATCATCAATGATCAGAAAATGCCCCGCGGGACCCGTATCTTTGGGCCTGTGGCTCGCGAGCTGCGTGAGAAGGACTTCATGAAGATCGTCTCTCTGGCTCCCGAAGTACTGTAAGGAGGCGGAACGGTTATGCATGTAAAATCCAAAGATACCGTCATCGTCATCACCGGTAAGGACAAGGGCAAGAAGGGCAAGATCGCTGCCGCTTTCCCGAAGCTGAACCGCGTAACGGTGGAAGGCGTCAACGTAGTGACCAAGCATCAGAAAGCCCGCAACCAGGCACAGCCCGGCGGTATCATCCATAAGGAAATGCCGATCGACGCCAGCAACGTTATGCTGGTGTGCCCCAAGTGCGGCAAGCCCACCCGTGTAAGCCGGAAGATCGAAAAGGTCCAGGGTGAAAACGGAAAGAGCGTCAAGAAGATCATCCGCATCTGCAAGAAGTGCGGAGCCGAAATCGACTGATAAGGAGGAACGCCAAAATGGCAACACGGATCAAAGAAAAGTATCTGGCCGAGGCTGTTCCTGCCCTGCAGCAGAAGTTCGGCTACAAAAACGTCATGGAGATCCCGAAGCTGGAAAAGATCGTGATCAACATGGGACTGGGCGATTGCAAAGACAACGCCAAGGCCATGGAAATGGCCGTGAATGAACTTACCACCATCGCCGGCCAGAAGCCCATGGTCACCAAGGCGAAGAAGTCCATCGCGAACTTCAAGGTCCGCGAGGGGATGAACGTCGGTGCCAAGGTCACCCTGCGCGGCGCCCGGATGGAAGAGTTCATGGATAAGCTCGTATCAGTCGCGCTGCCCCGCGTACGCGACTTCCGCGGCGTGAGCACCAAGGCCTTTGACGGCCGCGGCAATTATGCCCTGGGCATCCGCGAACAGCTGCTGTTCCCTGAAATCGAGTACGACAAGGTCGAGAAGATCCGCGGTATGGAAATGATCTTCGTGACCACCGCCAAGACCGACGAGGAATGCATGGAACTGCTGAAGCTGTTGGGCATGCCCTTCGCGCAGGCGTAATTGAAGGAGGAAGAAAAAAGTGGCTAAGCTGAGCATGAAACTCAAGCAGTCCAGAGAACCGAAGTTCTCCACTCGCGCTTACACCCGTTGCCGCATCTGCGGACGGCCCCACAGCGTACTGCGCAAGTACGGGGTCTGCCGTATCTGCTTCCGGGAGCTGGCCTACAAGGGACAGATCCCCGGCGTAAAGAAATCCAGCTGGTAAAGCGGGTAAGAAACGGAAGGAGGTTTATATCTCATGGTAGTGAACGATCCCATCGCCGATATGCTCACCCGCATCCGCAACGGACAGGTCGCGCGTCACGATTTCGTGACCATGCCCGCCAGCAACACGAAGAAGGCCATCGCCAAAATCCTTCTGAACGAAGGCTTCGTGAAAGCAGTGGATTACATTGATGACGGTGTTCAGGGCGAAATCAAAATTACTCTTAAGTATCTGAACGGTAAGCAGACCCCCGTTATCGCGGGTCTGAAAAGGATCAGCAAGCCCGGCCTGCGCGTTTACGCGCGGTGCGAGGAGCTGCCGAAGGTCCTGGGCGGCCTGGGCGTTGCCATCATCAGCACCAGCAAGGGTCTGATGACCGACAAGGAAGCCCGGAAGAACGATATTGGCGGCGAAGTGCTCGCCTATATCTGGTAATGAACCGACACGCTATAGGAGGTGCGACAAAATGTCTCGAATCGGAAAGCTTCCGATCACTGTCCCCGCGGGCGTGACGGTAACGGTCAGCGAAGATAACCTGGTGACGGTCAAGGGCCCCAAGGGCACGCTGAGCCAGCAGGTGAATCCCGTGATCACCCTCAAGCAGGAGGGCAATGTGCTGACCCTTGAACGCCCCACGGACGCGAAGCCCCACAAGGCTATGCACGGACTGTACCGTGCGCTGGTCCACAACATGGTCGTCGGCGTGACCGACGGCTTCAGCAAGACTCTGGAACTGGTCGGTACCGGTTACCGCGCCAGCGTGGAAGGCAAGAAGCTGACCATCAACATCGGCTTCAGCCATCCCGTGATCCTGGAGGCTCCTGAAGGAATCACCTATGAAACCCCCAACCAGACCACCATCGTGGTCAAGGGAAGCAACAAACAGCAGGTCGGCAACCTTGCCGCGGACATCCGTGCGATCCGGAAGCCTGAACCCTATCTGGGCAAGGGCATCAAGTACCAGACCGAACACATCCGCCGCAAGGAAGGCAAGGCCGGTAAGAAGTAAGAGAGGGAGTGACTGCAAATGTTCAAGAAACGTGACCGCAACGAAGTGCGCGTGATCCGTCACGCCCGGGTCCGTAAAAAGATCAGCGGCACCCCCGAAATGCCGCGCCTGTCTGTCTACCGCAGCAACAAGCACATTCAGGCTCAGATCATTGACGATACCAAGGGAATCACCCTGGTGAGCGCCAGCACGCTGGACGCCGCGATCAAGGATCAGCTGGCCGATGTCGACAAGAAGGGTGCTGCCAAACTGGTGGGCAAGCTCATCGCCGAGCGCGCTGTCCAGGCCGGCATCAAGAGCGTGGTGTTCGACCGCGGCGGGTATGTGTATACCGGCCGTGTGGCGAGTGTCGCCGAAGGCGCCCGTGAAGCCGGACTTGAATTCTGATAAGGAGGACAACGCAAATGCAACGGTTTGAACAGGTGAGCGAGTTCAAAGAGCGTCTGGTTGCCGTGAACCGCGTTTCCAAGACCGTCAAGGGCGGCCGCAACATGCGGTTCAGCGCCCTGGTCGTCGTGGGCGATGAAAACGGCCGCGTCGGCGCCGGCATGGGAAAGGCTGCCGAAATTCCGGAAGCCATCCGCAAGGCCAATGAAGACGCCAAAAAGCATCTGGTGAACGTGCCGATCGACGGCACCACCATTCCTCATGAAATGACCGGATATTATTCCACTGCCAAGAGCGTGCTCATGCCCGCTCCCGAAGGCACCGGCGTGATCGCCGGCGGCGCTGCCCGCGCTGTGCTCGAAATGGCCGGTATCAAGGATATCCGCACCAAGAGCTACGGAACCAACAATCCGATCAACATGGTCAAGGCCACGCTGGAAGCGCTCAAGAAGATGCGCAGCGCCGAGCAGGTCGCCAAGATGCGCGGCAAGACCGTGGAAGAAGTGCTGGGTTAAGGAGGATAAAGAGATGAAGCTGAAGATTACGCTGATCAAGTCTCCGATCGCCTCAATGCCCAATCACAAGGCCAACGTTGCCGCACTGGGTCTCAGGAAGGTCGGCCAGACTGTGGTCCAGCCCGACAACGCCGCGATCCGCGGACAGATCTTCGCCGTGAAGCACATGGTGAAGGTGGAAGAAGTTAACGAATAAAGGAGGAATTACCCATGAAACTGCATGAACTGCATCCCGCTGAAGGGTCCACCACCGCTCAGAAGCGGCTGGGCCGCGGTACCGGTTCCGGTCTGGGCAAGACCTCCGGTAAGGGCCACAAGGGTGCCAAAGCCCGCAGCGGCGGCGGCAAGCGGCCCGGATTTGAAGGCGGCCAGATGCCCCTGTACCGCCGCGTTCCGAAGCGCGGCTTCACCAACATTTTCGGTACGGATTACGCCGTAGTGAACGTAGAGAGCCTCGAAATCTTCAATGACGGTGATACCGTGACGGTTCAGGACCTTCTGGACAAGAGAATCATCCGGAAGACCCTGGACGGTGTGAAGATCCTCGGCAACGGCGAGCTGACCAAGAAGCTGACCGTGCAGGCGAACAAGTTCACCGAGGGCGCGAAAGAGAAGATCGAGGCCGTCGGCGGGAAAGCCGAGGTGATCTGAGATGCTCGAGAATATCCGTAAAATCTGGAGGATCCCTGATCTCCGCAAGAAGATCATTTTCACGTTCGTCATGCTCGTGATCTACCGCCTGGTCGGCGTTATCCCGGCCCCCGGCGTTGACGCAATCCGCGTGATGAACAGCAACAACTCGAACAATCTTCCTTTGCTGGAGCTGGTCAACATGATGACCGGCAACAAATTCAGCGAGATGACGATCATGGCGATGGGTATCACACCCTACATCAACGCCAGCATTATCATGCAGCTGCTGACCATCGCGATCCCCGCGCTGGAACGGCTGAGCAAGGAAGAGGACGGCCGTACCAAGATCAACCGGATCACCCGCTATGTGACGGTCGCCCTGGCTGCCCTGCAGGCTATCGGCCTGGTCCGCGGTCTGGGCTTCATCAAGAGCGGCTGGCTGAACTACGTCCTGGTCGGTGTGAGCATGGCCGGCGGTACCGCTCTGGCGATGTGGATCGGCGAGAGGATCACCGAGAAGGGAATCGGCAACGGCGTCAGCCTGCTGATCTTTGTCGGCATCATCTCCAACCTGTTCAACAGCATCGTGAGCGGCTTCACTACCGCCAGCACGACCGGCACCACCAGCGGCTGGGTCAACCTGATCGTGATCGTTGTGACCTGTATCCTGATGACCGTGATCGTGACCTTTGTCGAGCTGGGCGAGCGGCGCATCCCGCTGCAGATCGCCAAGCAGGTAAAGGGCCGCCGCGTCTACGGCGGACAGAACACCCACATGAGCCTGAAGGTCGTTTCCGTCGGCGTGCTTCCCCTGATCTTCGCGTATTCCTTCCTGGCTTTCCCGGGAACGATCGCGCAGCTGGTGGATCCCAAGACGGAAGGCGCCTTCACCTATTGGTGGAAAATGAACATGTATACCGGCAGCGTCTGGTATATGATCATTTCCGCTCTGCTGATCATCGCGTTCACCTTCTTCTACTCCAGCATCAGCTTTGATCCCAAACAGCAGGCTGAGCAGCTGCAGCAGCAGGGTGCCGTGATCCCCGGACAGCGCGGAAAGAACATCCGCCAGTATCTGCAGAATACCGTCAGCCGGCTGAACCTGTTCGCCGCGCTGTTCCTGGCCATTCTGGCCGCGGTTCCGACCCTGCTGCTCCGCCTGGCGGGTGTGCAGGTGCCCTTCGCGGCAAGCTCCATCCTGATCGCTGTCAGCGTATCACTGGAAACCATCCGCACCATCCAAGGCGAGATGAGCATCCGCGGCATCGATATGGATATGGACAACGTCGGATTCATGTAATCCGGCAGGGACGGTTCGCACGTCCCGTTCTCCCTGAGGGGAGATCAAGTCAGAACAGAAGCGTATCGGAGCGGGCGGTTCCGTCCGCTCCGGCACGTGTTTCCTGATGAACGGAAAGGAGAGCCATCGATGAACATCATCTTTCTGGGACCTCCCGGAGCAGGAAAAGGCACGCAGGCGCAGAAGATCTGCGCGGCGCTGAACATTCCGCAGATCTCCACAGGCGACATTCTTCGCCGCGCGATGAAGGACGGAACGGAGACCGGGCTGAAGGCCAAGAGCTATATCGAGGCCGGCAAGCTGGTGCCTGACGAAGTCATCATCGATATCGTCAAGGAACGCCTGGCCATGGATGACTGCCGGAACGGCTACATTCTGGATGGATTCCCCCGGACCGTGCCGCAGGCGGAAGCCCTGGACACCATCGCGAAGATCGATCATGTGATCGAGCTGGCGGTGGACGACCAGGTACTGGTGGAACGCCTGAGCGGGAGAAGGGTCTGCGTCAAGTGCGGCGCGACCTATCATCTGAGCATGCTCGGCGGAAAGACGAACTGCGCCGTGTGCGGCGAGGAGCTGATCCAGCGCAAGGATGACAGCGCCGAGACCGTGCTGGCCCGTCTGGAGGTCTATCACGCCCAGACAGCCCCGCTGATCGGCTATTACGAGAAAAAAGGCCTGCTGCAACGGATCGACGGCGCGCAGGGAATGGATAACACGTACGCGGCTATCCTGAATGCTTTGGGAGTTCAGGCATGATCAGTTTGAAGAACCCGTCCCAAATCGCCAAGATGAGGGACGCGGGGAAGATCCTTTACGAGGTCGAGCAGCAGGTGAGGGAAGCTGTCAAACCCGGCGTCACGACCATGGATCTGGACGTGCTGGCGGAGCAGCTGATCCGGAAGAATCACGCGATCCCTTCCGAGAAAGGCTATGAAGGCTATCCCTGCAGCATCTGCGCAAGCATCAACGATGAAGTGGTTCACGGCATTCCCAGCGACACGCGCGTCCTGAAGGAAGGAGATATCCTGACTGTGGACTGTACGCTGCTGCTGGACGGCTGGCAGAGCGATTCCGCGTTTACCGTCGGCGTCGGTCAGATCAGCGACGAAGCCGCGAAGCTGATCCGGGTCACGGAGGAATGCTTCTGGCTGGGAGTCAGGCAGGCGATCGTCGGGAACCGTCTCGGAGATATCGGCCACGCCATTGAAAAGCACGCCAGGGAGAACGGCTTCCAGCCCATCCGTGAGTTTACAGGCCACGGGATCGGGCGGGAAATGCATGAGGACCCGTCGGTGTTCAACTTCGGCGAGCCGGGCAGAGGCCTGAGGCTGCGCAGAGGAATGACCATCGCGGTGGAGCCCATGATCGCAGCCGGCGACTGGCACCTGCAGATCGATGAAGACGGCTGGTGCGCCCGGACCGTGGATCATTCACTGACATCCCACTACGAACACACCATTGCCATTACGGAAGCCGGATATCCGGAGATCCTGACTTTGCCCGGGTTCGACTGGAACAAGGTCGAAGACGTGTAAAGAATTGGGGATGAAACGATGAAGGAACCTTTTTCCTTTGAAGAAGGACGCGTTGTCCAGAGCACTCAGGGGCGGGACAGGGGCGGATATTTTATCGTCCTGGAAAGCTCCGGGGACGGTTATGTGATGATGGCTGACGGTCTGAATCACAGGCTTGACCGGCCCAAGAAAAAGAAGACAAAACATTTGCGCGCGAAGCCGGTGCTGATTGACCTGAAGACCGCGAGGCCGGAAGGCGGGAAGCTGCAGGACAGCGACCTGAGAAGGGCGCTGGAGAACAACGGATTCGCGGTAGAACGCTCGCTGTGCAAGGAGGGCTGATATTGTCCAAGAGCGATGTGATCGAAATGGAAGGCAAGGTTGTTGAGGCTTTGCCCAACGCCATGTTCCAGGTGGAGCTGCAAAACGGCCACCAGATTCTGGCGCATATTTCCGGTAAAATGCGGATGAATTTTATCCGGATCTACCCCGGAGATAAGGTAACGATTGAACTTTCGCCCTATGATCTGACCAGAGGCCGGATCACCTGGCGCAGCAAGAACTGATTGAGATAAAGGAGGTCACGCACATGAAAGTCCGTCCGTCTGTCAAGCCGATCTGCGAAAAGTGCAAGATCATCAAGCGCAAAGGCCATGTGATGGTTATCTGTGAGAACCCGAAGCATAAGCAGAAGCAGGGCTGATGATCCCTGAAGCAAAAGCACCGCCTGAGGCGGTGCTTTTTCCGTTACGGCGGAAAGGAGCCAATAAAGGCAGGAAACCGGTGCCTGCTTTACGGAAAACGCAGGATATGATAAAATACTTCAGGAAAGGGAGGGTGAATGATGTACAGACGGTACTCGCAGGTGAACGAGGACTATGTGCCCGACGGCCAGAAAACCCGGAACCGGATCAAAAATGTGATCATTCTTCTTCTGACAGCAGCCGTGATCGCGCTCTGCGTGATCGGCATTCCTGCTCTGCAGAGCAAGAACGGAGCCCGGAACCTTTATATATCCAGAATGCAGACAGAATGCTCCGAAGCGGTCCGGCAGGCTACCGTGCTGAGCAGGAACGCCGGCGCCGACTCGGCGCTGATCCTGTCCCGGATCCGCAGCAATATCAGCGATATCAGCCTGATCAACGAGCTGAGCATCGGGCAGGACGGTCCGTCCGGCCGGCTGATCAATGAGGAGGAGATCCAGGCGATCACTTCCACGATCGATCAGTACCTGTCCTTCCTGACGACCGGGATGGATACGGGCGAATATCAGACCAATCTGCAGAATACGCTTTACACGCTGCAGGAAAGGCTCAATTCCATCAACTGACATACCGGGATCATGAAACGGAAGCCGGAGAGGCGCGCTTCCGCTTCTTTTTTTGAAACGGCGGAAAAGCGAAAGGAGGCATCAGGATGATCCGCTGGGGAGAAAAGCTGGAGGAGAAGATCCGGATGCTTCCGGATTCACCGGGATGCTACATGATGAAGGACGCCGGCGGGACGATCATTTACGTCGGGAAGGCGGTAAACCTGAAAAACCGTGTGCGCAGCTATTTCAGGGATACATATCATACGCCCAAGGTAGCGGCAATGATCAGCCATATCGACGATTTTGAGATCCTGCTGTGCGAGACGAACCTGGAAGCCCTGATCCTGGAATGCAATCTGATCAAGCTGCATAAGCCCTACTATAATATTCTGCTGAAGGACGACAAGCATTATCCGTACCTGAAGATCAACCTGAAGGAGCCGTTTCCGCGCCTGGAGATCTGCCGGCGTCTGGAAAAGGACGGAGCGAGGTATTTCGGCCCGTACATCGGCGCCAACGCAGTACGGCAGGTGATCGAAGCGGTGAGGGACGTTTTTCCGCTGCGCACCTGCCGGCAGACGCTGCCGCCCAAATCGCCGAAGCGTCCCTGCGTGAATTACGATATCGGGAAATGCCTCGCGCCGTGCGCCGGAAAATGCACGGAGGAGGCCTACCGGGAAATGATCGGCGGCGTGCTCCATTTCCTGGAGGGCGACTACGAACGGGTGATCGAGCGGCTGACAGGCGAAATGAACGCGGCCGCGGCTGCCATGCGCTATGAGCGGGCAGCACAGCTGCGTGACAAGATCAAAGACGTCCGCGGACTGATGGAGCGCCAGATCGCCATCCGCACGGACCGCAGCGAGCAGGACCTGATCGCCGTGGCGCAGGACGGACTGGACGCTATGATCCAGATCCTGTACGTACGCGGCGGGAGAATGATCGGCGGAGACCATTTCCTGCTGGCGCGGGAGGGCGGCGAGGAGCCCGGCGAGGTGATAGCCGGCTTTATGACGCAGTACTATGAGGAAGCGGCCATGATTCCGCGGAACGTGCTGTGCGAGGTGCTGCCGGAAGGAATGACGGAGCAGCTGGAGACCTGGCTGCGCGGAATAAAGGGCAGCGCCGTGACCCTGACGACGCCGAAGCGGGGAGAAAAGCATGAGCTGGTGCTGCTGGCTTCCAAGAACGCCGCGGACGCCCTGAAGAAGCGGAATGCCCGCCGGACCGTGCAGGAGGAAAGAACGGTCGGCGCGGCGGCCAACCTGGGCAGGATCCTCGGAATGGAGGAATACCCGCGGCGCATCGAGGGCTACGATATCTCCAACACGCAGGGCGCGCAGAGCGTTGCCTCGATGGTCGTTTTTATTGACGGGATGCCCGCCAAAAAGGAGTACCGCCATTTCCGCATTAAAACCGTGGAGGGGGCCAACGATTTCGAGTCCCTGAAGGAGGTGCTCGGGCGGCGCTACGCGCACGCGACGCGCGAAAAGGAGGAGGGGACGGAGAACGCGAAGTTTTCCGACCTGCCAGACCTGATCCTGATCGACGGCGGCCCGCAGCAGCTGCGGTTTGCCCGGCAGGCGATCCTGGACCTGGGGCTGACGCCCCCTGCCATGTTCGGCCTGGCGGAAAAGCTGGAGGAGATCTGGCTGCCGGACGCGGAAACGCCGATCGTGCTGGACTATCATACGCCGGAGCTGCAGCTGGTGCAGCGCGTGCGCGACGAGGCGCACCGCTTCGGTATTATCCATCACCGGACGCTGCGCGGGAAGGCCTCCCTGCATTCCCGGCTGGAGGATATCCCCGGGATCGGCCCGGCCAGGAGAAAGGCGCTGCTGAAGGCCTTCGGGAGTCTGAAGGGCATTCAGGAAGCGGACGAGGACGCGATCGCGGCGGTGAAGGGAATGAACGCCGCGGCAGCGAAAGCGGTCAGGAAAGCTCTTGCGCCGGACCGGGAATCATGAGATAATAAAACATACGGCAGTTCGAAAGGGGAGAAGGCTTACGGCAAGCGCTTTATGGGTCAGAACGATCCGGAACCACCGGATCGACAGGCAGGCGACCGTGCCATGCGGCAGGGACGACCCGCGGGATGCCCTGCTCGCGGCATGCCATGAGCTGGACCTTCCCGAACCGCTCTGGCTGGACAAGAACCAGCGGGAGTGGGAGGAATTCGGCATGACGCGGTTCCAGCCGGATGCCTTTTTTGAAGGAGTCGTATTCCAGCGTATGGATATCGAGTACATCGATCCGGACGCGCCGAAAAAGAAGAGCACGGATCCGCGGAACGCGTTTTAAAGAAGGAAGAAGAGAGTATGGATAAAAGGATTTCCGAACTGATCGACAGCTACCGGGACGAATATGTCAGGACCCTGCAGGAATGGGTCAGGACGCCCTCCGTCAGGACGGAGGCGGAGGCGGGCGCGCCCTTCGGCAGGGATATCCGCCGCATGCTGGACATGGCGATGGATACCGCGAGGGAAATGGGCTTTGAGCCGAGGGATTTTGACGGCTATGCCTGCGACCTGACGCTGGGAAGCTGTCCGGAGACCGTCGGCGTCCTGGGGCATCTGGACGTGGTGCCCACGGGCGACGGCTGGACGAAGCCGCCCTTCGGCGCGGTGATCGAGGACGGAAGGATCTACGGGCGGGGGACGAACGACGACAAGGGCCCCGCGCTGGCCGCCCTCTTCGCTATGAAGGCGATCCGGGACGCCGGCATTCCCCTGAAGCGGAGCATCCGCCTGATCCTCGGCTGCGATGAGGAATGCGACTGGAAGTGCATGGAATACTATACAGCGCACGAGCAGATGCCGGAGATCGGCTTCAGCCCGGACGCGTGCTTCCCGCTGATCAATACGGAAAAAGGGATGCTCGGACTGGAGCTGCGCTTTCCCGCGGCGGAGGAAGGCCTGAGGATCCTGAAGCTGTCGGTCGGAGAGCGTGTCAACGTGATCGCCGGGGAGAGCAAAGCCCTCCTGGAGGGCGGCGCGGAGCTGGCGGAAAAGGTCGCCGCGTATGCCCGGGAAACCGGCCTGGATTACAGCACTGAGGTGACTGAGGAAGGCGTATGGGTCACAGCTGTCGGGATCCCCGGCCACAGCGCCTATCCGGAGGGCAAGCGCAGCGCTGTCGGGATGATGCTGAAGCTGCTGAAGGCGCTTGGCGCGAAGGGCGGCATCGCCGTGCTGGCCGACGCGGTGGGCATGGAAAGCGACGGGGCGGGCCTCGGCTGCGCCTGCAGCGATGAAGTGTCCGGCCCGCTGACAAACAATATGGGCATCCTGAGGCTGGAGGACGGCATGTGGTATGCCACGCTGGACCTCCGCTGCCCGGTGACGGCGGACCAGAAGGCCCTGCAGGAAAAGGCGGCGGCGCATCTGCCCGGGATCGGAGTGACGGTGACGGCCTGCAAGGCGCCGCACCATGTACCCGCGGACAGCGAACTGGTCAGCAGCCTGCTCGCGGCTTATGAGGAAGAGTCCGGCATGAAGGGAGAGGCCCTTTCCACGGGCGGCGGGACCTATGCCAAGGTGCTGAAGCAGGGGGTCGCCTTCGGGGCCGTATTCCCCGGGGAAGAGGAGCTGGCCCATCTGGCGGATGAATACGAAAGCATCGACAGCCTGATGCTGGCCATGAAGATCTACGCGAACGCGCTGATCCGGCTGGCGGCGGAATAAGGCTTTCCGCGAAGTACAGAATACGCACGAGATACGAGGAGAAAAAGAATGATCACAGTCAGCAACGTTTCCCTGACCTTCGGCGGTCAGAAGCTTTTTTCCGGCGCGGACCTGAAATTCCTGCCCGGTAACTGCTACGGTATTATCGGAGCCAACGGCGCCGGCAAATCCACTTTTCTGAGGATCCTGAGCGGGGAGCTGGAGCCGACCACCGGGTCGGTCGTCATTCCTCCGAACGAGCGCATGAGCACGCTGAAGCAGGACCAGTTCATGTATGACGCCTATCCCGTGCTGGACACGGTGATCATGGGCAATCAGCGCCTGTACGACATCATGAAGGAAAAGGACGCGCTGTATGCCAAGCCCGACTTCAGCGAAGCGGACGGGGAAAAGGCCGCTGAGCTGGAGGGCGAGTTTGCCGAGATGGACGGCTGGAACGCCGAGAGCGACGCGGCTGCCCTGCTGACGGGCCTGGGCATTCCGGCTGAGGATCATTATATGATGATGGCCGAGCTGAAGGCCGGCGACAAGTTCAAGGTGCTGCTGGCGCAGGCGCTGTTCGGTAATCCGGACATCCTGCTGCTGGACGAGCCGACCAACAACCTGGACAACCGCTCCGTGGCCTGGCTGGAGGATTTCCTGATGGAGTTCCCGGGCACGCTGATCGTTGTCAGCCATGACCGCTGGTTCCTGAACAATATCTGCACCCATATCGTGGATATCGACTATAACCAGGTCAAGCTCTACGTGGGCAACTATGACTTCTGGTATGAATCCAGCAAGATGATGCAGGCCCTGATGAGCGACCAGAAGAAGCGCCGGGAGGACAAGATCCGCGAGCTGCAGGCCTTTATACAGCGCTTCTCCAGCAACAAGAGCAAGGCCCGGCAGGCCACCAGCCGCCGGAAGCTGCTGGACCAGCTGACCATTGAGCAGATGCCCGTATCCAGCAGGCGCTATCCCTGGGTCAGCTTTACGCCGGACCGGGAGGCCGGGAAGGACATCCTGCAGGTGAGCGGGCTGAATTATACGCAGGACGGCGTACAGCTGCTGAAGGACGTGAGCTTCCTGGTCACCAAGGGGCAGAAGATCGCCCTGGTGGGCAATGAACAGGCAGAGACCGCGCTTTTCCGCATCCTGGCGGAGGAGATCCAGCCGGACAGCGGTACCATCAAATGGGGTGTGACGATCTCCACCAGCTATTTCCCGAAGGACAACAGCTCCTTCTTTGACGGCTGCGACCTGACGATGATGCAGTGGTTCGCCCAGTACTCGCCCGAGCAGCTGGAGACCTATATGCGCGGCTTTCTCGGCCGGATGCTGTTCAGCGGCGACGACGTGTACAAGCCCGTGAGCGTTCTGTCCGGCGGTGAGCGCGTGCGCTGCATGCTCAGCCGGATGATGCTCTCCGGAGCGAACTTCCTGATGTTGGACCAGCCGACGAACCACCTGGATCTGGAGTCCATCACCGCGGTGAACAACGGGCTGATCAACTTCCCCGGCAACGTGATCTTCACCAGTCAGGACCACCAGTTCATCTCCACCGTGGCGGACAGGATCATTGAGATCCGGCAGGACGGCACGATCGCGGATTATCTGTGCAGCTATGAGGAATATCTGGAAAAGACCAAAGCGTAAATCAAGAAAACAGCGGGGCAGGCCGGATGGCCTGCCCCGCCGCGCTGTTTCCGGGGATTATTTTTTCGCAAGCTCGGAACAGATGCGGTCATATTTTTCCTCATCCAGGTTATAGTGTTTTTTGTAAAGGATCCAGGAGACCAGCATCAGGATAAAGGGGAGGACCGTCATGACCAGCAGGAGGCCCAGGGACTGATAGCCCTGCACGCCCGAGAGCAGTTCCGTGATCCGCGCTGTTTTCTCCTCTGCCGTGATCTCACCGAGATTCGCCAGCTGCTCCGTATCGGCGATGCCGTTCGTGTAATTGATGATACTGAAGACAATGTAAGTGATATTCGCTATGGCGATCGTCAGCGCGGAGGCGAGCTTCGTCAGGAAGGGGCGGAGGGAGGCGATGATCCCCTCATCCCGCGTGCCGTGCTTCAGCTCGTTGTATTCCACGGTATTCATGATGGAGATCATCATGACGAGGTAGAAGCCGTACTGACCGAAGTTGGCGAGCATATATCCTGCCGTTACCGCGGCGAATTTCGGCGTGCCGGAGGGGAAGAGGAGCCCCGCCAGCAGCATGACCGCGTAGCCGACCGTTGAAACGGCCATCAGGATATTCATCAGCGGTTTGCGGTGCATCCGCTTTGAGATCATCGGATAGAAGATCATCAGGAAGGCGGTCACGATCATTCCGAGCATATGGAAAACCGTGAAGAGGCCGCCCTCATAGCCGAACTCCACATAGATGTAGGTCTGTCCGACACCGGCGGAAATGATGCCGTTGCCGATCTGCTGGAGCAGGAAGACCAGGGAGATCCAGAGCAGCTGATCGTTCCCGGTAATCGTGGATATGACCTTTTTTATACTGAAGGGAGGTACGGGCTCATCGTTGTAGTTCCGCTGCTCTTTGACGCCGAAGACCGTGAAGGCCATAAAGGCGGGTCCGAGCAGGGCGATGATCAGCGCGACGGCGCCGTAGGCGGTGACCGCGTTTCCGCCGATCGCGTTTTCCCCGGCTGTGAACATCGGGATGAAGGAGCCAGCCAGCACGCCGCCGATCCCGGCAAAAAGCGTGGCGCGGGAGGTGTATTTATCCCGGGTGGGCGCGTCGGAGCTCAGCGACGGGACCATGCCCCAGTAGGAAATGTCGTGCATGGTGTAGGTAATGCTGTAAAGGAAATAGATGATCCCGAAGAAAACCACAAAGCCCCAGCCCTGAAGCTGAACGTTGAAGGCCAGGTAGATGACCACGGAGGTCGTCAGGATACCGATGGCCATCCAGGGCTTGAACTTGCCCCAGCGGGTACGCGTGCGCTCAATAATGTTGCCCATGATCGGGTCGTTCAGGGCGTCGAATACGCGCGCCGCCACCATAATGACGGTGATGGCGCTGAGCTGCGCGGGCGTCAGCTTGTGCGTGAAGAGCACGAAGGTGAGCAGGTAGCTGGTAACGAGGGAGTACATCATGTCCCGGCCGACAGTGCCCAAAGGGAACATGATCAGATTCCGCCTGGTGACTTTGGGATCTTCCAAGAATAACACCTCTGTTTGGTTTTATGATGTCTGTATTGTAACAGACAAAAAGGATAAATTCAACCAGGAAGGACGGCCTGAGACCGGACAAAAACTGACAGAAAAACCGGCCGTCCCGTGGGACGGCCGGCAGGAAACCGGAAACAGATTACTTGTTGACGGTGCAGTACATGAAGTACTTGTAGCCCAGCGGGTTGGAGAAGAAGCCTTCCACGCTGTCATCGATCATGTAGATATCGGTGTAGAAGTACAGCGGGACGATGGCGCCGGTGCTCATGAGCAGGTCCTCTGCACGGTGCATGAGCTTATACCGGGTATCCTTGTCGGTGCACTTCTTGACCAGGTTAATGATCACGTCATAGGTCTGCGCCCAGGTGCCGTTTTCCACCTTGACATCGATGCCCAGATCGGTCAGGTCGATGCTGTAGGCGGCGATGTCCTTGTGGGCATCCTTGCCGAACTGCACGTCGTTGTTGCCGGAAGCGGAGACCCACATATCCAGGAAGGAGATGGGATCATTGTAGTCAGCCAGCCAGCCGTTGCGGGCGATGGTGTAATCGCCGTCCTTACGGGTGTTCAGGAAGGTGGCCCACTCCTGGTTGGTCAGGTTCATGGTGATGCCGATGCCGGCCAGAGCGCTCGCCAGGTATTCACCGATGGCCTTGTGGCCTTCGCTGGTGTTGTACAGATACTCCATGGTCGGGAAGTTGGTGAACTGCTGGGTCGCTTCATCGAAGGCGTAATACTTCTTCAGGGTCTCGACGGCGGAAGCCCAGTTGCTCTCGTAAGCTTCTTCGGATACGTCATAGTAGCCGGTGAAGTCGGCGGAGCCGGCATTCTTGTAGAACTCGGAGCCGTCAGCGTCCGTCATGCCCATGGCGACGAAGCTGGAAGCGGGGACCTGGCCGGCCTGGCCGATCTCGCGGACGATGTAGTTGCGGTCAAACAGCAGCGCGATGGCGTTGCGGATCTCAGCGCGGGCATTCTCGGCTTCCACGCCGGTCAGGGTGGTGTCAGCGGGCAGGATGTCAGCGTTGACGTTCCAGCAGACGTAGTAGGTGCCGATCTGGCCGGCAACGACGAACTCGGTGGGATACTCGGCCTTCAGGGTCGCGATCTCGGCGGTGGGAACATCGTCGATCAGCAGCCAGTCGCCGTTCTTGAAGTTGGACAGCATGTTGTTGGCGTCATCGGAGAGATAGAACTCGATCTTATCCATCTTGATGCCGTCAGCCTTTGCATAGGCGGGGTTTTTGGTCAGGACGATCTTGCTGTTGTGGGCCCACTCGGACATGATGTAGGGGCCGTTGCAGATGTAGGTCGCCGGATCGGTAGCCCAGGCTTCGTTGGCAACGACGTCTTCACGGACCGGCAGATAGGTCGGGAAGGCCAGCAGCTCATTCCAGTAGCTGACGTCATTGTTCAGGGTGACCACGAGGGTCTTGTCATCGGTGGCTTCCACGGCCAGGTCATCCGGATAGCCCTTGACGACCTCGAACATATAGCCATAGTCGGCGGCCAGAGCTTCGGAGGCGGCACGCTTCCACGCGAAGACATAGTCAGCGGCGGTCAGCGGCTTGCCGTCGGACCAGGTCAGCCCGTCAGCCAGGGTGTAGGTGTAGGTCGCGGTGCCGTCTTCATTGATGACGGCAGCGGGCAGCTCAACAGCCTGATCGGGAACGATGACCAGGTTGCCGTTCTCATCCTGCGCCCAGGTGGAAAGGCCGGAGAACAGGTGAGCGATCAGGGTCGCGCCGTCAACGGCGGAGTTCAGAGCGGGATCCAGCGTGTCAGGCTCGGAAGCGATACTGACAGCGATGGAGGTTTCCTCGCCCTCGGCATAGCTCAGCGCGGCGCAGGACAGCACCATAGACAGAGCCAGAACCAGAGAAAGCAGTTTCTTCATAATGAAATCCTCCCAGAAATATTTTCAAAAACGCGCTTGGCGTTATTGAATCATGATCAGTCACCGATCTCCTTCAGCCGGTGGCAGGCGACCAGGTGCCCGGCGCCCTCATCCTTCAGCTCGGGCATGGACTGCGCGCACTGCTCCGTGGCATAGCGGCAGCGGGTGCGGAACGGGCAGCCGGAGGGCGCGTTCAGCGGGCTTGGGATGTCTCCGCTGAGCACGATGCGTTTATTGGCGCGGGCCTTTTTCGGATCCGGCAGCGGTACAGCCGAGAGCAGGGAACGGGAATAGGGATGCAGCGGATGCCGGTAGATCTCGTCCGCGTCCGCCAGCTCCACCAGCTTGCCCAGATACATGACGGCGATCCGGTCGGAAATATGCCGGACGACCAGCAAATCGTGCGCGATGAAAAGATAGGTGAGGCCGAGGCGGTCCTGAAGGTCGTCAAACATATTGATGACCTGCGCCTGAATGGATACGTCCAGCGCGGAGACCGGTTCGTCACAGACGATGAATTCCGGATTGACCGCTAGCGCCCGGGCGATGCCGATACGCTGCCGCTGGCCGCCGGAAAACTCATGCGCGTAGCGGCTGGCGTGCTCGCTGTTCAGACCGACATAGCCCAGCAGCTCCAGCACGCGTTCCTCGCGTTCCTGCTTTGTCCTGCAGAGCTCATGCACGTCCAGCGGCTCAGCGACGATATCGGATACGGTCATGCGGGGATTCAGAGAGGAATAGGGATCCTGGAAAACCATGGTGGCTTTCTTTCTGAACTCGCGGATGGACTGTTTGCTTTCGATCAGCTGCCCGTCATAACGGATCTCGCCGGCGGTGGGCTGATACAGGTGCAGGATCGTGCGCCCGACGGTGGTCTTGCCGCAGCCGGACTCACCGACCAGGCCCAGCGTTTCCCCGCGCCGGATGGTGAAGGAAACGTCGTCGACCGCCTTCAGGGGACGGGTCTTCAGGAAGCCGGTGTTGATCGGGAAATACTGCTTCAGCCCGCGGACGTCCAGCAGGATATCGTTTTTATTCTCACTCACTGCGCGTCACCGCCTTTCGCAGCGTTCTTTTCCGCTTCCAGCGCCTTCTGACAGGTGACCCAGCAGGAGGAGGAATGACCCTCCGAGACCTCCAGCACGGGGGCATGCTCAGTCAGGCAGACCTTCATGGCCGCGTCGCAGCGGGGAGCGAAGGGGCAGCCCCTGGGCATGTTCAGCAGGTCGATCGGCGTGCCGGTGATCGGCTTCAGCCGCTGGCCGTTATTCTCGTCCCGGGGGATGGAACGCATGAGGCCCTTGGTGTATTCATGCTGCGGATCGTAGAAGATGTCATCCGCGGTGCCCTTCTCACAGATGGCGCCGGCGTACATGACGATGATCTCGTCGCACAGCTGGGCAACGACGCCCAGGTCATGGGTGATCATGATGATGGCCATACCGAGCTTGCGCTGCAGGTCCTGCATCAGCTCCAGGATCTGGGCCTGGATGGTCACGTCCAGCGCGGTGGTCGGTTCATCGGCGATCAGGATATCGGGCTCGCAGGCCAGCGCCATGGCGATCATCACGCGCTGCCGCATGCCGCCGGAAAGCTCAAAGGGATACTGCTTCATGCGCTTTTCCGGTTCGTTGACGTTGACGAGGCGCAGCATTTCCACCGCGCGCTCCCGCGCCTCTTTACGGTTCCGGTTGGTGTGCAGGCGGATGGCTTCCATCAGCTGGGTGCCGATCGTATAGGTCGGGTTCAGGGAAGTCATCGGGTCCTGGAAAATGATCGAGATCCTGTTTCCGCGGACCGTGCGGATGGTCTTCTCGTCCGCGCCGACCAACTCCTGACCGTCCAGCTTGACGCTGCCTCCCACGATTTTGCCGGTGGGAGCCAGGATCTGCATGATGGAATAAGCGGTCACGGATTTGCCGGAGCCGGATTCACCGACGATGCCCAGCACCTTGCCCCTGTCCAGGGAAAAGGATACGCCGTCCACCGCCCTGACCTCTCCCGCATCCGTGAAGAAGGAGGTCCGCAGGTCTTTTACTTCCAATAAAGCCATGTCACGTTCCTCCTTTCCTTACGCGTTCAGCTTGGGGTCAAACGCGTCGCGGAGCCCGTCGCCGAAAAGGTTCAGGCTCAGAACGATCAGGCAGATGACCGCGGCGGGGATGATCAGCCGGTAGGTATAGGTATTCAGCCCGTTCAGAGCATCGGAGGCCAGGGATCCCAGTGAGGGCATGGGAGCGTTGACGCCCAGACCCAGGAAGGAAAGGAAGCTCTCCGTGAAAATGGCGTTCGGGATCTGCAGCGCTGTGGAGATGATGATCACGCTGATGCAGTTGGGCAGCAGGTGCTTGCGGATGATCCAGCTGCCTTTGGCCCCGGTGGCCCGGGCGGAAAGCACGTATTCCTGCTCCCGCAGGGAAAGGATCTGGCCGCGGATCAGCCGGGCCATGCTGACCCAGTAGAGCAGGCCGAAAACGATGAACATGCTGATGATGTTGGAACCGATCTTTTCCAGGATCGTTCCCTCCAAGTTCAGCACCCGTCCGAGGACGACGGCCAGCAGGATGATGACCAGCATGTCCGGGAGAGAATAGATGATATCCACGATGCGCATGATGAACAGGTCCACTTTCCCGCCCGCGTAGCCGGCGATGGACCCGATGATCAGACCGATGAGCAGGACGATGATACTGGCGAAGAAACCGACCGCGAGGGAGATCCGGGTGCCGAAGACGATCCGGATGAAATAGTCACGTCCGTGGGCATCCGTGCCGAAAATATGCGGGAATACGCTTTCGCCTTCTTCGATGCGCTTCAGCTCCGTTTTGCCGTAGGTGAAGGGAGCCAGGTTGTTGAAAGAACTGTCCACGGGCTTGCCCGGACGGACGCCCAGCATGGCATCGTAGGAATAGGGCCAGAAGAGGGGGATCAGGATGCAGGACAGCGTGATCACAATGATCAGGATCATGCTGACGGTGGCCACCTTGTTCTTCATCAGGCGCTTCCAGCCGTCCCGGAAAAAGGTGCTGGAGGGACGCATGCGGGAGATATATTCTTTTTCCTCCGCGGTGGCGGGGCGGAAGGCATCCGGATCCAGCTGAAGGCTGAAGGGCTTTTTCATATTGATCATCTTCTTCCGCTCCTTTCTCATTCAAATTCGATCCGGGGATCCACGACCTTGTACAGCAGGTCGCTGACCAGGTTCATGATCACGATCATTGTAGCCAGGAAGATCGTGGTGCCCATGATCATGGTGTAATCCCGGTTGGTGATGCTGGAAACGAACTGGCGGCCGATGCCCGGTACGGCAAAGATCTGCTCCACCACCATGGAACCCGTGGTGATGTAGGCCAGCATCGGGCCGAAGTAGGTGATGACGGGGATCAGGGAGTTTTTCAGCGCATGGCCGAAGATGATCCGGCGGCGGGAAACGCCCTTGGCCCGGGCTGTGCGGATGTAATCCTGCCCGAGCACGTCCAGCATGGAGGAGCGGGTCAGGCGCGTAATATAGGCCATGGGATAGAGCGCCAGCGTAATGACGGGCAGGATCAGGCCGCCCGCGCTGGCGCCGTTGGCGGGCACCCATTTCAGGGTGACCGAAAACAGGACAAGCAGCAGCGACCCCATAATAAAGGATGGCATCGAAACGAATGCCGTGGTGATGACCATGATGGTCTTGTCCAGCACCGTGTTCCGCCTCAGCGCGGCGACCGCGCCGAGCACGATGCCGATGAAGGCGGCAATGCACGCCGCGATCACGCCCAGCTTCGCCGAGGTGCGCATGCCGTCCGCAATGATATCCGTGACCATGCGGCCGCGCTGCTTCAGCGAGGGGCCGAAATCAAAGCGTGTGACGATGTCCTTCAGATAGGTGGTATACTGCTCCATCAGGGGCTTGTCCAGGCCGTATTTGGCTTCCAGCGCGGCCTGCGCCTCCTTGGAGATCGCCTTTTCCCCGATAAAGGGACCGCCGGGAACGGCGTGCATGACAAAGAAGGTAACCGTGATGACGATCCAGATGGTGAGCAGTGCAAGCAAAACACGCTTCAGAACGTACTGCAGCATCTTTGAATTCATATAAATAATCACTCTTCCTTCAGGCGGGTGAAAAACACCAAGGCCGGACAGCCGGGAAATGATGTATTAAACCGCTGATGTAACAATACTATTGTACACGGATAACCGAACGTTTCAAGGAAACAGCTGTATTCTTCTTGCATTTGGTATACAGCATACGGCAAACAGATGAAAAAAACGATCATACGGTCCGGAAGGGCGGGAAAGGGGCTTCCGGAGAAAAGCCCGGAAGCGTTGAAAACAGGGAAATACCGGAGAAAACGGAAAGAGGGAAGGCTTTCGTGAAAACGATTGCGTTTACCAAAGGATTATGCTATAATTCATCCGATCGCGGGCGTGAAAAAATGAATGCCCAATATAATCAGGAGGGATAGCTCCATGAAATACGGTCACTTTGATGACAAAGCGCGGGAATACGTGATTGAAACGCCCCGTACCCCTTATCCGTGGATCAACTACCTCGGCTGCGAGAAGTTTTTCGGGATCATCAGCAACACGGCCGGCGGCTACTGCTTCTACCGGGACGCGCGGCTGCGCCGGATCACCCGCTACCGCTACAACAATATGCCCGTGGACAACGGCGGGCGCTATTTCTACATCAATGACAACGGGACCGTGTGGAACCCCGGCTGGAAGCCCGTGAAGACCGAGCTGGATGAGTATTCCTGTCGCCACGGCATGGGCTATACCGTGATCATCGGCAAAAAGAACGGCCTGAAGGCGAGCCAGCTGAGCTTCGTGCCCATGGGCTTTGACGCCGAGGTACATCAGATCACCCTGACCAACGAGAGCGAAGGGGCAAAGGATGTCATCCTGAACAGCTTTGTGGAGTTCTGCCTGTGGAACGCGCAGGATGACATGCTGAACTTCCAGCGCAATTTCTCCACCGGCGAGGTGGAGGTGGAGGACGGCGTGGTCTACCACAAGACCGAATACCGGGAGCGCCGGAACCACTACTCCTTCTTCGCGGTAAACACGCCTATCGACGGCTTTGACACCGATATGGAGAGCTTCCTGGGCATGTACAACGGCTTTGAGAATCCCCAGGCCGTGATGAACGGGAAGATGAGCAATTCCATCGCCTCCGGCTGGCAGCCCATGGCTTCCCACCAGATCAGGGTGCATCTGGAAAAGGGTGAAAGCAAAAGGTTCAACTTCGTGCTGGGCTATGTTGAGCTCCCCGCTGAGGAAAAATGGGAAAAGCCCGGCGTCATCAACAAGAAGCCGGCGAAGGAGCTGCTCAGCCGCCTGACGACCGATGAGCAGATCGAAGACGCCTTCAACGCCCTGAAGAAACACTGGGACAACCTGCTCAGCGCCTATGTACTGACCACGGACAACGAGAAGCTGGGCCGGATGGTCAACATCTGGAACCCCTATCAGTGCATGGTGACCTTCAACATGAGCCGGAGCACCTCCATGTTCGAGAGCGGCATCGGCCGCGGCATGGGCTTCCGCGATTCCAGCCAGGATCTGCTGGGCTTCGTGCACCAGATCCCGGAACGCGCGCGAGAGCGCATCCTGGACATCGCGGCGACCCAGTTCCGCGACGGCGGCTGCTACCATCAGTACCAGCCCCTGACCAAGAAGGGCAACAACGATATCGGCGGAGGCTTCGGGGACGACCCCCTGTGGCTGATCGCCGGAACGGCTGCCTATATCAAGGAAACGGGCGACTTCGGCATCCTGGATGCCCCGACGCCCTTTGACTGCAATCCGGATGACTGCGGCACGCTGCTGGAGCATCTGGAGGTGAGCCTGGAGCACGTGGTGAACAACCGCGGCCCGCACGGCCTGCCGCTGATCGGCCGCGCGGACTGGAACGACTGTCTGAACCTGAACTGCTATTCCGACACGCCGGACGAAAGCTTCCAGACCTTCTCCAATCCCAACGCCCCGGACGACCGGGTCGCCGAGAGCGTGCTGATCGCCGGCATGTTCGTTTCCATCGCTCCCGAGCTGGTGGCGATCGAGAAGCGGCTGGGCCATACCGCGAAGGCGGAGGCCTATCAGAAGAATATCGACGAAATGACCGCCGCCATCGAGAAGGACGGCTGGGACGGCGAATGGTTCGTGCGCGCCTATGACGCGATGGGCCGCAAGATCGGCAGCAAAGAATGCGACGACGGCAAGATCTTCATCGAGAGTCAGGGCTACTGCGTGATGGCCGGCGTGGGCGTGGAGGACGGAAAAGCCGAAAAGGCGCTGGAGAGCGTGCATAAGTACCTGGAGACGGAGCACGGCATCGTGCTGCTGCAGCCCGCCTATAAGGAATATCATCTCGAGCTGGGCGAGGTCAGCTCCTATCCGCCGGGATACAAGGAAAACGCCGGCATTTTCTGTCACAACAATCCGTGGATCATTGCCGCGGAGACTGTGGTCGGCCACGGCGACCGGGCCTTTGACCTGTACAGCCGGATCGCTCCCGCCTGGCGCGAGGAGATCTCCGACCTGCACAAGATGGAGCCCTACGTCTACAGCCAGATGATCGCCGGCAAGGATGCCGCCCACTTCGGCCAGGCCAAGAACAGCTGGCTGACCGGCACGGCCGCCTGGAACTTCTATGTGATCAGCAATTACATCCTCGGCATCAAGCCCGACTGGGACGGCCTGAAGATCGATCCGTGCATCCCGCACACCTGGGACGGCTACAAGGTCAGCCGCCGCTTCCGCGGCGCCGTGTACAACGTGGAGATCGTGAACGCCGCGCATGTGTGCCGCGGTGTGAAGCAGGTGACCGTGGACGGCAAGGCCGTCGAAGGAAACGTGGTGCCCGCATTTGCCGACGGGACCCACGAGGTAAAGGTCATTCTGGGATAAGGACCGCAAAAAAATGGGGAGAGAGCGAAAGCTCCCTCCTCATTTTATATGCTCTGAAACAGCTCAGGCGAAGAACTCCTCCGCGTAGCGGACGGTGTCCATCGCGTCCGGCGCGTAGTGATCCGCCCCGATCTGGTCGGCATAATCCTGGGTCAGCACGGCGCCGCCGACCACGATCTTCACCCCGGGCGCCTCCCGGTTCAGCAGGTGGATGGTCTCCTCCATGGCGGGCACGGTGGTGGTCATCAGCGCGCTGAGGCCGACCAGACGGATGTTTTCCCGCCGTACGGTCTCCAGCACGGTTTCCGGCGGGACGTCCTTGCCCAAATCCAGCACCTCAAAGCCGTAGTTCTCCAGCAGCAGGCGGACGATGTTCTTGCCGATGTCGTGCACGTCCCCCTTGACGGTGGCCAGCACGATGCGGCCGCGGACCTCCCGGCAGGTCCGGTTCCTCTGCGCATCCTCCCTGACGACCTCAAAGGCGGCGGAGGCCGCCTCGGCGCTCATCAGCAGCTGGGGAAGGAAGACCGTATTCTTTTCAAAGCCCTCGCCGACGGTATTCAGCGCGGGAATGACCTCCCCGCGGATGATCTCCATCGGGTCCAGGGTTTCGATCAGCTTCCGGGTCAGCTCGGCTGCCTGCTTGCGGAAGCCCTTGATCACCGCGCGGTTCAGGGACGTTTCCTCCTCGGCGGGCGCCGCCGCGGGCTTCTGCTCCGTCTGAGCCGCGGCTGCGGCGATCCAGCCGCCGCAGTTCGGGTCCAGCGCGTGAAGCGCCAGGAAGGCCCTGTAGGAGCGCATTACAGCGTCCGAGAACGGGTTCATGATGGCGGCGGACAGGCCGCGCTCCATCGCCAGGGCGAAGAAGGTGGCGTTGATGCCGTCCCGGGCGGGCAGGCCGAAGGAGACGTTGCTGACGCCGAGACTGGTATGACAGCCGAGGGTATGGCGGATATGATCCAGGGAGGCCAGAGTGACCTGAGCTGCCTCCGGGGCGGCGGAAACGGTCATTGCCAGCGTATCGAAAACAAGGTCCTTTCGCCCGATGCCGTATTTTGCCGCTTCTGCGATGATCCTTTCAGCCACCGCGACGCGGCCCTCCACGGTCTCCGGGATGCCATCCTCATCCAGTGTGAGGGCGATCACGGTACCGCCGTATTTTTTGACCAGCGGGAAAACGGCGTCCATGCTCTCCTGCTTGCCGTTGACGGAGTTGATCAGCGCTTTGCCGTTGTAAACGCGCAGGGCGCGCTCCATGGCTGCAGGGTCGGAGGTGTCGATCTGCAGAGGCACGGAAACGACCGCCTGCAGCTCTTTGACCAGGGAGGACAGGACGGCCGGCTCGTCGATCCCGGGCAGGCCGGCGTTGACGTCCAGCAGGTGCACGCCCTTTTCCTCCTGCGAGGTGGCCTGCTCCAGCACATAGGGGAAGTCGTTTTCCAGCAGCGCCTGCTTCAGGCGCTTTTTGCCGGTGGGATTGATGCGCTCGCCGATCAGCAGCGGCTTTGCCCCGAAAAAGACGGCCCGCGTACCGGAGGAAACGACGGTCTCCTCCTTTTCCGCAACAGGCAGGGGAGCAAGCCCCTTCAGCCTTTCGGAAAGGGCGCGGATATGCGCGGGCGTTGTGCCGCAGCAGCCGCCAAGGATGCGGGCGCCCTCGCGCGCAAGCTGAACCTCGGTCTCCGCGAAGGCATCCGGGTCGACGTCATAGACGGTGGTGCCGTTTTCCACCCGGGGAAGGCCGGCGTTGGCCTTCATCAGCACCGGGACGGAGGCGTGGGCCAGGTATTCCCGGACGATCGGCGCGAGGCCGTCCGGCCCCATGGAGCAGTTGACGCCGATGGCGTCCGCACCCATGCCCTCCAGCAGGGCGACCATGGCGGCCGGCTCAGCGCCGGAAAGCAGGCGGCCGTTTTCGCTGTAGGCATTGGATACGAAGACCGGCAGGCTGCTGTTTTCCTTCACCGCGAGCAGCGCGGCCTTCGTCTCCATGGAATCGTTCATGGTCTCGATAAAAAAGAGATCCGCGCCGTATTTCACGCCGAGGCGGGCCAGCAGGGCATAGCATTCCACCGCGTCCTCAAAGGGAAGGTAGCCCAGCGGCTCCAGCAGCTTGCCGGTGGGCCCCAGGTCCATCGCCACAAAGGTCGGATGGTCCGTGCAGGACTTCTGCGCCTCCCGGGCGCGGGCGATGCCGGCGGCGACCAGCGTCTCCGTTTCCTCCGGGGAGTAGTGCAGAGGATTGACACCGAAGGTGTTCGTGACCACGACGTTGGAACCGGCTGCCATGTAGGAGGCGTGCAGCTTCACGATCTCCTCCGGGCGGGACAGGCTCCAGGCTTCGGGCCTTTCCCCGCTCTTCAGCCCGGCGGCCTGCAGCACGGTCCCCGTGCCGCCGTCCAGCAGCACGAAGTGATCCTTCATATATTCCAGTATATTCATGGCTTTTTCCTCCGGAACGTTCATCCCAGTATATCCGAGAGATTTTTCAGGATGCTTGCAGCCACGTCGGGCTTGTTCATCGTATATACATGGACGTTTTTGACGCCGTTGGCGTACAGGTCAATGATCTGATCCGTGGCGTAGATGATGCCGGCCTGCTTCATGGCGGCGGGGCTGGAGCCGAACTTGTCCACAAGGGAGCGGAAGCGCGTGGGCATGAAGCTGCCGCTCAGGCGGATGGCCCGTTCCACCTGCTTCGCGTTGGTGATGGGCATGATGCCGGGGATCACGGGCACCTCGATGCCCTTTTCCCGGATGCGGTAGAGATAGCGGTAGAGCAGGTTGTTGTCAAAGAACATCTGCGTGGTCAGGAACTCGCAGCCTGCGTCCACTTTTTCCTTCAGGTGGATGATATCCTCCACGGAATCGGCGCTTTCCGGATGCTTTTCCGGATAGCAGGCGCCGCCGATGCAGAAATCTGCGCCGCTTTCCTTCAGATCCCGGACCAGCTCAATGGCATAACGGTAATCCCATTTGCTCCGGTCCGTGTTCATCAGCTCCGGCGTCAGGTCACCGCGCAGGGCCATGACGTTCTCGATGCCGGCCTGCTTCATGGCGGCGATGCGCTCCCGTACGGTCTCCCGCGTTGAGGAAACGCAGGTGAGGTGCGCCAGGGTCGGCACATGCTGCGTGCGGAGGATATCCTCGGCGATGCTGAGGGTAAACTCGCTCGTGCCGCCGCCGGCGCCGTAGGTGACGGAAACAAAGGACGGCCTGAGCGCGGCGATTTCTTCCACCGCGGCGCGGACGTCCTCAAATGCTGTGGAGGTCTTGGGCGGGAAGACTTCAAAGCTCAGATGGAGCCTGTCGCCCCGGAGCAGTTCTGTCAGTTTCATACGATCACCTCCCTGTTATTTTGCATCACCTGACGGCGGAAATCAAGGAAAAGAACGTATTTGTCCGGTTTGTGATAAATGGTCGAAATTTTTGCGAAAAAGAGCAAAGAAAGAAGGAATCGGAAAAAACACCGGCGAAATATATAAACAGAAAAAGACAAGCGGAAGGATGTGGTGCCCATGGCACACAGAATGACGTGGAAGGCCGGACGAGGATGAACCGGTTTGTCCACGCTCTTTCAGTATCATCCAAATGATTGAAAGGAGCCCAAACAGATTTATGAAACTGACGATTAACGCGCGCAACATGGTCGTGACCCCGGGCATTACCAGCAGGATCGAAAAGAAGACCGCCACCATGGGCAAGTACCTCTGGCCGGAAACGGAAATGCAGGTCCGCATGCACAAGGAAAAGGACAATGTGCGGGTGGTTGAGATCACCGTACCGATGGGGAAGAACGTGATCCTGCGTACCGAGTCCTCCGATGAGAACCTGTTTATCGCGATCGACCATTCCCTGGCCAAGATGGAGCGGATGATCCGCAAGCACAGGACTAAGCTGGGCAAGCGCCTGCGCGAGGAAGCATTCCCCGAGGCCCCCGAATACATTGAAGAAGAACCCGAAGAAGAGGAGCTGAAGGTCGTCAAGAGGAAAACCTTCCCGGTCCGCCCGATGAGCGTGGAAGACGCCATCATCGAAATGGAACTGCTGGGTCACAGCTTCTTCGCCTTCGTTAACATCGACACCGAGCGGACCAACGTCCTGTACCTGAGGAAGGACGGGAACCTGGGCCTGCTCGAGCCGGAAGCATAAATCGGAAATCTCGCCCCGGGCCGCGGAACGCGGCCCACTTTTTTTGTTGAAGAAAGCCGGAAGCTCTGATATAATCTGATGGCTGTCTGAAACGGAGGGAAGGGTATGCGCTGCAGCTGCAAGGAATGCGGGACCTATATGATACAGGCGGAAAGCGACCATCTGGGCTGTGTGTGTCCGGACTGCGGCTACCGCTGCAATGACTGCCTCGGCACGGATACCGTGGTCACAAAGGACAGGCTGGCTTCGCTGGCCTTTGACCCGCGGTTCTCTCCGGAAAGCCTGGCGGCGGATTTTGAACCGGACGACGGTCAATGGGAAGATGACGGAGGATATGAAAGATGAAATGGCTTCTTGACATACTGCGCGGCATGGTGATCGGCCTGGCCAACGTGATCCCGGGCGTTTCCGGCGGTACGATGATGGTCTCCATGGGCATTTACGACAAGATCATCTGGAGCATCAATAACCTGCTGAAAAAGTTCAGGGAATGCATCCGGGTGCTCTGGCCCTACCTGCTGGGCATGGTGCTGGCCATCGCGCTGGGCGCCATCGGGCTGAAGGCCGCCTTCGGGAACTTCCCGCTGCCGACCAACGCGCTGTTCATCGGCCTGATCCTGGGCAGCCTGCCCTTTATCCTGAAGGAAATGAAGGGCGAGAAGATCGGCTGGCAGGGCGCGCTGGTTTTCGCTATCCTGTTCGCGCTGGTGGTCGCGCTGAAGGTGATCGAGAAGGAAAACAGCACGACGATCTCCCTGAATGTCGGCGAGGTCATCAAGCTGTTCCTCCTGGGCGCCGTTTCCTCCGCGACCATGGTGATCCCCGGCGTATCCGGAAGCATGATCCTCAAGACGCTGGGCTACTATGAGCCCATCGTGACCGGCGCGATCCCGGACCTGCTGCACGGCATCACTCAGGGAGCGGGCGACGTGATCCTGCACAATATCGGGATCCTGCTGCCCTTCCTGCTGGGCATCGTTTTCGGTATTTTCGCGATCGCGAAGCTGATCGCCTTCCTGATGAAGAAATGGAAGGGAAGGACCTACTGCGGCATTCTCGGCATGGTGGCGGCCTCTCCCGTCGTGATCCTGATGGATAAAAGCATCTATGAGGGCTTCAACGTCTGGATCTGTGCTGCAGCCGTTGCGGCGCTTGCCCTGGGCGTATTCGTCGCGATGAAGCTGGGCGGGGATCCGGAAACCGCGAAGGAATAAGCGGAAAAGGATAAAAACAGACGGGGCGTTTCCGGCAGGAAACGCCTCACTTTTTTATCCGATTTTTTTCAAAAAAACGATTGACAAACCCTTTTTCTTCGTGTATATTAACTGATGTCGCCTGCGGGGAAGACCGTAGGAAGGATGCACCGGGGTGTAGCGCAGTCTGGCTAGCGCACGTGCTTTGGGAGCATGGGGCCGGGGGTTCGAATCCCTTCACCCCGACTCATTCCACCCTAGTTACGTGGCTCCGTGGTCAAGAGGCCTAAGACACCGCCCTTTCACGGCGGCTACCCGGGTTCGAATCCCGGCGGAGTCACTCCTTTTCTTCCTTTCCGGTTTGGGCCTTTAGCTCAGTTGGTCAGAGCGGCCGGCTCATAACCGGTTGGTCCGGGGTTCAAGTCCCTGAAGGCCCACAGCCTTTTTCCTGGCCCGGTAGCTCAGTTGGTTAGAGCGCCAGCCTGTCACGCTGGAGGTCGTGGGTTCGAGCCCCATCCGGGTCGCCACCTTTTGCAAAAGGAACCGCGACTGAAAAAGCAGAGCTTCGTGCTGGCGTAGCTCAATTGGCAGAGCAGCTGATTTGTAATCAGCAGGTTGCGGGTTCGAGTCCCATCGCCAGCTCCACCCTTTGGGTCAAGAGGGAACTGAATATGGGTAGGTTCCCGAGTGGCCAAAGGGAGCAGACTGTAAATCTGCCGCTATCAGCTTCGGTGGTTCGAATCCACCCCTGCCCACCATCTATGCGGGAATGGCGGAATTGGCAGACGCGCATGATTCAGGTTCATGTGTACGTACGTACTTGCAGGTTCAAGTCCTGTTTCCCGCACATCTGAGACCGTTGTAAATCAACGGTCTCAGCTTTTATATGTGCGAAAATGCCCCAACTGTGGCCCAACCGCATTT
>JAFWQA010000033.1 GCA_017509255.1 Clostridia bacterium | reverse complement strand
CGGCCGCGAACCGGGCCTTTTTGTTCCAGGCAGAATGGAACCGCCCGTCAGACAGCGCCACCAGGATCCCGAACACAGAAAGCGACGAGGCCCATATCCAGAGCGAGCCGCCCAGGGTGCCTGTGAACTCGTACCACTGCACCAGGGAGGAAGTCCCGGCGAACGCATTCCCCAGCACCAGCCACGGCCACGAGATCTCCGCCACCGTGAGATAATACTTTTCCCAGGCTATCCACGCCGCCGCCAGGAACAGGTAAGGCAAAGCGCCTCCCCGCCGGTGCCCCTGAAAACGCCGTTTTACCCACCGGAACAGTCCGAAAACCAGCGACATCTGCAACGCATTGGCCAGAATGGCGAAAATCCCGCCCCCGACCGTCGCATTGCATACCCAGAACGTCGTCACCGCATTCCATGCCACGAACGTCCCGTAATGCCACCACCAGAAATGCCTGACTGGCCCCATCCCCCCGGCCGTTTCCATCGACGCCACCCGTTCCATGCACAGCAGCGGCACAAAACCGAGCAACGCCATCCAACCGCACCCCTCCACCAGGAAAGGCGCGCTCATCAGCAGCACAAAACCCGCTGCCAGGCACAACAACAAGACCGTCCGGTTCTTCATAACCGGACAAAGTTACGCCCTTTCAACCGGATTTGCAAGGAATGAAGGACCTCAACGGATGAGGTCGAGATAGCGCCTGGCCTTGGCGACGGACAGTTTACGGATTTTGCTGACCAGCCGGCTCTTCCACGTATGGATCGTACTGTCTTTCGCGACCTCCATCAAGGAAGCGATCAGCGGCGCGTCATACCCGATGACCAGATAACAGAAAAGCCGGATTTCCCGCTCGCCCAAGGAAGGGATGTCGGCCTTCAGGGAAGCGATCGGATGGCCGAGATGCTCCTCGATATAGTCCTGAAGGCGCTTGAAACCCTTGCTGTCCCCGTCGATGTCCTTGAGCGTATCGCAGACTTTCCGGTACAGGACGGATTCGGTCATGACCTGCGTCTCGGCAAACTGCTTGTCCTCGAACAGCTGGCCCAGCCTCCGGTACCCGTCCCGGAGCATGTTCAGGTAATCCGCGCGGATCTCCTCCAGGGTGGATTCCCGGGTCCGGGCATTCCGTTCCAGATAATGGATCTTGTTGATATGACGGTGTTCCGCCTCGGAGAGACGCTTAGCAAGCCGCTGGGACTCCTCCAGCGCCAGACGGGCCGTATTGAGCCGCTCCCGCTGGTCCTGCCAGATGGCAAATCCCGTGACGAACAGCAGGGAAAAGACCAGGATGGAGACTGCCCAGATCGCTCTTTTCCGGTCCCGTTCGCGGGCGGCCGACAACCGTTCCCCTTCCGCGACTGCTTCCAGATAATCCCGCTGCGCCCGGCTCACTGTTTCCGAAGTCTGGATACGCAGCAGGGAATCCTGCCGGGTAGCGCCGATCTCCAAGGCGGGCAAGGCCAACTCGACCTCTCCTTCCAGGCGATACCGGCTATACTGGCGGTTGTATAACTGCAGCAATCCTTCCGGGTGGAGCCGCGCCAGGCTGTCCCACATGCGGTCGGCCTGATCCTCCCGGCCCGTCAGATACAAGGCATATCCCCAGTCACACTTCTTGTCATCGCTGAGGGGGAACCCTGCTTCTTCCGCCATTTCGAAATAACGGACTGCCAGCGCCGGATCTCCGGAAGGCGCATTCAACTGGTAGGAAGCGCAGATATTCATGCAAGGACCCAGGAGGACCCTGTTCCGGGTACAGAACGGCATGACCTGCTGCAAAAGCGCGCCCGCCTTGTCCCATTCCCGGGAATTCATGAACGCACCGACCAGACGAAGGGCCGTTTCCGCCCGGTATAGCGAATCCTCCTCCGCGTCGAAGGCCCGCCAGGCTTTCCGCATATAGACCGTATCCTCCCGGATATTGAATGTCCGGTTGTAGGTAT
>JAFWQA010000017.1 GCA_017509255.1 Clostridia bacterium | reverse complement strand
ATGAAGCAGACGAAGAAAAAGGAAAAGAGACGCGGACATTGATCAAAAGAGGTTTAACACATATAACAATCATTCTTTCTGCCATCCTGCTGGTGATATGCCTTCTGCTGTCAGGGTGTGGGGGGAAAAGCACTTTCGACGGCTCCAGGACATCCGATGAGACGGGATTCCGTGAGTCATTAGGGACGGTTCTTTTTGACTCATTTTCTTGAATTCGCTCTCTGCATGAGTCAAAAAGAACATCCATGCCGCAAAGCCGCACACGAAATGCACGAAGAAAAGGATGGATGTCCATACTCTGAGGACATTTGTCTTTTTCTTCGCATTAACCGTCCCCATTGACTCCGGCTGCATTTCCTTCCGCGCATGTCGGGAGGCTCCGACATCCAAAACAGACGCGCCACATTGAGACAGCTGTACAATCTTCCAAACGAACAGGGAGGTGAAACCCGTGAAAAACGTGCGCATTACTGTGAAGCGGATCGCACGGTATGACGATCTGATCGCGCAGTATGAAAACCCCATCGAACATGCCTGTGACATGAAAGTGGGACAGGTCTTTCTCTGCCAGGGCTGGCAAAAGCCGGAGGGCTTTTGCGACAGCGCCTGGGAGACCGTCTCCCCCTTTGTGCTGGCCCTGGCCCACGGGGCGCAGGATTTTTATGACGGCTGGATGAAAAACAAAGCGTCCGCCATGCTCTCCTGCAACGACGGGTTCCGGCCCGTGAGTTTTTTGCTGGAAGCGCTGGACGCGGACTGAGGAGGTACGGAACATGGAAGACAAACATCCCACCATGCCGGAGCTGCTGCTGGAAGCGCACATCGGGCTGGAGCGGCAGGGGCCGGGCAGCCCGGAGACGGTGCGGAAGGCCCTCTCGTTTTTGGACGCGCCGGAGCGCTTTGGCCGGATCGCGGACCTGGGCTGCGGCACCGGGGGACAGACGCTGCTGCTGGCGGAGGATTTGCCCGGTTCCATTGTGGGGCTGGACCTGTTCCCCGTCATGGCGGAGAAGCTGAACCAGCGGGCGCAAAGCCGGGGTCTGGGGGACCGGGTACGGGGAATCGCCGGGGATATGGCCGATCTGCCATTTGAACGGCAGTCCTTTGACCTGATCTGGTCCGAGGGGGCCATTGACAACATCGGCTTTGAGACCGGGCTGCGCCACTGGCGGGACTTCCTCAGGCCGGGGGGCTATGTGGCGGTGAGCGGTCCCTGCTGGCTGACCGCCCAGCAGCCCGCCGCCGCAGCGCGCTTTTGGGCCGAGGCGGGCAGTCCGCTGGACACGGTGGAGACCAACCTGGGCCTGCTGCGCACTTGCGGCTATCAGTTCGTCGCCGCCTTCGCCCTGCCGGAGGAATGCTGGACGGAGCACTACTTCGCGCCCCGGGAGCGGGCCATCCAGGCGATGCTGGAGAAATACCCGCACAGCGAGGAGATGCGCGCCTACGCCGCCATGAACCGGGATGAGGTGGCGCTGTATCGGCAGTACGGGCGGCACTATGGCTATGTGTTCTTCATCGGACGTGCGATCTGACGGACAAAAATGAGTCAAAAAGAACCGTCCCCATTGACTCATTTGACGAATTCGTAGGATTTTCTTGTAGGGCGCGCCGACCCGGCGCGCCGCGCAGCAGCACCAAAGTCAACCGCCAAGTCCGGCGAATTCGCAGCATCTCAATGTAGGGGGCGGCGTCCCGACGCCCCGGCAGCAGCACCAAAGACAAGCACCACGTCCGGCGAATTCGCAACATTTCATGGTAGGGAACGTCGTCCAGCCCGTGGCCGGTTCCGGCAGCAACAGCGGGATTCCCATAAACTTAGGGCGAATTCGCAGCCTTCCCATTGTAGGGAAAGGGCTTGCCCTTTCCGCGCAGCACACGGTATGACATGGCACGCCCTTCGGCGAATCCGCGACACGT
>JAFWQA010000015.1 GCA_017509255.1 Clostridia bacterium | reverse complement strand
TGGGCGGCGGTCTGCAGCAGGCTGCCGGCGCCCGGCTCCAGAAGGTGCTGCAGTCCCTGACGGGCGTGCCTGTGATGGGCGTGCTCCTGGGCGCGCTGGTAGCGGCGACCCTGCAGTCTTCCGCGGCAACCACCGTGATGTCGGTAGGCCTGGTCAACGCCGGTGTGATGACGCTAAAGCAGGCGTTCAGCGTGGTCATGGGGGCCAATATCGGGACGACCTTTACGGCCCAGCTGATTGCGTTCAAGCTGACCGATTATTTTACGGTTATGATCTTTGTCGGGGCCATGACCCGCGTCCTTGCCAAACGCAAGAAGGGCCAGTTCATCGGCCAGATCCTGCTGGGCTTCGGCCTGCTGATGCTGGGTATGAAGGTGCTCAGCGCCGCGGCGTCCCCCCTGCGCAGCAGTCCGGTGTTCGTGGAGTTCGTTTCCCGTTTTGCCGATAACCCGGCGCTGGGGGTTATCGTGGGTATCATCTTTACCATTATGGTCCAGTCCAGCGCGGCTACGGTCGGCATTTTGATGGCCATGGCCGGTCAGGGCCTGCTTCCGCTGGAAGGGGCTATCCCGGTGTTGCTGGGCGATAATATCGGCACCTGCCTGACGGCCATCGTGGCGGCTTCCCGGAGCAACACTTCGGCCAAGCAGGTGGCGTTGTCCCATGTGCTGTTCAACTCCTTCGGCTGCGTGATTTTCCTTGCGTTTCTGCCTTTGTTTGTCAAAGTCGTGCTGGCGATTTCCCCCACAGGGGATATTGCCCGGCAGATCGCCAACTCCCACAGCGCCTTTAACGTGCTGAACACCCTGATCTTCCTGCCGTTGATCACACCCTTTACCCATCTCATTGAAAAACTGCTGCCGGATAAGGGCGATAAGATTTCCGTGAAACCGCTGTACCTGAATGACGCGATGCTGGCAACCCCGTCCATCGCTATCGTGCTGGCGGAAAAAGAAGTGATCCGCATGGGGGAAGTGGCCCGGAAAAACATGCACGCGGCGGTGGAGTCCCTTGTGAAATACGATCCTGCCAAGGTGCAGTACGTGCTGGAACATGAACCGATCGTGGATAAGCTGAATGAAGAGATCACCCGGTACCTGACCCATATTTCCGAAAAAGGCCTGGGCAGTTCCCTGTCTGCCAAGCACATGGCCCTGATGCATGCCTGCATCGATCTGGAACGCATCGGCGACCATGCCCAGACTCTGGTGAAGCGCAGCCGCAAAATTTTTGAGGAAAAAATCGTAATATCCCCGGAAGCGCAGCAGGAGATTGCTGAAATCGGCAAGCTGATGGAACATTCGCTGGAAGTCAGTATGGAAAGCTTTGCAAAAAATGATCCGAAGCTGGCGGAAGAGGCCTGGAGCGTGTGCCGCCAGGTGAAAGCGGCGCAAAAGGAAATGCGCAAGAACCATATCCGGCGCCTGAACGAAGGCACCTGCCATCCGGATTCCGGCCTGGTCTTCCTGGAAATTTTAATTAACATGAAGAGGACCAGCGACCACGCGAAAAATATCAGCCAGATGGTGCTGGGAATTTTTTAACAAGTCTTTTAAAAAAGTTGTT
>JAFWQA010000032.1 GCA_017509255.1 Clostridia bacterium | reverse complement strand
GGGGAAAAGCCTGATCTGTACACTTCAGATGAGCAGCTCTGTTGAACAAAAATGCGGATCCCGCAAAAATGTTTCACAGAAGCGTTGATAATCAGAACAAAATCATCTACAATGCTGTGGTCGTAGTCAATAAAACGGATAATAACGCCTGAAAGATCCGAAAACAGCCGAAGATCGGTTTTGTCTGGAACAAGGGCTCCGGACGGTACTGTATCCAATCTGTATTCGCCGTATCGGATCCCGGAAAAACGCGGCAGGAGCAGCGCCCGCTGACCCACACGGGGGCGGGTTCAAAAACGAAGGATGCCCCGGCTTCCTTGTATAATGAGGAAGGCATGCCGGTGATTTTCATTCCCGGCGCAGTACGGAAGAAAGGAGCAATAAACCGTGAAAAAGAACGGCTTCAGGCGGAACACATGGTTGTTTGCCGGTTTCCTGTTGCTGGGCGGATTGATGCATTATTTTGACCCGACAGAAAACCTGTTTCTGAATTCTTTCCTGTTCACCGGGCGATTTGCTGTTTTTACCGGCCTTGTATTGTTCTGGATCCGGTCCGTGCGCTCCCGGCTGCTGCCGACGCGGGTGAGGACATATATGACCGCTGCGGGCGTGATGATGGTCTGCCTGCTGGCGGTGCAGGTATTCAGCAACCGGATCGCCGGGGACGCGGTCGGCGCCGCGGCGCTGAACCGCTGGAGCAAGTATGTGTACTGGGTTCCGCAGACGGTGAACCCGGCGCTGTTCCTCATGGCGGCTGTCCGGATCCGCCGTGGTGCGGAGGACGGGAAAGGATGGGACGAGCGGCTGCTGCTGATTCCCGCGGCCCTGCTGTCCCTGGCCGTGATCACCAATGACCTGCATTACCTGGTATACCGGCCAAAGGCGGATTATCCGGACCTGGCGATCGTAACCGGAAGATACTCCCAGGGCGCTGTCTTCTACCTGCTGTACGCCTGGATCATCCTGGCCATTGCGGCTGGGCTGGTGCTGCTGTTCCGGGAGACGGGCCGCCGCCCGGCCGGGGGGATCGTCCTGCTGGCAGGCGCTGTGGCGTGCTGGCTTTTCATGCTGGCGATGAACCTGCTGGTATGGGACTGGCTGCATGTCCACCAGCCGTACAGTACTCAGGAGATCAACATTTTCGGCATGCTGGGCATTTTTGAGATCTGTATCCGGAACCGCCTGATCCCCGGCAATGAAAACCATATCGGTTTTTTTGAACAGCTGGGTCTGCCGGTGCTCATCACCGACAAACGGCTTTCGCCGGTTTACCGGGCCGGTCGGGCGCTGAACGCATCGGAAGATGAACTGCGGGCCTCGCTGAAGCATCCGGTATACCCGGAGGAGGATATCCGCCTTTCCGGTATGGCCATCCGGGCCGGATATGCCTTCTGGACCGGTGACGAGAGTGAGCTGCACCGGGAAAACCGCCGCCTGGAATCCGCCAATGAGATCCTCGGTGAGGAGAACGACCTGATCCGGGTGGAAAATGAACTGAAGGAAAAGAATGCCCGCCTGGATGCGCAGAACCGGGTGTACGACCGGATTGCCGAAACGCTGCTCCCCCGCCAAAGGCGGATTGCGAAACTGCTGGACTCCAATGAACCGGATACGGAAGCCTTCCGCCGGGCGCTGGGCGAATGCTGCGTGTTGAACGCCTGGTGCAAGCGGAAGAGCAACCTGCTCCTGCTGGATGAATCGGTGCTTCCGAAGCGGAACCGGGAGCTGTTCCTGGCCCTGCAGGAGTCCGCCCGCTTCCTGAAGTGCTGTGGCGTGGAGGCTGCGGCTGTCGGGGAAGAGCTCGCCGATTTTCCGCTTTCGGACATACATGAGCTGTACGACACATTTGAAGCCGTGATCGAGGCCTGGCTGCCTTCCATGAGCCGGATGACGGTTTCCCTGCTGGATGACGGAATACGCCTCGCCGCGGACACGGCGCAGGCGATGCCGCTTCCGGAGACCATCCTGCCGGTGGAGGAACGAAACAGTGATGGAAACGTATTCCTGACCATCCGCAGGCGGAAGGGAGGGAAACCGGCATGAAGGCAGTGAGCATGCTTCGGGATTCTTTTGTCTGGTATGCGCTCGCCACAGGTTCCCTGCTCCTGGTCATCGGAGAACTGGCCGCCCTGGCCGGTGCATTCCGGGTGCGCCGGAACCGGCGGACGGTCCTGTTTTCCGGCCTGAACCTGCTGGCAGGCCTGGCCCTGTTTACGGTCCTCATGGACTGTGCCCGCTATACCTACCTTTCCGAGCCGGATCCCCGGTACCGGCCCTTCCAGCTGACCATGTTCAGCCTCCCGTGGGGACTGTATGCCGGGATCGGAGCGGTCCTGGCCGTCCTCCTGGCCGTGATTCTCCGGAATAACCGGATCTACCTGCGGGACCACCTGACGGCGGACTCGGTGCGGGAAACCGTCGACCTGCTGCCGGAGGGCATCTGTATCAGCGCGCCGGACGGGACGGTGCTGCTTTCCAACCTGCAGATGAACGCCATCTGCCGGACGCTGACCGGCAGCGTGCTTTCCGACGCGAACCGCTTCCGGAAACAGGTGGAGGCCAAAAGCGAACAGCAGGACAGCGAAACCCTGGTCCGGCTGCCGTACGGGGAAACCCGGCGCTTTTCCCTGGAAAAGATTACGGTAAACGGGAAGGAATACGACCTGCTCATCGCTGCGGACGTGACGGAGCAGTACCGGATCACTGAAGAACTGCGGGAGAAGAACGAACACCTGCAGGATATCCGGCGCCGCATGAAGGCTGTGACAGATATTTCCGGGGATTTGTTTTTTGCCCGGGAAAAGGCGGACGCCCGTGCGGCCCTGCATAACCAGCTGGGCCAGGTACTGCTGACGGGCCGCCATTACCTGGAACATCCGGACAGTACCGATGGAGAAATGGTCCGGATGCTGACCCGGGAGATGAACCGCTTCCTGCTGCGGGAGGCGGAGATACCGACCGGAACGGACGACACGCCCGCCGGGACCGACCTGCTGCAGCAGACACTGTATTTGATCCGGGGGATCGGCATCCGGGCGGAGATCGACGGAAAACTTCCGGAGGAACCGGCACGGCGGACCCTGCTGGCTTACGCGGTGCAGGAATGTGCCACCAACGCGGTGAAGCACGCGGAGGCTGATCGGCTCACAGTGCGGCTGGAGGAAACCGGGGAAAGCCTGGTGATCCGGATTGCCAACAACGGCCGTCCTCCGAAGGAAATGGTTACGGAAAGCGGCGGACTGCTTTCGCTCCGCCGGAAGACGGAGGAAGCCGGCGGGGAAATGGCGGTGGAATCCGTGCCGGCATTCCGGCTGACCATCCGCATTCCCTGAGACACTTTGCGGGAAACGGACATCCGTTTCCCGGTTTTTCATTTCTATTTCAAAAATGGTTCTTTTGGACAGTATACAAGTGCAAACCGGGAACCTATAATTTATATTGAAATATATTGTGCTTTTCATATTCACAGCGTTTCTTCAACGGACAAAGCAGTGGCAAAGATGAATAACCGGATCAGGGTGGTCGTGGCGGAGAGGAAAAGAACATGAATCGAAAAATGTGGATGATCCTTTTGCTGACAGCGCTGATTGTCGTCATTTTCTGCGGGACGGCAGCAGCTGACACAGGCGGAACCTGCGGCGCCGGCCTGAACTGGACGCTGACAGGCACGGGGACGCTGACCATCAGCGGCACGGGGGCTATGACGGAATTTATTGATTACAACGCTGCTCCGTGGTACAGCCGGCGTGATGACATCAGGTCCGTTGTGATCGGAGACGGCGTAACATGTATCGGCAGCTGTGCTTTTAATGGATGCGGCAGAATTTCAAGCGTAATCATCCCCTACAGCGTGACAAAAATCGGCTATCTTGCTTTTGCGCATTGTTCCGGCCTGTTCGACGTCACTGTCATCAACCGGGAAACAGTGATCGGCGACAGTGATTATGACGTTTTCCAGAACTGCTCTCCAAACCTGGTACTTCATGGCTGGCCGGGTTCAACTGCGGAAACATATGCCGAAACGGCAGGCATCCCTTTCGAATCTGTCGGGGACCTTTCCGGACAGTGCGGCGATGAAGTTTACTGGGCGATTGACCCTCGCACCGGTACAGTGAGCATTACCGGCAGCGGACCGATGTGGAATTACGCGAGTTCTTCAGATACAGCTTCCCCTTTCAGAAGCAGCGTAGTAATCTCATCGGCTGACATTGGCAGCGGTGTAACAAGCATTGGTGATTATATCTTCGCGGAATGCAGGAGCATGGGAAGCGTGACGATCCCGACCGGCGTGACAAGCATCGGGGCAAATGCTTTCGATCACTGCAAAAACCTGACCGGCGTGACGATCCCGAACAGCGTAACCAGCATTGGGTATTCAGCTTTCGGTTTTTGCGAAAGCATGACTGACATAACTATTCCGACCGGCGTGACAAGCATCGGGGCAAGTGCTTTCCATGGCTGCACGGGCCTGACCGGCGTGACGATCCCGAACAGCGTAGCCAGCATTGGGGCTGCAGCTTTCAAATATTGCACCAGCCTGACCGGTATACAGGTTGGCAGCGGAAACGCCGCCTATACATCTGTTAACGGCGCGCTCTACGATAAACAGAAAACTGTACTGATCGTTTGCCCCTGTGGAAAAACAGGTTCGTTTTCCGTTCCGGACGGCGTGACAAGCATTGAGGCAAATGCTTTCAGTGACTGCAAAAATCTGACCGGCGTGACGATCCCGAACAGCGTGACAAGCATCGGGGCAAGTGCTTTCTATGCCTGCAAAAGCCTGACCGGCATGACGATCCCGAACAGCGTGACAAGCATCGGAGACTATGCTTTCTCCGCCTGCAGCAACCTGACCGGCGTGAAGCTCCCGAACAACTTGACCGTCATCGGAAACGGTGTTTTCCAGGCCTGCCTTAACCTGAGCTGTGTGTCGATCCCGAAAAGCGTGACAAGCATCGGTAAACGGGCTTTCGAACGCTGCTCCGGTCTGGAATATGTGCTGGTTCATAATGCTGAAACAAGTTTTGACAGCGATGTATTCGATGATGCCTCCCCCGGCCTCGTACTCTGCGGGCTCAGCGGCTCCACCGCGCAAGCCTACGCCGGGGCCAACGGCTACACCTTCCGGACGATCACCGAGATGGACACGCCGGACTTTACCCTGCCCTCCCGCCTGACCCGCATCGAGGCCGAAGCCTTCTCCGGCGCTCAGATGACCGTCGTCTATATTCCGGACAGCGTCACCTTCCTGGGCAGCCGGGCCTTCGCAAACTGTACCCGTCTCAGGCAGATCCGCATTCCGGCTGCCATCACGGCGATCCCGCCGGACGTATTCAAGAACATCAACAGATCGGATCTGACCATATTCGGCGTCCCGGGCTCGGCGGCAGAAACCTTCGCCAACGGCGCGGGAATCAGGTTCGAAATCGAATAACCCCTGTACGGATCCGGCGGAGCCGTTCCCCGAAACATGGGAGCGGCTTTACTTATTGGCTTTGGCGACATATTTCTTTTTTCAAAAATGGTTCTTTTGGACAGTATACAAGAGCCAACCGGGAGCCTATAATTTATATTGAAATATATTGTGCTTTTCATATTCACAGTGTTTTTTCAACGGACAAGGTGGTGGCAAAGATGAATAACCCGATCAGGGTAGTTGTGGCGGATGACCAGAACATTTCCCGCGCTTTTTTCGAGATGTACGTCCGGGCGAATCCCGGTTACCGGCTGCTGGCGGCGCTGCGAACGGCACGGGAAGCCGTGGAATATGTCAATGCTCACGAAGCAGATCTGCTGATCCTGGATGTGATGATGCGTGACGGGATCGACGGGTTGACCGCGGCCGCGGAGATCAAAAGGCGCCATCCGGAGATCCGGATCATCCTGACAACTTCCGCCCTGGAAAGCACCTGGGAGGACCGGGCCCGGGCCATCGGCGTGGAAGGCTTCTGGTACAAGGAATACGAGGTGCACAGCCTTATTGAGATCATGAACCGGGTGATGAACGGTGAGACGGTTTATCCTTCCGCTCCCCCGGATCCGAACCTGGGGAACACGAAGCGCAGCGACCTGACGGACCGGGAGCTGGAGGTGCTGCGCGAACTGACCGGCGGCCTGACCAACGAGGAGATCGCAGATAAGCTGAACGTAACGGTTTTCACGATCAAGCGGCATATTCAGAACATGCTGCAGAAGACCGGATACAAAAACCGGCTGGACCTGGCCATCAATGCGAAGACCCTGGGGCTGGTAGTGAGCGAGGAGGAACGCACCCGTGGAAACGCGGCAGATCCGTACACGGGAAAATGACTGTCCGGACCGGAATGCGGGAGGAGAAGAACATGAATCGAAAAATGTGGATGATCCTGTTACTGACAGCGCTGATTGTCGTCATTTTCTGCGGGACGGCAGCAGCTGACACAGGCGGAACCTGCGGCGCCGGCCTGAACTGGACGCTGACGGACACGGGGACGCTGACCATCAGCGGCACGGGGCCTATGGAGGATTACACCGATTACTGCACTGTCCCTTGGTACAGCCGGCGTGATGACATTGAATCCGTTGTGATCGGAGACGGTGTAACATGTATCGGCAGCTGTGCTTTTTATGGATGCGGCAGTATCACAAGCGTAATCATCCCGCGCAGTGTGATAAAAATCGGCTATCTTGCTTTCGCGTATTGTTCCGGCCTGACTGAAGCCATTGTCTTCAACCGGACAACTTTGATCGGTGACAGTGAATACGATGTGTTTTATCGCTGCGCGCCTGGTTTTACGGTGAGGGGATTCACCGGTTCCACGGCGGAAACATATGCCGGTAACGCCGGGCACAGCTTTACAAACCCGAAATGCGGGACTGACGTGACCTTTGACCTGTCAGCAGATGGTAAACTGACCATCAGCGGTACAGGGCCGATGGCGGATTATTCAACGAGTTATCCAAACTATTCACCGGCTCCGTGGTATTCATGGCGCCAGGTCATCGAAGCAATTGTCATTGAAGACGGAGTAACCCGGATTGGCAATCATGCGTTTGACGGCTGCAGCAACCTGGAGTTTGTAACGATCGGGGCCGATGTGACCGGGATCGGTTACTATGCCTTTTGTGGTTGTGGACTTCTTGATCATCTGACGATTCCCGGCAATGTGGCGGAAATCGGATACTGTGCATTTGAAAACTGCAGCCTCTTAAGAGAAGTCAGAATATATAATTCCGGAGCCGTTATCGGCGACAGTGAATATGACGTTTTCCTGAACTGCAGTTCATCCCTGGTACTGTATGGCTGGTCGGGTTCCACTGCGGAAACATATGCCGAAACGGCAGGCATCCTTTTCGAATCTGTCGGGGATCTTTCCGGACAGTGCGGCGACGAAGTTTACTGGATGATTGACCCTCGTACCGGCACAGTGAGCATTATCGGCAGCGGGCCGATGTGGAATTACACGAGTTCTTCAGCTTCCCCTTTCGGATCCAGTAAAATAGTGTCATCTGTTGACATCGGCAGCGGTGTAACAAGCATCGGGGAACGGGCTTTCTATGGCTGCGAAAACCTGATCGGCATGACGATCCCGAACAGCGTGACAAGCATCGGGGAAGATGCTTTCTTTGGCTGCACGGGCCTGACCGGCGTGACGATCCCGAACAGCGTGACAAGCATCGGGGAATGGGCTTTCTATGGCTGCACGGGCCTGACCGGCATGACGATCCCGAACAGCGTGACAAGCATCGGGGCAAGTGCTTTCAGTGGCTGCAAAAATCTGACCGGCGTGACGATCCCGAACAGCGTGACAAGCATCGGGGAAGATGCTTTCTTTGGCTGCGAAAACCTGACCGGCATACAGGTTGGCAGCGGAAACGCCGCCTATACATCTGTTAACGGCGCGCTCTACGATAAACAGAAAACTGTACTGATCGTTTGCCCCTG
>JAFWQA010000031.1 GCA_017509255.1 Clostridia bacterium | reverse complement strand
TGCCGACGAGCCCGAAGCTCCCGCCGATGAACCCGAAGCTCCTGCCGATGAGCCTGAAGCTCCCGCCGACGAGCCCGAAGCTCCCGCCGACGAGCCCGAAGCTCCTGCCGACGAGCCCGAAGCTCCCGCCGATGAGCCGGAAGCTCCCGCCGACGAGCCCGAAGCTCCCGCCGATGAGCCTGAAGCTCCCGCCGACGAGCCGGAAGCTCCCGCCAATGAGCCGGAAGCTCCCGCCGATGAGCCGGAAGCTTCCGCCGATGAGCCGGAAGCTCCCGCTGACGAGCCGGAAGCTCCCGCCGACGAGCCTGAAGCTCCCGCCGACGAGCCCGAAGCTCCTGCCGACGAGCCCGAAGCTCCTGCCGACGAGCCTGAAGCTCCCGCCGACGAGCCCGAAGCTCCCGCCGATGAGCCCGAAGCTCCCGCCGACGAGCCCGAAGCTCCCGCTGAAGAAGAACAGAAGATCCAGATCGATAAAAAGATCAGCATTGGCAGCAGATGGAATGCCAGCATTTCCTCAGGGAAAGAGCTGATCGCCGGACTTACCGTAACGAAAGCGGAAACGCTGCATATCCTGGCTGAAGGCGAGGATCTTTATATCCGTGCCGCCAAGGAAGATAAATTCACTGAAGACACAAAACGCCGCTATGCGGATGAAGAAGGAAAGCTGGATTATACTCTGAAGGCGGAAGCAGAGGAGTATATTATCGCTGTCGGAATGAAGGACAATCATTCCGGTGAATTCTCCCTTGTCATTCTGGATGACGAAGCATATCAGGAACTGAAGAAGCAGGAAGAAACTCCTGAGGAGACTCCGGCAGATGAAACGCCTGCCGAAGAAACTCCTGCTGAAGAAACTCCTGCTGAAGAAACCGCTTCTGCCGAAGAAGCGCCGGCTGCCGATGTTCCTGCGGAAGAAACGCCTGCCGGGACCCCGGCGGAAGTAACCACGCCCGCGGAAGAAACTCCCGCTGCAGAGACTCCCGCTGCCGAGACCCCGACAGAGGAAGATCCTGCCGAAACTCCGGATGAGGAAACTCCCGCTGCCGAAGAAACCCCTGTTATCAAATATCCGGCATTTGACCAGAGAAAAACCGTAAAGGACGTTACCGTCCGGGTACGCGCCGAGGAAGGCGTTTTCCCGGAAGGCGCCGTTCTGTATGTTGCCGCGGTCCAGAATCAGGATCAGATCGAAGAGGTGGACGCTGCTGTCGAATCCGAACGCAAAGGCAGCAAGAACGTTGCCGTATCCTATACCTTTGATATCCAGGTCCGGGATGCCCAGGGCAATGAGATCCAGCCCACGGACGGCAGCAAGGTGAAGGTGTCATTCACATCCGCAAAGGTCGCCAACAGGAACCTGGAAACGAACGTTTACCACGTCACGGAAGAAAACGGCGAGCTGTCTGCCGAAAAACTTGATATCCAGGAAAAAGGCACGACCGCTACCGCGGAGACGGACAGCTTCTCCTACTATCAGGTGGAGTTTACCTACGACGAGATGGAGTATGTCCTTCCCGGCAATGAAAGCGTACCCCTGTCCACCATTCTGCAGGAAGTCGGCCTGTCCGGCACCGCCAGCAAAGTCGAGGTCAGCGACAGCACCCTGTTCAGCGCCGAAAAGATCGACGGCCAGTGGATCGTCAGCGCTCTGCAGCCCTTCACATCCACGGAATGGATGATCGTCACCATCAGCGGCATTGAGTACGAGATCGCCGTGACGGACGCGATCGAAGAACGCATCGTTACCTTCGACAGCGATAACGGAGAGAATCCCAAACAGGACACCGTGCTCAGCGGGAATCCGATTTCCAAACCGGACCCGGATCCCCAAAAGGCCGGCTTTGTATTTGACGGCTGGTATCTTGATGAAAGCGAATTCGATTTCAGCACACCGATCACCCAGAATATAACGCTGACAGCGAAATGGATAGATGCCATTCCGGTCATTTTCGAGTATGAAGGCCAAACCGAATCGATTATCGTAGGCTCCGGGAAATGCATACCCTCCGCAGATATCCCGAGACCGACAAAACAGAATTTTGTCATTGTCGGCTGGGAATACAACGGGGCTGCATTTGACTTTGCTACTCCGATCACCGAATCCATTACACTGACTCCTATATGGGAAACCGATGAATGGATCGCGACATACGGTGATCAGACCGGGAAAACCATTACTGTCGGAAACAGCGAAGAATTAACAAAGATCTATTTTGACACCGAAGAAAACGCGTATATTATCAAGTTTACGATCACCGCACCGTTAACAGTCACAGAACAGACGATCGGTAACGTCAGATTCAGCTTTAACGGTACATCATGGTATCCTGTGAGCTCCTTTGATCCGGAGCTGCAGAACAACCATTATGTTATCAATGTATCAAAGCCCATTCCGAATAATCAGCTGGTGGAGACCGCTTCCAGAGCAGACGAAGCGGAACGGAAAATCAATACAGTCTATTATTTCGCATGGGAAGGACAGGAGGAAAACGCCCAGGTCATCACTCTGTCCATTATTCCCAGGAATATTGAACTGATCAACGGTGAAACCAGAGAACTGAAGATCCTGGACTGGAAACAGATCCATACCGTGACCTTCGATTCAAACGAAGGAACTGCCATTGATCCTGCCACCGTTGATATCAGCGATGGGGACAGTGTAACTGCTCCGACTGCAATTCCCACCAAAGACAACTATGTATTTAGGGCATGGCAGCTGAACGGTGCGGACTATGACTTCGCTACGCCGGTCACCGAAGATATCACGCTGGTGGCGGCATATGACGCAGCTGTGGCATCCATCACAACCGGTGATGAAACAGTCTATTATGCATCTCTTGCCGCTGCAGCAGCTGCTGCGGAAGCAGGCGATACGATCAATGTATATCCCCTCGACGCGGAGATCCCCGCGGATACAGTTATTCCCGCAGGCGTTACGATCAAAGGTGCTGGTGCAGACCAGACAACGCTTAAGATCACAACGACCAACGGTGACGGACTCAAAATAACAAATCCCAATGTAACGATCAGCAATCTGACGCTTGACGGAAGCGCCATTACAAGCGGCGGATATAAGAGCCTGGTCAATGTCAGGGCCGATGGCTGTGTCATTGACGGCATCACTACGACAGGCGGCGGCATGAGCACCTGGAATTCTTCTATCCTTGTTGAAACACTCAGCGCTTCAAACACCTTTACAGTCAGGAATTCCAATATTACCGGCTCCTTCCGCGGCGTACTGCGCGAAAGCTGCAGCGCTAACATTGTCGTTGACAACTGCGAAATCGACGCGATCTATCCGATCAATGTTGACGGCGGCAATGGCGGAACAATTGCTGTAACCGGCAGCAAGCTTCACGGCTGGACCTCATACAGCGGCGTAGAAAAGGTTATCTTTACCAATTGTGAATTCAGCATGGGCAACAGCGGATATGACAATGTCGCCGCATATGTTGATACAGAATTCAACAATTGCGCATTTGACAGTGCTTTCAAGCTCTATGCACAAACCTCTCCCTTCACCTTTACGCTTAATGATTGTACGAAGGACGGTGTAACTGTTGCCAGAGACACGTTCAATGACCAGTTCCCGGACGATCCTGACGTATGGGAAAAGTGCGATACAGTCGTTAACGGCAAGCTGGTAGGAGCAGTCGCTGAAATAGCCGGCGAAGAGACAACTGCAGAATACAGGACGCTCCAGGCGGCGATCGACGCGGCCCATGAGATGACAGGCTCTGTCACCGTGACGCTGATCGCGGATATTACCGAGGTGGCGATTATCCACCAGAAAGCCGGCCTTGACCTTACCGTTGACGGTGACGGAAAGACCATAACC
>JAFWQA010000030.1 GCA_017509255.1 Clostridia bacterium | reverse complement strand
CTCCGAGGTCGGTTCAGGCTCCGAGGTCGGTTCGGGCTCCGAGGTCGGTTCAGGCTCCGAGGTCGGTTCAGGCTCCGAGGTCGGTTCAGGCTCCGAGGTCGGTTCAGGCTCCGAGGTCGGTTCAGGCTCCGAGGTCGGTTCCTCTGTTGGCCTGTCTACCCTGTTAATCATCCTGACCACCGGTACTTCGTCCGGCGCCTTTGCGCTCATCACCAGCTCCTTGTTCTCCGATTTGATATAGCCATTCGGCACCGTCTTCTGGATGAAAGTGTATTCGCCGCTCTCCGACAGCTCCGCCAGGATGTCCGCTTCACCGTTCCCGTCTGTCACAAAACTGTATACCGGCGCGGCGCCTTCACGGATCTCATTGGCTTCCGTGTTTATTCTCAGCCCGTTTCCGCTTACGCCTTTTCTCACGTCCTCCTGCGCGTAAATATCGATCTGCACGTTCGCTGCCGGCTCTCCGTCTTCGCTTCCAAGCGTGATGATAAACCGTACGTCTGTCTTTTTATTCTGCACTCTGATCTCATCAACGGGCTTTCCTTCCCGTGTCAGCGTTCCATCCGCGTTCACCGTAAAGCTTACGTCCTCAGCCAGGTAATATCCTGCCGGTGAGCTTTCCTCGCTGACCGTGTACATGCCCGGCTTCAGCAGCTTCGTTACCGCTTTCTCTTCGCTGGTCCAGCCTGTCAGAGCGTTTCCTCTCCCGTCTGTCAGCCGAAGCTTCGCTCCCGGCAGCGCGTCTCCGTTTTCATCCGTCTTCAGGATCTTTACATCCGTGCCTGCTCTGCGGTTTACCATGACCACCACGATCACATCCCCGTTCTCAGGCGCCTCCGTCTGCAGTCTGCCGGTCTCCTTCGGCGTATCCCCGGTATATCCGTACGGTGCTGACAGCTGCACGAACACATAGCTTTCCCCGGCCTTCAGCGTCTTACGAATGCTCTTTTCAGTCTTTCCTGTCACAAAAGCAGCCGCCGGTTCCGCTTCGCTGTTCACTTCTCCGTTGGCGTCCACGTCCTTCGCTTCGTACACAGCGATAAAGCCGCCGGGCAGATACGCTCCGCCCTCGCTTTCCTCTCTCAGCTGGAATCTGACCTCCGTGGGAATATCCGTCATCTCCAGATAGTCCGTTTCCTCCGCGCCGGTTTCCAGTGTGCCGCCTTCCCGGACACTGAAGGCGATATCTCCGGCAGTATAATAGCCGGCCGGCGTTTCAGCCTCGCGCAGTGTATATCTGCCCTCCGCCAGTCGGATCCCTGTCATGGTTCTTCCGTCCGTGAGCCATTCCTGCACCGTGCGTCCGTCCTTGTCCAGCACCTGCAGCCTTGCGCCCTCCACAGGTTCATTCTCATCGTCTTTCTTTGCAGCGAACAGCTGCCATTTGTTCTCTGACGATTCGCTGTGCATCGTGATCAGGATCTCTTCTCCGTCATCCACCGTTTCCCGGGCAGTCGTGATGGACCGGTCAGGCTGCGTATTCATACCGCTCCTCACGGAGATCGCGGCTTTCCCGTTCTTTGCCCTGTCCGTGACTGTATAGGATGCGGTGTACTGATATCTGCTTTCGGTTCCTGCCTCCGATTCCGCTTTCGCGTTCTCGCGCACCGTATAGGTACTGCCCGCCGGCAGGCTTCTGAATGTTGCCTCTTCCCCGTCCCTCATCTGCAGGAGCACGCTTGCATTGCCCAGCACATTCGAAATGAAGCTCTTTTCCGTATCACCGGCATTGTAGAAGTATTCGGTTTGTTCCTCCAGTCCGGTCAGGGCCACGGTGATTCTGAACCTGTCCGTCGCGTCTCCGCCCGTGACCGTCTTTTTCACTGTGAACGCGCCCTGCCCGATATTCTCCCGGGCGTTTGTATACACCGCTTCCGCTTCTCCGCCCGACGGCACGGTTCCACTCTGCTTCCGTTCTCCTTCCGCAAGCGTATAGCCCCTGGTCTCCTGCTCTTTCACGGTATACTCGGTTCCTCCGGGAATGTCAGTCAGCTCTGCCGTTCCGCTTCCGATAATATAGACGGTCGCCTCACCGTTGCTGAAGAGCCAGTGGCCGAACACCTGTTCCCCGCCGATTCCTTCTCCTGTCAGCCGGACGCTGAACGCAAACCTCGCCGAGTTTCCTGCCGCCGGCTGGCCATCCTCATCCGTCACGGTCTTCCGGATCCTCAGCGTACCGGTCAGCTCAGGCTCTGCTGCGCGGTCGTTCATGTACGCCGCCTTCCGCAGGCTGTTTTCCACGATGCTTCCGGCTACTTCCAGTCCGGCAGTCCCGTTCACGGCTGTCGTATATCCGTCCTTCGCCTCCTGTGTAACCTTAAAACCGATCCCCGCAGGGATTCCCTCCACACTTAAAGCTTCACCGTGCTTCAGCTCAAACCGGACAGAAGCCTTTTCCCTGCTTCCGGCCATTTCCAGAACGGTTCCCCTTCTTGAGATCCGCAGCCCGGCAAAGTCTTCTACCTGAAACTCTGTGCTGTTCCCGGCCGGGGTCAGTTCCAGCATATACGCGAAAGGCTCGTCCCTGTCTCCGCTCCCGGTGACCTCATTACTGACTGTGACTGATCCGGTTCCTTCCGTATCCTGTCTGCGGTTTGTCACTTCGGCGCCGGCATCCTCCGCTCCCGCGGTATATTCGATCAGCTTCGCTCCCGCAGCATCCTCATCCCATTCAAAGCCCGGTGCGTCGCTTTCCCACATGTAATAACTTCCGTCCTCATCAAATACACGGAAACGATAGATCCATACGCTCCTTCCGTTGATCCTGCCCGTGTTGATCCACATCTCGTATACGCCGGGCGCTCCGTCCTCATGCACTTTTCCGTTATCGTACAGCACGCTTTGGGAGGTCTGATGAGTCTCGCTGCTCCCTTCGGACCATCTTTTTCCGGTAAAGTAGCCGGGCCTGCCTTCACGATCGATCAGCGCCATTTCCATGCCGGTTTTATTGCTGTCATAAGCCGTTCCGTTCCCGCCCTTCAGCGCCGTGCAGTCCTCGAACATTTTATGATCGTAATCATCTATCTCCGTCCAGTCACCGGATACGAAAATGCGTTCCAGTCCGGTACAGCCGCCGAACATCCTTTCCGTGTAAAAATAGGGGCTTGTCGGGACCATGCTGCTCAGGTCCAGTTCTGTCAGTCCGCTGCAATTCTCAAACATATAATACAGGGAAATCGCCGAAGCGGTGCTGAAACCGGTCAGATCCAGGTTTTTCAGCGCCGTGCAGCGCTGGAACATTCCGGTAAGACTTCTGGCCGCAGACGTATCCCAGCTGCTCAGATCCAGGTCTGTCAGGGATGAGCATCCGCTGAACTGAGAGCCCATATCAGTCACTCCGGAAGTATTCCAGCCATCCACGTTCAGTTTCGTCAGTCCGGAACAATCCTGGAACATTCCGGCCGTATTCTCCGCGGAGGAAATATCCCACCCGCTCAGGTCCAGTTCTGTCAGGGACGAGCATCCGCCGAACATATAGTTGAAGCTCCTGACCGAGGATACGTCCAGTTCGCTCACATCCGTTTTCTGCAGATCGTAACAGCAGGAGAACATTGAACTCATATCGGTCACGCGGCTGAGATCCGCGTCCCCGAAGACGATCTCTGTCACGTGACGAGCGTAGCTGAACATTCCGGCCATATCGGTTGTATGATCAAAACGAAATCCCGTCAGATCGATTTTTGTCAGGGTGGTGGCCATGAAGAGGCCCTGCGCGCTTGCAGGCATATAGACCTTCCCGGCGTCCGACCACCAGAGAAGGTCATCCCCCTCCTTCCATACCCAAATGCCGTAGCCGGTTCCGAAGTCATCCACACGTGCGGCACTATACGGCAGCGCTCCCGCGGTCATGCCGGCATTGTCCGTCTTCCGGAAGCTTCCGGAACAGGTAACCCACCTGATCAGGGCGCTGAAGGGCGCACTGTCCAGTGTGGCGCAGTCAGTCGGCCGGGCAGTTCCCTTCATGGTAAAGGCGCCTACTGCCTTCGCATCCGGAGTCATATCATCCGCGTATCCGCAGACCCTGGCATATCGGAAGCCGTCCTCCTGGCTTCCCTGATAATCTGCGATCCGGAAAACCAGTCCGTCCGGCGAGAAGCCGCAAAGAGCCTCGCAGTCGCTGAACATATATCCGGTTTCAGCGTGTCCGTTGTTCCAATGGCGCGAAACATATATCCTTCTCAGTTCCTCATCTCCCGAAAACATACCGGCCATATCCTTTGCGGATGACATGTTCCAGCCGCTCAGGTCCAGTTCCTCGAGAGAACTGCAGTAGGTGAACACCTGACGCGCATGCTCCGTCCGGGAGGTATCCCATCCGCTGAGATCCAGGGTTTTCAGGCTTTGACAGTTGTAGAACAGCTGATCCAGATTCTTTACGGAAGAAACGGTCCAGCCGTCAGAATCCACTGTTTCCAATCCCGCGCAGTTTATAAACATGGAACTCATGTCGATCACGGCAGAGCAGTCCAGCCCGGCAAAATTCACTGACTTCAGGTCCCAATGGTGCGCAAACATTTCTCTCATGCTGACGACCCGTTCTGCCTTCAGACCGGCAAGGGAAATGGTTTCAAGATCATCCATGTTCACGAAAAGCTGATCGCAGTTTTCCGGCAGATAAACATTTTCCGCATCAGACCACCAGAGGGCATTTCCTTCATAGTCCATCCACATCAGGATCTTTTTCCGGGTCTTCCTGTCGTCAACGCGTTCAGCATAAGACGGGATCATGTCCTCCGTCCAGAAACTGTCCGCTTTTCTGAAGGATACGGAGTATCTGCTGTCATAAAAATCCTGGAAAAGGGCCGCGCTGATAGTCGCTTCATCCTTGTCCGCCGGGATCTCGGTTCCCTTCAGGGTAAAGAAACCCAGCTCGGATCCGTTAAACTCATATTGATCGTTGTATCCGCACAGTCTGGCAAAATCAATGCCGAAATCATAAGGATATCCGGGAGCATTCATATCCGCCTGCTGGGTGACGCAGCTGACTCCGTTCTTCTCGCCGTACCCCTCCAGCTTGACGCAGTTGCTGAACATTTCGTATCCTCGGCTGTTTATGTTCCAGTGTCTGACGGCATAGATCGTTTCCAGATTCACGCAGCCGTTGAACATATACGCGGAGTTGATCAGACTGGTAGCGGAGAAGGAACTGAGATCCAGCATCTTCAATCCGATGCAGTCCTGGAACATGCTTTCAAAGCTGGTGACGTTTCCGGTATTGAAGCTGCTCAGATCCAGATCTGTTATGCACGGGCACTGACTGAACATATATGCCATATTGTTTACCTGGCCGGTATGGAATCCGCTCAGATCCGGATTCTTCAGCCTTTCACAGCAGCTGAACATGCTTCCCATATCTGTTACGTTGTCTGTGACAAAACCGGACACATTCAGTTCTGTCAGGCCGGAGCAGCCGTAGAACATGCCGTTCATGTTGACGACTTTGTCCGTGACAAAGCCGGATATATCCAGCGCCATCAGGCCGGAGCAGCCGGCAAACATACCGCCCATCTGTTTCACACGCTCCGTGTCAAACCCGGTCACATTCAGGCTGGTCAGGCTGGAGCAGGAGGAGAACATACTGTCCATGTCGGTCACATTGTCTGTGTCAAAACCGGTGATATCCAAAGAATTCAGGCCTGAACATCCGCGGAACATGCTGCTCATGTCCGTCATGCTTTCCGTATTCCAGTTACTTAAGTTCAGCGCCCGGAGACTGCTGCATTCAGCGAACATTCCCGAGGCATTCTGTACATGGGACACGTCCCACCGGGAAGGGTTCAGCGTGGTCAGGCTGCTGCAGTAATAGAACATATTGGACATGTCCGTCACATTTCCCGTATTCCAGCTGTCTGCACTCAGGCCCTGAAGACTGGAGCAGTAGTAGAACATTTTACTCATGTTTCTCACGTGATCTGTCCGGAGCTTCGGCGCGTTCACTCCCCGCAGCGAGTAAAGGTCTTTGAACATTTCACTCATATCCGTCACTCTGGAGGAGTTCAGGCCTGTCATGTCCACTGTCTCCAGGCTCGGGAAATGCTTGAAATACTGCTTGCAGTCTTCCGGCAGATATACGGCTTCCGCATTTGTCCACCATTCACAGGCCAGTCCGCTGTTCGTGCTGACCAGATGGCAGTATACGGTGCAGTCCGTCTTCTGATCGTCGATCCGGAACCATCCGGCTCCGCCGTCTGCGTCCGGTCCGGCTTCTGTGGCCGGGCAGCGCCGGAACCCGGTGATATTGTACCTGTCACTGTTGAATTTTTTCGCGACTTTTTCCGAAAGCTGTGTCACCAGCGTGGCTGACATGCTGAACCCGAATTCATCGCTGCCCGCCAGTTCGATCACAGGGATCGGCAGCTCCTCTCCGTCCTCCGTGCCCTCCCAGATTTTTCCGACGGTGATCTCGCCGCTCTTCCTGCGTTCATCCTTCAGAACATAATAATCCTCAAAGGCAGGCTCTTCCGTGTAATCCGGATAGTATCTTTCCAGCGGCGCGGCGGACTGCCCGTTCCCGTCCACCCGGATCACATAGCGTTTCGTATCCTTTTCATAATTGTCCGGAGAGGAGATCTCACTCAGAATATAGGTTCCGGGTTCCAGGCATTCAAAGGCCATGACTCCCCCGGTTCCTGTTTCTGCCGTTTTAATGACGGGTGTGCCGGAATCGGCCGTTCCCGTCAGGCTGTACCGGGCGCCGCTGATGCTGATCTGCGGGTACTGCGCGTCCAGCTTGATGAATTTCAGCGTCTGATACGCTTCATTGTAAATTTCGGGAACCTCGCTGATCTCCGCAGCGCCGTAAAGCGTAACAATGCCTGTGCTGTCACAGCGGACCTGCCATTTCTGCCTGTTGGGCATAAAGCCTTCCGCCGGGTCAGTCTCCTCCAGCGTATAAAGGCCCAGTTCAATATTTCGGAAGGTCACTCCGCCGCCAAAGTCGGAGGTCTCCGTCATGTCTACCGTGTTCCCGTAGTCGCTTTCACCGTACAGGCGGAAGCTGACCCCTCCGATGCCCGCTTCCCGCCCGGAGTCCATCTTCCGGAATGTCAGATCGCCGTGTATCCTCGGTTGATCTGCCACCTGCAGGACGCTGCCGTCCTCCACATGGCTTCCGTTGATCCAGAGCTGTCCTTCATGGTCCACAGTAACGTGCCACACCTCGGGATTCAGCTGCCAGTCATCCGGTGATTTCGTTTCACTCAGGATATAGCTTCCTCTTTCCACCCTGCTGAACCGGATCCGTCCGTCCCTGTCCGTCACCGCGTCCAGACTGTAATGCGTGTCATAGGCGGAGACTCCCTCCAGGTGGAAGGTTGCGCCCTCCACGGGAGTAACGCCGTCCTCCGCACTGACCTTATGCAGATCAAGATCATGCGCGATGCAGAACCATACGGTCGTATAGTCCTGGTGCAGCAGAGCATCGGTTCCGGCTTCACCGAACTGAGTTACAGGGGTCTGACGCAGGAAAATATTGTTGTATGCTGCCGGATTGGCTTCCTTCGGGATCCTGTCCGGCGAATGCATATAGAGGGTGATTTCCACCGAGGTATCCGGAGGCATGGTAAACATGTTCCCATTGGCATCCCTTGTCATATCCACCGCCACGGCGGTCACGTCCTTCAGGCTGCCTGTATAATCCTCTTTCCGGATCCATACTCCTTCCTCGCTCAGGTCCTGATGGTCCGGAATGCTCAGCTTCGGCGTTGTGGAATAATACACCGCGGGATCGACGCCCAGCCTTCTGACTTCGGACAGGCCTACCGATTTCAGGCTTCCCTTCCAGCCGGAATACTCTCCGCCGACTGGTGTATAGTTTTCCAGAGAATCGTATATGATCAGCCCTTTTGCTCTTGATTCTTCCTCGGAAGCAAAACGGATCTGATAGCTGTAGTCCTCATTGCCGTAAACCTTGGCTGTGGAGGAATATCCGGAATCATGCAGGGATTTTGCCCTTTTGTAAAGGCCCATATTCGAGCTGAACGGAATACTGATCTTGTGCACGTTCTCCGTGTACAGGAACTTTTCTTCCGTTTCATTCTCCAGGTGGCTCAGCAGTACCCGGTCCGTAATGGTGCCTCCGTCATCCGGCCTGCCGCTCGCCAGGTCCTCATTGCCCGTCCTGTATACCGCGCTGTTGACGATCACTTCACCGTGATCCTTGATGGCGTCCCAGGACATGGAGGTATCATAATAAACGGAGTATGACCCTGCTTCCGCCCCCGTATCCAGCGTGAGCAGCGTACGTCCCGAATCCCGGAAGTCATCCTGCTGGCTCAGGGTATATTCACTTTCTCCGAGCAGCCTTCCGTCCGCATAGAACTGAAGCGAGTCTTCCCTGAAATGGGTCCCCTTCGGCAGCAGGTCGTAGAAGCGGCCCCCGTCCTGATCGACTGCCCGGTAGCTGTCATCATCCTCATAGGTCTCCTGCATGTACAGTTGCCAGTGGACCGTATAAAGCTGTTCCCTCTTATTGTTTTCATGGCCGAGGGCTTTCTTGACAAAATGATCCTTCCTGTTGCTTCGGCTGATCCTCACCGCTGCGCTGTCATATCCGCCGGGAGTCGCATCCATGGGCAGTTCATCCTGAGACCAGTATGCCCAGCTTCTTCCGACGTTGTGCAGATCAACTGCCCGCGTCGGGGATGAAGCGTCGTATGTCCCGATCAGATCCTTTACGGTCGTATCCTGTGGATCGTAGGGATTGTTCCGGAACAAAGTCACGGAGATATTTGCGTCGAATGCCGTCTTGAGGACCCGGTTTCTGGTATAAAGCCTGAAAGCGGTCACACCGTTCTTGAAATAAACGGTATGCCCCGATACGCTCCGGATCAGTTCCGGATCAAGGTCCCGCCATCCCCTGCTTCCGTACCATATGCCTGCCGTCCGGTATTCCCCGTCCGTCTTCAGTTCCAGACGCATGGTGTCGTTGTCCGAGAAATGGTGTTTTGTGCTGCAATATTCCATCGCGTCCGGATCGTACATTGCGTCGATCAGACTGAGATACATATACAGGCTGTCGATCTGGTACTGTCCGTATTTCAGCCTTGTCCCGTTCAGCGTAAACTCATCGTTTTCCAGCATCCACTGGACGTCCTGCTTCAGGTAGGCTGTCGGATCGGCATAATCATATTCGTCGATTTCGCCGTCCGGGACGCCCTCCGGTCCTGTCGTATCGGTCGCGGTCCCTTTCAGGAGGCTGCCCATAACGACCTGGTCAAATCTGAGGTTGCTGATGGAATCCGCGCCGTCCTCCAGCTCCGATCCCCTCTGAAGGGCTTCCAGTTTCCATGAGCCGATCGCAGTCCCGTGGCGCCCTCTCACACCGTTGCTCATCACGGGCCACATCGTATAAATATAGTCTTTCCCGGGCTCTTTGAACTTTGGCTTGTGATAGGTGTATTTTTTGAAGGTTTTGTATTCCTGCACCCTGTCTGCTCCGTCTCCCGGAGTGACCTTCAGATTGATCCGGTTCGTGAGGGAATAGCTGGTAATGTGCTGTCCGTTTTCGACCTGCTCGTTGATAAGGGCTTCATAGTATGCCGCGTTATGCCTCGTCAGGACGTAATTCTCGCCGGTCCTGATCAGCTCCGCGTGATCGTTTCCGGAAAAATCGGCTGTCAGTTCACTTGAATACGGCTGTGTGCTTTTGAATTTCACAGAATAGGGCCAATACAGGTAATACCACTCATCCGCGTCCGACGGCTCAGTGCCCCAGTCTGTGTTCCAGTGCCGATACAGTGTTGGAGATTTCAGCTCCAGATCGTATGCGTAGACGCTGGTATTCGCGTGAACGAGCGCTCCGTTCTTATGCCAGGCTGCGCTGTCCGTTTTGTCCCCCAGGGTGATTCTCATGGAAGCCTGAAGGCCCTTCCTGTAAGCTTCAGCTTCCGCGTTCGATCCGGCATCAGGGTAATCTTCCGGCTCACCGGTAGGTGTGTAGACAACGTCAAAGTATCCAGCCTGCCCGGCCGGTGTCCAGATCCGGTTTGTCACGCTCAGGCTGTCATCATTCTCTGTGTAAACATAATAAACACTGTCCGTCAGACCGGATGTTCCCTTCGGCATCAGAGCCATGTCATAGCGGTCTGCCGGTTTGCCGCTGCGGTTGTAAAAAATGGATTTGGGCACGGTAAACTCAATGCTTCCCGGAGCAAAATCATAGGTCCCGATAAAGCAGTAGCTGTATCGGACAATAAAGCTTTCCGTGCGATTCTCGTCTGTCGGTATCCAGGTTGCTTCATCGCCTGACAGAGTTCCGCTCTGACGGACTTTTACATTGAAACGCTTGATCTCCGCTTCTGTCGGCGTCTCCGCAGCTGCCATTTTCGGATCGCACCGGTAAAGCTCCACGCTCATGGAAACAGGGATATCCGAGTCCGCACGGTCCTGATCCAGATCGGGGATCTGCACGTCCGGCAAGCCTGTCGGTCCTTCCTCTGTGTTTTCAGGCCCTTCCTCTTCTTCAGCAGCTCTCTCCGGATCGGGTTCCTCTGCTGTCTCCGTTGTATCTGTTTCCTCAGCGGCCTGCTCCGCGGCTTCCGTCTCTTCAGTTTCCGTCGCGGCCAGCCCTTCAACAGGCTCCGTTTCTGTCGGTTCATCCACCGCAGGCTCTTCTTCAGTTTCTTCAGTCTCCGGTTCGCCAGCGTCAGGTTCTTCTTCAGCTTCTGCTGCTTCCGGTTCCTTTACGGCAGACTCTTCTTCAGTTTCTTCAGTCTCCGGTTCGTCAGTGTCAGCCTCTTCTTCAGCTTCTGCTGCTTCCGGTTCCTTCACGGCAGACTCTTCTTCAGTTTCTTCAGTCTCCGGTTCGTCGGCGTCTGTCTCTTCTTCAGCTTCTGCTGCTTCCGGTTCGTCGGCGTCAGGTTCTTCTTCAGCTTCTGCTGCTTCCGGTTCGTCGGCGTCTGTCTCTTCTTCAGCTTCTGCTGCTTCCGGTTCGTCGGCGTCAGG
>JAFWQA010000008.1 GCA_017509255.1 Clostridia bacterium | reverse complement strand
TCCTAGTACGAGAGGACCGGAATGGACGCATCACTGGTGCAACTGTTGTCGTGCCAACGGCACAGCAGGGAAGCGAAATGCGGATGGGATAAACGCTGAAGGCATCTAAGCGTGAAGCCCACCTCAAGAATAAGACTCCCACAGCGTAAGCTGGTAAGACCCCCGGAAGACTACCGGGTAGATAGGTCATCGGTGGAAGTACGGTAACGTATTGAGCTTGATGATACTAATAGGTCGAGGGCTTGATTTTACGCGAGATTTTGAGATTAATTGAAAGGTCAGTCAGACTCTTCTCTTAAGTGCTGTGCAGTTGTCAGCGTGCAGGAAGCAAATCTCTTGACGAAAGAAAAGAGAGATGCTACAATGCACAGGCCGAATGGAGGAAGATAAGGACGACTGTTCGGCCGATTCGGAAAACCAGAGTTTTCCGCGAGCGGTAAACGGACCTTGCCGGGACCGTAAGCCGCAAATACAGCTCACCATTTCCGGTGGTGATGACGAAGGGGTTCCACCTGTTCCCATACCGAACACAGAAGTTAAGCCCTTCAGTGCCGATGGTACTTGGCTGGAGACGGCCCGGGAGAGTAGGTCGCTGCCGGATTCCAATATTCCTCAGTAGCTCAATGGCAGAGCACCCGGCTGTTAACCGGGTTGTTGTAGGTTCGAGCCCTACCTGGGGAGCACGAAAGCCTGATCTTCACGATCAGGCTTTTTTGTTGTCTTTACAAACAAAAAAGAAAACGATAAAATGAAGGAACTGAAAGTCGTTGAAAGCAAAAAACCCGATCCAGTTACAGAAAGACCGATATTCCCGTTTTTGAACTTTTCGGAGAGGAGAACGAAGGATGAATATCTCCGTTCAGAAGGAACGCATCATTGCGGAACCGGAAGGCTCCGTTACCTCAGCCAACGCGGCGGAGCTGGAAGCGCAGCTGGAGGAGGTCATGGACCGCGAACCGGGAAAAGAGCTGGAGATCAACGCGGAAAAACTGAATTATATTTCCAGCGCGGGCCTGAGGATGCTTCTGTCTCTGCAGAAGAAGGCCGGAAAACCGCTGACGGTGAGCAATGTACAGCCGGAGGTCTATGAGGTGCTGGAGGTGACCGGGTTTACCACGCTGCTGAACGTCAGGCGCAGGCTGCGGGAGGTCAGCGTGGAGAACTGCGAGATCATCGGCCGGGGAGCCTTCGGTACGGTTTACCGCCTGGATGAGGATACCATTGTAAAGGTTTATGCCGGCGCGGAGCATCTGCCCATGATCGAAAACGAGCAGAAGCTGGCAAAACAGGCGTTTCTGCGGGGGATCCCGACGGCTATTCCGTTTGATATCGTGCGCGTCGGGGATACCTACGGCTCCGTGTTTGAAATGGTCAAGGCGCAGAACTGCGCGGATCTGATGCTCAGGGAGCCGGAGAACCGTCCGGAACTGATCCGGAGATACGCGGCTTTTATCAGAAGCATTCATTCCATAGAGGCAGAGGAAGGGGATTTTCCCGATATCCGGAAAAACTATCTCGGTTTTCTGGATCAGGTGGCCTACGCTCTTCCGGAGGATATCCGGGCGGCCCTGAAGGAGCTGCTGGAAGCGATGCCGCCGGATCTGCATATCATTCACGGGGATATCCAGCCGAAGAATGTCATGTACTCGGACGGGGAAATGATGCTGATCGATATGGATACGCTGAGCGTGGGAAACCCGGTCTTTGAGTTTGCGGGGCTGTTTATGTCAAACATCGCCTACTGTGAGGATGAACCGGACAACACCCTTCGCTTTTACGGAATCGAGGCAGACGTCTGCGAAGAGATATATCATCAGACGCTGCTGGAATACCTGGGCAGGCCGGACGAAGAAGCCCTGCGCCGGAACAGCGATAAAATCAGGGTGGCAGGCTACCTGCGTTTCCTGTACGTGATCCTGATCCAGGGCTTCTGTAAACCGGAGCTGCGGGAGGTTCGCCTGCAGCACGTGACCGAGCACCTGAGGGAACTGCTGCCGCGCGTGGACAGCCTGGCGATCTGACCTTTTTCCCGAAAAAAACCTCCGGATCCTTTCCGATCCGGAGGTTTTGTTTATGCGCAAGGGGATTATTCTGCGGTAAAAAGCTGGATGGACCGGGACAGCCGGGGCAGCGATTCGGTGAGGGAACGCGGGATAGTCAGCACATAAAGGCCGTCCTCGGTAGCGGTGTGGATGCGGATGGTGTCCGTATCCTCCATACGGACCGTTTTCCGTGAGAAAAGGACCGGACCGGCAATATTGCTGAAGTGATATTCCCCTTTGCCCATCAGCTCAACGGCTTCAGCGGGATAGATGCTCTGAAGCATCATGGGCTGAGCGTCCTCCGTCTGCCAGTTCAGGGTAAGGATCCGGCCGAAGCCGCCGTGATACGGGGCATCCGCTGAGGTTCCGGAAACAAAGATCAGGCCGGAGCCGCTCATTGCGCTCATGACCGGAACGGGAAAAGCAGAAACCAGGCTTTTGATCCCGGTTTCCTCATCGATCCGGACGGCCGGGCTTGGGGTAAGAAGGGGCTGCGGGGGCAGGGCCGGATCGGAGGAAGACTGGGGCTGGCCGATGATCAGCACGACGTAGAGAAAAGCGGCCAGCATAAGGGCCAGCAGGCACCGGAGAATCTTCCCCAGGATCTGCCGGATGCCTTTGCGCTTCGCCATGGACGTTCCTCCCTTCCGCTGCGGGACTGCTTGCTGAACCGTATTATATAAAGGGGAAAGCGGTGTTGTCAAATCAGACGCTTCACAAAATTGAAACAAAACCGCAACATCTTGTCAAATTTGGGGATCTGTTGTAAAATATAGGCTCAGGAGGGAAGACGGATGAAGCGGCAATCATTTTTATATCGGATCATTCTGTTTTTCTGCGCGCTTGGCCTGGCGGTGACGCCGGCGTCCGCCGCCCGTGCCGAAGAGGGCGGGGAAGGAACTCCGTGTGTTGAGGAAAGGAGCCTCGCCCTGGCGGAATGCAGCGTCGTCTATCCGGTGATTGCCGGAATGAAGGACGAAGCGCTTCAGGCGGAACTGAACGACAGGATCCTGGAGGACTGCGGCATTCCGGATTATCTGGCAAGAATGTCCATGCTGCTTTCGGGCGGAAGCCTGCAGGTAAAATGGCGGGGCGGGTTGATCGGCGATGTGTTCAGCTGCGCCGTTTCGGCCGAAGGCGCGGCGCAGACGATGAGGAATACCTATATATGGACCCGGAGCAATCTGGATCTCCGGGACGGGCATGAGATCACGGCGGAAGAGCTTTTTACGGATCCGGAAGGAGCCCGTGAGGCCGTGGAGGAATATCTGGAGGAGACCCTGGCCCCGGAGCTGAGCGCGCATCTGCTCAACAGCAGCCTGACTCCGGCACCGGACAGCTTTTATCTGACCCGGAGAGGCCTGATCCTGCTGTACCCGGTGGACCGGCTCAGTACGCTCAGCGACCGGGCCGGTGACATTATGATCGGCTGGAATGTGCTGAAGGATTTTCTGGATCTCGGGGAAGACAGTATCCTTTCCCGGATCGGAGCGGGCGAACAGGTCGGACTGAAGGAGGAAAGCAGGGAAGCCCTGCTGGCCATGACGGCATCCGGGGAGATCCCCGACATTCCGGTGCGGCTCGGCGGAAGCCTTCAGGCGATCACGGACGAGTTCCATCTGCTGATCGACCCGGACATCTATGAGGACGGAAGAATGTTTTCACCGGAGGGCGGATGCTTCCGGAGCGTTTTTCTGCTGACGGACAGGATCGGTGAGAAATGGGAAAAAAGCACCGTTCAGGGGATCCGGGTGGACAGCGGCTGCATATGGGGGCTGTGCATCGGGGAGACTTCGGTAGAGGAATGGCGGAGCATTCTCGGGGAACCGGACAGTACGGTCGGCTTTGACGCGGAAAAGGCGGAAGCCTACAGGACCGTGCCCGGGAGCAGGGATTTCTATGAAGGTGAAAAAAACCGGCTGCAGCTGCACTGTGATGAGAACGGGACGCTGGTCAGCGTGATTATTTCACAATAATAACCGGAGGAAGAACATGACCCAAAGAAACAACGGAAAGAGAAAAAAGGCGCCCGCTTATTCCGCGGATACGCTGGCCCTGCGCTATTTTCTGGGGCTGGCGCTGATCGCGCTGGGCGTCGTGGCTTTTCTGGCCGTGGATCTCCATATGCGCGGTACGGTGTTTGAAGGCCTGGCTGACGTCTGCTACGGGCTGACGGGGAGCCTGGCGGTCGTGCTGCCGCTTTTTCCGGTCTGGGCGGGTGTTCTGGCAGTCTGGTCCGCGCAGAGCAAAGCGCCGGTAAAGCCCTGGCTGTTTGCGATGCTGGCGTTCATCGGGCTGTGTTCTTTTCTGGTGCTGATCACCCGTATCGGGCCGGACCGCCGGGAGCTGCTGGCGGATCTGAGCGGAATGACGGGCGGCGGCTGGGCGGACGTGGTCCGTACGGGATATTCCCTGAGCGCGGATCTGAAGCAGAGCGGAGGAGCGGCGGGGATCCTGCTGGCATGGCCGCTCTGGCGCTATCTGGGAACGGTGCTCGGCGCGGTGATCCTGTTTTTGCTGACGCTTCTGTGCATTTTGCTGGCGCTGAACCTGACGCCCGGAAGGCTCCGTGATCTGATGACGGGGAAAGCAAAGCTGTGGGACCGGAAACGCCGGGAAAGCCGGGAAGCGGCGGAACAGCAGCAGATCGCCTGGCAGCAGGAACAGGCAAGGCGGGAGCAGGCCTGGCAGCAGCAGCAGGCGGCGATCATTCAGCAGCAGCAGTGGGCTGCGCAGGCAGGACAGGGAAACAATATGCCGCAGCAGCCGTATCCGCCGCAGTATACGCCTGCGCAGGGGTATACGGGCACACAGTTTACAACTCCGCAGAACGCGGCCGAGGCCGGCGGTATAGCGGAATGGCAGCGGCAGATGACCACGCAGACCGATCCGGTACAGGGGAAACCGCATGTCAGCCGCCTGTTCGGCCGGAAAAAGGAAGAACCGGCACATGCAGGTGAGCCGGCCAGAAAGAGCCGGATCTTCGGGAAAAAAGAAGAATATGACGGACTGAGCGACAGCTCGGAGGAAGATAAGCTCCGCGCGGGCTTCGGACGGAACGCGGGGGCCGGCAGAAGGCCTGCCGCGGAGACCGCCGCGCCGGGCCGGGAAGAACGCGGCAGGGACGTGCGGACGGACGTCCGTCCGGCCGCAGCGGAAAACAGCGCGGGAAAAGAAGGAGCATACACCCGGACGGAGTATCCGGACCGGGAGCGGCAGAACCGCGGACCGGCCGCGGAGAGCAGAGCGGCTGAAAGACCGGAGAGGACCGGCCGTTCTCCGGCGGCGGTCAGCCGGACGGCGGAGGAAGAATCTGTCACTGTGCCCCGGAAGCCGGCAGTACGTCCGGCAGTACGGGAGCAGGAAAGCGTCCTGCCGGCGGCTGAAAAGACGGACAGACCGGGCGGGACGAAACAGAAGGAAGAAAACCTGTCCGGCGCGGACCGGGAACCGTCTGCAAAGCCTGCCGTTCCCGTCGTGACGCAGACGATCGGGGAGGAGACCTGGAAGCCGGTGCTCAAGGACGTTCCCCTGAAATCGGAGGCCGGAGAGGACAGCTACTGGGAGCCGACGCTGTATACGGCGCCGCCGATCACCGACCTGAAAATGCCGGAGGCGAACAGGGAGAACACGGCGGAGGAGGACCTCTTCCGTTCCCGCAGGCTGGAGGAAACGCTGGCCAGCTTCCGCGTGCAGGCGCGGGTCGTCAATGTGACGCACGGTCCCGCCATTTCCAGGTTTGAGCTGGAGCTGGCATCCGGAACAAAGGTAAACAAGGTGGCCGAGCTGGAAAAGGATATCGCCTACGGAATGGAGGCGACTTCCGTGCGTATCGAGGCGCCGATCCCGGGAAAGAGCCTGGTCGGTGTGGAGGTGCCTAACCGCAAGGTAGCCACGGTCACGCTGCGGGAAGTGCTGCAGAGCGAGAAAATGCAGAACGCGAAGTCCATCCTGACGGTAGCCCTGGGCAAGGACATTGCCGGTACGCCGATCGTGTGCGATCTGGCAAAGATGCCCCATATGCTGATCGCCGGCGCGACAGGAAGCGGCAAATCCGTATGCATCAACGCGATCATCAACAGCCTCCTGTACCGGGCGGGTCCGGATGAGGTCCGGATGATCCTGATCGACCCGAAGGTGGTCGAACTGCAATGCTATAACGGGATCCCGCATCTGCTGATCCCCGTGGTGAACGATCCGCACAAGGCCAGCGCGGCCCTGGCCTGGGCGGTGGCCGAGATGATGGACCGTTATGATAAGTTCGCGCAGCGGAAGGTCCGGAACGTGGACGGGTATAACGGAAGCCTGGGCGAAGGCGAAAAGCCGATGCCGCGGATCGTGATCATTATTGACGAGCTGGCGGACCTGATGATGGTCTGCAAGAAGGACGTGGAGGAATACATCTGCCGCCTGACCCAGCTGGCCCGCGCGGCAGGCATTCACCTGATCGTGGCAACGCAGCGCCCGTCCGTGGACGTCATTACCGGTCTGATCAAAGCCAATATTCCGAGCCGGATCGCTTTCAAGACGGCGAGCTATGTTGACAGCAGGACGATCCTGGACAGGAACGGAAGCGAGCAGCTGCTGGGCTACGGCGATATGCTGTATCTGCCTACAGGCTCTTTCGCTCCGACCAGGATCCAGGGCTGCTTCCTGAGCGACGATGAGGTGAACCGGATCGCGAAGCATGTACGGGACGCGAACCCGAGCACGCCGGATCCGAATATCCTGGAGTGGATGGATAAGCAGATCAGCGGCGGCGAAAGCACCGGGGCGGATATGATCGGCGGGAATACGGACGCCGTGAGCGCCGACGGGGACCTGTTTGAGCAGGCGGTGGAATTCGCGATAGCGGACGGACAGATCTCCACCAGCACGCTGCAGCGCAGGCTGAAGGTCGGATATGCCCGGGCAGGCCGGCTGACGGACGAGATGGAGGAGCGGGGGATCGTTTCCGCCAAGGACGGAAGCAAGCCCCGCAAGTGCCTGATCACCCGGGAAGAATGGGAAAATATCAAAAAGTCAACGGAAGGCATGATCTGAAAAAATGGCGAACATGGTGGATTATCTGGCGTGGCGGGGAGACATCCCTTTTGATGTTTCTCCCTGGTGCCCGATCGACGCGCTGCTGGCTGCGACGCTGAGCTATCTGAATTTCTACGGCGTGGAGAGCCCGGAGGGCTGGACGCTGGCGGAGACAAAAAGGATCGGCCTGCTGAAGCCGGGAAACAGCGGCGCGTTCGAGGGCAGGAAGGCGATGTACGAAGCGATGGCGGACTCCGCCCGCTTCCGTGACAGCAGGATCCACCACTTCATAGCGCTGAGCGATGAAAAGGAGGCCATGCAGTTTTCCGCCATGTGCATTGACCTGCCGGACGGCACGCTGTGCGTGGCCTTCCGGGGAACGGACAACACGCTGGTCGGCTGGCGGGAGGATTTTAACATGATGTATCTGGCCGCCATTCCGGGACAGGTAGCAGCCCGTTATTATCTGGAACGCGCCGCGGAGCTGGACGGCAGGCCCATCCGTGTGGTCGGCCACAGCAAGGGCGGAAATCTGGCGGTGTACGCTGCGGCCTGCGTTCCGCCGGAGGTACAGGACCGGATCGAAAACGTGTATACCTTTGACGGGCCGGGCATGAGTCCGGAGGTCTTTGACAGTGAGGGCTACCGGAGGATCCGGCCGAAGCTGCGCTCCTTTGTTCCGCAGACAAGCATCATCGGTATGCTGATGGAGTACTGCCGCGAATATACGGTGGTCAGGTCAGACGCGACGGGGATCAATCAGCATGAGCCCCTGAGCTGGCAGGTGTACGGTCCCCGGTTTGAGGAAAGGGAAGAGATCGACAGAAACGCGCAGACGATCCGGGAAACGCTGCAGGAATGGCTGGAGAACAGTACGCCGGATCAGAGGGAAGCCTTTGTGGATACGCTCTTCCAGATGGTGGACAACACAAAAGCCACCACGCTGAGCGAGATCCTGAATGAGAAACTCAGGACGGTCGTGACCATGCTCGGAAGCAGCAGGGAAGTGGAGCCCGAAACCAGAAAGATTTTTACCCGGCTGACGGCACAGTTCGTTACCCTGGGGGTCGGAAATGTGCTGGACCGCGTGAAAAACAGGCTTCCCGGGGTGGGAGACGATGAGGACGGGGACGATAAGAACGGGGTTGACAATCCCTCCTGAATATGATACAAAATTACGCGGTACCGATCCGGCGCAAAAGCGCCATGATCTTTAAGTCGACCCGGTGAGATCGGCAAGATCCGGACGGAACAACACGCAACGGAAGCTTTTTTCGCTGCCGCGTTGACGCGAATCCAGGCTCTGCCGCACTTAAAGGGCGGCAGGGCTTTTTTATGCCGGACAGGGCGCGGAAGGAGGGAACGCTATGACGGATTTTCAGCGGAAAGACCTGATCCAAAAAAAGGACGGCCTGTTTCGATTTCCCGGCTTTTGTGATGTGCATGTGCATTTCAGGGAGCCGGGTTTTTCTTATAAAGAGACGATGGTTTCCGGAAGCCGGTCAGCCGCGCGGGGCGGATACACCGCCGTATGCGCGATGCCGAACCTGAACCCGGTGCCGGACACGCCGGAGCATCTGAGCGTGGAGGAGGAGCTGATCCGGAAAGCGGGCGGGCTGATCGAGATCTACCCCTACGGTTCGCTGACCGTAGAGGAAAAGGGAGAGGAGCCGGCGGATCTGGACGGCATGGCTGACCGGGTCATCGCCTTCTCGGACGACGGGCGCGGTGTGCAGAGCGAAAGCATGATGCGCTCCCTGATGGAAAAGGCGCATTCGCTGGGAAAGATCGTGGCGGCCCACTGCGAGGACAACCGGCTGCTGCGCGGAGGATACATCCACGACGGCGCGTACGCCGCCGCGCACGGGCATAAGGGCATCTGCTCCGAAAGCGAGTGGGGCCCCATCAGGCGGGATATCGGGCTGTCCCGGGAAACGGGCTGCGCCTATCATGTGTGCCATATCAGCTGTAAGGAAAGCGCCGAGCTGATCCGGCAGGCGAAAAAGGAAGGCGTGAACATCACCTGTGAGACCGCGCCGCACTACCTGCTGATGGACGACAGCGAGCTGCAGGAGGACGGACGCTTCCGCATGAACCCGCCGATCCGGTCCAAAGAGGATCGGGAGGCGCTGATCGAGGCGCTGCTGGATGGGACGATCGATATGATCGCGACGGATCATGCGCCGCACAGCGCGGAGGAAAAGAGCAGGGGGCTGGCGGGAAGCGCGTTTGGTGTGGTCGGTCTGGAAACGGCGTTCCCCGCGCTGTATACGGGCCTGGTCAGAACCGGGATCCTGACGCTGGAAGCGCTGATCGCCAAAATGGCCGTCACACCCCGGGAACGCTTCGGGATCCCGCTGGACCCCGGAGACTGGTGTGAATGGGATCTGGACAGGGAATACGAGATCGACCCCGGAGAGTTCCTTTCCATGGGCAGGGCGACACCCTTTGCGGGCAGGAAGGTTTACGGACGCTGCATCAGAACAGCGCACCGCGGAATAATCAGTTGGGAGGAAACAGACAATGGCTAAGCGTACGGATATCAAAAAGGTTCTGATCATCGGCAGCGGCCCGATCGTGATCGGGCAGGCGGCGGAATTCGACTATGCCGGCACACAGGCATGTCTGGCGCTGAAGGAGGAGGGCTATGAGGTGATCCTCTGCAACTCCAACCCGGCGACGATCATGACGGACACCTCCATCGCGGACAAGGTGTATATGGAGCCCCTGACGCTGGAATACATCGCCAAGATCCTGCGCTATGAACGGCCGGACGCCATTGTTCCCGGCATCGGCGGACAGACGGGTCTGAATCTGGCCATGCAGCTGGAACGGAAGGGCGTGCTGAAGGAGTGCGGCGTGGAGCTGCTCGGCACCCCGGCGACGAGCATTGAACGGGCGGAGGACCGGGAGCTCTTCAAGGAAATGTGCCAGAGCATCGGTGAGCCGGTGATCCCCAGCGAGATCACATATGACCTGGAGGAAGCCAAAAAAGCGGCGCGGGAAATCGGCTATCCGGTGGTGCTGCGGCCCGCGTTTACGCTGGGCGGGACCGGCGGCGGCTTTGCCTATAATGAGGAAGAGCTGATCGAGGTCGGAACGAACGCCTTCCGGCTGAGCCCCGTACATCAGGTGCTGGTGGAAAAGAGCGTACGCGGCTACAAGGAAATCGAATTCGAGGTCATGCGGGACAGCAATGATAAGGCGATCACCATCTGCGGCATGGAAAACGTGGATCCCGTAGGCGTGCATACCGGCGACAGCGTGGTGGTGGCGCCGATCCTGAGCCTGTCCGATGAAGACCTGAAAATGCTCAATGACAGCGCGATCCGGATCATCCGGGAGCTGAAGATCGAGGGCGGCTGCAATGTGCAGTTCGCGCTGGATCCGAACTCCAGCAAATACTACCTGATCGAGGTCAACCCGAGGGTCAGCCGGTCTTCCGCTCTGGCAAGCAAGGCCAGCGGATACCCGATCGCCCGGGTAACGGCAAAGATCGCCCTGGGCATGGCGCTGGAGGAGATCCCGGTGGCGGGCGGCAACGCGGCCATGGAGCCGAGCCTGGATTACATCGTGGCCAAGTTCCCGCGCTTCCCCTTCGATAAATTCACCAGCGCCCCGAACACCCTCGGGACGCAGATGAAGGCGACCGGTGAGGTGATGGGCATCGGCAGCACGCTGGAGGAATGTGTGCTCAAAAGCGTGCGCTCCCTTGAAACCGGCGTGTGCCATCTGCACATGAGAAAGTTCGATCGGACGGAAACGGAAGAACTGCTGAAATATGTGGAGGAATTCCATGCGGACACGATCTTCGCCGTGGCGGAGCTGCTGCGCCGGGATGTGAGTATCGCAGCCATCCATGAGAAAACGATGATCACGGAGTATTTCCTGGAGAGCTTCAAAAAGATCACCGAAATGGAAAAGACGCTGGCCGCGAACCCCGGCAGTGTGGAGATCCTGAAGGAAGCCAAGAAGATGGGCTTCGGCGATCAGGAGATCTCCCTGCTGTGGAACAGGAAGGAGACCGAGATCTACGCCCTGCGCAGGGAGAACGGTATCGTTCCGGTGTTCCGCATGGTGGACACGCTGCATACCGGCAAATATATCGCCTACCTTTACTCCAGCTATTCCGGAAAGAACGATTCCATCCTGACGGACAAAAAGAAGATCGTGGTGCTGGGCGCCGGCCCGATCCGCATCGGCCAGGGCGTGGAGTTTGACTACAGCACCGTGCACGCGGTGCAGACGATCCGCCGGGCCGGCTACGAAGCCATCATCATCAACAACAACCCGGAAACCGTATCCACCGACTATACGACGGCGGACAAGCTGTACTTTGAGCCGCTGACGCCGGAGGATGTGATGGCGATCATTGACTTTGAAAAGCCGGAGGGCGTGATCGCGTCCCTGGGCGGACAGACGGCCATCAACCTGGCGCAGCCCCTGATGGACCGCGGCGTGAAGATGATCGGCACCGACTGCGCGGCGATCGAGCGCGCGGAGAACCGGGACAGCTTCGAGAAGATCCTGCTGGAGCTGAATATCCCTCAGCCGAAGGGACAGGCCGTGACCAGGATCGAAGACGGGGTGAAGGCGGCGGAGGAGATCGGATATCCGGTGCTGGTCCGGCCGAGCTTCGTGCTGGGCGGACGCGCGATGCAGATCGTGGCGAACGAGACACAGCTGCGCCATTATCTGAAAACGGCAGTGGAGATCGATGAGGACAAGCCCGTGCTGGTGGACAAGTATATCCGCGGCAAGGAAGTGGAAGTCGACGCGATCTGCGACGGACAGGATGTGTTCGTGCCCGGCATCATGGAACTGGTCGAGCGCACCGGCATCCACAGCGGCGACTCCATCTCCGTGTATCCCGCCTTCTCCATCAGCGATAAGGTGAAGGGGATCATCCTGCAGTACGCGAAGAAGCTGGGCCTGGGCATCGGCATCGTCGGCCTGTACAATATCCAGTTCATCGTGGATGCCGACGAGAATGTTTACATCATCGAGGTCAACCCGCGCTCCAGCCGCACGGTGCCTTTCCTGAGCAAGGCCACGGGCTACTCCCTGGCGGATATCGCCACGGAGGTTATCCTGGGCAAGAGCCTGAAGGAGCAGGGCTTCTTCCACCTGTATCCGGAGGAAAAGAAACGTTACTATGTAAAGGTGCCGGTCTTCTCCTTCAACAAGATCAAGGGCCTGGATGCCTATCTGAGCCCGGAAATGAAGTCCACGGGCGAAGCGATCGGCTACGACGACAAACTGAACCGCGCGCTGTACAAGGCGCTGCAGGCGGCGGGAACGCACCTGCAGAACTACGGCACCGTGTTCGCGACCATCGCCGACCGGGACAAGGAGGAGGCGCTGCCGCTGATCCGCCGCTTCTACAATCTGGGCTTCAATATCGAAGCAACGGCGGGGACAGCGAAGTTCCTGAAGGAGCACGGCATCCGCACACATCAGCTGAAGAAGATGTGCGAGGGCAGCGATGAGATCCCGGAAAGCATTCGCCAGGGGCACATCGCTTACATTCTGAACACCAGCGAGGTCGGCGCTTCCGACTCCGAGAGCGACGGCATCAGGATCCGCCGCTGCGCGACCGAGAACAACGCGACCATCTTTACCAGCCTGGACACCGTGCGCGTGCTGCTGGATGTGCTGGAGGAAACGACGCTGACCATTTCCACGATCGACGCCTGAGGGGAAAAATGAAACAGACGATTTTCAGGGTTGAAAGCAATACGGCGCTGACGGACAGCGTGTTCCGGATGACGCTGCTGGGAGACACCTCCGCGGTGACGGCGCCCGGCCAGTTTGTAAATCTGAAGCTGGACGGCTTCTTCCTGCGCCGCCCGATCTCCGTGTGTGACTGCGAGGACGGCAGGCTGACGCTGATCTTCAAGACGGTGGGCAAGGGCACGGCGCAGATGAGCCGCCTGCCGGCTGGAGCGGAGATCGATACGCTGACCGGGCTGGGCAACGGCTATGACCTGACCCGCGCCGGGGACAGGCCGCTGCTGCTGGGCGGCGGCGTCGGTGTTCCGCCCCTGTACTGGCTGGCGAAAAAGCTGCGGGCGGAGGGCAAAGAGGTGACCGCGGTGCTCGGGTTCAATACGGAGAAGGAGATCTTCGGAGAGAAAGAATTCCGGGCGCTGGGCTGCGACACCCGCGTGACGACAGCGGACGGCAGCCACGGGATCCGCGGCTTCGTGACGGACGCGCTGCCGGAAAGCTACAGCTTCTTCTATACCTGCGGGCCGATGCCCATGCTGAAGGCGGTTTACCGCCGGACGGTGACGGACGGGCAGTTCAGCTTCGAGGAACGGATGGGCTGCGGGTTCGGGGCCTGCATGGGCTGCAGCCAGAAAACAAAGAACGGCTACAAGCGGATCTGCCGGGAGGGCCCGGTGCTGGAGAAGGAGGAGATCCTGTGGGAAGACTGACGGTCAGCCTGTGCGGGCTGGAAATGGACAACCCGGTCATCCCGGCCAGCGGGACCTTCGGTTTCGGCTATGAATTTGCCGAGATCTACGATATCAACTGCCTGGGTACCTTTTCCTTCAAGGGAACGACAAGGGAACCCCGCTTCGGAAACCCGACGCCGCGCATCGCGGAATGCCCCGCGGGAATGATCAACGCGGTCGGGCTGCAGAACCCCGGCGTGGAAAAGGTGATCGCGGAAGAGCTGCCCAAGCTGAAAAAGGTCTTTCATAAAAAGGTCATGGCCAATGTGAGCGGCTTCAGCGTGGAGGACTACGCCTATACCTGCGAAAGGCTGGACGCCGAGGAGCAGGTGGGGTGGCTGGAGGTCAACATCAGCTGCCCGAACGTGCACGGCGGCGGAATGAGCTTCGGTACGGAGCCGAAGGCCGCGGCAGAGGTCACGCGGGCGGTCAAAAAGGTGACGGATAAGCCGGTGATCATGAAGCTGAGCCCCAACGTGACCGATATCACGGCGATCGCCCGGGCCTGCGAGGACGCGGGAGCGGACGGGCTGAGCCTGATCAACACCCTGCAGGGCATGCGGATCGATCTGCGGACGCGCAGGCCGGTGATCGCCAACACCATGGGGGGCGTGAGCGGGCCGGCGATCTTCCCGGTGGCGCTGCGGATGGTCTGGCAGGTCTGCCGGGCGGTGAAGATCCCGGTGGTCGGCATGGGCGGCATAGCAAGCGCGGAGGACGTGCTGGAAATGATGATGGCCGGCGCGGCGGCTGTGGAGGTCGGCGCGGCGAACCTGACGGATCCCCGGGCGTGCGAAAAAATCATCGCGGACCTTCCGGAGGCGATGGACCGGTACGGGATCAGAACGCTTTCGGAACTGAAATAAAAAAGAGGAGGCGGTTGACTGTGGGAAAGGACGTAATCGTAGCCTGTGATTTCGCGAGCGCGGAGCAGACCTTCGCGTTTCTGGACAGGTTCACTGGCAGAAAGCCCTTTGTGAAGATCGGCATGGAGCTGTTCTACGCGGAGGGACCGGCGATCGTGCGGGAGATCAAGAAGCGCGGGCATAAGATCTTTCTGGATCTGAAGCTGCACGACATTCCGAACACCGTGAAAAAGGCTATGGCGGTGCTGCGCGATCTGGACGTGGATATCTGCAACCTGCACGCGGCGGGAACCGTGCGGATGATGGAGGCGGCGCTGGAAGGCCTGACCCGGCCGGACGGAACGCGGCCCCTGCTGATCGCCGTGACACAGCTGACCAGCACGGACCAGGAAGCGCTGGAAAACGATCTCTGGATCGTTAAACCCATGGATGAAGTGGTCATGCACTACGCGCTGAACGCCCGGAAGGCCGGGCTGGACGGCGTGGTCTGCTCTCCCCTGGAGGCGGAAAAGGTGCATGCCGCCTGCGGAAAGGATTTCCTGACCGTGACACCGGGCGTCCGGTTCGCGGACGGAGATAAAGGAGACCAGAAGCGGGTCATGACCCCGGCGGAGGCGAAAAAGGCCGGGAGTGACTACATTGTGGTCGGCCGGCCGATCACGGCCGCGGAGGATCCCGTAGCGGCCTACGAGCGGTGCATCAGAGAGTTTGCGGACTGAAAGGAGCCAGAAGAAATGAACAAAGACGCTATTCAGGAAACGATCGCGAAGGATTTGCTGAAGATCGGGGCCGTGTTTTTCCGGCCGGATGAACCCTTTACCTGGGCCAGCGGCATCAAGAGCCCCGTTTACTGCGACAACCGGCTGACGCTGACCGCGCCCGAGGTCCGCAACGATGTGGAGGAAGCGCTGGCGGAGACCGTACGCTCCGAGTATCCGGAAGCGGAAGTGCTGATGGGCACGTCCACCGCCGGCATCGCGCATGCCGCCATCACCGGGCATCTGCTGAACATGCCCATGGGCTACGTCCGCTCCGGCGCGAAGGACCACGGCCGGCAGAACCAGATCGAGGGCAGGCTGGAAAGGGGCCAGAAGGTCGTTGTGATCGAGGACCTGATCTCGACCGCCGGCAGCGTGCTGGAGGTCGTACAGGTGCTGCGGGAGGCCGGCGCGGAGGTGCTTGGCATCGCCAGCATCTTCACCTACGGCATGAAGAAGGGTCTGGAGCGGCTGGCATCCGCGAATGTGAAGAACGTCAGCCTGACCAACTTCGACGTGATCGCGGACGCGGCGGCGAAGGAGGGCTACATCCGTCCCGAGGATATCAAACGGCTGATCGCTTTCCGCAACAATCCCGCGGATGAATCCTGGATCAAAGGATAAAAAACGGAGGGCTGAAACTTCATGAGAAGCGTGATCGATGTTCCGGACCTGAGCCCGGAAGAGCTGGAAGAGCTCATGGATACGGCTGAGGATATTATCGCGAACCCCGCGAAGTACAGCGAGGTTTGCCGGGGAAAGAAGCTGGCGACGCTCTTCTTTGAGCCCAGCACGCGTACGCGGCTGAGCTTTGAGGCGGCGATGTACGAGCTGGGCGGCAATGTGCTGAGCGTGACGGGCGCCGGCACCAGCTCCGCGGCCAAGGGCGAGAGCGTGGCGGATACAGCCAAAACGGTTTCCTGCTATGCGGATATCATTGCCATGCGCCATCCGAAGGAAGGCGCGGCGAGAGTGGCTGCGCAGAACGCGTCCGTGCCGGTGATCAATGCCGGGGACGGCGGACACTGCCACCCGACCCAGACGCTGGCCGACCTGCTGACGATCCGCCGGGAAAAGGGCGGCTTCAACGGGCTGACGGTGGGCCTGTGCGGAGACCTGAAATTCGGCAGGACGGTGCATTCCCTGATCAACGCGCTGAGCCGCTGCGAGGGGCTCCGCTTTGTGCTGATCAGCCCCGAGGAGCTGAAGCTGCCGAGCTATGTGAAGAATGAGAGCCTGAAGAAAAAGGGCATTCCGTACACGCAGACCACGGATCTGGAGGGCGCCATCGGCGATCTGGATATCCTTTACATGACCCGCGTGCAGCGGGAGCGCTTCTTCAATGAGGAGGATTACCTGCGCCTCAAGGACAGCTACATCCTGACCCCGGAGAAGCTGAAAAAGGCCCGGAAGGATCTTTGCGTGATGCATCCGCTGCCGAGAGTGAACGAGATATCCGTGGCGGTGGACGATGATCCGCGGGCCTGTTATTTCAAGCAGGTGCTGAACGGAAAGTATATGCGCATGGCGCTGATCATGATGCTGCTGAAGGAGGCGGGTAGGCTGTGAATGTAGATTCCATCCGGGACGGGATCGTGATCGATCACATCGCCGCGGGTTCCGGCATGAAGCTGTATGAGCTGCTCGGGCTGTCCTCGCTGGACGCCCCCGTGGCCATCATGATGAATGTTTCCTCCCATAAGCTGGGCCGGAAGGACATCATTAAGATCGACGCGGAGATCCCGATCAATTTTGACGTGATCGGCTATGTGGATCCCGGCGCGACGGTCAATGTGATCCGGGGCGGTGAGCTGGCGGAGAAAAAACGGATCGCGCTGCCCGAGAGACTGGTGAACGTGATCCGCTGCAGGAATCCCCGGTGCATCTCCGTGTGTGAGCAGGAGCTGGACCAGGTGTTCTGCCTGACGGACCGTGAGACAAAGGAATACCGCTGCCTGTACTGTGAGACGAAGGCCGCGGTGCTGTAAACCGAAACAGAAACAAAACACGAACGTTTATTTCCGAACGTTCGTGTTTTTTGGCGTTTTAGTGGATATTTTATGTGTCGTTCCTTGACAATGTTCGGATATATGATATCATAAAACCGGTGCGGGAACGACCTGCGCCGAAGGAGGAAGGGACATGAAAAAGGTCGGAATCGTCATGGGAAGTGACAGCGATCTGCCGGTGATCAGGAAGGCGACAGATATGCTGACAGCCCTGGGGATCCCCTACGAAGCGCATGTATTCTCCGCCCACAGAACGCCCGAACAGGCAAGGGATTTTGCCGTGAATGCCCGGAAAAAGGGGTTTGGCGTAATGATCGCCGCCGCAGGCATGGCCGCTCATCTGGCCGGCGCGGTCGCCGCGAACACGACGCTGCCCGTGATCGGCATCCCGTGCCAGGGACCTTTGCTGGACGGGCTGGACGCCCTGCTGAGCACGGTACAGATGCCCTCGGGCATTCCGGTGGCGACAGTGGCGGTCGGCGGAGGGGCAAACGCGGCGCTGCTGGCAGCGCAGATCCTGGCTGTGGAGGATGAGGCGCTGGCCCAAAAGCTGGCGGACAAGCGCCGGAAGGACGCCGAAGCAGTTCTGGCCAAGGATGCCGGCATCATGGACAGACTCGGGGAAACCGCATCAAAGTAACAGAGGAAGAAGAAGGAGAGGAACCACAATGGAGAAGAAGCTTGTTTACACCGGAAAGACCAAGAATGTTTACGCGCTGGATAACGGAAACTATGAACTGCTCTTCAAGGACGACTGCACCGGCAAGGACGGCGTGTTCGATCCCGGCGAGAACAGCGTCGGCCTGACCATCGACGGCGTCGGCGACGTCAACCTGCGCATGAGCATCTATTTCTTTGAGAAGATCAACGCCGCCGGCATCAAGACCCACTATGTCAGCGCCGATCTGAACAAGACGACCATGGAGGTTCTTCCCGCGAAAACCTTCGGCAAGGGCCTGGAAGTGATCTGCCGCAACAAGGCTGTCGGAAGCTTCTTCCGCCGCTACAGTGAATACTGCGAGGAGGGCAGCGATCTTCCCTCCTATGTGGAGATGACCTTCAAAAACGATGCCAAGGGCGATCCGCTGGTCACGAAGGACGGCCTGATCGTTCTGGGCGTGATGACCGCCGAGCAGTATGACGCCATCCGCGACATGACCCAGAAGATCACGAAGATCGTCGCGGACGACATGAAGGAAAAGGGCATGGAGCTGTATGACATCAAGTTCGAGTACGGCTATGACGCGGAAGGCAAGGTCATGCTGATCGATGAGATCGCCAGCGGCAACATGCGCGTTTACAAGGACGGCAAATATATCGATCCCATGACGCTCTCGAAGCTTTTCTTCGCCTGAGCCTGAACCCCAAAGCACGAGAAACAGAACGGAGAGAATCAAATGGGCGGTTTTTTCGGGATTACCTCGAAAAAGGACTGTATGCTGGACGTGTTCTTCGGCGTGGACTACCACAGCCATCTGGGAACCAAGCGCGCCGGGATGGCGGCCTGGGACCCGGAGGTCGGGCTGCAGAGAAAGATCCACAGCATTGAGAACGCTCCCTTCCGGACCAAATTCGAGCATGTTTTTGAAGAAATGAGCGGGACTGCGGCGATCGGCTGTATTTCGGACAGCGACCCGCAGCCCCTGCTCGTCCGCTCCTCGCTGGGCACCTACGCGATCTGTATGACCGGCGTGATCAACAACGCCGATGAACTGATCGATCAGTACCTGTCCTTCAGCGGGGGGCATTTTGATGCCATGACGGGCGGCCGGATCAACCAGACAGAGCTGCTCAGCGCGCTGATCAATCAGAAGAGCACCTTCACGGAGGGTATCCGTTTCGCGCAGAAATCCATCCGCGGCACCGCGTCCATCCTGGTGCTGAAGGAGGACGGTACGCTGATCGCCGCCCGCGACCGGGTCGGCCGGCTGCCGGTGCAGATCGGCAAAAACGCGGACGGGTACGCGGTTTCCTTCGAATCCTTCGCGTATCAGAAGATCGGCTATGACGATGAGTACGAGCTGGGTCCGGGCGAGATCGTGGCGCTGACGCCGGAGAGCATGACACAGCTGTCCGCGCCGGGAAAGAAGAAAAAGATCTGTTCCTTCCTGTGGAGCTATTACGGCTATCCGACCTCCACCTACGAGGGCGTGAACGTGGAAGCCATGCGTTACCGCAACGGGGCGATCCTGGCCGAGAACGACATGGCCAACGGGAAAGCGGAGGACATCGATTACGTGGGCGGCGTGCCGGACAGCGGCACCCCGCATGCCATCGGCTACGCGAACCGCAGCGGCAAGCCCTTCGCCCGGGCGTTCATCAAATATACGCCCACCTGGAGCCGCAGCTTTATGCCGGCAACGCAGACGGACCGGAACAAGATCGCCAAGATGAAGCAGATCCCGGTCAACGCGCTGATCAAGGGCAAGAATCTGCTGTTTGTGGACGACTCCATCGTCCGGGGAACGCAGCTGAAGGAGACGGTGGAATTCCTCTATGACAGCGGCGCCAAGGCGGTGCATATGCGCAGCGCCTGTCCCCCGATCATGTATGCCTGCAAATATCTGAATTTCTCCCGCTCCAATTCCGATATGGAGCTGATCGCCCGCCGGGTGATCGTGGAGCTGGAGGGAGAGGACGGCCTGAAGCATCTGGAGGAATACGCGGACGGATCGACCGAACGCGGCCAGAAGCTCCGCCAGGGCATCTGCGACAAATTCCACTTCGCCTCCCTGGATTTCCAGAGCCTGGAGGGCGTGGTAAAGGCCATCGGTCTGGACCCGTGTGAGCTGTGCACTTACTGTTGGAACGGAAAGGAAGACTGAAAATGAACGAGCAATCCAGATCGGAAGCGTATGCCGCCGCGGGCGTGGATATCACCGCGGGCTACAAAGCCGTTGAACTGATGAAAAAGCATATCCGCAGGACGGAAACGCCCGGTGTCTGCTCCGACGTGGGCGGCTTCGGCGGCCTGTTTGAGCCGGATATGGGCGGCATTTCCAGGCCGGTGCTGGTTTCCGGCACGGACGGCGTCGGAACCAAGCTGAAGCTTGCATTTCTGATGAACAAACATGACACCGTCGGTATCGACTGCGTGGCCATGTGCGTGAACGACATTATCTGCTGCGGAGCGAAACCGCTGTTTTTCCTGGATTATATTGCCTGCGGGAAGAATGTTCCGGAGAGGATCGAGCAGATCGTCAAGGGCGTGTGCGAGGGCTGCGTGCAGTCCGGAGCGGCGCTGATCGGCGGCGAGACCGCCGAGATGCCCGGTTTCTATCCCGAGGACGAATACGATCTGGCCGGCTACAGCACCGGTCTGGTGGATAAGGCGAAGATCATTGACAACAAAACGATGCAGGCGGGCGACGCGGTGATCGCGCTGCCGTCCAGCGGCGTGCATTCCAACGGCTTCAGCCTGGTGCGCAAGGTGTTCGCCGAAGAGCTGGCGGATGCCGGAAAGCTGAACGCCCCCCGGGAGGAGCTGGGCGGACGGAGTCTGGGTGAAGCCCTGCTGGAGCCCACGAGGATCTATGTAAAGCCCGTTCTGGCCCTGCTGGAAAAGGTGGCTGTGCGCGGCATCAGCCATATCACCGGCGGCGGCTTCTACGAAAACATTCCGCGGAGCATTCCGGACGGGCTGGGCGCGAAGATCCGGAAGAGCGCCGTCAGGATCCATCCGATCTTTCAGCTGATCGCGGAAAAGGGCGGCATCACCGAGCGGGATATGTTCAACACCTTTAACATGGGCGTGGGCATGAGCATCGTTGTTCCCGCCGCTCAGAAGGAGGAAGCGCTGAAGATCCTGAAGGATCAGGGCGTGGATGCCTATGAGATCGGCGAGATCATAAAGAGCGAAAACAAAATCGAGATCGTGTGAACAGGAGGGGCCGTATGAATTCACGGAAGGCGAGGATCGCCGTTCTCGTATCGGGCGGCGGGACCAATCTGCAGGCGATTCTGGACGCGGAAAAGGAAGGGATCCTGACATCCGGTGAGGTGACGCTGGTCATCAGCGACCGGGCGGACGCCTATGCGCTGGAACGCGCGAAGAAGGCGGGCATTCCCGGGAAAGAGATCGCGAAAAAGTTCTGCGGCAGCCAGGAAGCTTTCGAGCAGAAGCTGACCGAAGCGCTGGAGGAGAACCGGACGGACCTGATCGTGCTGGCGGGCTTCCTGAGCATCCTGAGCGAAAGCTTCGTGAAGCATTACGAACGGAGGATCATCAATATCCATCCGAGCCTGATCCCGAGCTTCTGCGGCGCGGGATATTACGGCCTGAAGGTACATGACGCCGCGCTGGCGCGCGGAGTGAAGATCACCGGCGCCACGGTGCATTTCGTGAACGAGATCCCGGACGGCGGAGAGATCATCGCCCAGAAGGCGGTGGAGGTCGAACCCGGCGATACATCGGAGATCCTGCAGCGGCGGGTGATGGAGCAGGCGGAATGGATCCTGCTCCCCCGCGCGGTGGAGACCGTTTCCCGGGAGATCGTCGGAGCCTGAAAAGAAAAGCGGACACAGTCCGGAAAACACGGAAGTGGTTTCAGGGGGCAGGACCGGATGATGAGCTGACCAAATCTCTGATTTGGATAACAGCTCACATACAGCCGAAGGCTGCAAAGCCCCCTGAGGAAATAACCGCGCCCGGCGCGGATACAGGGGGAAGGAAGCATGGAAATCTATCGGATCAACACACCTGAGGAGCTGCTGGAAAACAATGTCTATCCCGGACGGGGCATCATCATCGGCAAGACGCCCGACGGGAGCAAAGCGGTGACGGCCTACTTCATCATGGGCCGGAGTGAGAACAGCCGCAACCGGATCTTTACGGAAAAGAACGGAGAAGTGTTCACGGAACCCTTTGACGCCTCCAAGGTGCAGGATCCGTCCCTGATCATCTACGCCGCGATCCGTTCCCTGGACAATCAGCTGATCGTGACCAACGGCGATCAGACCGATACGGTCTATGACGGACTGAAGGCCGGCAAGACCTTCTCCGAAGCGCTGGAAAGCCGCTGCTTTGAGCCGGATGCTCCGAACTTCACCCCCCGCATCAGCGGCATGCTGACCTTCGCGGACGGCGGGTTCACCTATCAGATGAGCATTCTCAAGAGCGCGGACGCGGAAGGCTCCGACTGCAACCGCTACACCTTCAGCTACGCGCCGAAAAACGGTCTGGGCCACTTCCTGCACACCTATGTGTGCGACGGGAATCCGATCCCGACCTTCCAGGGCGAGCCGGAGCGCATCGCCGTGGCGGATGACATCGATGAGATGACAGACCGCCTGTGGAACGCGCTGAACAAGGACAACAAGATCAGCCTGTACGTCCGCTATGTGGACCTGAAGAGCGGCAAGGCCGAGAACCGCCTGATCAACAAGCATCAGTAAGGAGAGCAGAAAAATGAAGGAATTTGAGCTGAAATACGGCTGCAACCCGAATCAGAAGCCGGCTAAAATCTATATGAACGACGGCAGCGACCTGCCGATCAAAATCCTTTCCGGACGTCCCGGATATATCAATTTTCTGGATGCCTTCAACAGCTGGCAGCTGGTGAAGGAGCTGAAGGAAGCGCTTGGTATGCCCGCTGTGACCTCCTTCAAGCATGTGAGCCCCACCTCCGCGGCTGTCGGCATCCCGCTGAGCGACGACCTGAAAAAGGCCTGTTTCGTGGATGACATCGAAGGCCTGGACGATTCTCCCCTGGCCTGCGCCTATGCGCGGGCCCGCGGTACGGACCGGATGTGCTCCTTCGGCGACTGGGTCGCCCTGAGCGACGTGTGCGACGTGACCACGGCCCAAATGGTCAAGCGCGAGGTTTCCGACGGGATCATCGCTCCCGGCTATGAGCCCGAGGCGCTGGAGATCCTGAAGCAGAAGCGCAAGGGCAATTACAACATCGTGGAGATCGATCCGGACTACGTGCCCGAGGTGCAGGAACGCAAGCAGGTGTTCGGTATCACCTTTGAGCAGGGCCGCAACAACTTTAAGATCAACCGCGAGCTGCTGGCGGATATCGTGACGAAGAACAAGGATCTGCCGGACAGCGCGGTGCGCGACCTGATCGTGGCGCTGATCACGCTGAAGTACACCCAGTCCAACTCCGTGTGCTACGCGGTGGACGGGCAGGCGATCGGCGTCGGCGCCGGCCAGCAGAGCCGTATCCACTGCACGCGCCTGGCGGGCAGCAAGGCGGATACCTGGTTCCTCCGTCAGCATGAGAAGGTGCTGAACCTGCCCTTCCGCAAGGATCTGGGCCGCCCGGACCGCGACAATGTGATCGACGGCTACATCAATCAGAACGAAGAAGACGTCTGTGCCGACGGCAACTGGCAGAAGTACTTCACTGAGCAGCCGGCTCCCTTCACCGCGGAGGAGCAGCGCGCCTTCCTGAAGACCCGCCAGAATGTGGCGCTGGGCTCCGACGCGTTCTTCCCCTTCAGCGACAATATCGAGCGCGCATACAGGAGCGGCGTGAAATACATTGCCGAGCCCGGCGGATCCATCCGCGACGACGCGGTGATCGAATGCTGCGACAAGTACGGCATGACCATGTGCTTCACCCATATGAGACTCTTCCATCACTGAGAAAAAGGAAAGCGGAAAATGAAATTACTGGTAGTCGGCGGGGGCGGCCGTGAACATGCCATCATTAAAAAGCTGAAGGAGAATCCTTCGGTGGAAAAGATCTACGCGCTTCCCGGAAACGGCGGCATCGCGCTGGACGCGGAATGCGTGAATATCGGAGCGAAGGATATTGCCGGCATCACGGCCTTCGCGAAGGAAAAGGCCGTGGATTATGCCGTTGTGGCGCCGGACGATCCGCTGGTGCTGGGCTGCGTGGACGCGCTGGAGGCGATCGGTGTGCCCTGCTTCGGACCGCGGAAGAACGCCGCGATCATTGAGGGAAGCAAGGTCTTCTCCAAAAACCTGATGAAAAAATACGGCATCCCGACGGCTTCCTACGAGGTGTTCGATGATGCGGAAAAGGCGCTGGAATACCTGAAAACGGCGCCGATCCCGACCGTGGTCAAGGCGGACGGGCTGGCGCTGGGCAAGGGCGTGATCATTGCCATGACCCGGGAGGAAGCCTGCGGCGCAGTGCAGTCCATCATGCGCGACAGGCAGTTCGGGGACAGCGGAAACCAGATCGTGATCGAGGAGTATCTGGAGGGTCCCGAGGTCTCCGTGCTGAGCTTTACGGACGGGGAGACCGTGGTGCCGATGGTATCCAGCATGGACCACAAGCGGGCCGGAGACGGTGACACCGGGCTGAACACCGGCGGAATGGGCACGGTGGCGCCAAACCCCTTCTATACGGACGCGGTGGCGGCGGAATGCATGGAAAAGATCTTCCTGCCGACGGTCCGCGCGATGAAGGCGGAGGGACGGGAATTCCGCGGCTGCCTGTATTTCGGGCTGATGATCACGGCGAACGGGCCCAAGGTGATCGAGTACAACTGCCGCTTCGGCGACCCGGAGACCCAGGTCGTGCTGCCGCTGCTGGAGAGCGATCTGCTGACGGTGATGCAGGCGGTGACCGCCGGGACGCTGAAGGACACGCCGGTCGTTTTCCGGAAGGAAAACGCCTGCTGCGTGGTACTGGCCTCCGCGGGCTATCCGGTCTCCTATGAAAAAGGATATGAGATCTCGATCCCCGGAAACGTGCTACCGCATGTGTATGTGGCGGGCGCGGCCGAAAAGGAAGGCAGGCTCGTGACCTCCGGCGGGCGGGTACTGGGCGTGACCGCCACGGCGGATACGCTGGCAGACGCCGTGAAGGAAGCCTACGCGCTTGCGGATCAGATCACCTTCGGCAACAAATATTTCCGCCACGACATCGGGCAGAGAGCGCTGAACTGCGGAAAATAAAAGGCGAGGATAACGGATATGGTATACAGAATCTTTGTGGAAAAGAAGCCCGGACTGGACAACGAAGCGCGCGCTTTGCTGACTGAAGCCCGGGAAATGCTGGGGATCGCCGGCCTGGAAAGGGTCCGGCTGCTGAACCGCTATGACGCGGAAAACCTGCCGGAGGACCTGTTCCGTTACGCGGTGAAGACGGTTTTTGCCGAGCCGCAGCTGGACGTCGCGACGGAGGATACGGATTTTGAAGGCGCCGCGGCGGTCTTTGCCGTGGAATACCTGCCCGGACAGTTTGACCAGCGCGCGGATTCCGCCGCGCAGTGCATTCAGATCATTTCCCAGGGCGATCGGCCGCTGGTGCGCAGCGCGAAGGTGTATGCCCTGTACGGACAGCTGAGCGAGGCGGAGATCGCCGAGATCCGGAAATACGTGATCAATCCGGTGGAAGCGCGGCAGGCCTCCCTGGAGAAGCCCGCCACGCTGAAGACCGATTACGCGATCCCGACCACCGTGAGGACGCTGGACGGCTTTACGGAGCTGGACCGCGCCGGACTGGAAAAATTTGTGGCGGATTACGGCCTGGCCATGGACACGGACGATATCGCATTCTGCCAGGAATACTTCCGCTCCGAGCGCCGGGATCCCACCATCACGGAGATCCGGATGCTGGACACCTACTGGAGCGATCACTGCCGCCATACCACCTTCCTGACTGTGATCGACAGCGCGAAGTTCGACGATCCTCTGCTGGAGAAGGCCTGGCAGGATTATCTTTCCGTGCGCCATGAACTGGGCAGGGACGCGAAGCCGGTCTGCCTGATGGATCTGGCGACTGTGGCGACCCGGTATCTGAAGGCGAAGGGTAAGCTGCCGAAGCTGGACGAGAGCGAGGAGATCAACGCCTGCACGGTGAAGATCGAAGTGGAAGCCGACGGGAAGAAGGAGCCCTGGCTGCTGCTGTTCAAAAACGAGACGCACAACCATCCGACGGAGATCGAGCCCTTCGGCGGAGCGGCTACCTGCATCGGCGGCGCGATCCGCGATCCGCTGAGCGGCAGGGCCTATGTCTACGGCGCGATGCGCGTGACCGGCGCGGCGGATCCGACCGTGCCCGTGAGCGAGACCATTCCCGGCAAGCTGCCCCAGCGCAAGCTGGTCACAACGGCGGCGGCCGGCTATTCCTCCTACGGCAACCAGATCGGTCTGGCAACCGGCATCGTGGATGAGATCTATCATCCCGGCTACGCGGCCAAGCGCATGGAGATCGGCGCGGTGATCGCCGCTGCTCCGGCGGAGAACGTGCGCCGTGAGGTGCCCGCGCCGGGGGATGTGGTGATCCTGCTGGGCGGCGCGACTGGCCGTGACGGCATCGGCGGCGCAACCGGCTCCTCCAAAGCGCACAACGCGCATTCCGTGGAGACCTGCGGCGCGGAGGTGCAGAAGGGCAACGCGCCCGAGGAGCGCAAGCTGCAGCGCCTCTTCCGGAATCCGGCGGCCACAAGGCTGATCAAGCGCTGCAATGACTTCGGCGCCGGCGGCGTGTCCGTGGCGATCGGCGAACTGGCGGACGGTCTGGAGATCGACCTGAACGCCGTGCCGAAGAAGTACGACGGTCTGGACGGCACCGAACTGGCCATTTCCGAATCCCAGGAACGCATGGCTGTGGTCGTGGCGCCGGAGGATGCCGACGCCTTCCTGAAGCTGGCGGCGGAGGAGAACCTTCACGCGACCCCCGTGGCCGTGGTGAAGGAAGAGCCCCGGCTGCGCATGAACTGGAACGGGAAGACCATCGTGGACATCTCCCGTGAATTCCTGAATTCCAACGGTGCCGACAAGCACATTGTCATTACGCCCGAAAAGAGCAGCCCGGTCTCCGCGCCAAAGCGCGAAGGCTTTGAGCAGGGCATGCGCGCCCTGGCGCAGGATCTGAACGTCTGCTCCAGACGCGGCCTTTCCGAACGGTTCGACTCCACGATCGGCGCCGGCACCGTGCTGATGCCCTTCGGCGGGAAAAACCAGCTGACCCCCATTCAGGCGATGGTGCAGAAGATCTCCATGGAAAAGAAGCATACGGATGACTGCTCGCTGATGGCGTGGGGCTACAATCCCTTCATTACCGAAAAGAGCCCGTATCACGGCGCGTATCTGGCGGTGATCGAGTCCGTTTCCAAGCTGATCGCGACCGGCGCGTCCTTTGAGGATGTGTATCTGACCTTCCAGGAGTACTTTGAAAAGCCCGGGAAGGACGGAAAGCGCTGGGGCAAGCCTCTGGCAGCCCTGCTGGGCGCCTTCCGCGCGCAGCTGGACCTGGGCATCGCCTCCATCGGCGGCAAGGACTCCATGTCCGGCTCCTTTGAGGATCTGGACGTCCCGCCGACGCTGGTCTCCTTCGCGGTGACTACCGGCAAGGCGGATGAGATCGTGACTCCCGAGTTCAAACAGGCCGGCCACAGCGTGGTGATGCTATCCCCGGAAACGGATGAGAACGGCCTGCCGAAGCCGGAATCCCTGCTGGCGCTGTACGCGCAGGTGACGGAGCTGATGCGTGCCGGCAAGGCGGCGGCTGCCTATACCCCCGGCCTGGGCGGCGCGGCGGAGGCCGTGATGAAGATGGCCTTCGGCAACTCCCTGGGCTTCACGTTCGACAGCGCGCTGACGGAGGAGGAAATCTTCGGCTACCGTTACGGCTCTTTTATCCTGGAGCTGACGGAGGAGACGGATGCCGGCAAAAAGCTCGGCACGGTGACGGAAGAGGCCGCGCTGAAGTACGGAGAGCATTCCGTATCCACGGACAGCCTGCTCTGCCTGTACGAGGACAGACTGGAAAAGGTTTATGCCTGCAATATCCCTACGCCGGAAGGAAAGACGGAAAATTTCGCCTGTGAAGCGAAGAAGTGGCCGGCGCCCGCGGTGAAGACCGCGAAGCCGCGCGTGCTGATCCCGGCCTTCCCCGGGACGAACTGCGAATACGACAGCGCGAAGGCGATGGCGGATGCCGGCGCCGAAGCGAAGATTTTTGTGGTCAACAACCTGTCCGCCGAGGGGATCGCCCGGAGCGTGGCGGAGTTCGCGCAGGAGATCCGCTCTGCGCAGATGATCTTTATTCCCGGCGGCTTCTCCGGCGGCGACGAGCCCGACGGCAGCGGCAAGTTCATTACCGCCTTCTTCCGCAACGACGCGGTCAGGGAGGGCGTGACGGAACTGCTGGAGCAGAGGGACGGCCTGATGTGCGGTATCTGCAACGGCTTCCAGGCGCTGATCAAGCTGGGCCTGGTGCCCTACGGCAAAATCATCGATACGGATGAAAACTGCCCGACGCTGACCTTCAACACGATCGCGCGGCACCAGAGCCGCATCGTGCGCACGCGCGTGGCGAGCAACAGGAGCCCCTGGCTGAGCCTGACAAATGTCGGCGATATCTACAACGTACCGATCAGCCACGGCGAAGGCCGTTTCCTGGCAAGTGAGGAGCTGATCCGGAAACTGGCGGAGAACGGGCAGATCGCGACGCAGTATGTGGATCTGGGCGGCAAAGCGACCATGGACGTCCGCTTCAATCCGAACGGCTCCCTGTACGCCGTGGAAGGCATTACCAGTCCGGACGGGCGCGTTTTCGGCAAGATGGGCCACAGCGAGCGCAAGGGCAGCGGCCTGTACCGGAATGTGCCGGGCGAATACGACATCCGCATGTTCGAGGCGGCGGTCAAGTACTTCAAGGGTTGACGAACGAAGACGGAGGGAACGGAAATGGCTTTTCTGTCGGATATCGAGATCGCGCAGCAATGCAAAATGAAGCCCATCGGGGAGATCGCGAAGAAGGCTCATGTGGACGAGAAATACCTGGAGCCCTACGGCCGCTACAAGGCGAAGGTCGATCCCGCCCTGCTGAAGGATACGGACCGGAAGCCCGGCAAGCTGGTGCTGGTGACGGCGATCACGCCCACACCGGCCGGCGAGGGCAAGACAACGACCACGATCGGCCTGGCGGACGGCCTGAGCCGCATCGGCAAGGACGTGACCGTCGCGCTGAGGGAGCCCTCCCTGGGGCCGGTGTTCGGCGTCAAGGGCGGAGCCGCGGGCGGCGGATATGCCCAGGTGGTGCCCATGGAGGATATCAACCTGCACTTTACCGGGGATTTCCACGCGATCGGCGCGGCCAACAACCTGCTGGCCGCCATGCTGGACAACCACATCCAGCAGGGCAACGCGCTGGGGATCGACGTCAGGCGGATCACCTGGAAGCGCTGCGTGGACATGAATGACCGGCAACTGCGGTTCGTGGTGGACGGACTGGGCGGGAAAAGCAACGGAACGCCCCGGGAGGACGGCTTCGATATCACGGTGGCCAGCGAGATCATGGCGGTCTTCTGCCTGGCATCCTCTCTGACGGATCTGAAGGAAAGGCTCTCCCGCATCGTGGTGGCTTATACCTATGACGATCAGCCCGTGACGGCCGGGGACCTGAAGGCGACCGGCGCGATGGCGGCGCTGCTGCGGGACGCGGTCTGGCCCAATCTGGTGCAGACCCTGGAGGGGACGCCCGCCTTTGTGCACGGCGGACCCTTCGCGAATATCGCGCATGGATGCAATTCGGTGATGGCCACGCGTATGGCCCTGCGCATGGGGGATTATACCGTGACGGAGGCCGGCTTCGGCGCGGATCTGGGTGCGGAGAAGTTCCTGGATATCAAATGCCGCATGGCCGGACTGACGCCGGACGCGGTGGTGGTCGTGGGCACGGTCCGCGCGTTGAAGATGCACGGTGGACTGGACAGGAAGCAGCTGGCGACCGAGGATCTGCAGGCGCTGGAGAAGGGGATCCCGAACCTGCTGCGCCATGTGGGCAACATGAAGAACGTATACCATCTGCCCTGCGTGGTGGCGATCAACCGCTTCCCTACGGATACGGACGCGGAGATCGACTTTATCATCCGCAAATGCCGGGAGCTGGGTGTCAACACGGTGCTGAGTACCGTGTGGGCGGAAGGCGGAAAAGGCGGCGAGGCGCTGGCCCGGGAGGTCGTGCGCCTGTGTGAGGAGGAGAAGGGGAGCTTTACTTTCTCCTACGATACGGAAATGTCCATTGAGGAAAAGCTGAACGCGATCGCGACAAAGATCTACGGCGGCGCGGGCGTGACGCTGACCCCGGCGGCGAAGAAGCAGGCCGAGCGCCTGACAGAGCTGGGCTACGGGAAAATGCCGATCTGCGTGGCAAAGACGCAGTACAGTTTCTCGGACGACCCGAAGCTGCTGGGCGCACCGGAAGGCTTTACCGTCACGGTGAGGAATCTGAAGGTCTCTGCGGGCGCGGGCTTCCTGGTAGCGCTGACCGGCGACATTATGACGATGCCCGGGCTGCCGAAGGTGCCCGCGGCGGAAAAGATCGACGTGGATGAGAACGGAAGGATCACCGGGCTGTTCTGACGGAACATACGGATGAAAAGACAGATAACGGAAAAGCGGTATATGACGTGAACCGGAAATTGAGCGGACCTCAGACAGCTGAGGTCCGTTTTTTCGGGAAAGGTACGGAAAGTGACGGATCCCGGAGATCCGAAAAAGGAAAGATAACGGAGCGGAGCCCTATATATTGTGGCATGATCCGGACGCAGCCGGCTGTTATCCGGCTGCTTTATCCTGTCATCCGGAAAACGGGACGGGGCGGGGAATGGGGGCGGGACAGCAGGCTGCGGGAAAGAAAAAGGGCCGGAATCCAAAAAGGAGCGGAATCAAATTCAACCAAAACCGAAAAAAAACAAACCGGTTTACAGAAGTAGATTTGTATGTACAAACGTTGGAATGCAAAGGATGAAAAAGCAACAGACCCCGCAGAACATGTCTCAAAAGGGGCGGAATGCCCGTAAAACCTACATTTTGTGCTTGCAAAAACCGGAGAGGAGTGTTATACTTTGCATCGCTGAAGAAAAATGTTGAGCGAATCGGAAAGAGTTTGAAAAAAATCCGTACAACCGGTTTGAAATGACCGGTATCAGGTCAAAAAGGGAACAGCGGAGGTTGACAGGCGACAGAATGAAAAAAGATCAATTCCATGCACGCTTGTGGACAGTCATTTTTCTTGTAATCTTTTGTCTGGCAGCCGCATCGTCCTTTTCAGAAGATGTTTTTCCGCTGATCGGGGACTGGGCCTTCCACCATGCGCCTGAAAACTCCGTGCTTCTGGTGAGGGAGGACGGCACTGCGGTTTATGACGGAAAGGACTGGACCTGGAAGGGTGACGAAACCTTCCTGACCCTGACCGGTCCGGAAGGACAGAAGGTCTCCATCCGCTACGAAGCGGGAGAGGACAGCATGAAGGTTTACCTGCCCGGGGAGTACACCCGCAGGGCTAAGCTGACAGATGAGGAGATCTGGGGCGCCTGGATCAGGGACGGATCCGAAAAAAGCTCCTTCGTTTTTGAGAAGGACAAACGCTTTCTGGAGGATCAGGTCTTTCAGGGAAATTACGAGGTTGACACGGAGACGGGCACCATCCTGCTGATGTATCTGCCCAGAGGCTCTTTTGCGGACACGCTGTGCTATTTTGATCGGGAAGCGGGATCGGATCATATGACCGTGTACTATCCCTGGCCGATGACGGCCACAAAGCCCGCCGACTGAACCCTGCCGCGGGACGGATGCGGCCACCAGTTTTGAGCTTCTTTTAGCGGAGGCTAAAATATTATTTCTTTAGGAGGATTCTTATGAAAAAGGTAGTTGCCCTGGTCCTGACCCTGGCTCTGCTGCTGTCCGCCTGCGCGGCTTTTGCAGAGAAGACTACGCTGACCCTGTGGTCCATCGCTGTTGACAGCGATGCGAACACTCCCGCCTACGAGAAGGCAATCGACGACTTCAACAAGTTCGCCAGCCTTTTCACCGATGACATCGAGCTCGTGATGGAAGCGACCCAGAACGAAGATTACAAGACCAAGATCAAGGCCGCTATGATCGACGGCAACAATCTGCCGGACATCTTCTTCTCCTGGTCCATGTCCTTCCTGGGCGACTTCGTTGAAGCCGGCCGCGTGCTGTGCCTGGACGATGCTCTTGCTCCCTACCTGGATGAGCTGAGCGATGCCATGCTGGCCAACACCACCTATGACGGAAAACACTACGGTGTGCCGCTGACCATGAACGTGGTTACCCTGTTCGCCAACCTTGACCTGCTCAAGAAAGCCGGCTGGGACAAGGCTCCCGAAACCTATGATGAACTGATCAAGTGCTGCGATGACCTCGTGGCTGCCGAGATTGTTCCTTTCAGCGTTGCCGGTAAGGAAAACTGGTGCCTGTCCGAGTACACCGAGCCCCTGCTGGTCAAGACCATTGGTGCTGAAGGCCTGAAGGCCTGCTACACCGGCGAAGCTTCCTGGAATCAGGAAGGCGTCATCAAGGCTATGACCATCTTCACCGACTTCATCAAGAAGGGCTACTTCGATCCCAACGCTGCCGCTCTGACCAACGAAGAAGCGAAAGCGAACTTCCTGACCGGCAAGAGCGCTTTCTATCAGAACGGTTCCTGGAACTGCGGCGAAGTTGCCAATGCTGGTGAGAACTTTGTTGCGATCCCCTTCCCGGTGATCGATGCTGAGAAGTCCAGCCTGTATCAGTTCGTCGGCGGCCCCAACGACACGCTGGCCGTGACCGCTACCGCTCAGAATCCCGAGCTGACTGCTAAGCTGGCTGTTCTGATCGGCCGTATCATCTCCCGTGAAGGCAACCTGGTCGGTGCCGGCCTGCCTGCCTGGAAGGTGAACTACAAGACCAATTCTGTCAACCGCGTGAGCAAGGTCGTTGCTGACCAGGTTGCCAAGTCTGAGGCCATGGTTCTGTTCGGCGACAACTTCCTGTCTGGCGACCCTGCCAACACCTATCTGGACTACATCGCGCAGCTCTTCGCCGGTGACATCACCGCTGAACAGTTCGCCCAGGGTCTGGCTGCCGATCTGCAGGGTAATTAATCGACCTGATTGATTATTCTGGTCTGATCAAATAAGAGGGAGACGGTCCCCAAAGGGTACCACCGGGAAGGGACCGTCTCCTTTCTTTTGTGAGGGGATTAAGCAAACATGAAAAAGACGTTAGGTTACCGCTTCAATATTTTTCTGTTCCTGCTGCCCGCGCTGTTTCTGTTCATTGCCGTTCTGATCGCTCCGATCGGCATGTCTCTCTTTTACAGCCTGCACAACTGGAACGGCCTGAAAACGCCTGAGTTTATCGCGTTCAAGAACTATGTGGAATTGTTCACCAGCGGATCGATCAATTTCACGAGGGCATTGAAGAACGCTCTGCTGTTGGCGTTCTTTTCGACGTTTATTCAGCTGCCGTTCGCGCTGTGGCTGGCGTTGAAGCTGGCCAAGGGTATCCGGGGAGAAAGGGTCTTCCTTTCTGTCTATTTTATGCCGGTGCTGATCTCCACGGTTGTTATCGGTCAGTTGTGGCTGAAAATATATAACCCGGATTACGGTGTGCTGAACGTCGCGCTGCGCGCTTTGGGGCTGGAAAGCTGGTGCCAGATCTGGCTGGGGGACCGCAACCTCGCGCTGGGGGCTGCCTTTGTGCCGATCCTGTGGCAGTATGTGGGCTACCATATGCTGCTGATGTACGCGGGTATCAAGGGTGTTCCGCCGGAGCTGCGGGAAGCCGGCATGCTGGACGGCTGTACGGACGGCCAGCTGAACCGCTATATTGTCATCCCGTATATCAAACCGATCCTGCGGGTCAGCGTGATCTTCGCGGTCACAGGCTCCCTGAAATCCTTCGACCTGATCTGGGTTCTGACAAAGGGCGGCCCCGTTCACGCGACGGAAGTGCCCAGCACGCTGATGATCAACCTGCTGTTCCTGCGGAACCGTTACGGCATGGGCTCCACCATCGCCGTGATGCTGATCATCCTGTGCTTCTTCTTTGCGCTGCTGATCAATATGGTGTTCAGAAAGGAGAAGGTCGTATGAGTACAGTTTCTGAAACCAGAAAGGTCGGACGGGCAACGACGGCCGGGAACAAGATCACCGTATCCAAGGTGCTGATCTTTACGGTTCTGATTATCTGGCTGCTCATCTGCATTTTCCCGGTGTACTGGATGATCACGTTCTCCCTGAAGGACAACACGGAGATCTTTGGCGAGAATGTTGTCGGCCTGCCGCATAAAATGCTCTGGTCCAACTATACCGAGGCCATGAATACAGGCCATATGGATGTATATTTCCTGAACAGCTTCATCATTGCTGTTTCCACGATCCTGATCACGCTGGTCGCTTCAGCCATGGCAACATACGCGATGACACGTCTGGTCTGGAAGGGCCGGGAGACCATGAACAAATTCTTCATGCTCGGACTGACCATCCCGATCCATGCGGCCATCGTGCCCCTGTATGTGGTGCTGGGAAGGGCGGGCCTCCTGAATTCTTACGTGGCCCTGATCATACCGTATTCGGCATTTTCGCTGGCCATGGGCATTCTGATCTGTACCGGGTTTATGGGGGACATCCCTTATGACCTGGACGAAGCTGCCTTCCTGGACGGCTGCGGCGTATGGGGTATTTTCGGACGCGTGATCGCTCCGCTGATGGTTCCCGCCATTTCGACCGTGGGCATCTACACGTTCCTGCAGTGCTGGAACGAACTGATGTTCGCCACGATCTTCAACAGCAGGGAAGCGTACCGCACGCTGCCTGTCGGCGTTCAGGAGCTGTTCGGCCAGTATCAGACAAAATGGGGCCCCGTCGGCGCCGCACTGACGATCGCCACGCTGCCCACCCTGCTGGTATATGTGTTCCTGAGCAAACGCATTCAGGACAGCTTTATTGCCGGCGCCGTGAAGGGATAACTGACTGTAAAATAATAACCGCTGCATTCGCAGCGGCTTTTTATTGCCCGGGATCAGGGCAGCTTTTCCAGGAAGGAAAGCATGACATAGCCTTCGGCCGCGTCGGTCCTGACATGAACCCATTCCGGATCCTCGCAGGCTTCCAGCACGATCAGCTTCTGATGCTTGTAAAGCCGCATCAGAATATCCGAGGAGGTGGCGGGCTCAGCGCGGAGATTGAGGGAACTGTCATCCTCAATGTTTTCCACGGAGGCCAGATACGCGCCTTCCGGAAGGCCGGTTTCGGTGACGGGCATCAGCGTCGGGCGGGGCGTCGGTGTCGCGGCGGGCCCGGGTGTTTCAGCCAGACGAGGGTCCACGGTCGGAAGGGGCTGAATGCCGGAGGCGGCTTTCATCAGCACCGAACCGGGGAAATAAAAGGAAATGATGTCGGTAAAGCTCTTTCCGTACTGACCGGCCATCCACTGGGCTCCCCGCTGGCTCATGCCGACACCGTGACCGTAGCGGCCGGCTTTCAGCAGGAAAGCATCCTTTTCCTCTTTGACGGTCACGATCTCATTGTCCGCGCCGTAAACGCTCAGGCCCAGCGCGCGGATGACCGAGGGAAAAAGATCCAGCGTGACGGTAAACGTTCCGGCGGGGATAAAATCGCTGAGAACAGGCGTGGGAACGGGCGTCGGGGCCGGGGTAAAGGTCGGAGCGGCGGTAACGGCGGGTTCGTCGTCCTCCTCCCAGGTCAGCGGAATGTCTGTCCGGACGGGCAGATACTGTTTACCGGAAACGGAAAGCGTGATCGTCAGTTTCGTCATCAGGCGGCTCGGCGGGGAAAAGCGCGGGGAGGACAGGGTGACGGCGGAAATGCCGTCCACCCGGAAAGCGCCTTCCGCGCGGACAAAACCCTCCATTTCGGGCTCGGCGAAAACCGCCTCTTCCAGCAGGGCGAGGAACGCGCTGCGCAGGCCGGTGCCGTCTTTGGCGAGGCGGGTTTTTTTCTGAATGGATTCCGGGTTTTCCAGATCGTAGGGATCGTCGGTCATCTGATAGCAGGTGCTGCTTTCTTTCCCGTTCCACACGTGGGAGGGAAGCTCTGTCTGACCGCCGTTGGAGGCACTGTAATAACAGTTTGCCAGAGCGCCGTTGCTGGTGACGACGATCCCGGCTGTTTCACGGACGGCACGGGCGGAATTGGCTTTGGAGGAGACGGTGCCGCGGTAGACCTGGTCGTTGGTGGTATCCACCACATCCCAGGCCTTTTCCCGGGAGACACGGGAAAGAGCATAGGTCCGGGCGCAGACCGCCTGAGCCTTGAGAGCCTCCAGCGGAAAGCTGTCGCTCATTTCATACGGAACAACACCGAGCAGATAATCCTCCACGGAAAGCGTCAGCACGGGCTGAAGCTGCCCGCCGGAAACGGTCAGCTTCAGATCGCCGGGGTAAAGCGCTCCGTTTTTCGAAAACCGCAGGCCGCCCCTGTCGGGGGATGCGCCGCGCCGGAGCTCCACAGAGTTCCCGGCGGAAACAGCCGTACCGGAAAAGAAAAGATACAGCTCTCCGTCACGGACCTGCACGGTCAGCCCGGTTCCCCGGGGCCAGGCAATGCTCGCGCCGGTTCCGGTGATGCCGGTATAGACTCCGTTCAGAATAAGATCAGCCCGGTCTGTCAGCTCCAGCCGGCGGAGAAGAACGCGGACGGACGGAGCGGGAGCTTCCTCCTCCGCTGGGACCGCCGTCGGAAGCAGTATCAGGCTGACGAGCAGGCACATAAGCCTTTTCAGGTATTTCAAGTGTTTCCCTCCGGTCATTTCTTTTTACGCTGTTCTGCCTTCCACGCCTCGATCTGCTCCAGCCTTTCCTTATAGCGGGCTTCCTGCCCCTGTGTGGTGGGGTGGTAGAAATGGCGGCCGGCGAGGTTGTCCGGCAGGCACTGCATGGGGGTCAGCTTCTCGGCATAGTCGTGCGCATACTGATAACCCTTGCCGTAGTCCAGGTTTTTCATCAATGTGGTGGGCGCGTTGCGGATGACCAGGGGAACAGGCGCGTCCGGCTCCTTTTCGATGGCGGCCTGAGCCTCCATCACGGCGACGTCCGCCGCGTTCGACTTGGACGCGAGGGACATATAGATGACGGCCTCCGCCAGGTGGACGTTGCATTCCGGCACGCCGATAAAATGGCAGGCCTGATAGGCGGCAACGCCGACCTCCATGGCTCTGGGATCCGCCAGGCCGATATCCTCGGCGGCAAAGCGGAGTACGCGGCGCGCGATATACAGCGGGTCTTCTCCGCCGTCCAGCATGCGCATGGTCCAGTATACCGCGGCATCCGGATCGGAATTGCGCATGGATTTGTGCAGCGCGGAGATCAGATTGTAATGCTCCTCGCCGTCCTTGTCATACAGCAGGCTTTTCCTGGACAGGCACTGGGCCAGGGTCTCGTCGGTGACGGTGATGCCTTTTTCATCCGCGTCCCCGTTGAGGACAACCATCTCCAGTGTGCTCAGCGCGCTGCGGGCATCGCCGTTGCTGAAATCCGCAATGGCGCCGAGCGCCTTCTCGCTGATGCTCACGTGCTCCCGGCCGAAGCCGCGGTCATCCGTCAGCGCACGGCGGAGCAGCAGCAGGATATCCTCCCGTGAGAGCGCCTGAAGCACAAACACCTTGCAGCGGGACAGAAGGGCGCTGTTGATCTCAAAGGAAGGATTTTCCGTCGTTGCGCCGATCAGGACAATGCTGCCCTTTTCGACGAAGGGAAGGAACGCGTCCTGCTGCGCTTTGTTGAAACGGTGGATCTCATCCACGAACAGGATGGTTTTCATACCGTACATGCGGTTTTCTTCCGCCTGCATCATGACCTGGCGGATCTCCTTGATGCCGCTGGTCACCGCGGAAAAATCGATAAAATTGGCTTTGGTCTGCTGGGCAATGATCCGGGCCAGTGTTGTTTTTCCGACGCCGGGAGGTCCCCAGAAGATCATGGAGGAAACCGTATCGGAGGCGATCAGGCGCCGCAGCACCTTGCCTTCTCCCAGCAAATGCTTCTGCCCGGCAAATTCATCCAGGGACAGGGGGCGCATCCGGGCAGCCAGCGGCTGACCGGCCAGGCCTGAGCTGTCCGGGACGGGCAGGGAAGTCAGATCGTCCATGAAGATGCCTCCAAACGTTTTATTGCCTCTATTATACATGATGGGACGGGGAAAGAAAAGCGAACACTGTTCCGCGGAGAGGCGGAATGGTTCCGTTGACACGGATGGAGACCTTTTCTATAATGAGCACAGCAGAAAAAAGGACAAAAAGGAGAAAGGGAATGGATACAAAAGAGCTGGTTGCCCGGATGTCTCTGGAGGAAAAGGCCTCTTTGCTCAGCGGCGCCGATTTCTGGCACACAAAAGCGGTGGAACGGCTCGGGATCAGGCCGGTGATGGTCAGTGACGGACCGCACGGGCTGCGGAAGCAGGATGACAAGGCGGATCATCTGGGAGTCAATGAGAGCATCAAGGCTGTGTGCTTTCCGGCGGCATGCGCCAGCACGGCCAGCTTTGACCGAAGCCTGGTCAGGCAGATCGGTGAGGCGATCGGTGAGGAATGCCGGCATGAACAGGTGGCCATCAATCTGGGGCCTGCCATCAACATCAAGCGTTCCCCGCTGTGCGGGCGGAACTTTGAATACATGAGCGAGGACCCGTACCTGGCCGGCGAAATGGCGGCGGATATGATCCGGGGCATTCAGAGCAAAAATATCGGTACCAGCGTGAAGCATTTTGCCGCAAACGATCAGGAGCACCGGCGCATGTCCTCTGACAGCGTGGTGGACGAGCGCACGCTTCGGGAGATCTATCTGCCGGCCTTCGAGGCGGCAGCCAAAAAGGGCAAAGCCTGGACCTTTATGTGCAGCTACAACAGCCTGAACGGCACCTATGTGAACGAGAACAAATGGCTGCTGACCGATGTGCTGCGCGGGGAATGGGGCTTTGACGGCTATGTGATGAGCGACTGGGGCGCTGTCAGCGACCGGGTGAAGGGCGTAAAGGCCGGCATGGATCTGGAGATGCCAGGCTCCGGCGGCGTCAATGACGCGGAGATCGTGAAGGCGGTCCGTGAGGGACGGCTGGACGAAAAGGATGTGGATCTTTGCGTGGAGCGCATTCTGATCGTCAATCAGCGGTATCTGGACCATGCCGATCCGGAAACGACTCCCTGGGACAGGGAGGCAGATCACGAGCTGGCGGGAAAGCTGGCCGCTGACTGCATGGTATTGCTGAAAAACGAAGGGAACATCCTGCCGCTGAAGGACGGGGAAAAGATCGCCATCATCGGCGAATTCGCGAAGAAACCGCGCTTTCAGGGCGGCGGGAGTTCGCATATCAACTGCTTCCGGGTGACGGGCCTGCTGGATGCCGTGGCGGACAAGGCCGGCATCACCTACGCGCAGGGCTACACGGCCGGAAGCGAAGAAACGGATGAAGCGCTGCAGGCGGAGGCGGTAGCCGCGGCCAGAGCGGCGGACAAGGTGATCGTGGTCGCCGGGCTGCCGGACAGCTTTGAGAGCGAGGGCTATGACCGGAGCCATATGCGCATGCCGGCGAATCAGAACGCGCTGATCGAAGCGGTGACTGCGGCGAATCCGCATACCGTGATCCTGCTGTATAACGGCTCCCCGGTGGAAATGCCCTGGGCAGACCGGGTGCAGGGGATCATCGAAGGCTATCTGGCCGGCCAGAACGTCGGGGCTGCCAACCGGGCGGTCCTCTGGGGAGAAGTGAACCCCAGCGGCCGTCTGCCGGAGACCTTCCCGATGAGGCTGGAGGACACCCCATGCTGGCTTTCCTACGGCGGGGAGGGGAATACGGCAGTCTACAGCGAGGGGATCTTTGTCGGATACCGGTATTACGGAAAGAAGCGGATGCCGGTCCGGTTTCCCTTCGGATACGGTCTGAGCTATACGAGCTTTGAATACGGCAATCTGATGCTGAGCAGCGGAAGCATCCGGGACACGGATACGCTGAAGGTATCGGTGGATGTGACCAATACGGGCAGCGTGGCCGGCAAGGAAGTTGTGCAGCTGTACGTGTCCGATCGGGAAAGTGAAGAAGTGTTCCGTCCCGTGCGGGAGCTGAAGGGCTTTGAAAAAATCAGCCTTGCCCCCGGAGAAACAAAAACGGTTTCCTTCGTGCTGGACAAACGGTCCTTTGCCTACTGGAGCACAGCGGTGCACGGCTGGCATGTGGAAACCGGCGTGTTTGACGTTCAGATCTGCCGCAATGCGGAAGAGGTGATCCTGTCTGCCCCGGTGACGGTGGAAAGCACGGAGATCCTGCCGCTGACCGTGACGGAAAAGACGATCATGATGGATATCGAAAAATATCCGGCGAAGGCGGCGGTCGTCCGGCAGGCCGTGAAGACGGCCATGGGAACGATCGGCGCGGACGCGGAAAAGAGCGGGGCGGCCGGTGAAGCGATCACGGAGGACATGGGGGAAGCCATGATGAAGTATATGCCGCTGCGCTCCCTGATCTCTTTCTCCGGCGGACAGGTGACGCACGAAACGCTGGCGGAGCTGATCGATAAAATGAACCGGGTGAAGTAAAACCGAAGCAGAATAAGGATTGAAAACAGCCTGTTTTTTTGTGAAAACAGGCTGTTTTTTTCAAAAAAACAGGGAAAAAACAAAAATGTCAGGAATCGTTGATACATATAGTATGAAAACGTTTCCGAAAACGTTTCCGAAACGGCTGAAAATGGGCAAAATGGGTTCCAAACGGTAAAAAAATAACAAAAAAACGGTTGATTTTTTAGTTAACCTGGTCTATACTGATGCCGTTTTTCGGGGGAAATGGTTAAAAATACAGGAAATTTAAAAACGTTTGCATTCGGTAAACCTTCCGGTATTGTCGATAATGGCGGAAACGCCGTTTGAGAAGAATGCGGTTCAACCGCAAAACAAATAAGGAGGAAAACCCCATGAAGAAACTTTTTGCTCTGGTTCTGGCTGCGATGATGGCGCTGTCCATGCTGTCCTTCGCCGCTGCCGAAGAAGAAGGCAAAGTCCTGAACATTTATGCCTGGAACGAAGAATTCAAAGGCTTCTTTGAGAAGTACTACGCTGTTCCCGAAGGCATCACCGTGAACTGGATCATCACCCCCAGTGACAACGGCGGCTATCAGCAGAAGCTGGACGAAGCTCTCCTGAATCAGGAAGCTGCTTCCGCCGATGAAAAAGTGGACATGTTCCTGGCCGAAGCGGACTACATCCAGAAGTATGTGGACGCTGACGCGACCCAGGATATCGCCGCTCTGGGCGTGACCGATTTCTCCAATGCCTATGAGTACACCGTAAAGGCCGCTTCCACCGCTGACGGCGTTGTCAAGGGCGTGTCCTTCCAGTGCTGCCCCTCTGCTCTGATCTATCGCCGCTCCATCGCCAAGGACGTGCTGGGCACCGATGATCCCGCTGAGGTCCAGGCCGCTCTGAACAGCTGGGAAAAGTTCGAAGCCGTGGCTGCCGATGCCAAGGCCAAGGGCTACTACATGACCGCTTCTTTCGCTGAGACCTACCGCGTGTTCTCCAACAACTGCACCAGTGCCTGGGTCGACGCCGAAGGCAACCTGCAGTTTGATCCCCAGATCGAAGCCTGGATCGCTCAGACCGAGAAGTTCATTGACAACGGATACACGCTGACTGCCGGCATCTGGGACGATGAGAAGAACGTTCAGATGTTTGCCGACGGCAAGACCATGTGCTTCTTCGGCCCCGCATGGTACTTCAACTTCTGCATGGGCAACGCGCAGGATCCGGAAAAGGGATGCTCCGGTGACTGGGCTATTACCGAAGGCCCCGCTGCTCACTTCTGGGGCGGCACCTGGCTGCTGGCTCCTGCCGGAACCGACAACCCCACGATCGTGGGCGACATCATGAACACCTTCATCAACAATGAAGAAGTCTGCACCAAGCTGGTTTCTGCGGAAGCTCAGTTCTCCAACAACAAGGCTGTCAATGCCAAGTTTGCTGAGAACCCGGATTACGGCAGTGCCTTCCTGGGCGGCCAGAACGATGTGGCTGTGTTCTCTGCTATGACCGACAACATCAAGTGGGAGAATCACACCATCTATGATCAGCTGCTGAACGAAGGCCTGCAGAACAACCTGCAGGAATACTTCAAGAAGAATGTTGACAAGGATACCGCGATGAGCAACTTCTACAAGTTTGTCAACGAGACCTATCCGGCCATCGTGACTCCCTGATCATCATTATTGAAGCATTACGAACCGATCATATTTAATCATTTACTGAGGCAAGGCTCTGCCTTGCCTCAGTAAATTGATTATTGAGGATTTCTCCTCAGGGCTTATGACTTTCGTAAGTTTTGAGGAGAAATCCTCAGAAGCCGCGGAAAGGATGGAAGAACTGTGAAAAAACGCAGGGGAGTCAGTTATTCCAAATGGGGGTATATCTTTATACTGCCGTTTTTTATTTCTTATATATTATTTTCTCTGATCCCGCAGATCACAACCTTTTATAACGCGTTCTTTGAAAACTACCGGAACGGACTGAGCCAGGTCGGCCCGAACTATGTCGGGTTCGGGAATTTTATCAAGCTGTTTACTCCGGCAAAAAACGGCAGCATTGATATTTTAAGGTATTTCGGAAACACGATGATCCTCTGGCTTCTGGGTGCCGTTCCCCAGGTGCTGGTCGCTCTGCTGCTGGCGGTATTCTTTACCAGCTTCCGGCTGAATCTGAAGGGACAGCAGTTTTTCAAGACTGTGATCTATATGCCCAACCTGATCATGGCGTCGGCATTTTCCATGCTGTTCTTTACGCTTTTCTCTCCGGTCGGGCCGGTCAATCAGCTGCTGATGTCCTCCGGTATGCTGGAAAAATCCTTCGATTTTCTCGGTATGATGATCCCGGTACGTTTGCTGATCTCCCTGATGAATTTCCTGATGTGGTTCGGCAACACCACGATCCTGCTGATGGCGGGCATTCAGGGGATCGATCAGAGCATGTTCGAAGCCGCGCAGATCGACGGAGCCAACTCCCTGCAGACATTTTTTCGCGTGACCCTGCCGCTGCTTGCTCCGATCCTGGTCTATACGATCATCACGGCAATGATCGGCGGGCTGCAGATGTTTGACGTGCCTCAGGTCCTGACAAACGGGAAGGGCACTCCGGACCGTACCAGCATGACGATCGTCATGTATCTGAACAACTACCTGCAGACCAGCAAGAATTACGGCATGGCAGGAGCTATCAGCGTGGTTCTGTTTATCATCTCCGCCATCCTGAGCCTGGTTGTGTATCATACTCTTTCAAAGCCGTACAAGAAGTAAGGAGGAGAATGATTCCGTGAAAGATGTAAATAAAAAGGGACGCATACAGCTGGCTGCTGCGCGGACCGTTGCCTACACGATCCTGATTTTCCTTGCGGTGCTTTGCCTTTTCTCTTTCTATATGCTGATCATCAACGCGTCGCGTTCCAATGCCCAGCTGCAGGGAGGGTTTGCGGTCTGGTTCGGCGGACATTTCTTTGACAACCTGAGGAACGCCTGGAATGACGCGTCCATCAATATCCCGCGCGGAATGCTGAACAGCTTTATCATCGCGGCCTGCTGCGCGGTCCTGACCACCTATTTTTCCGCGCTGACGGCGTACGGGATCCATGTGTATGATTTTAAGCTGAAGAAGGCGGCGTTCCTGTTTATCATGGCGGTCATGATGATCCCGCCTCAGGTTTCCGCCGTCGGTTTTATCAAACTGTGCTACCGTTTCCGCCTGACGAATAATTATTTACCGCTGATCCTGCCCAGCATTGCCTCGCCCGTCGTGTTCTTCTACATGAAGCAGTATCTGGAGAGCGTTCTGCCGCTGGAAATGGTGGAGGCGGCCCGCATTGACGGCGCGCATGAGTTCAGGACCTTCAATCAGATCGTTCTTCCGATCATGAAGCCAGCCTTCGCGGTTCAGATGATATTCGCGTTTGTTTCCTCCTGGAACAACTATTTCATTCCCACGCTGCTGCTGGACAAGGCGGAGCTGAAGACCGTTCCGATCATGATCGCCCAGCTGCGCTCGGCGGACTACTCCAAGTTTGATATGGGAAAGGTTTATATGTTCATTCTGCTGGCGATCCTGCCGGTGCTGATCGTATATATCATTCTTTCCAAATCGATCATCAGGGGCGCTACCGCCGGAGCGGTGAAGGGCTGAAGGGAAACCGGATCAGAAGGGGCTGCGGAGCGCAGCTCCTTTTTTATACGCTTCTTGAAGAATGCATGCCGGCATGATATACTTTCCCGGTCATGAAAGGAATACACAGTCTGAAAGCCGTTGCCAAAAAAGAGATAAAGCGGGGGATCGGGATGAAGACGATTGCACTGAACGGAGTCTGGCGCATGAGAGCTGCAGGGGAGGACCGATGGCATGAGGCGCGGGTCCCGGGAACGGTATACGGGGATCTTCTGCGGGACGGAAGCATGGAGGATCCCTTCTGGCGGGACAATGAAACAAAAGCCTTTGCCCTGATGGAAAAGGACTGGGAGTATGTCCGGTCCTTTTCTGTGTCAGAGGAGGATCTGACGGCTGACGCGCTGCTTCTGCGCTGCGACGGCCTGGATACGCTCTGCGACGTGTGGATCAACGGGCGGCATGTAGGACGGGCGGACAATATGCACCGGACCTGGGAATGGGATGTCGGTCCGATGCTCAGCGCGGGAGAAAACGAGATCCGGATCCGGTTTGAATCTCCGCTGAAATATATCCGGGAGGAAAACGAAAAACGCCCCTGCTGGCAGTCCTCGGACGCCACGCCGGGTTTTCCGCATATCCGGAAGGCGCACTGCCAGTTCGGCTGGGACTGGGGTCCCCGGCTTCCGGACGCCGGGATCTGGCGGAGCATCTCCCTGCAGGTGGTCCGGGGCGGCCGGATGCCGGATGTACAGATCCTGCAGGAGCATCGGGAGGACGGCGTGACACTGAGGATCATGCCGTTGCCGGAGCTGAAGGGCGATATCCGGTCCGTCGGGCTGGAGATCTGTGTGACGGCGCCGGACGGAAAAAGATATGAGGCGGACGCGACCGGAACGGTCCGGATCGCGGATCCCAAGCTCTGGTGGCCGGCCGGATACGGGGAGCAGCCCCTGTATACCGTGACAGCGGTCCTGAGCGTGAACGGGCGGGAAGCGGACCGGTGGGAGAGGAGGATCGGCCTGCGTACGATGACTGTTTCCCGGGAAAAGCAGGCGGACGGAGAGGAATTCTGCCACACGGTAAACGGAGTCAAAGTCTTTGCCATGGGCGGGGACTATATTCCGGAGGATAATCTGTTCGGCAGGATCACACCGGAACGGACGCGCCGCCTGCTGGAGGACGCCCGGCTGGCCAATTTCAACACCGTCCGTGTATGGGGCGGCGGATACTATCCGGATGATTTCTTCTATGACATCTGCGATGAGCTCGGGCTGCTGGTCTGGCAGGATTTCATGTTTGCGTGTGCCTATTACGATCTGACGGAGGAATTTGAGAAAAGCATCATCGCGGAGGCGGCGGACAATATCCGGCGCATCCGCCACCATGCTTCCCTGGCCCTTCTGTGTGGAAACAACGAAATGGAGGGCTTCCATTACGGAATGATCACGGACGAGTTCCGGAAGGGATATGCGGACAGAACGCAGTCGCGGCCGAGCCACCACGCGGACTACATCAAAATGTTTGAATATATCCTTCCGAAGCTGACAAAGGAGCTGGCGCCGCAGGTATTCTACTGGCCGAGCTCCCCGTCCTCCGGCGGCAGCTTTGACGATCCGCAGGACCCGGGCCGCGGGGACGTTCATTACTGGGATGTGTGGCACGGGGAGAAGCCCTTCACCGAATACCGGAAGCACCGCTTCCGCTATGTCAGTGAGTTCGGGTTCCAGTCCTTTCCCTGTTCGGAGACGGTGAAAAGCTTTACGCTGCCCGGGGACCGGAATATCTTTTCCCGCGTGATGGAGAAGCATCAGCGGAACAAATCGGCCAACGGAAAGATCCTGAACTATCTTTCCCAGACCTACCAATACCCGAAGGATTTTGATTCCCTGCTCTACTGTTCCCAGCTGCTGCAGGCGGACGCGATCCGCTGCGGCGTGGAGCATTGGCGCCGGGACAGGGAATACTGCAAAGGGACCGTCATCTGGCAGCTGAATGACTGCTGGCCGGTGGCGTCCTGGTCCTCCGTTGATTATTTCGGCCGGTGGAAGGCGCTGCATTATGCGGCGAAGCGCTTCTTTTCGCCGGTGCTGCTGTCCGCGGAGGAGCGGGGAGAAACGGATCAGAACCCGCATATCAACGAGTTTCATCCGGAGCCGGTCGAATGCGGCGCGCGTCTTTGTCTCAGCAACGAAACGCTCCTGGAGGTCCGCGGTGAGGTGAGATGGAGCCTGCGCCGTGCGGACGGAAGCAAGCAGAAGGAGGGCGCGGAAGCGGTGAACGTTCCGGCACAGACATCTCTCTGGCTGGAGGATCTGACCTTTCCGGAGGCGGAGATCACCGGAAGCTATTTCAGCTACGCTTTTCTGCAGGACGGGAGGACGGTTTCCGACGGAACGGTCCTGTTCTGCGCGCCGAAGCACTTTGCCTTTGCCGATCCGGAGCTGAGAGTCCGGCGGGAGGGCAATGAGCTGATCGTCCGTGCGAAGGCTTACGCGAAGGCGGTGGAGCTGAGCAGCGAGGATCCGGACCTGCTCCTGGAGGACAACGATTTTGACATGGACCCGGGGGAAAGAAGGATCGCGATTCTGCGGGGTACGGCGGATCACCCGCGGGCCAGGAGCGTCTATGATACCGTTCAGAGGGCGGAATAAGGGCGAGGCTTGATCCGGCCGGGCCGGCCCGCTATAATGAAACGAACGGAACAGGGAGAAAGCGTATGGGATTTCGGAAGGATTTTATCTGGGGGACGGCTACGGCAGCCTATCAGATCGAAGGTGGCTGGAACGAGGGCGGAAAGAGCCCGAGCATCTGGGACGAGTTCTGTGAGCAGCCGGGAAAAATCAGTGACCGGAGTGACGGAAGGGCTGCCTGCGATCACTACCACCGCTTCCGGGAGGATGTGGCGCTGATGGCGGCACACGGTATCCGGAATTATCGGTTTTCCGTGGCCTGGACGCGCATTCTGCCGGAGGGGACCGGCAAGGTGAACGAGAAAGGCGTCCGGTTTTACAGCGAGCTGATCGACTGCCTGCTGGAGAACGGGATCCGGCCGTGGATGACGCTTTACCATTGGGACCTGCCGGCAGCGCTGCAGCGCCGGGGCGGCTGGCTGAATCCGGAGATGCCGGAATGGTTTGCGGAATATACGGGAATCATTGCGGACCGCTTCGGAGACCGGGTCCGGGACTTTATGACGATCAACGAGCCGCAGTGCATCATCGGACTGGGACTGTGGCAGGGAGTCCATGCGCCCGGGCTGAAGCTGGGGGTACGGGAGCAGGTCGAGGCGATCCATCATCTGCTGAAGAGCCACGGGAGAGCGTGCCAGGTGCTGCGGGAGAAGGTTCCCGGGGCAAACATCGGCTTCGCTCCGTGCGGCGGGCCGTCGATCCCGCTGGACGAAAGCGATCCGGCGGACGTGGCGGCAGCCCGGAGGGCGTATTTCGCGACCGGCGGGGAAAGCCCGGCTTTCTCGGTCGCGTGGTACAGCGACGCGGCGGTGTTCGGCCGGTATCCGGAGGACGGGCTGAAGGCCTTCGGCCGGTATCTTCCGTCAGGCTGGGAAAAGGATATGCCGCTGATCGGGCAGAAGCTTGATTTTTATACGCAGAATATCTACGAAGGCGTGCAGATCCGCGCGGCGGACAACGCGGAGGGATACGAGCGGGTTCCGTATCCGGCCGGGCATCCGAGGACGGCGGCCAACTGGCCGATCACGCCCCGGGCTCTGTACTGGGGACCGTATTTCCTGTGGGAGCGCTACCGGCTTCCCTTCCTGATCTCCGAGAACGGAATGTCCTGCCATGACGCTGTTTCCCTGGACGGGCAGGTGCATGACCCGAACCGGACGGACTATGTGCAGCGCTATCTTCGGGAGCTGCGGCGGGCGGGAGACGACGGAGCGGATATCCGGGGATATTTCTACTGGAGCTTCCTGGATAATTTTGAGTGGGCGAAGGGTTACAGCGAACGCTTCGGCCTGGTGTACGTGGATTACGCGACCGGGAAGCGCACGCCCAAGGACAGCGCCCGCTGGTACGCGGAGGTCATCCGCGCGAACGGGGAAAATCTTTGAGACAGAAACGGGGGAAAGGAATGGCGCTGACGGCATACTGTAAAAAATGCGGACGCGAGGTGGACCCCGGAGAGATCTGCCCGTACTGCGGAACAAAGCTCGGGAGGACAGCGGCGCACACGGTCTGGTGCATTGAAAGGCAGCCCGTAAAGGACTGGCTGTGCTGGAACGCGGTCATGCGGCTGCTGCTGCCCGCCGCGCTGGCGGTGCTGCTTCTGGTACTGCTCCTGGAGGGGCTTTCCGGCGGAACGGAAGCGCTGGAAAGGCTTTTTGCCGGAAGCTTTCCGCTGACGCTGCTGATCCTGCTGGCCGGGGCGGTGGTCCTTGTATTCCTGATCCTTCTTTTGCAGGGCAGGGATCTGATGGATTTTGCCGTGGATAACCGCGGCATACATGTGACCCGGTATCTGCCGGAGCCGACCGCCCTGAAGCTGATCATGAGGCTGAAAGCCCCCTCGCTGCTGAACCGGACGGAAGAGAACGGGAGGACGAAGGTGCTGAAGCTGGAGGAGAGGAGCATCGCCTGGAAGGAAGTTGCGAGAGTCCAGCTCTGGCCGGAAAAGTGCACGGTGCTCTTCTATGCGCCGTCGTGGTGGCTCAGGCTGGCGGCGCAGTGCACGCCGTTTACCTGGGATGATACGCTGGGCTTTATCCGGGAAAAGCTGGGGAAGAAAAAAGCGGTCCGGCTGCCGCGGACGCTGCGGGCGCAGGCGGAAAGAACGGCCGGAAAAGCAAGGCCTGCAGCGCATACCGCGCCGGAGGTCGAAGAAGCCGTGGAGCAGATCATGATGGAAGAGGCTCTGAACCCGGGCGATGCCGGTGACGGGGCCCGGGACATATAATGTGAGAAAAATGAAGAAAAGAATCTTTATCGGAACCGCGGCCGCGGTACTGGTGATCGGACTGGCCGTGCTGGCTGTCTGCCTGCGGCCTCAGACCAAGCCGCTTCCGGCAGCCGGGGCGGAGGATTATCCCGTGCTCCGTCTCGGGGACAGCGGGGAAGCCGCCGGGGAGCTGAACAGGGGGCTGAATACGCTCGGCTACGGAGGAGAAGGGGAGGTTTTCGACCGGGATACGCTCCGGGCGCTGCTGTCCTTCCAGAGGCAGAACGGGCTGGACGCGGACGGGATCGCCGGGAAGCAGACCTGGACGGCGCTTCTTGGCGGTACTGCTGTGACAGCCGCGCCGACCGTGACGCCGCCGCTGTCCGCGCTGAAGGCGGAGGGAAAACCCTATGAGGACCCGCGCGGGCTGCCGCTGCTGGTGAACAGGTCCTGCCCACTGCCGGAGAACTATCAGCCTTTGGCCCTGGTCCTGCTCAACGATTACTGCGATCCGGCCGTGGCGACGGTCAAGAATCCGGATACCTACGCGGAAAAGGAAGCGGCAGACGCCCTGATCCGGATGCTGACCGCGGCCTGTGAGGAAGGGATCTTTCCCTGGCAGATCAGCAGCGCCTACAGGACGCCGGAGCAGCAGCAGGCGGAGCTGGAGGCGCAGGCGGCAGCCTATCGGCAGGAAAATGACCTGAGCGAGGCGGACGCGCTGTCGGCAGCCCGGAAAACCGTGGCGCTGCCGGGAACCAGCGAGCACCATCTGGGTACCTGCTTTGATATCACAGTACCGGAGAAATGGTTTGCCGGTACAGATCAGTACCGGTGGATGGCGAAAAACTGCTGGGACTACGGATTCATCCTCCGCTACGCGGCGGACAAGGAGGAGATTACGGGATTCCTGGCGGAGGCCTGGCATTACCGGTATGTGGGAAGGGAGATCGCGCAGGCCATGCGGGACGCGAACCTTTGCCTGGAGTAATTCCTGCAGGGATACTGAGAAAAGGACGAAAGAAAAGAGACGGCCGTACGGACCGCCTCTTTTTCATTGGCGTTTTCTGTCAGCTTCCCAGATAGGCTTTCCGGACGTTGTCGTTTTCCAGAAGCTCTTTGGCGTCGCCGGACATGGAGATCCTGCCGGTTTCAAGAACGTAGGCGCGGTCGGCAACGGAAAGCGCCATCTGCGCGTTCTGCTCGACCAGCAGGATGGTGGTGCCGGCTTCATGAAGCTCCCTGATGATGTCAAAGATCTGCTCCACCAGGATCGGCGCCAGGCCCATTGAGGGCTCATCCAGCATCATCAGCTTGGGCTTGCTCATCAGAGCACGGGCCATGGCCAGCATCTGCTGCTCGCCGCCGGACAGCGTGCCGGCGATCTGCTTTTCCCTTTCTTTCAGGCGGGGGAAGCGGGTGAACATCTCTTCCACGGAGGGAGCGATCTCGGAGGGGCTCCGGGTGAATCCGCCCATTTCCAGGTTTTCTTTTACGGTCATCTGCTGGAAGATCCGGCGGCCTTCCGGGCAGAGCGCCATACCGAGGGAAACCATTTTATTGGCGGGGATACTGTTGATGTTTTTTCCTTCAAAAAGGATCTGGCCGCTCCGGGGCTTCAGAAGGCCCACGACGGTGTTCAGCGTGGTGGACTTCCCGGCGCCGTTGGCGCCGATCAGCGTTACGATCTCATGTTCGTTGACCTCGAAGGAGACCCCCTTGAGCGCGTGAATGGCGCCGTAGTAGACATGGATGTCTTTGATCTCCAGCATGCTCATGCCTGTGCCTCCTTCTGCTTGCCCAGATAGGCTTCAATGACGACCGGGTTGGACTGGATGTCCTCAGCGGTTCCCTTTGCGATGATCTTTCCGTAGTTCAGTACACAGATGCCCTCGCAGATGCCCATGACCAGATTCATGTCGTGCTCGATCAGCAGCACGGCGATCTGGAACTGGTCCCGGATCTTGATGATATTGTCCATCAGCTCCTGGGTCTCATGGGGATTCATGCCGGCGGCCGGCTCATCCAGCAGCAGCAGGCTGGGGTTGGTGGCCAGGGCGCGGACGATCTCCAGCCGGCGCTGCGCGCCGTACGGCAGGGACCCCGCCTGCATGTCCGCCATATCCTGCATGCCGAAGATGGAAAGAAGCTCCAGCGCTTTTTCGTGCTGCTGCTTTTCCCGCTTCCAGTAGGAAGGGAGGCGGAGAATGCCGCTGAACATGTTGTATTTGATCTGGTTGTGCAGGCCGATCCGGACGTTGTCCTCCACGGACATTTTGGAGAACAGGCGGATATTCTGGAAGGTGCGGGCAATGCCCAGCTTGCTGGCCTGAACGATATCCATGCCGTGGGTATCGATCCCGTTGATCATGACCGTGCCGCGGGTGGGCTCATAGACCTTGGTCAGCAGGTTGAAAACGGTGGTCTTGCCGGCGCCGTTCGGTCCGATCAGGCCGGCGATCTCCGTTTTGCCGATGGTGAGGTTGAAATCCTCCACGGCGGTCAGACCGCCGAAGTCGATTCCGAGGTGCTTGCATTCAAGCACAGGCAGTTTCCCGAGGTCACGCTCGGGAATGATGCTTTCAGAGGGGACGGGAACCATTTTGGTATCCTGGTTTCTCTTTTGAATGCGGACGGTCATGACTGCGTTCCCCCTTTCCCCTGTTCGGCTTCAATGGATTTTCGGAGGGCTTTCTTTTTCCAATGCCCCTGCAGATTGATAAAGAAGGCTTTGGCTGCGGGCGTGTTGGTCAGAAGCATCATCAGAATGAGCAGTACGGCATAGATCAGCATCCGGTAGTTGGAGAAACTGCGCAGCAGCTCCGGCAGAATGGTCAGCACCGTGGCGGAGATGATGGAACCGAGCGTATTGCCGATGCCGCCCAGCACAACGAAGACCAGCACATTGATGGACTGGTCAAACTTGAATTTGGCCGGAACCAGCGTGGAATAGTTCAGCCCGTACAGCGCGCCTGCCATGCCGGCAAGGGCGGCGGAGGTGACAAAGGCGATCATCTTGTATTTGGTGACGTTGATCCCGACGGATTCGGCGGCGATCCGGTTATCCCGGGTAGCCATGATGGCGCGGCCCGTGCGGCTGTTGATCAGATTCAGCACTACGATCAGGGTAATGATGATCAGAATGAAGCCGGCGGTAAAGGTGGCGATTTTCTTGACGCCGACCGCGCCGTTGGGACCGTTGAGCAGCAGAGTGCCCGGCAGATTGGGATCAATAAAGCCGAAGTTCAGGGAGGCGCCGTCCGCCGAGACATAAACGCAGTTCAGGACATTGCGGATGATCTCACCGAAAGCCAGCGTGACAATTGCCAGATAGTCGCCGCGCAGTCGCAGGACGGGAATGCCTATCAGCACGCCGGCGATTCCGGCAATAACCGCACCGGCTGCGATAGCGATGATCAGACGGAGGATCTCGTTCTCCATTTGAAAACCGTTCAGAAGCCAGCCGGAGACGACGATTCCCGAGAAGGCGCCGATGCTCATGAAACCGGCGTGACCGAGGGAAAGCTCTCCGGAGATGCCGATGACCAGATTCAGGCTGACTGCCATCACGATCCAGCAGCAGATCGGAATCAACTGGCCCCGCAGGGAACGGGACATATCCGAATAGAAAATGTTGCAGAGCAGGAAAGCCAGGATCACGATGCCGAAGGTGACGGCATTATATATCAGCTTGCGCTTCTTTGAATTCATACTGCCACCTCACACTTTCTCGCGCTGCGGTTTGCCCAGCAGTCCGGTGGGCTTGACCAGCAGAACGATAATCAGCACGGCAAAGACGATTGCATCGCCAAGCTCTGTGGAAATATATGCCTTTCCGAGGATCTCGATCACACCCAGCAGGACGCCGCCGAGCATGGCGCCCGGAATGGATCCGATCCCGCCGAAAACGGCCGCGGTAAAGGCTTTGATGCCGGGCATGGAGCCGGTGGTTGGCATCAGCGTGGGATAGGCGGAGCACAGCAGAATACCGGCAATGGCGGCCAGCGCGGATCCGATGGCAAAGGTCGCGGAAATGGTTTGGTTGACATTGATGCCCATGAGTTCCGCGGCGCCGCGGTCTTCGGAAACACAGCGCATCGCCTTGCCCAGCTTTGTATGCATGGTAAAGGAGGTGAGCAGGATCATGATCACGATATTGGCCAGGATCGTCACCAGAGTGACTCCACTGATCCGGAGCTGTTCGCCAAAAAGGGAAATGGCGGGAATCTGGATCATGGAAGAAGGGAAGTTCTTGGGATTCGCTCCCCAGATCAGGAGTGCCAGATTCTGCAGCAGATAGCTCATGCCGATCGCTGTGATCAGCACGGCCAGAGACGTTGCCTGACGGAGAGGACGGTAAGCCAGTCCCTCGATGGTGATGCCCAGCAGGGTACAGAAAGCCATGGCGATCAGCAGGGCAAGAAGCGGCGGAACATTCCAGTACTGCAGCGCGCAGAACGCGATGTAGGCGCCGATCATGATGACGTCGCCGTGAGCGAAGTTCAGCATCTTGGCAATTCCGTATACCATTGTATAGCCCAAAGCGATAATGGCATAGATACTGCCGAGGCTGATTCCGTTGACGAGGTTGGACAAGAATATCATAGGCTGCTGTGACCTCCCGTCAGAGAATGAAGTAAAAACAAGAGCGAGTCCGCTCCCGGAAAACCGGGAGCGGACTCAGATGCCCACGGTTTCTCAAAACAGAAACCGATGCGGGGCAGAAAAGGTTCTCAGTTGCCGAAGCCGACGTAGACGCCGTTTTCGATGACGACGGCAGTAGGAGTCTTGGTGACTTCACCGTTGGAGGACCAGGTCATGGTACCGGTCAGGCCGGTAAGCTCAATTTTCTGCATGGCGGCGATCAACGCGTCGCAGATGTCTTCCGCCTTGGCGCCTTCCTGTACACCGGCCGCTTCGGCAGCGGCAGCCAGCGCGTAAACGGCATCATAACCGTCCGCCGCAAACTGGTTCGGGATCTCGCCGTAGAGGTTCTGATAGGTTTCCACGAATTTGACGGTCTTCTCATCCTGCGCGTCGGCGGAGAAGGGGGTCAGGAGCATGACGCCCTCAGCCAGAGAGGTGTCAAAACCTTCGATGGAGAGGATGCCGTCCATACCGTCCACGCCGAAGAAGATGGGCTTGTACTGGTTGGCGTTGGCCGTCTGCAGGATCATGGAAGCGGGCGTATAGTAGATGGGCAGGAAAACCAGCTCGGCGCCGGCGTTCTGCGCATCCGCGACCTGCACGGTAAAGTCGGTGGTGTCATCGGTGAAAGTGGTTTTGGAGACGATATCCAGCCCCAGTTCGGCCGCTTTGTCCGCAAAGGTCTGATAAATGCCGGTGGAATAGGCATCCGCGTTGTTGTAGATCACGGCGACCTTCGTGGCGAGCTTCTTGTCCGCAATGTACTGAGCGGAAGCGGCTCCCTGGGCGGGATCGGTGAAGCAGACCTGGTATACGTTGTCCTTATCCTTGGTGACGTCGGTGGAGGAGGCGGAGGGCGTCAGCATGAAAACACGCTCTTCATAGGCCAGAGCACCGACGGCAATGCAGGGAGAGGTGGTCGTGGTGCCGACGATCATCTGGGCGTCGTTGTCCATGGCGTCGTTGTAAGCGTTCACGGCCGTTTCGGCATCGTGGGTATCATCCTCGTTGATGATCACAATATCATACGGGCCGTCGGCGGCCGTGATCTCATCGGCAGCGATCTGCGCGCCGCGGTAGGTCGCGGTTCCGTACACGGCAGCAGCACCGGTCTGGGGGCCGATATGAGCGATCTTCAAAGTAATGGGCTCATCGGCAGCGGCGACGGCAAACAGGCCGGCAGTCAGACAAAGCGCCAGAACAAGAGCAATCAGTTTCTTCATAAATGCATATCCTCCTTACAATATTAAGGTTGCCGGGGCAGAAATGCTCCGCGGGGCCTATTATACACGCGCGTACAGCCTGCGTAAAGGCGAAGCGTGTTCCTTTCTTGTATTTTGTGGCAGGGACAAATGCCCTGAAAACAGGGGAAAACGGGTTGCTCCGGCCCCGGAAAGCGCGAAATTGCTTGACATGAGAATGCTTTCCTTATACAATACTATCGATGTCGTATATTTGCATATACGGAACTGGAGTCGATCTCCTGCATTCAAGGAAGGGGGAAGGGATCTGACAGGATCCCGATGCGACATGAACAGAAAGTATCTGATTTCAGCGCTGGTGCTTGCACTGGCTATCGTACTGCTCTGCGCCACAGCGGCTCTGGCGGCGGACGATCCGCTCAAGGTCTCCATGGAGCTGAGCTCAAAGAAGTTTTCCGCGCCGACGACCATCAATGTTTCCATCACGGTGATGAACGTAGGCGAAGGAGATATGCCCGGTCCCGTGACGCTGTATTATCCGAGCGGGAAACAGGTAGAGGAGTTCGGCGCTCCGACCCTGACGGTAGGAAGCGACAAGAACTGGACCGGCAGCTGGACAGTGACGCAGAACGAGCTGGACGTCGGAAAGGTTTCCTTCAAAATCAGGTATCCCTTCTATGATGAAAACGGAGAACTGAAGGCGAAGAGCAAGACCTTCTCCGTCCGGATCGTGTATACCGGCGGGGATCCGAAGCTCTCCGTGACCCGCACGATCACCCCGCCGACCGCCCAGAAGGATCAGGAAGTCAGCGTTGTCTATGTGATCGAGAACGTGGGGCCTGTGGACGTCTCCAACGTGACCATCAAGGAAAACAGTTCCATTTCCAATAAATCCGGCACCATCGACAGCATTCCCGCGGAAGGCAAGGCGCAGTACGTCTTCACGGCGAAGATGGGCACCAAGGACCTGACCAGCAATGCCACGATCAGCTATAAGGCATCCGGCAAAACCTATACCCAGAAAACGGAAGCCGAGACGATCAAATATAAGGACGTCAAGCTGAGCGCGACGCTGACAGCCGACAAGAAGGGCGGGGCGCCCGGCGATCCCGTCAAGCTGACCGCCAAGCTGAAGAATTCCGGCAATGTGGATTTCATCAATGTGAAGCTGGAGGACGCCAAGCTCGGAACGCTGTTTGAAGGCGTGACGGTCAAAGCGGGAGAGACCTGGACCGATACAAAGGAGATTATCGTCAAGGAAACACAGGATATCCAGCTGTCCGTGACGGGTGAGGACGCTGCCGGCAACACGGTGGAAACAGCGACGGGAAGGGTCAGCATTATCGCCACGGACCCGAAGAAGCAGGTTATGCTGAGCGTGGAAGCCGCAGCAGACAGAGACACGGTCTACAAGGAACTCGGAACTGTGCGCTTTACCATCCAGGTCAACAATAACAGCGCGGTGGAAGTCAAGAACATTACGGTCAAGGCTGTGGATACGGCGATCAATACGATCGAAAGCATCCCTGCGGGCGGAAGCGTCAGCTTCACCCGGGAGATGGCCGTCAGCATGGCCGGGACCTATCAGTTCACCGCGTCCTGCAGGGACGAGCTGGGACAGACGGTATCCTTCAACAGCAATACGCTCCCGATCTCCGTTTCAAAGCCGACCGCTGTACCGACAGAGGTCCCGATCGCGACCCCGAAGGCACCCAAATACGCGAAAGTCCCGCAGTCCTATGAGGATCTGCCTGAGGAAAACAAGATCCCGCAGTGGCTGGATCAGGCGGAGCCGATCGCCAATCAGGCCAAATGGATCCTTGCCGGCATTGCCGGGCTGCTGTTCGTCCTGCTCCTGATCGGCTTTATCCGCCGCGGCGTGAAGAAGAGCCAGTCCAACAAGGCGATGGATCATCTGGACGGAGCGAACTACCGCGATTACAGCAGCGCGCCGAAGGGAAAGAAGCGCAGCGAGATCACGGACAACAGCGTCAGTGAAAAGAAAGAAGCCGAGCCCGAAGAGGAACCGGAAAACACCGCGCAGGACAGTGAATTGATGGCGGAAACACTCCGGCGCCTGTACAAGGAAAAGGATTCGGGCAAGCTTGCGGAAGAGGCTCCGGCGGAAGAAGCGGCCGAAGCCGCGGGCAAAGCCGCTGAAAGCGCGGCGGAAACAGCGGAAGCCGCAGCGGAAACGGCGCAGAGCGTCAGTGAGGCTGTTCACCGCCGCAGGCTGAAATCCTGAAGACAAACAAACCGATCAAATAACAGCGCCCCGTCCTGATGGACGGGGCGCTGCCGTATCTGCGTCCTGATCCCGGCTCAGGCGGGAAGGACGGCCTGATCGGAGGTGCGGCTGAAAGCGGTCGCGATATTTTCGGCGTGGTCGCCGATCCTTTCCAGATTGGTCAGCATGTCCAGATAGATCATCCCGTTGCGGGCAGAGCATTTCTTGTTTTTCAGGCGGTCCACGTGATGGTTCCGGAGCGTCTCCGTGAGCGTGTCGATCTCCGCCTCCGCTTCCTCCACGTCGGAAAGGATCTCCGGATCGGCTTTCTGATCGTGGAAGAGGTCCAGCGCCTTTTCCAGCTGTGAGTTGACTTTGCCGTACATATCCTGGAGTTCTCCGAGAACCTTCGGGGTGAATTTGACGTCACCGTCCTGCTTGAGACGGGCCGCATCCAGAATGTTTTCGGCATGATCGCCGACGCGCTCCATGTCATTGATCACATGGAAAAGCCTGCCGACCAGATGGGAGTCTTCATCCGAGAGGTCCAGGCCGTTGATATCCGACAGCTTGTCGGCGATTTCCCGGTTCAGATAGTCCAGAACGTCTTCGGTGGCGTTGACCTCATCGGCGGTGATATCGTCCCAGCTTTCAAAGCAGGAAAAAGCGGCGTTATAGTTTTTCAGCGCCATATCGCCCATGCGCTCTACTTCGCGCTTGATCTGCGCCACGGCGATGGGCGGCGTGTTCAGCAGGCGCCTGTCAAAGTAACGCAGCCGCATTTCGCTGTTCTCTGTCGCTTTTTCGGGCCGCAGGAAGCAGGCCAGTTTTTCCAGCAGGCGCGCCGCGGGGAAAAGGACCAGGGTGGTCACGATATTGAAGACGATGTGGACCAGCGCGATCTGCAGCTTCAGCGTACCGGGATCGTCCCCCGGAATGGCCATGCGGATCCAGTCCGCAAAGGGAACAAGGCTCGCGGCTGTTACGAACAGGACCGTGCCGATCGTGTTGAACAGCAGGTGAACGATGGAGGTCCTGCGCGCCGCGGTGCTTGTGCCGCTGCCGGCGATCAGGGAAGTCAGGCAGGTCCCGATGTTCTGGCCGAACAGGATGTATATGGCTGTGGAAAGAGGGATCAGGCCCTGCCCGGCCAGAGCCTGCAGGAGACCGACGCTCGCGGCGGAGGAATTCAGCACAATGCAGATGACGGCGCCGATCAATACGCCGAGGATCGGATTGGAAATGCTCTGGATCGCGGTTTTGAAGCCTTCCCATTCACGCATGGGGACCATGGCGTCACTCATGCCCTTCATGCCGATGAACAGGAGACCGATGCCCATGACGATCGGCCCGAATTCACGGACGATGCGGAACTGCTTCTTTTTTTTCGGGAAGCTGGACAGGACAAGCCCGAGAAAGGCAAACAGCATGCCGAAGTTGACCCCCTCCAGGGAAAGCAGCAGCGGGGTCACGGTGGTGCCGATGTTGGCGCCCATGATAACGCCTATGGCCTGGATCAGGCTGAGCATATCCGCGTTGACAAAGCCGACGACCATGACGGTGGTAGCGGTGGAGGACTGGACCAGCACGGTGATCAGGACACCGCACAGCATGGACAGGAAGCGGTTGCGGGTCATGGCCTGAAGAAGGATCTTCAGCTTGTTGCCTGCTGTTTTTTCAAGGCCTTCACCCAGCACCTTCATACCGAACATGAAGATCCCGAGCGCGCCCAGAAGATAAATCAGCATCAGAATGACACTACCCAAGGTCATAAAGAGGAACCTCCCTCGGAACAATACCCATATTTCAACAATTCTATCATAACATGTTTCAGCCGGAAGGACAACCGCTCCCGGAAACGGGAAAAGGAGCAGCCGGGAAGCGCCTTGAAATGATCCGTTGCGGCAGGGAAGACAAAGTGATATACTAAACTGTCCCGGTATACGCATCTTAATGACGGAATCGATCGGGAAGGCAAGGAGAAACAGATGCTTGATTTTCTGAAAAAAATGCTTGGGAACGGAAACGATACCCAGCTGAAAAAACTGCAGAAGCCCACGGACGCGGTGATGGCGCTCGAAGAGGAGTACCGCGGACTGACAGACGCACAGCTCCGGGCGAAGACGGATGAATTCCGCGACCGCCTGGCGAAAGGTGAAACGGAAGACGATATCCTGCCGGAAGCCTTTGCGGCGGTACGGGAAGCGGCGGACCGGGTGATCGGCATGCGGCCGTACCGGGTCCAGGTGGAAGGCGGAATCGTGCTGCATCAGGGCCGGATCGCCGAGATGAAGACCGGTGAAGGCAAGACGCTGGTTGCTACTATGCCGGCGTACCTGAACGCGCTGAGAGGCGAGGGCGTGCACATCGTGACGGTGAACGATTACCTGGCGCGCCGTGACAGTGAATGGATGGGCAAGGTCCATCGCTTCCTGGGGCTGAGCGTGGGGCTGATCGTCCACGATATGGAGAGCGAGGACCGCCGCGCGGCATATGCCTGTGACATTACCTACGGAACGAACAACGAGCTGGGCTTTGACTATCTGCGTGACAACATGGTCAACCGGCAGAGCAACCTGGTGCAGCGGGGACATGCTTTTGCCATCGTGGATGAGGTGGACTCCATCCTGATCGATGAGGCGCGTACGCCGCTGATCATCTCCGGCCAGGGAGAAAAGAGCACGGAGCTCTACGACAAGGTGGATGCGGTCGTCCGCACAATGAAGCCGGAGATCCATTACGAGGTGGAGGAAAAGAAAAAGGCCGTGACCCTGACGGACGAGGGCGCCCGCAAGGTGGAAACAGCCTTCGGGATCGACAACCTGAACGATCCGGAAAACAGCGAGCTGAACCATCATGTTTCCTGCGCGCTGCGGGCCAATACGCTGATGAAGCGCGACGTGGACTACGTGGTCAAGGACAATCAGGTCATCATCGTGGATGAATTCACCGGCCGGCTGATGATCGGCCGCCGGTATTCGGAAGGCCTGCATCAGGCGATCGAAGCCAAGGAGCACGTCAAGGTCCAGCGGGAAAGCAAAACGCTGGCGACCATTACCTTCCAGAACTATTTCCGCATGTATAAAAAGCTGTCCGGCATGACCGGTACGGCAAAGACAGAGGAAGAGGAATTCCAGGGGATCTACGCGCTGGACGTGGTGGAGATCCCGACCAACAAAACGAATATCCGTAAAGATCTGCAGGACGTGGTGTACAAAAACAAAAACGCCAAGTTCAACGCGGTCGTGGCGTCCATTGAAGAGCATCACGCCACCGGGCAGCCGCTGCTGGTCGGCACGATCAGCGTGGAAGTCAGCGAAATGCTGAGCGACATGCTGCGCCGCAGGGGCATCGAGCATGAGGTGCTGAATGCCAAAAACCATGCGCGGGAGGCGGAGATCGTCGCGCAGGCCGGCCGCTACGGAGCTGTGACCATCGCTACGAACATGGCCGGGCGCGGAACGGATATCCTGCTGGGCGGCAATCCCGAATATCTGGCCCGGAAAGCCATGCGGCAGGAGGGCGTGGATGAGGAGATCATCGAGGCGGCTACCGGCCACAATGAGGACGTGCCGCAGGAGGTGCTGGACGCGCGCGCCCGCTACAATGATCTGTACCGGCAGTTCAAACAGGAAACGGACAGGGAGCGCGAGCGCGTGCTGAAGGTCGGCGGGCTGCACATTATCGGCACGGAAAGGCATGAGAGCCGCCGGATCGACAATCAGCTGCGCGGGCGTGCCGCCCGGCAGGGAGATCCCGGCTCCACACAGTTCTTTATCTCTCTTGAGGACGATCTGATGCGCCTGTTCGGCTCGGAACGGATCGGCACCATGGTGGACCGTCTGGGCCTGAAGGATGACGAGCCGCTGACTGCCGGATTGCTGACCAAGCAGATCGAAAGCGCGCAGAAGCGGATCGAGGGACGCAACTTCGAGACCCGCAAGCACGTTCTGGAATATGACAACGTCATGAACCGCCAGCGTGAGGTGATCTACGGGCAGCGCCGCCGGGTGCTGATGGGCGAGAACGTCCGGGACAGCATCCTGCGCATGGCGGACCACGTGATCGACTTTGCGGCCGGCAGGTGGATGAACGGTGAGGACGCCGGAGAGTGGGAATGGCAGCAGGCGGCCAATTATCTGGAAAACCTGTGCGTTCATCACGGGAAGCTGGAGGAGCTTCGGCCCATGGCTGAGGCGGAAAACCGGGACGGCTTTATTGAAGCGCTGAAGAAGGATGCCCGCGTCTTCTATGAGGAACGGGAAAAGCAGATGGCGGAGCTTCAGGTGGATATGCGCGAGGTGGAACGGGTGATGCTCCTGCGCAGCGTGGATATCCGCTGGATGGATCATATCGACGCCATGGATCAGCTGAGAGACGGCATCGGATTCCGGGCATACAGCGGCAAGAATCCGGTAACGGAATACCAGATCGAAGCCGGACACATGTTTGAGGAACTGAATCACCTGATCCGGGAGGATACGGTGCGCCGCGTCTATCAGCTGAAGGTGCAGGCGACGCCCGAGCGCGTACAGGTCGCGAAACCGACACAGGCACGCCTGGCCGGCGACGCGCCGCAGCAGCCGCGCCGCGTCAAGCCGTCCCAGAAGGTGGGCCGGAACGATCCGTGTCCCTGCGGAAGCGGAAAGAAATACAAAAACTGCCACGGCAGGGCCGATGGCGGCGCGGAGTGAGGGAGTATGTTTTACTGCGGAGGATTTTTGTAACGGAGTGTTGACATTTCCGACCGGATGAACTGAAACGACTTTCCGAGAAAGAGGGGGAAATCAACATGATCGAACTGGAGCAGTATGCCCAGGACATTGCCGCGATCAAAAAAAGCATTCTGGCGGCGGGAGATGCCCTGCATGTGGACCATATGCAGGAGCAGATCGATGAGCTGACCGAGGAAATGAACCAGCCGGAATTCTGGAACGATACGGAGCACAGCACGCACGTCAACCAGAAGCTGGGCCACCTGAAAAACAAGCTGGAGCACTATCACTCCCTGCTTTCCTCAGCGGACGACATCGAAACCATGATGGAGCTCGCGAAGGAAGAAAACGATGAGGACATGGTGACAGAGGTCGGCGAGGAGCTGAAAAGCCTGAAGGAAAAGGCGGACGCGCTGGAACTGGAAACGCTGATGCGCGGCGACTATGACGACAACGACGCCGTACTCTCCCTGCATGCCGGGGCCGGCGGAACGGAAGCGCAGGACTGGACGCAGATGCTGTACAGGATGTATACGCGCTATTGTGAGAAGATGGGCTTTGAGGTCAAGCTGCTGGATCTGCTGGACGGAGACGAGGCCGGCATCAAGAGCGTGACCTTCGAGGTCAGCGGGGATCATGCCTACGGATATCTGCGCGGAGAGAAGGGCGTGCACAGGCTGGTGCGCATCAGCCCCTTCGATTCCAACGCGCGGAGGCATACCAGCTTTTCGTCGCTGGACGTGGCTCCCATGCTGGAGGACGACAACGCCGAGATCGAGATCGACATGAAGGATGTCCGGGTGGACACCTATCATTCCAGCGGGGCGGGCGGACAGAACGTTAACAAGACGTCCTCCGCCGTCCGGATGACCCATTATCCCACGGGCATCGTTGTCGCCTGCCAGACGGAGCGGGACCAGGTGCAGAACCGCGCCACCTGTCTGAAAATGCTGAAGGCCAAGCTGCTGGAGCTCAAGGAACGCGAAAAGGAGCAGCAGATGGCGGATATCAAGGGTGAGATGAAAAAGATCGAATGGGGCAGCCAGATCCGCAGCTATGTTTTCCAGCCGTATACGATGGTCAAGGATCACCGTACCAATTATGAAAGCGGGAACATTGACGACGTGATGGACGGCAATCTGGAAGGCTTTGTGACGGCTTACCTGAAGATGCAGTGATGAATAAGAGCATGCTTCGCCGCAGCGCCCTGAGAGGGGGCGCTGCGGTCCTTGCGCTCATCGTGTTCGGCGTGACAGGCATCATCCTGTGTTTGGCCGGGGACGGAAGCGGCATGGAGGACGGCCTGAGGCGCTTTGCCCCGCCGGAGAAAACGGGGCTGCCCGAGACGGAATACGCGGCGGCAGCCGCGCTAATCACCGGCTATCTGACGGACAGAACGGAGCGCTTTCAGATGGAACTGGCCGGAAACGGCGGGGAGACGGTTTCCGCTTTTCATGATTACGAGGCGGAGCATATGGCGGACTGCCGCGGACTGATCCGGCTGGACCGGCTTCTGTGCGGGATCAGCCTTGTTCTGGCCGTGGGCCTGCTTGCCCGGGAAGCGGCCGTTTTCCGGAAGGAAGGCGACGCCGGCAGGAAAGCCTTTTCCGCGGGGGCGCTGCGAAGCATCCGGGTGACGGCCGGAGTGGTTCTGGCGCTGGCGGTGTGGGCTTGCGCGGATTTTGACGGTCTGTTTGTCACCTTTCACAGAGTGGCATTCCGCAACGATCTGTGGCTGCTGAATCCGCGGACGGATCTGCTGATCCGGCTGATGCCGGAGCAGCTTTTTGTGCGCATGGGCATCCGGGGCGGCATAGCCGCTGCCGTGTGGGTCCTGCTGCTTTATATCGCGGCAGAGGCGCTGAAAGGAAAAAAGAAATGAGATATTCGGAAGCCTCGGCGCTTCAGGCGGAGGCGCTGAAAAAAAAGGAACATGTACGGATCCTGTCTCTGGAAACGAGCTGTGACGAAACCGCGGCAGCCGTGATCGAGGATGGAAGGAATATTCTGTCCAATGTTGTTTTCAGCCAGATCGATCTGCATGAGCTGTACGGCGGTGTAGTACCGGAGATCGCGAGCCGGGCGCATATGGAAGCGTGCGACCGCGTGGTGGATGAAGCCCTGAAGGCTGCGGGAATGACCCTGCAGGAAACGGACGCGCTGGCAGTGACTTACGGGCCGGGGCTTGTGGGCGCGCTGCTGACCGGCGTCAACTGTATGAAGGGCCTTGCCTATGCCGCGGGGAAGCCCCTGGTGGCGGTGAATCATATCGAAGGACATGTCAGCGCCAATTTTCTGACCCACCCGGAGCTGAAGCCGCCGTTCCTGTGCCTTGTGGTCAGCGGGGGCCACAGCCATCTGGTGGAGGTCCGGGATTACGGTGTTTACCGCCTGCTGGGCCAGACGGTGGACGATGCCGCCGGCGAAGCCTTTGACAAGGCGGCGCGGGTCCTGGGGCTTCCTTATCCCGGGGGTCCGCGGATCGACGCGCTGGCGGAAGAGGGGGATCCTCATTATCTGGTTCTGCCGAAGCCCAGGGTCGAAGGCTTGTATGATTATTCCTTCAGCGGGGTCAAAACAGCGTTTCTCAATGCGGTGCACGGGATGGAGCAGCGTGGTGAGACGCTGCGCAAAGCGGATCTGGCAGCCAGCTTCCGGGAAGCGGTCTGCAGCCAGCTGACGGAAAAGGCGGAACAGCTTCTCCGGAACCGGAAGGAAAACGGAGAAAGGCCGGCCATGGCGATGGCCGGCGGCGTCAGCGCGAACCGGGAGCTGCGCAGGCAGATGACCGCAGTATGTGAAAAGCTGGACGTGCCGCTGTACATGCCGCGGCTGGATCTGTGCACGGATAACGGGGCGATGATCGGCAGCGCGGCGTATTACCGGCTGATGAACGGGGAAACGGCCGGACTGGATCTCAATGCGGTGCCGGCGCTGCGGCTGGTGGAATAAAACCGGAGGAGAAACGGAATGAATGATATGATCCGGGTTCGCGGAGCACGGGAGCATAATCTGAAAAACGTAAGCGTAGATATTCCGCGGGACAAGCTGACGGTGATGACGGGCCTGTCCGGCAGCGGAAAAAGCTCGCTGGCCTTTGACACGATTTATGCGGAAGGCCAGCGTCGCTATGTGGAAAGCCTGTCCAGCTACGCGCGTCAATTCCTGGGACAGATGGACAAACCGGATCTGGATTCCATTGACGGCCTGAGCCCGGCGATCTCCATTGACCAGAAGACCACGGGACGGAATCCGCGGTCCACCGTCGGGACGGTGACGGAAATACATGACTATCTCCGTCTGCTGTGGGCCCGCGTCGGCATCCCGCACTGCCCGAACTGCGGCAGGGAGATCCGGAAACAGACCGTGGATGAAATGGTGGACGCGGTCATGCGTCATCCGGAGGGAACACGCCTGCAGGTGCTTTCCCCGGTGGTCAGGAGCAGGAAAGGTGAGCATCGGGATATTCTGGAGAAGGCGGCCAAAAGCGGCTTTGTCCGGGTCAGGATCGACGGCGCCATGTATGAGCTGGACGACACTCCCGCGCTGAATAAAAAACTGAAGCATACGGTGGAGGTCGTTGTGGATCGGCTGATCCTCCGGGACACAAAGGAATTCAGGCAGCGGCTGGCGGATGACATCGAGACAGCGACCGTCCAGAGCGCCGGGCTGGTCATTATCAACCGGATGGAGGACGGAGAAGAGCTGTTCAGTATGAACTATGCCTGTCCGGACTGCGGCATTTCCATCGAGGAGCTGACGCCGCGGATGTTCTCCTTCAACAGTCCGTACGGCGCGTGCCCGACCTGCGACGGCCTGGGCTATCTGATGAAGATCAGCCAGGAGGCGATTTTCCCGGACGAAAGGCTGTCCCTGCGGGAGGGTGCCCTGAACGTCATGGGCTTCAATACCTCGGACAGCGACGGGATCGCGGCGCAGTATCTGACTGCCATGGGGAAAAAGTACGGCTTTGATCTGGATACCCCGGTGGAGAAGATCAGCGATGAGGGCATGCATGCCATTCTGTACGGAACAGGCAGCGAAAAGCTGACCATTGAGTATGAAAGCGCGAGAGGCACGGCCCGGTATTCCACCGCCTTTGAGGGCGTGATCCCCACCCTGGAGAGGCGCTACCGGGAAACCGGGAGCGAAGGCATGAAGCAGGCCTATGAGGAATACATGGCGGAGGAGGTTTGCCCCGACTGCGGCGGCCGGCGGCTGAAGCCGGAGGCCCGGGCGGTGACGGTCGGCGGAAAAAGCCTGCCGCAGGTCAGCGACCTGAGCATACTGGAGGCAAGGAAATTCTTTTCCTCCCTGAAGCTGGAAGGAAACCAGAAAATCATCGCCGCCCAGATCCTGAAGGAGATCGACAGCCGGCTGGGCTTTCTGACGGATGTAGGGCTCGGATATCTGACACTCAGCCGGGCAGCGGGCACGCTCAGCGGCGGGGAGGCACAGCGGATCCGGCTGGCTACTCAGATCGGATCGGCGCTGATGGGCGTCCTGTATGTGCTGGATGAGCCCAGCATCGGGCTCCATCAGCGCGACAACGCGAAGCTGATCGCGACCCTGAAGCGGATGCGGGACCTGGGGAATACCGTCATCGTGGTGGAACACGACGAGGAAACCATGTATGCGGCGGATCACATCATTGACGTGGGGCCCGGAGCCGGCCTGCACGGCGGGCGGATCGTGGCGGAAGGTACGGTGGAGGAGATCAAAGCCTGTCCGGAAAGCCTGACCGGCCAGTATCTGAGCGGGAAAAAGTCGATCCCCGTCCCGAAAAAGCGCCGGAAGCCGAGCGGGTATCTGACGGTGTACGGTGCGGCGGAAAACAATCTGAAGCATCTGGACGTGAAGATCCCGCTGGGTGTGCTCTGCTGTGTGACAGGCGTCAGCGGCAGCGGAAAGAGCAGCCTGGTCAACGAAATCCTTTACAAGCACCTGGCCCGCAGGCTGAACCGGGCCAAGACGAGAGCCGGGAAGTTTGACAGGATGGAAGGGATCGAACAGCTGGACAAGATCATTATGATCGACCAGAGCCCGATCGGGCGGAGCCCGCGGAGCAATCCGGCCACCTATACCGGTATGTTCGATATGATCCGGAAACTGTTCGCGCTCTGCCCGGAAGCCAAGAGCCGCGGCTATAAGGAGAACCGCTTTTCCTTCAACGTCAAGGGCGGGCGCTGCGAAGCCTGTCAGGGCGACGGCGTGCAGAAAATCGAAATGCATTTCCTGCCGGATCTGTATGTTCCGTGCGAAGTGTGCGGAGGCCACCGTTACAACCGGGAAACGCTGGAGGTCCAGTATCACGGGAAAAATATCTATGAGGTTCTGGAGATGACCGTGGAGGAGGCGCTGACTTTTTTCGAGAATCATACCCAGATCCGGAAGAAGCTGGAAACCCTGTTTGATGTCGGCCTGGGCTATATGAAACTGGGGCAGGCGTCCACCACGCTTTCCGGAGGCGAAGCGCAGCGCGTGAAGCTGGCGACGGAGCTGAGCCGGAGAGCTACGGGAAAGACCATCTATCTGCTGGATGAGCCTACCACAGGCCTCCATATGGCGGACGTGGACAAGCTGATCTCCGTGCTGCAGAGGCTGACGGATGCCGGAAACACCGTTCTGGTGATCGAGCACAACCTTGACGTGATCAAGGTCTCCGACCGGATCATCGACCTGGGACCGGAAGGCGGGGACGGCGGCGGATCGCTCGTGGCGGAGGGGACCCCCGAGCAGGTAGCGTTGATGCCGGAATCCTATACCGGCCAGTATCTGAAAAAAGTACTGAAGAAAAAAGGATAAAAGAAAAAATCTTCCGGAAGGCTCCGGAAGATTTTTTGTTCAGGCTTACAGGGAAAGGGAGTCCGCCCAGGCCTTCAGCTCATCCGCGGAAGCGTCGGCGCTGAAGCGCCTGCCTTCCAGCACCTTTGCCTGCGGCGCTTCCTCCTGCATCCGTTTCGGCGCCTCGGCTCCGATCTCACTGGCTCCGGAGGTAGCGAAGGGAATGACGGTTTTGCCCGAAAAATCATAGGCGGTCAGAAAGCTGTCGATGATGCTGGGCTCCCGGTACCACCAGACGGGAAAGCCGATATAGACCGTATCGGCTCCGGCAACGGGCGCGTCGGTATCGGCCATTGCGGGACGGCAGAGCGGATCACGCATTTCCACAGAGCTGCGGGATTCGTTGCTGCGCCAGTCCAGGTCGGCGGAGGTATAGGGGACCGCCGGCCTGATCTCGTAAAGGTTTCCGCCGACGGCTTCCTGCAGACGGCGCGCGATACGGGCGGTCACGCCGCTTGCGCTGAAATAAGCGATCAGATTTTTACCCATATTGATATCCTCCTTTTCAGATAATATTCCATAAACCGGGAGAAATTTCCTGCAGGGGAACACGCAGGGAAGCCCGGAACGGGATCGCAAAGCACAGGAGGGAAATCCCCCCTTCGGAGCGTAAAATCCCCGCGAGGGTTGACGCGCCGTGATTTCGGATGATATAATACTTTGGTTATAAGGTAACTGTTTGATTTACCAGTTTTGGGAGGGGTACGATGTCCGGACATTCCAAGTGGCATAATATTCAGGCGAAAAAGGGCAAGGCAGACGCGCAGCGCGGCGCGGTGTTTACCAAGATCGGACGTGAAATAGCGATCGCGGTGCGCGAGGGCGGCGCAAATCCAGATTCCAACGGTAAGCTGCGGGATATCATTGCCAAAGCCAAGGCGAACAATATGCCCAACGATAATATCCAGCGGTCCATCAAGAAAGCCAGCGGCGAGCTGAGCAACGTGGTGTATGAAGAGATCACCTACGAAGGCTACGCGCCCGGCGGCGTTGCGGTCATCGTGGATACCATTTCCGACAACCGGAACCGTACAGCCAGTGACATCCGGCACTGCTTTGCGAAATACGGCGGAAACATGGGGACCACCGGTTCCGTCGGCTTCATGTTTGACACCCGCGGCGTACTGGTTGTCGAGAAGGCGCCCGATGCCGATGAGGACGAGATGATGATGACCGCGCTGGATGCCGGTGCGGAAGACGTCAAAGTGGATGAGGACGTTTTCGAAATCTACACGGATCCGAACGAATTCAGCAAGGTGCGCGAAGCGCTGGAGAAGCAGGGACTGACCTTCCTGAGCGCGGACGTTCAGAAGATCCCGCAGAACACAGTGGCTGTGACGGATCCCGATACAATCGAAAAAATACAGAAGATGCTGGATCTGCTGGAGGAAAGCGACGACGTGCAGAACGTTTATCACAATGCGGATCTGCCCGAGGAAGACGAAGACGAGGACTGATTTCCTGCCGTCGCGTTCATTATTCGCCGATACCTGTGTCACCGGGTATCGGCGTTGGTTTTTGGAAGCGGAGGGATAAGCGGATGGATATGCTGGAGATCATTACACGAAAAAAGCTCGGGATGGAGCTGACAGGGGAAGAGATCCGTTATTTTGTGGAAGGCGCCGCAAAAAGATCCATTCCTGATTATCAGCTGGCGGCGCTGCTGATGGCGATCCGGCTGAACGGAATGACGGACCGGGAAACCGTTTCCCTGACGCTGGCCATGCGGGACTCCGGAGACGTGGCGGATCTTTCTTCCATCCCCGGATTAAAGGTAGACAAGCATTCCACCGGCGGCGTCGGAGATACCACGACGCTGGTGCTCGCGCCGCTGGCGGCCGCATGCGGGGCAACGGTGGCGAAGATGAGCGGCAGGGGCCTCGGGCATACGGGCGGAACGCTGGACAAGATGGAATCCATACCAGGCATGCGGATCGATCTGAGCGAGGAAGATTTTATCCGCCAGGTAAAGGAGATCGGCGTGGCGGTCGTCGGGCAGACGGCCAGCCTGGCGCCTGCGGACAAAACGCTGTACGCGCTTCGGGACGTCACGGCAACGGTGGACTCGCTGCCGCTGATCGTATCCTCGATTATGAGCAAAAAGCTGGCTTCCGGTGTGGACGGGATCGTGCTGGACGTCAAGACGGGTTCCGGCGCGATCCTGCCTACGGCGGAACAGAGCATCGAACTGGCTGAGGCCATGGTCCGGGTGGGAACGCTGGCAGGAAAGCCGACCGCGGCCATCGTCAGCGGTATGAGCCAGCCGCTGGGAACGCATGTGGGCAACGCGCTGGAGGTAAAGGAAGCCATAGACCTGCTTTCCGGACGAACGGAAGGCGACCTGCTGGACGTTTCCCTTACCCTGGGGGGTTACCTCCTTCTGCTGGCCGGGAAAGCGGAAACGGCGGAAGAGGGAAAGGAAAAAATGCGTCAGGCGCTGATATCCGGGAAGGGCCTGCAGAAGCTGAAGGAAATGATCCGCGCGCAGGGCGGCGATCCTGCCGTGTGTGACGATGTATCCCTGCTGCCGCAGGCGCCGGTCATCAGGGAGATTACCTGCGGCCGGAGCGGCTATGTCAGCGCCATGAACACATCGGAGCTTGGCTGGGCGGCGCAGGGAATGGGCGCCGGGCGGAAGGAGCTGGACGATGTGATAGATCCGTCCGTCGGGTTTGTTCTGAAGGTCCGGATCGGGGACCGGACGGAGAAGGATACCCCGCTGTGCACGCTTTATGCGCGTACCGCGGAGGATGCCGAAAGGGCGGAGGAAAGGATCCGCGCTGCCGTTGAATGGAGCAGTAAACCCTGCGGACGGGCAAAGCTTTACTATGCGCTGGTAACCGCGGACGGGGTGCGCAGGCTGGAGGATCCGGAATGAAGGGGTACTTTTCACACGGGCTCCGTCACGGGATCCCCATCGGTCTGGGCTATCTGAGCGTTTCCTTCGCGTTTGGCATGAAAGCGGTCGGGGACGGCCTGACCTGGCTGCAGGCGGTGCTGATCTCCATGACGAATCTGACCAGCGCGGGCCAGATTGCTGCCCTGCCGCTGATGATCGGCGGAGCGTCGCTGACGGAAATGGCGCTGACTCAGCTGACGATCAATCTCCGTTACGCGCTGATGGGGCTTTCGCTGGGGCCGAAGCTTGATCAGAGCATGAAAACGCTGCAGCGGATGATTTTTGCCTTTGCGGATACGGATGAGATTTTTGCGGTCGCCTCTTCTCAGCCCGGGAAGATCGGCAAATCGTATCTGTACGGCCTGATGGTCATGCCCTGGATCGGATGGGTGCTGGGCACCCTGCTGGGCGGGGTGGCGGGGACCCTGCTGCCGGCCTTCGTCCGGACCGCGCTGGGGATCGCGATCTACGGGATGTTCCTGGCGATCATTCTTCCGCCAGCGCGGGAGAAAAAGCCGGTGCGCTTTGTGGTGGCGGTGGCGGTGGCGCTGAGCCTCTTCTTCCGGTATATCCCGGGGCTCAATCGGGTTTCCGGCGGCTTTGTGATCATTATCTGTGCTGTACTGGCGGCGGCAGCGGGAGCTGCTTTGTATCCGGCAGAGGAGGGAAACACATGAGCTGGAGTTTGTTTCTTCCTTATCTAGCCGTGATGGCGGTCGTGACATATCTGATCCGAATGCTGCCGCTGACGGTGTTCCGCAAGGATATCAGAAGCCGCTTCGCGAGGTCTTTCCTCAGATATATCCCGTACGCGGTCCTTGGTGCCATGACCTTTCCGGACGTGCTCTATTCCACCGGGGATATGCGGACGGCGGCTGTCGGCGTGGCGGTGGCGGTGCTGCTGGCCTGGCGCAGAAAGAGTCTTGTAACGGTGGCGCTTGCTGCCTGCTGCGCGGTCGCGGCGGCGCAGGCGATTCTGCTGCTGATGTGAACAGGAAGGGAGAGCGGGACTTATGAAACTCAGGGAGAAGCTGCAGGCTTGCCTGGATGAAGCTGTCAGGAACGGGGAGGCTGCAGGCTACAATCTGCTGATCCTTCGGAACGGGCAGGAGCTTTGCTATGTGGAATCCGGACTGGCGGATGTTGCCGGGGAGAGGAAGATCTCCCGGGATTCGATCTTCCGCCTGTACAGTCAGACCAAGCCGGTCACCGCAGCCGCGGCGATGATCCTGGCGGAGCGCGGCATGATTGACCTGATGGACGGCGTGGACCGTTATCTGCCGGGCTTCCGCGATCCGAAGGTGGTTTCCCCGGACGGGAAGGTATCTCCCGCGATGAGGGCTCCCTGGATCATGGACCTGCTGGGGATGACAAGCGGCCTGTGCTATCCGGACGCGGATCCGGCGGGGCAGTATGCCGCGCGCGTGTTTGAGGAGGACCAGCGGCAGATCGCCGCGGGCGGCGGAATGGACACCCTGACCTTCTGTAATCTGCTGGGGGAACAGCCTCTGGCGTTTCAGCCCGGGACTCACTGGCGGTACGGCACCTCGGCGGATGTGCTGGGAGCGGTGATCGAAGCAGCCTCCGGCAAAAAGTTCAGCAGATTCCTGCAGGAAGAGCTTTTTGAGCCGCTGGGCATGAAGGATACCGCCTTCCGGGTGCCGGAGGAAAAAAGGGACCGCTTTGTGACCTGCTACCGCCGGACGGAAAAGGGCCTGGAGGAATTCCACGCTCTTCATCTGGCGGTCGGGGAATACGGCCGGGAGCCGGCTTTTGAGTCAGGCGGCGCCGGGCTGGTCAGCACGGCGGACGATTACAGCGCATTTGCGCAGATGCTGATGAACGAAGGGGTATACAACGGGAAAAGGATCCTGTCGGCGGAAAGCGTGCGCTATATGACAAAGCCCCAGCTGGGCCCGGTTCAGAGGGCGGACATGTGGGACAGCCTGAACGGCTACAGTTACGGAAAGCTGATGCGGGTCTGTGTGGAGCCGGGCGCTGCCGCGCATATCGGCACGCTGAACGAGTATGGCTGGGACGGATGGCTCGGAACCTATTTCGCCAATCTGCCGGATCAGGGGATCACTTTCCTGATGAATCAGAACACCACAGATACCGGTACCTCCGGCGCGACCCGGAAATGCCGGAACATCCTGGCCGCGGAGCTGTAAGGAAAACCGTTCCCGCTTGCCGGCGGAAGGGCTTCCCGTGTATAATGGACAGACCAATCCGGAGGGAGAAATAAGGAATGTCTTTGAAGGATTACTGTTTTGACGGCAAAAAAGAATGCAGGCTGAAAAATATGCCCACGGATGCCGGGGAATACAAGCTCCAGAAAGCCGAACTGACCGCCAGGACGGAGCAGAACCTGATCCGGGCTGCCGAGCTGCAGGAGAAGCTTTATGCTTCCAAAAGCGAGGGACTGGTGATCGCGCTGCAGGCCAGGGACGCCGCGGGAAAGGACAGCCTGATCAAGAAGGTCTTTTCCTGTCTGAATCCGGCAGCGATGAGAGTCAAATCCTTCAAGGGACCGAATCCGACTGATCTCGGGCACGACTATCTGTGGCGGATCGTCCGCGCCATGCCGGAGCGGGGCTGCATCGGCATTTTCAACAGAAGCCATTATGAGGACGTGCTGGTGGTAAAGGTGCATCAGCTGCAGAAGGGCTACAATATTGCCCCCCGCTGCATTACGGAGGATTTCTTTGAAAGACGCTACCGCCAACTGAACGACTGGGAGCGGTATCTCTGGGAAAACGGTTTCCGGATGATAAAAATCTATCTGAATGTTTCCAAAGAGGAGCAGAAGCAGCGCTTCATGGACCGTATGGAACTGCCGGAAAAGCACTGGAAGCTTTCGGTGGCGGATATGAAGGAGCGCGCCCTCTGGGAGGAATATGACAAAGTCTATGAGGACTGCATCAACGCGACCGGCACGGAGCATGCGCCCTGGTATGTGCTTCCGGCCGACAATAAATGGTTTACCAGGTACCTGATGAGCGAGATCCTGGTTTCGACCCTGGAGGATATGGATCCCCGGTTCCCTCCGCTGAACAGCGAGGAGGCGGCCAAGATCCCCGCGGTTATGCAGGAGCTGGAGAACGAAGTGTGAAGAGGGAGAAAAAATGAAAAAAATCGCGTCCTTCACCATCAATCATGATTTGCTGACCCCGGGCCTGTATATTTCCAGAATCGACGGGGACTGCGTGACCTGGGACCTGAGAATGAAAACGCCGAACGCCGGGGATTATCTGGAGCAGAAGGCCCTGCATACGCTGGAGCATCTGCTGGCGACCCGGCTGAGGAACAGCAGCCGCTCCGATGAGGTGGTCTATGTCGGGCCGATGGGCTGCAGGACGGGCTTCTATGTGGTGGTCCGGGACAGCGTTTCCCCGGCCGACCTGACCGGCCTGCTGCGGGAAGCGTTTGCCTGGGCGGCCGCGTTTGAGGGGGAGATCCCCGGAGCGACACGCCCGGAATGCGGCAATTATCTTGAGCATGACCTGTCCGGTGCGAAAGCGGAAGCCGCGGCTTATCTGGAAGTGCTGAAGCATTGCGATGAAAGCACGGCAAAATATCCGGAATGATCCCGAAAACCCTTCCCCGGAAGGGCTTTTTCTTTACAATCCCCGGAAAAGGGGTATAATATGCTTATCCGCAGAGGTTTCCGCGCCGGGAGCTCAGGCACCGGACGCATCACGGAAACGCGGAAATATAATCGACGGACATCCGGAGAGAGTCCGAACGGAGGTTTCTTATGGCAAACATTTCTAAGAAAACAAAGAACATGGCTTTACTCGGAGTACTGACGGGGCTGGTTATTTTGCTGGGCTTAACCCCGCTGGGACTGATTCCTTTGGGATTCATTAATGTTACGATCCTTTGCATTCCGGTCATCATCGGAGCGCTGTACATGGGATGGAAGTACGGGATCGTGCTTGGAATTGCGTTTGCGGGCGTCAGCATTTATTCGGCGTTTACCAAGCCCAGCAGTCTTGTCGGAACGCTGATGGGCGCGTCTCCGGTGTTTGTGATTGTCATGAGCCTGCTGCCGAGACTTCTGATCCCTGTGGTTGCCTGGAGTGTCTATCAAAAACTGAAGAAGAACCGGAAAGAAGGCATCGCGGCGGCTGTCGGTGCGGTTTGCGGCAGTTTGACAAATACGTTTTTTTACCTGGGGCTGATGCTTCTCTTTTATGTTTTAGCCGGAATAGATACAGCCAAGGTTCTCGGGCTGATCGGAGGAACCGGCCTGATTGCAGGAGGCAGTGAAGCTGCTGTTGCCGGAATTCTCTGCCCTCCCATTCTGATGGCGGTAAAAAAGATCAAATAAAACAGGGGGAGATCTCCATGATTCTGGCGATGGATGTCGGAAATACCAACATCAAAACCGCGTTGTTTGACGGGAAGGAAATGTACAAGTATTGGCGCATGTCCACCAATATCAATTCCACCTCCGACGAGTACGGCATCCGTCTGACCTCCATGTTTGCCCATGAGGGTGTTTCCACGGAGGAAGTGGAGGGGATCGTGGTTTCCAGCGTGGTGCCGACGATCAATTTTACGATTGAGCACATGCTGCAGAATTATTTCGGGAAAACGCCGCTGTTCGTCGCTCCCGGGATCAAAACGGGCATCAACATCCGTTATGAAAACCCCCGGGAGCTCGGCAGCGACCGGATCGCCAACGCTGTGGCTGCTTACGATGAGTACGGCGGGCCCTGTATCTTTATTGATTTCGGAACAGCGACTACCTTCGGGGTAGTGGATGAGAACGGTGCTTTTCTGGGCGGAACCATCTGCCCCGGCATCAAGCTGAGCAGTGAGGCGCTGGTGACCGGCACGGCCAAGCTGCCGCGGTTTGAACTGACCAAGCCCGACAGCGTGATCGGAAGGACGACACTGAGCAATCTGCAAAGCGGAATGTATTACGGCTATGTGGGCCTGGTCCGGAATATCGTACGGAAGATCCGTCAGGAGCTGGGACAGGAAGCTTTCGTGGTGGCGACGGGAGGCATGGCGCTGATGATCGCCGAAGAAAGTAAAGCCATTGACAAGCTGGACGGCCTGCTGACGCTGAAGGGCCTGCGCCTGATTTACGAGCGGAACAGAACGGAGGCCAAATGAAAAAGACCTGGATCCTGTTTGATCTGGACGGAACGCTGACCAAGTCCGAGGAAGGCATCTGGAACTGTGTCAGATACGCGGCAAAAAAGCTGAGCTTTCCGGAGCCGGACGTGGAGACGCTGTGGAAGTTTATCGGTCCGCCGCTGCTTTATTCCTTCCGGGAATACTGCGGGATGACGGAGGAACAGGCCCTGCAGGCGCAGACGGCTTACCGGGAAAGATATAACACGGTCGGGCTGTTTGAAAACAGGGTATATCCGGGCATCCGGAGGATGCTCCGCACCCTGGGGCGGCAGGGCATGAAAATGGGGATCGTGACCGGGAAGCCCGAAGGAGCGACGCGGCGGATCCTGGAGCATTTCGATCTGCTGAAGTTTTTTGAAACGGTAGCCTGCGCGACGGACGGTCATGCGGAAAAGGAAGCGCTGATCCGCCGGGCAGTGCCGGATACGGACGCCTGCATCTGGATGGTCGGGGACCGGCTGTTTGATATGGAGGGCGGCTGCAGAGCGGGAGCCCATACGATCGGCGTGACCTGGGGCTACGGCAGCGAAGAGGAGCTGCTGAGTGCCGGCGCCGAAAGGATCGCGCATACGGTGGATGAGATCGCTGACATCCTTTGCCCCGGCGCGCCCGTGCCGGAAGGCGCTTTCCTCTCGATGGAGGGACCGGACGGAAGCGGAAAGGGAACGCAGCTGGAACGTCTGACGGACACGCTGGACCGGTACGGCTTCGACGTACAGCTCAGCCGGGAGCCGGGCGGGAGTCCGATCGGGGAAAAGATCCGGACGATCCTTCTGGATCCGGCCAATCAGGAAATGAGCGATATGACGGAAGCGCTGCTCTACGCGGCGAACCGCGCCCAGCATGTCCGTGAAGTCATCCGCCCCGCGGTCGCGGCAGGGAAGGTCCTGCTTTGCGACCGCTATCTGGACTCTTCCGTAGCCTATCAGGGCGGAGGACGCGGGCTGGGCGTGGACAGGATCCTGGAGATCAATGCGCCGGCTGTGGACGGGACGCTTCCGGATGTGACGGTCTACCTGGATATCGATCACCGGGAAGCCATGAAGCGCCGGTTTGCCGCAACGCAGCCGGACAGGATGGAGCTTGCCGGGGAAGGCTTCCACGCAGCCGTGGAGAATGCCTATCATGAGCTGATTTCCCGGGATCCGCGGCGGTATGTGGTGGTGAATGCCGCGGGAGATCGGGAGAAAATTGCAGAAGAAATAGCGGAAAAGGTTTTGAAAAGGCTTACGGAGGCCGAAGCGTGAAGGAACGTGTTGTCGTCGGAATGAGCGGGGGAGTGGACTCCTCCGTTGCAGCCCTGCTTCTGAAGGAGCAGGGCTACGATGTTATCGGCGTTTTTATGAAAAACTGGGAGGAACAGGATGAAAACGGCACCTGTACCGCGGAAGCGGACTGGCAGGATGTGCGGGAAGTCTGCGATCTGATCGGGATCCCCTGCTACAGCGTCAATTTCGCGAAGGAGTACTGGGACCGGGTGTTTTCGTATTTTCTGAAGGAATACAGGGCGGGCAGGACGCCGAACCCGGACGTGCTGTGCAACCGGGAAATCAAATTCCGCGCATTTCTGGACTTTGCGATGTCCCTCGGCGCGGCCAGAATGGCCACCGGACATTTTGTCAGGACCGACGGGGAGGGACACCTCCTGAAAGGGACGGACCTGAACAAGGACCAGAGTTACTTCCTATATATGGTACATCGGGAGCAGCTGCTGAAATCGCTTTTCCCGGTGGGCGGAATGACAAAGGCGGAGGTGCGCCGAATCGCGGCGGAAAACGGGCTGCCGGTCAGCGCCAAGAAGGATTCCACCGGCGTCTGCTTTATCGGCGAGAGGAATTTCAAAAAATTCCTGAGTGAATACCTGCCGGCGCAGCCGGGAGAAATGACGGCTCCGGACGGGACAGTGGTCGGAAAGCACGACGGGCTGATGTATTATACGCTCGGTCAGCGGAGGGGCCTGGGCATAGGCGGCCGCGGGGACGGAAGAAGCTGGTTTGTGATCGGAAAGGATCTGGAGAAAAACCGTCTTCTGGTCGCGCAGGGAGAGGATCATCCGATGCTGTACAGCAGCCTGTGCCGCGCGGAGGACGTGACGTGGGTCGGCGACGCTCCGATCGCGGAGGGCGAAACGCTGCGCTGCAGTGCAAAGTACCGTTACCGCCAGGGAGACCAGAGCGTGGAGGTCACCCTGAGAAACGGGGAGCTGCTGATCCGTTCCCTGGCCCCGCAGCGCGCGGTGACGCCGGGACAGAGTGCGGTGCTGTATGACGGAGAGAAGTGTCTGGGCGGCGGGATCGTTACGGAGATCCTGGACGCGGGCGAATGTACTTGTGGTATAAAGAAGTAACAGCCACAAGAAGGCCGGAAAAACACGAACGTTTTTTGAAATGAGGAAAGCAACGTCCGGAAACGTTGATTTTCCTCATTTTTTATGCGATTTTTTTCAAAAAAGTGCTTGACAAGGGGGAAGAAAGTTGGTATTCTAACAAAGCTCGCTCGCGGGGAGCCGGAGACGGGGACCTGAGGGAGAGCAAGCCGAACCTTGAAAACGATACAGAAGAGAGAAACGCGCAATAAGGAAAAGACAGCGAAGATTCCAAAGAGTTTGACACGAAAGTGTTAAAGGATTAAACGGAAGAGTTTGATCCTGGCTCAGGACGAACGCTGGCGGCGTGCCTAACACATGCAAGTCGAGCGGAGACATATTTTGAAGAGGAAGTTTTCGGATGGAATTGGAAAGATATGTTTTAGCGGCGGACGGGTGAGTAACGCGTGAGCAATCTGTCCTTCACAGGGG
>JAFWQA010000029.1 GCA_017509255.1 Clostridia bacterium | reverse complement strand
TTCGCTCAGGGGCTGGAAATTGCGCATGTAGGACAGGTTGTCCCGCATCTGCTCAATGTTGGACATGCCGCTGAGCACGGTGAGCATGCCGTCCATGGACGCCACGTAGCGGATGGCCCAGGAGGGATAGGACATATCGGGATTCGCCTCGCGCAGGATCTTCGCCACGCGCTCCGGCGGGTTGGCCAGCATACCGCCTTTGACCGGCTCCATGACCACGATGGACTTGCCGTGGCGGCGAGCGGTCTCATAATTGATGCGGGAGTTCACGCTGCGGTTCTCCCAGTCGGCATAGTTGATCTGCAACTGCACGAACTCCGCGTCCGGATGCTCGGTCAGCAGCTTGTCCAGCAGGCCGGTGGAGCCGTGGAAGGAGAAGCCCCAGTGCTTCACGAGACCCCTGGCCTTCGCTTCCTTCACGAAGTCCCAGATGCCCCAGGCGTCATAGTCACCGATATTCCCCTCGCCGATGGCGTGGAGCAGGTAATAGTCGAAATAGCCGGCGCCGGTGCGCTCCAGGCTGGTCTCCAGCTGGCGCTTGGCGCTCTCCTCGCCCGTGCAGCCGTTGGCGTGCACGTTCAGCTTGGTCGCCAGGGTGAAGGACTCCCGCGGATGCCGGGAGATCAGCGCCTCCTTCGCCGCGCGCTCGGACCCGCCGCCGTCATACACGTAGGCGGTGTCGAAATAGGTCATTCCCGCTTCCAGGAACATATCGACCATCTGGCTTGTCTGCGGAACGTCGATCGAGCCGTCGCTGTTCTTCGGCAGACGCATCAGCCCGAAGCCCAGCTTCGGCGTTTTCTCTCCGAAATATCTTTCCATATGCGATTTCCTCCATTCATCAAAAAGTATACAGGTTAGAGTCCACTCTAAGTCAACCTTTTTTCCCTTTTGTTTATATTGTGTCAAACTCCCCCGAATCTGATATAATGTCCCTGAATAAGGAAAACACCGGTCAAAGGTCTTCTCCCTTGCTGACGGATGAGGGGGATGGCGCTCAACCAGCTCGAAAGGAGACAGCTTATGAGCAGGATCTACGGACACCGCGGCGCGTCAGGCTACGCGCCGGAGAATACCCTGGAGGCTTTCCAGCTGGCCGCGGAAATGGGCGCGGACGGCGTGGAGCTGGACGTGCACCTGAGCCGGGACGGCGAGGTCGTCGTGACGCACGACGAAAAGATCGACCGGGTCTCGGACGGGACGGGCTATGTGAAGGACTACACCCTCACGGAGCTGAAGCGCTTTCGCTTCAACCGCACCCATCCCGAATACACGCAGGCCGCCATCCCGACCCTGCGGGAGGTCTTTGAGCTGCTGGGGCCGGCCGGCCTGCACGTCAACGTGGAGCTGAAGACCGGCTATATCGACTACCCCGGTCTGGAGGAAAAATGCGTCCGGCTGGCGGCGGATACCGGCATGACGGACCGCGTGCTTTATTCCTCCTTCAACCACCGGAGCCTGACGAAGATCAAGGAGATCGATCCCTCCCTGCCCTGCGGGCTGCTCTATGAGCTGGTGATGATCGAGCCCTGGGAATACGCGGCGTCCCGCGGGATGAACGCGCTGCACCCGCACCTGAGCGAGCTGCGCTATCCGGACCTGGTGCCGGAGGCCCACCGCCGCGGCCTGGAGGTCAACCCCTGGACCGTGAACAGCGAGGAGGATATCCTCGCCTGCGCCAGAGCCGGCGCGGACAGGATCATCACCAATTACCCGGACCTCGCCGTAGGACTGCTGAGGAATACCTGAAGCGCGAGGCTGACCGGAAAGGATCATACATGAAGCAGAACATTCAGCTCCTTGAAGCCGGAAAGAACTGGGCCGTGGCCGTCAAGCCCGCGGGGATCTCCTCCGAGCACGGCACGCCGGAAAAGCCCGGCTTTCCTGATCTGCTGGCGGAGCAGCTGCAGCGCTCCGCCGATTCCGTCTACCCCGTCCACCGGCTGGACAGCGCCACCGGCGGGGTGATGGTCTATGCCCTGCGGAAGGAGTCCGCGGCCTTCCTTTCCCGTGCCGTGCAGGAGCGCCGGACGGAAAAGACCTATCTCGCCGTCTGCGAGGGTGTCCCGGAGGAGGACGAAGGCGTCTGGAAGGACCTGCTCTTCTATGACCGGCAGAAGCAGAAGGCTTACGCGGTCAGACGCATGCGCGGCGGCGTGAAGGAGGCCGAGCTGGAATACCGCCTGCTGGGCACCGCGGACGGGCTGAGCCTGCTGCGGATCCGCCTGGTCACCGGGCGGACGCATCAGATCCGCGCCCAGGCCGCCTCCCGGGGCCTGCCGCTGGCCGGGGACCGGAAATACGGCGGCCGGCGGGAAGGCGTACGCTGCGCCCTGTGGGCCTGCTCCCTCTCCTTTCCCGAGCCCGGAAAAGCGGAGCCCCTCATGTTCAGATGCCCTCCGCCGGAGGAGGAGCCCTGGACGCTGTTTGCCGGTCTGATCGCCGAAAACGCTTGATTTTCCGTCATGTAAAATACCAGATGATACAAATTTATAAAAAAGATTGTTAAACTATTGACAATCTTGTATACGCGTGGTATACCCTTCCCGGGGAGTGAAAAAACTCCCTGCATGATAGAAGGAGGGTTGTTCATGGCGGATAAATACCCTGTCGTTGACAGTCCGGAAAGCTTTGAGAAAATGCTGAAACGCGTGCGGGAAGCACAGCAGGTGTTTGCCTCCTATACCCAGGAGCAGGTGGATGCCATCTTCCTCGCCGCGGCGACCGCGGCGAACCGAGCCCGCCTGCCGCTGGCCAAAATGGCCGTGGCGGAAACGGGCATGGGCGTCGTGGAGGACAAGGTGATCAAAAACCACTTTGCCTCCGAATATATATACCACGCGTACCGCGAAACGAAAACCTGCGGTGTGATCGAGGAGGATCCCGCCGCCGGCATGATGAAGATCGCAGCCCCCGTGGGCGTGATCGCCGCGGTCATCCCGACCACCAATCCGACCTCCACGGCGATCTTCAAGACCCTGATCAGCCTGAAGACCCGGAACGGGATCATCATCAGCCCGCATCCCCGGGCGAAAAAGTGCACGATCGAGGCGGCAAAGACCGTTCTGGAGGCCGCCGTCAAAGCCGGCGCGCCGGAAGGCATCATCGGCTGGATCGACGTGCCCTCCCTGGAGCTGACCAATCTGGTGATGCGCGAGGCGGACCTGATCCTGGCCACCGGCGGCCCCGGCATGGTGCGTGCGGCGTACTCCTCCGGCAAGCCTGCCCTGGGCGTGGGTGCCGGCAACGTGCCCGCCGTGATCGACGAAACGGCGGACGTGGTGCTGGCCGTGAACTCCGTGATCCATTCCAAGACCTTTGACAACGGCATGATCTGCGCCTCCGAGCAGAGCGTGATCGTGGCGGATAAGCTGTACAGCGCGGTGAAAAAGGAATTCGCCGCCCGCGGCGCTTATTTCCTGAATGAAAAGGAAAAGGACCTGGTTCGCAAAACCATCCTGATCAACGGCGCTCTGAACGCGAAGATCGTCGGCCAGAGCGCCGCGCGCATCGCGGAGCTCTCCGGTGTCAGCGTGCCGCCGGAAACCAAGCTGCTGATCGGCGAGGTGGAGCGGACGGATGTCGGCGAGGAATTCGCCCACGAAAAGCTCTCCCCCGTGCTGGCCATGTACCGGGCAAGATCCCGGGAGGATGCCTTTGAAAAGGCGGAGCAGCTGGTGCTGGAGGGCGGCCCCGGGCATTCCGCCTCCCTGTATGTGGACCCCGTGACCGGGCAGGACACCGTGCGCGCCTTCGCGGAAAGGATGAAGGCCTGCCGCGTGCTGGTCAACACTCCTTCCTCCCACGGCGGCATCGGCGACCTGTACAACTTCCGCCTGCTGCCCAGCCTGACGCTCGGCTGCGGCTCCTGGGGCGGCAACAGCGTCAGCGGCAACGTGGGCGTGCAGCATCTGCTGAACGTAAAAACAGTGGCACAGAGGAGGGAGAACATGCTCTGGTTCCGCGCGCCTGAAAAGGTGTTTATCAAGAAGGGCTGCCTGGCCTCCGCGCTGGACGAGCTCCGGACCGTGATGGGAAAGAAGCGCGCCTTCCTGGTGACCGACCGCTTCCTCTATGAAAGCGGCATGAGCCGGGCGGTGACCGATCAGCTGGACCGGATGGGCATCGCGCACACGACCTTCTTCGACGTATCCCCGGACCCGACCCTCGCCTGCGCCCGGGAGGGCGCGAAGCAGATGGCCGCGTTCAAACCGGACGTGATCATCGCGCTGGGCGGCGGCTCCCCCATGGATGCCGCCAAGATCATGTGGGTGCTTTACGAGCATCCCGAAGCGGACTTCGCTGACATGGCCATGCGCTTTGTGGATATCCGCAAGCGGATCTACACCTTCCCGAAAATGGGAGAAAAGGCATACTTTGTCGCGATCCCGACCAGCTCCGGCACCGGCAGCGAGGTGACGCCCTTCGCGGTGATCACCGATGAGCAGACCGGCGCCAAGTATCCGCTGGCCGACTACGAGCTGATGCCGAAGATGGCCGTTGTGGACACCGACCTGATGATGAACGCGCCCAAGGGCCTGACCTCCGCCAGCGGCATCGACGCCATGGTCCACTCCCTGGAGGCCTATGCCTCCGTGATGGCCACGGACTACACCGACGGACTGGCCGTGGAGGCCATCCGGAACATCTTCGAATACCTGCCCCGCTGCTATGAAAACGGCCCGCAGGATCCCGAAGCGAGGGAAAAGATGGCCAACGCCGCCACCATGGCCGGCATGGCCTTCGCCAACGCCTTCCTGGGCATCGGCCACAGCCTGGCGCACAAGCTGGGCGCGTATCACCACCTGCCCCACGGCGTGTGCTGCGCGCTGGTCATCGAGCAGGTGATGCGCTTCAACGCGGCGGAAGTGCCGACGAAGATGGGCACCTTCCCGCAGTACACCCACCCGCATACCCTGCGGCGCTATGCCGAGATCGCCGAGCGGATCGGCCTGACAGGCCGCACCGACGCCGACAAGCTGGAAAAGCTGATCGCGAAGCTGCGGGAGCTGAAGAAGACCGTCGGCATCAGGGACACCATCGCCGAATACGGCGTGAAGGAGGAGGACTTCCTCGCCACGCTGGATCAGATGAGCGAAGACGCCTTTGACGACCAGTGCACCGGAGCAAACCCCCGCTATCCCCTGATCTCCGAACTGAAGCAGATCTACCTGGACGCCTACTACGGCGAACGGAAGGAGGCCTGAGCCCATGAAGCTGGATAAGATCGTTGCCGAGCGGGAACACAAGACCGTATACCGGGACGGGAACCGCTGCATCAAGATGTTTGACGAAAGCTACCGCAAGGCGGATATCCTGAACGAGGCGCTGAACCAGGCGCGCATCGAGGAGACCGGACTCAGGGTGCCGAAGCTGCTGGAGGTGACCGTGATCAACGGCCGCTGGGCCATCGTGAGCGAGTTCATCGAGGGCGAGACGCTGGCCTCCCTGGTGCTGAAGCACCCCGAAAAGCATGACGAATACATGGAGCGCTTTGTGGATATCCAGCTGGATATCCAGAGCCACACCTGCAGTATGCTGAACACGCTGACGGAGAAGATGCAGCACAAGATCAGCGCCAGCGCGCTGGACGCCACCGCGCGCTACGAGCTGCACACCCGCCTGGCCGCCATGCCCGTACACCGCAAGGTGTGCCACGGCGACTTCCGCCCCTCCAACATCATCATCACGCCGGAGGACGAGGCCTATGTGATCGACTGGGCGCACGTGACTCAGGGCAACGCCTCCGCCGACGCCGCGCGGACCTACCTGCTCTTCTACCTCCACGGGGAGGAAAAGAGCGCGGAGCAGTACCTGAACCTGTTCTGCAAAAAGAGCGACACCGCCCGGCAGTATGTGCAGAAATGGATCCCCATCGTGGCTGCCAGCCAGTCCGTGAAGGGAAAGCCCGAGGAAAAGGAATTCCTGCTCCGCTGGGCCAATGTGGTGGAATACGAATAAGTGCTGACAAAGGAACCGGCTCCGCTGCGGCGGAGCCGGTTTTCGTCTGTCTGTCTTTACTTTTTCGGGCCGTAGAGGAAGGTGATCTCGATCGTTTTGATGCTCTGGATCACCGCGTCGTTCCGGTTGATCACCGTAGCGGACAGCCCGATGTTCGGGCCGTACATCACGCGGGCGTTCGGCACGCCCATGGGGTTCGTCACCCACTCGTTGAAAAGGTTCACGCGGGTGCACTTCCCGTCGTCGGAGCAGGTGTAAGGCCGTCCGGAGAGCTTGTATTCCTCCCCGTTGATCTTCACGGACTGGAAATGCACAGCCCAGCCGGGATGCAGGATCTCGCCGTTGGCGATGCCCAGCGCCGAGAAGGCGACAGACTTGGACGCGCCGCCCTCGGTGTCGGTGAAGTCCAGCGCCACGGTATAGGTGCCCTCGCCGTCGATCACCGCGTCCGTGGTCTTCAGCCCGGCAGAAACGGTATCCGGCGAATAGGTGTCGCCCACGGAGTAGGACTGCGCCCAGTCCCCGGAGTTCCACATGATCCAGGCAACGCAGGTATCGTCCGTCAGCGTGACCGCGTCGGTCAGGAAGGTCTCCGGCGCCGCCTCCAGCGCGGCGTCCGCCGCGGCGCGGGCCGCTGCCTTCACTTCCTCCGCGCTGCCTTCCGCGTCACGGCGCTTTTCCAGGTACAGCGCGGCCATGTCCGGATCGGAGAAGGCCAGCTGCCGGCGGACGTAGAAGCCGGAGCAGTCCCACAGCACCGGGCAGTAGTCATAATAATCGCACAGGTCCAGCATATACCGGTGATAAGTGACGGCGTTGTCCTTCATGATCCCGTCCGAGCCCGGCAGCGCGCCGTACTCGCCGATCACCACGCCGATGCCCTGGGCAGCGTACCTGCCCATCATCTTCAGCTCGGATTCCAGGGTCTGGAAATCCTTTTTGGTTCCCCATTTGGTCGCGCTTGCCGCGGAGGACGCGCCGCAGTAGCTCCAGGGCGTGTAGCAGTGCACGGAGAGCAGCAGACGTCCCTGCGCGCTGTCCGAGGGCATTTTGAAGCGGCTGTCAAAGGTCTGCGCGATATTGGTGCCGAAGCCGGGGATCAGCAGGAAGCGGTCCGCGTTGTTCCCGCCCGCCGCGCGCACGGTATCCGTGAAGGCCTGGTTGACCTGGTTGGTCAGCGTGTAGCGCTCCCCGTCCGTCAGGTACGTATCCGTGGAATCCTGGCAGTACAGCGGGGAATTCTCGTCAAAGCGCGCGCCCAGCTCCTCATTGGCGCCCTCGAAGATCAGGTGCCAGTCATACTTCGCGAAGCGCTCCGCCAGCTGGCTCCACAGGCCTTTGTAGGCCTCCATGGCCAGCGCGCGGGTGTCCGCGGACGCGGAGCCGAACATGCCCCACCAGCCGCCGTCCCAGTGGTCGTTGAGGATGACGAACATGCCCTCCTCCAGCGCCCAGGACACGACCTCCTCCACGCGGTCCAGATAGGCCGGGGAGACTGTGTAGTCGTTTTCCCCCCTGGCCAGGTGCGTGGCGTTGGTCATCCAGGCCACGGGGATGCGCAGGGTGTCAAAGCCGGCTTCCTTCATGCCGCGGATCATTTTCCGGGTGGTGACGGGCTGGCCCCACAGCGTTTCGTAGTGGGCCGGGTCGTACGTGATGTTTCCGCCGTGCATGCCGTTGTCGCAGGCTTCAAAGGTATTGCCCAGGTTGATGCCGTTGCCCATCAGGCGCGCCATCTCCAGGGAGGTGGCCGGCGGCGCGTCCTCCGCCGCGGCGGGAAGGGCTGCCGGCAGCAGGGCCAGCGCGCAGAGCAGCGCAAGAATCGTCCGGATCATGGGGTTCCCTCCTGTTGCTCCGGAAAGAACAGCCTGCCCCGCGTCGGCGGAGCAGGCTGTTTGACTCCGGTTTTTCTTATTCGCCGTAAGTTTCCTTTGTCAGCTGCCACTTGGCGGCGCATTCCTGCTCACACCAGCGGACGCAGTCATCCCAGTTGTACATCTTCACGCGTGCCTTCATCTGGCTGATCAGGCCGTTGAACTGTTCTTCGGTCTTGGCATAGATCGCCTGCCAGCTCACGTCGGTGATGATCCCCGCGCACTGGTCCCAGTACAGCTTCAGCTCGGAATTCTTGTCGGATTCGGAATAGTTGACCTCGGGCATCACGGTGTACTTGCCCCTGTTCATGTACTGCTCCGCGGAGGTCACGCCGGCCCACTGCCGCCAGTCCTCCTGGATCGGATAAGAGATATCGGTGATCTGGGACTCCCAGGTCTCCTTGTTGAAGGTCTCGCCGTGGGCGCCGTCCGGGTTCTCCATGTCCATGGCCAGCGTCACGTTGTTGATCTGGATCGCACCGTCGTTATAGGTGCCGGAGAAGGTGTAGCTCTTCCCGGTCCAGGGGCTGGTCCATTCCACGCCGTCCATCGGGTAGGAGGAATCCCTGTTTGTGTTCTTGCCCAGCTCGGTGAAATAGGCCAGGCCGTTCTCATCGTAATCCCAGGTGACGCCCTGCGGGCCGTACCACATGGTCATGGAGCCTTCGGGCGTGGCCAGCCAGTTCAGGACCTCCAGACAGAGCTCCGGATATTCGGTATAGTTGCCGATGGACCAGATGCGGTTGCCGCCGTTGGTGCCCAGGCCGTAAACGATGGGGCTGGCTTCCTCGGGCACGAGGGAGTACATCATCTTGTCCTGCTCCAGATGCTCCTTGGTGTTGAAGATCAGAGAGGTGGAATAGTTGAAGATGCCCCAGAACGTGCCGCCGTTCTTGACCTTCTCGCCCATGACGTCATAGGTCTGCGTCATGGAGTTCGGGTCCAGCAGGTCATTCCGGTACAGCTTGTTGAAGAATCTGAGGCACTCGAGGTAGGGACCGTTGTCTTCCAGGCAGGAAACGAATTGCCCGTTGTTGGGATTGTAATAGCCGAAGCCCAGCTCGTCATAGCCGTAATACGCGGTGCCGAGGGACTTGACGTACATGACCATGTTGCCGTCCCAGTCCGGCCAGATGGATGTGGCGTAGGTGGGGTTGCCCTTTTCGTCCGTGGGCTCCAGCTGCTTCATCTGCGCCAGCACCTCATACAGGTCATCCAGGTTCTTCACCGGCGGATAGCCCAGCTTCTTGTACAGATCCCAGCGGATGTCCCAGGTGTAGAAGAACGCCTGGTGGCTGCCCTGCTTGAAGGCGACCGTGTGGCCGAAGCCGTGGATCTTGTCATCCCCGCTGACGGTGCGGTTGGCGTTCAGTGCCGCCTGATAGTTTTCCCAGATATAGGGGGCGTAGGTCGCGCCCAGGTCATCCTCCTCCCAGTCCAGGAGCATATCCTTGGCCACGGCGTTCTTGTAGTCCGCGCCGTTGGCGCCCCAGACCACGATGTCGCCCAGGTTGCCGTTGGCCATGCGGGTCTCGTAGGTGCCGTCCTGATCCGGGATGATGTTCAGCTCCACGTTGAACTTGTCCCTCAGCAGGGTGGCGCCCCAGCCCTGCTGGATGCCGGAGAAGTTGGCCAGCTGGCTGTAAACGTTCAGGGTGATGACCGGGCCGTCGCGGTCCACCACGGACTCGGCCACGGCAATGAAGGGCGCCGCGCAGAGCAGCAGCGCGAGCATCAGGGAAATGAGTTTCTTCATAAGATCAGGCTCCTTTCGTATGGGGTTAACCCTTCACAGCGCCGAGCATGATGCCCTTGACGAAATAACGCTGCATGAAGGGATAGACCAGCAGGATCGGGATGATGGTCACCATGGAAACGGTGTACTTGATGACCTTGGTGTTCAGCAGGCTCTGGGCCATCGCCGTATTGACGCCGCCCACGCCGGAATTCATGACCGCGCCCAGGTTGGAGGTCGTGTTCAGGTACACGTACAGGCGGTGCTGCAGCGTGTAGAGGTTCGGGCTGTTGGACATGAGCAGCAGGGAATCCTGGAAGGAGTTCCAGTTGCCGACCGCGCCGAAGATGGCGATGGTAGCCAGGATCGGGATGGACAGCGGCAGGATGATCCGCAGGAAGATCCTGGTGGTGGAAGCCCCGTCGATCGTGGCGCTTTCCTCCAGTGATGCCGGGATGGACTCGATGTAGGTCTTGACCAGGATGATGTTGTAGGGCGCCACCATGCCGGGGATGATATAGGCCAGGAAGTTGTCCGTCAGTCCCAGCATGAGCATGTTCATGTACCACGGGATCAGGCCCGCGTTGAAGTACATGGTGATGACCAGCGCCCGATACCAGAGGGAGCGCTTCCACATCTTCTGCTTGGTGACCAGGTAGCCTGCCCAGGCGGAGGTGAGCACCATCAGCGCCGTGCCCAGCACCGTGCGCGCCACGGTCACGATCAGGGAGCTGCCCAGGTCGGACGCGTTGAGCAGGTTCAGGTAATTGGTGAAATGGATGCCCATCGGGTAGAAGTTGACCAGGCCCGAGGTCACCGCGTCGTTATCCGAGATAGTGTTGATGAAAAGATAGTAGAACGGGAAGATGCACAGCAGCGTGAAGAGGGAGAAGAGAACGATCAGACTGATCTCGAAGACGCGGTCTCCGACTGATTTCCTGATCCGGGTGGCGTGCATTTCCTGCGCTTTGACCGTCATGCTTTCTTCCCTCCCCTCAGATGATGCTCTCGCCGCGCAGCAGCTTGGATATGCCGTTCGCGCCGAAGAGCAGGATCACGCCGACCAGCGATTTGGTAATGCCCACCACAGTGGACAGGGGGATCTGGCCGGAGCCGATGCCGATGTTGTAGACGTACAGGTCCAGCACCTCAATGGTCTGCCGGTTCAGCGGGTTGGAGAAGACCAGATACTGCTCCATGCCGTTGGACAGGATGCCGCCGATGGACATGAGCAGCATGACCATGTAGGTCGGCAGCAGGCCGGGGATCGTGATGTGCCAGATGCGGTGGAAGCGGTTCGCTCCGTCCACGGCCGCGGCCTCGTACAGCTGCTGATCGATTCCGGAGATGCCCGCGATATAGATGATCGCGCTCCAGCCGATGCCCTTCCAGGTGCCCCACAGCAGCATTTTGAGCCAGATGTGGTCCGCGCTGGCCAGGTAGTCCGTGCTCGACGTCTGATGCAGCACGTTGGTCAGGAAGCTGTTGATGAAGCCGTTGGTGGAAAAGATCGCGTAGGCGATGGCGTATACCAGCACCCAGGAGATGAAGTTCGGGATCGTGGTAAAGGTCTGCACGAAGCGCTGGAATTTGGAGGACGGGATCTCCGCCAGCAGCACGGCAAAGGCGATCGGCAGCCAGGAGGTCAGGATGCCCAGGCCGCTCATAACCAGCGTGTTGCGCAGCACGCGCACGATGTCCGCCCGGGTGGCCGGGTTGGAGATCAGCGTCTCAAACCAGTGGAAGCCGACGAAGTTCTCCGCCGAGAGCGTGTCGCCGATCCGGTAGTCAAAGAAGGCGTAGCGCCAGCCGTAGATCGGCAGGTAGGCGAAAACAAACGACAGCAGCAGCACCGGCAGCAGCATCAGGAAAAGCTTATATTTCTCCTGCATCTCCATCTTCGGTTCCGTTTCCTTTGAGCGGAGCAGGAACAGGATGATGACCGACGTCAGGAGGATCAGCCCGGCCGCGACCGCGAAAACGGTCATGCCCTGCGGCATGCTCCCGTCCGCCGTGATCGGCGTGGCGCGGCTGGTCTTGTTGTTTTCGGTCACAAAGGTAAAAATGCTCCGGTAGTCCTGCCGGATGATGAACAGGCCGCCGAACATGATCAGGCTGCCCGCCAGCGGGAAGAACACGCCCCGCTTCTTCATCCGGTGGTTGCCCGCGCTCATGCAGCCGCCGACGGCGCAGAGCAGCACGCCGATCAGCACGACCAGGCTGCCGGTCATCAGCAGGCGGATGTCGCCCTCCGTGATCGCCTTGCGGGCAATGGCGGTCTTGAGCTGGGTGGTGATATTGTCATAGGAGATCGCTGTGGTGAAAAGGGATACGTTCTCGTTGATCTGCTTGAGGATCCGCCCCGGATTGAGCGGGGAAAAGAAGACCATCATGCCTGTGAGCAGGATGACGGCCCGGTGCAGCCAGAAGGGGATCAGAAAGCCGTAATCTGTTCTGACGCGTCCCCGGCTTTTCAAAGCTGCCTGCATAAACATCCACCTCCCGGTTTTTTCCCGGAAAAACCACGAGCAGGGAGGAGCGCCGCAAAACGCGCCCCTCCCCGCGTAAAAACAGGAATTATTCGGTCAGTCCCTCCACCGTGAAGGTGATGGTGATCTCGGTGTCCGCGCCGGGCACGGTGTAGCCGAAGGGCGCTTCGCTCTGGTTGTATTCGTCGATCACCTTGATGACCGCGTAGGTGCCGGACAGATCCACGGAGGTGAAGTCCTGCGTCTTGGCGTCGCCGATCTTGGTCTTGACGTCGGTGATCTTCACATAGCCTTCGCTGATCAGGGCGGACGGGATCTCGGTGGAGACGAACAGCATGCGGAAGTAGCTGTCGGAGCCGAAGCCCATTTCACCGGTCTTCAGGGAAACGGTGTAGGTGCCGGCGTTGTTCAGCAGCGCGTCGGTGAAGGTTCCGCCGTAGTCCACGGCATTGCCGTCGGCATCCCAGCCGGTCAGCCGGCCGAAGAAGCCGGGGTTGGCTTCGGAGTCACGGCCGTAGTTGGCTTCGTCCCAGGTGTTGCGGAAAATGTAGCTTTCGGTCTGCACGCCGATGTAGGCGTTGTAGTCGGCCTTCTGCAGCTCGGCAGCTTCTTCGGCGCTCATGCCGGCAGCTGCGGCCGCGGCCACGGGCTCACGCTTGGTCACATGGAAATTGACCTTGACGTCGGTCACGCCGGTGAAGGCCGCGGGATCCACGATGATCCAGCTGCAGTCCTCCAGGGCGTCGTTGCTGCGGGCATCGTCCGGCAGGGCGCTGACCCATTCGTTATAGATGTTGCTGCGGGTCTCCTTGCCGTCGTCGGAAGAGGTGTAGTCCTTCTTGATCTCCAGCGCGGTGCCGTTGACCTCCACGCCGGTCACGTCAAACACCCAGTTCGGGAAATCCTTTTCGCCGTTCTTGATGCCCAGGGCGGTGAAGGCCAGGCCTTCCGAAGGAGTGGCGAAGCTCAGGCCGACGGTGTAGTCGCCCTCGCCGGTGATGTCGGCGGTGGTCACGGTCACATCGGCGGTGGAATCATAGCCCCAGTTCTGCATTGCCCACGCGGCGTCAGCGTACATGAGGTAGGCCTTGGCGGGTCCGAAGGAGAAGTCCACTTCCATAGAGCTGACGGAGGCAAAGGCTTCCTTGTCCACAATGATCCAGGAAGCGTCGCCCAGGTCGCCGTCCAGGCGGCGGGCATCGTTCGGCAGGGCGCTGACCCATTCGTTGTAGATGTTGCAGCGGGTCACCTTGCCATCATCGGAAGAGGTGTAGCCCTTCTTGATCTCCAGCTTTTCGCCGTTCACGCGGATCTCCTTGATGGTGAGATACCAGTTCGGGAAAAGCAGCTCGCCGTTGTCGATCATCAGGCCGGTGAAAGCCAGGCCCTGTGCGGGTTCGGCGAACTCCAGGCCGACAGTGTAGTCGCCGGCGCCGTTCACGGCGGCGGGAGTGACGGTCACTTTGCCGTCTTCGCTGTCAGCGGTGCCCCAGTTCTGGACGGACCAGTCAGCGTTGGCATACGCGATGTAGGCGTTGCTCTTCGCGGCGGTGACCGCGCGCTCCGCCTTCGCCAGCTGAAGCTCCAGTTCCTCGATCCGCGCCTTCAGCGCTTCCACGTCATCCGCGGCTTCATCCGCAGCGGATACGCCGCAAAGGCCGAGCACCATCAGGATGGCCAGCAGCAGGCTCAAAAACTTTTTCATGGTATTGCCTCCTCAAAGAATGTCTTATTTCTCAAGCGGGTTCCCGCTTCAAGACGGTGGAAGATGTATGTAATCGTTTGCATTTTTTGCATTAATTTGAGCCGTCCCTCCCGGGGAAACGGCTGGTATTCACAAAAAACGCGCTTCATGGATTCTTTCATCGCGATTATAGCACAGGGATTTTTTTCTGTCCATAGATGAAAATGCAAATTTTTAATATTTTCGTATTTTTTCTTTATTTTCCCGCTTCTGTTGAAAATCAATGGTTTTCATTGTATGTACACGATTACATTTTTTGCGTTTTCAGAAAGGACGCTTGATTTTTTCCGCGGGATCACAGCTTCCCGCGCGGACGCCGGCAGGACCGCGACGCAGCGGAAGCGACCGGTTCAGAGTGCTGTGTAAAGGTTTGCACGCTTTGCTCTCCTCTCCTCCGTTTTTTCGGAAAAAGGGGGTTGACAGCGCCTTTTTTGAGGTGTACTATTGCAATAGTGCACTAAGTCTTTGAGGAGGATGAGCGATGCAGTACGATCCGAACAGCCCGATCTGGCTGCAGGTCATGACCGTTCTGGAAACGGACATCGTAACGGGCAAGCGCCCGCCCGGGGATAAACTGCCCGGGGGAAGGGACCTGGCCATCGCCTTCTCCATCAATCCGAACACGGCGGTCCGGGTCTATCAGGAGCTGGAAAAGCAGGGCCTGTGCGAGACCCGCCGCGGGCTCGGCACCTTTGTGACGGAGGACGCGGAGCGGATCGCGGCGCTGAGGAAGGAGCTTGCGCTCCGCGCCGTCCGGCAGTTCTCGGACCGCATGCGTCTGCTGGGGATCTCCCGGGAGGGCGCCGTGACACTTATCAGGGAACAGGAGGAATAACGCCCATGCTGGAAAGCAGGAACATTGTAAAGAAATTCGGCTCCAAGGCAGCCGTGGACGGAATCACCGTCCGGTTTGAGCCGGGACACGTATACGCCATGCTCGGCCCGAACGGCAGCGGCAAGACGACCTGGATGAAGATGGCCGCCGGGCTGATCAAGCCCACCGCCGGCGAAATGCTCTTCGGCGGCAGACCCGTGGATCTCGAAAGCCGCAAGGAGATCGCCTACATGTCCACGGAGCCTTACTTTTACGCCTGGATGACCGTGAAGGATGTCGGAAAATACTACGCGGACTTCTTTCCGGATTTTTCGTATGACCGCTATCTGCGTCTGCTGGAGCGGATGGAGCTGACGGAAGGCCTGAAAACGCCGGAGCTCTCCTCCGGCATGATGGCCAAGCTGAAGATCGCCGTGACGCTGGCGCGGGACGCGAAGGTCTGGATGCTGGACGAGCCCTTTAACGGCATTGACCTGCTGGCCCGGGACGAGATCCGCAGAAGCATCCTGGAGTTCGCCGCGGACGACCGGGTCCTGATCCTTTCCAGCCATCTGGTGGAGGAAATGGAAGCTATCGCGGACCGGGCGGTCTTTATCAAAGAAGGCCGGCTCGCCGAGGAGGACGACCTGGAGGAGCTGCGCGACAGCCGGGGCGTCTCCATGGCGGACCGCTACCGCGCCATCTACGGCCGCGTGGAGGTGGAAGCATGAAAAACCTGATCAAATATGAATTCCGGAAAACCCTGAGCGTGAAGCTGATCCTGCTTGGCACCGCCGCGCTGGCGCAGCTCGCCTTCATGATCGGCCTGTGGACGGGCCGGGAAAGGATCTACAGCCTCGGCGCGTTCATCCTGCTGCTGCTGGCCTTCGTCGGCGTCGCCGTGATCGGCCTGACCAGCGTGCTGATCCTGCACCGGGACATGAACACCAAACAGAGCTACATGCTCTTCATGACACCCAACAGCTGCTATAAGATCCTGGGCGCCAAGGTCATTGAAAACGGGATCTCCCTGCTGCTGGCCACCGTCTTCTTCTTCGCGCTGGGCGCGCTGGACGTTTCCATGCTGATGGCCCATGAGGGCCGCCTGGCCGACCTGTGGTCCCTGGTCACCCAGTTCCTGGAGGGGATCGACTCCCGGATCACGCTGGACACGGAGACCTTGATGTCCTTCGCCTTCGGGCTGCTGGCCTCCTGGTTCTCCACTGTCACCTGCGCCTACCTGGCAGACGTGGTGTCCACCGCCCTGCTGAAGGGAAAGCGCTGGAACGGGCTGGGCAGCTTTGCCCTCTTCATCCTGCTGAGCGCGCTGATGAACTGGGCGCTGCTCAGACTGACGGACGGCATTGCCTCCGTCCGGACCGTTTTCCTGGTCCAGGCGGGTATCTCGATAGTGTTCTCCGCGGTCATGTATGTGCTGACCGCGCAGATCATGGAGCGGAAGCTGAGCGTTTGACCGATACAAAAAATGACTGCCGGGCAATTCTGCCCGGCAGTTTTCATATGCCTCTATACGCCGTATTTGATCTTCACCCGCTGCAGCTTTTCTCCGAAGGGCTTCCCCAGCAGCAGGAGGAATACCACGTTGGAGACGGCGTAGGAAACGGTATACGGCACCGCCGTCGCCAGCGCGGCGGAATACAGCGCCCAGTTGATGCCGCCGTTGTACCACAGCACCGTCCAGATATCCATAAAGAAGGAATAGGCGATGCCGGCCAGGATGCCGTAAAGCGCCAGCAGCACGCGGCTCCTTCTGAGCGGGGACGCCAGATAGCCGGCGATCAGCCCGATCATGCCCCAGGCGAACATCTGGAAGGGCGTCCACGGGCCCTGGCCCGAAAAGAAATTGGAGATCAGCGCGGACAGCGCCCCGACCAGGAAGCCGGTCTCCCCGCCGATCCAGACCGCCGTGATGACCACGATCGCCGTGATCGGCTTGAAGCCCGGCAGCGGCGCGAACACAAAGCGCCCCAGCACGGAAAGCGCGGTCATCACCGCGGCGATCACCAGCCGGCGGGTGCCCACCGTGCGCCTTTCAAAGCCCGCCATGAACAGTAGCTGCGTCAGGATCACCATCAGCAGGATCATCCAGGCGTAAAGCCTTTCACCGGAAAACAGGCCTCCGGCGATCACAGCCGCAGGCATGACGGCAAAGGGCACCGCCACACGGATGACCCGTCTGATCTTCTCCGGCATTTCCTTTTCCTTTCCTTACCTTTTTCTTTCCGCGCAGCGCGCGGCCGCGTCCCCCACGGTCACGCAGCCGGCGAAGATGCCGCGCGTGATACGGCTGACCGCCGTGGTGTAAAAATGATTCCCCGCGAAGAAATCCCGGGGCTCCCCGACGGACGCCGCCCCGCCCCGGAAGAACAGGGCGCAGCGGTCTGCCGCCTCGGCGGCGAACTCCGTGTCGTGGGTCACCGGCACGACCGTTATTCCCTGCTTTTTCAGGTCCTTCAGGATCTGAATGATCCGCGCCTTCCACACCGGGTCCAGCCCGTTGGAGGGCTCGTCCAGCAGCAGCAGCTTCGGCTCCGCGGCCAGCACCTTGGCCAGCGCGAGCAGCTGCTGCTCCCCGCCGGAGAGGTCATAGGGGTGCCTGTCCAGCAGCGCGGACAGGTCGAAGGGCAGCTCCTCCGGCTTCATGCCGGAGTCCGCCAGCTCCTCCCGGACCGACGCCTTCAGGAAAAGCGTCTGCGGATCCTGCGGCAGCATGGCCACGCCGTGCCGGTACAGGGTGCCGTTTTTGTATTCCTTCAGCTTTTTGCCGAAGAGCCGGATCTCCCCGCTGTAGGGGGCGATCAGGCCGGCCGCCGCCTTCAGCGCGGTGGTTTTCCCGCTCCCGTTGCCGCCCATCAGGCAGAAGATCTCTCCCCGGCGTACCGTGAAGGACGCGCCGCGCAGCACGTCGCTGCCCGTGCGGGAATAGCGGAAATACACCTCCCGGAAGCTGAGCGCTTCCTCCTTTTGCTCCGCGGCCGCCTCCGGCGCGGGGCGCGGCTCCTTCTCCGCGTCAAAATGCTTTTCCAGCCACGCCCGGCCCTCGGCCACCGTTACCGGGCACGCATCCCCTGCGGGGTTTGCCTTGTACAGCCGGACTGCCGCCGGCATGGCGCCTGCGGCCGTTTCCCCGATGTCCGTGTCCGCGCAGACCTCCCGCGGCGTCCCGCAGCGGATCAGCCGCCCCTTTTCCATGATCAGCGCCTTTGTCGCCGGGGGCAGCGCCTCCTCCAGCCGGTGCTCCGCGATCAGCACGGTCATGCCGGTCTCCCGGTTCAGCCGGGCGACCGCGGACAGGAAGGCTGAGGCCGCCACCGGGTCCAGATAGGCCGTCGGCTCATCCAGCAGCAGCAGCTCCGGCCGCATGGCCGTGACCGCCGCCAGGTTGACCGTCTGCTTCTGCCCGCCGGACAGCTCGTCCGTCCGGCTGTCAAAAAGCTCCTCCAGCCCGAAGAACTGCGCCGTCTCCGCCACGCGCCGGTGCATTTCCGCCCCGGAGCAGCCGATATTCTCCAGCCCGAAGGCCAGCTCGTGCCAGACCCGATCCGTTACCAGCTGCTGATCGGGCCGCTGGGCCACAAAGCCGATCCCCGCGGCCGCCTCCCGCGGCGTCAGCGCGGAAAGCTCCCGCCCGCGGAAGAGCACGGTCCCTTCCGTTTCACCCCGGGGCGTCAGCTCGCGCTTGAGCATCCGCAGCAGCGTGCTTTTGCCGCTGCCCGTCGCGCCGCACAGCACGGCAAAGTCTCCCTTTTCCAGCGTAAAGGAGATGCCGTCCAGCGTTTTTTCTTTTTCGCCGGCGTAGGAAAAGCTCAGATCTCTGACCGCAAGGATCTCCACTTCCGTCTCTCCTTTATCTCCAGAATAATGCCCGTCAGGCACAGCGCGCAGAAGGCCAGATAGCCGGCAATGCCGCCGGGACCCGCCTCGGGCGTGACCAGCACGGGATACCAGACGTAGCCGATCTTCCCGGCCGCCCGCGCCGCGAGCACCGCCGCGAAAAGCGCCGCCGACAGCGCCGAAAGCAGCGTATCGCCTCGGGTCCAGGGAAAGAGGCTGTAGCGGCTCCTGCAGCCGCTGCCGTAGCCCCGCGCCTCCATGCTGTCCGCCGTGACGATGCCGTTCTCCAGCGTCCAGGTCACCAGCCCGGAGAACACGCTCAGCGCGCTCCGCAGCCGGTCCACGGCGTTGTCCTCCCGCGTCAGGCCCACGGCCCTCCGCGCCTCCCTGATCCTCGCCGCCTGCCGCCGGCACAGGGGGATATACCGCAGCGCCATGGACAGCACCAGGGACACCTTGGGCGAAAGCCTGCCGGTCACATACAGCAGCCGGTCCGTATCCATGACCGCGGTGAAGCAGCGGCTCCAGACCAGCGCCGCGGAGATGACCAGCCCCAGCACCAGCCCGTACAGCAGCGCCTCCCGGGTGACCGGGTTCCGGTTGAGGAAGAACAGGACCGTGACACCGTTATGGTTGAAGACCGGGTTGACCGCCATGCTGAACAGCGGGATCAGCAGATAGATCCAGACCCCCCGCGGCTTCAGCCCGGGATCCAGCAGGAAAAGCAGGACCAGGCCCGCGGCCAGGCCCGTGCCCGCCGTGACCGGATCGATGCCGAACATCACCGGGAGCAGCACGCACAGGAAATACACGCATACCGCCGCGGGGTTCTGCCGGTACAGGCTTTTCACGCGCGCCCCTCCCTTCCCTTTTTTCAAAAGCCCATATAACTGTTGCCGACGTCCTTGCCCAGGTCCGTCGTATACATCCACTCCACCGCGTCGCCCTCCTGCAGGCGATACTGGCTGCAGCCCACGTCCGCGAAGGCGCCGTTCACCCGGTACAGCCAGCCGGACAGATTACCGAAGGCATACTCGTAGAGATAGCCGATGCCCTCCACATAGGCGCCGGCCGTGGTGCCGTCATACTCCATCTGCAGCCGGTTCGCCCGCGTCGCCTCCAGCAGCTGGTCAAAGGCTGTGGCGCCCTCCGGCAGCAGCACGCTCACCGTGTCCAGGATCACCCCGTCCGCCGGGGCGTACTCGCTCCGGCCGGCCACGCTGTCGCAGCGGACGGAGACCGTCGTCGCGATCCCGTTTTCCACCGCGGCGGAAGGCGCGTAGTATTTTTCGGGCGACTGCACCTCCGTCAGGAAAACCGCTGCCGCCAGCAGGATCCCGACAGCCGCGATGAACAGATACGTCCGGATATTTCTCTTTTTACGCAGGACGGAGACCAGGCACGCCGCAGCCGTGCCCAGGCCGATCGCCAGGTACAGCCAGCCCTTGACGGGCAGGACCGGCGCGGCGGTCTTTCCCTCCGCCTCCGCCCGGTCCAGGACGTAATAGGGGCCCTCCCCGCGCAGCAGCCGGCTGTAGCCGGCCAGCGAATAGAACGCCTGCACCGTCGCGGTGGCGTTGGCCGCCCCGCCCGGCGCGTGGGCAAAGCCCCCGTCCTCCGTGCGGAAGCGCAGCATCGCGTCCAGCACGGTGTTCCCGTCTCGGATAAAGCGTTCGTCCTTTTCACAGTCGATGCCCAGCGAGCTGAGCGCCAGCAGCACCTGAGCGCAGCTTTCCGCGCTCTCCATGCCCATGCCCGTAAAGCCGCCGTTGGGCAGCTGCCGCGAGGACAGCGCGGCGAGCGCCGCGTTCGCCGCCGCGGTCACCTGCTCCCGCGCGCCGTAATACGGCGCCAGCGCCTGCAGCGCCATCGCGGTGCAGTCCACGTCGCAGGCTTCGCCGATCACAGCCCAGCCGCCGTCCGCCAGCTGCAGATCCAGCAGGCGCCGGAGCATCTCCTCCGCGCCGCAGGCATCCGATGCAACACCGTTGTTGAACAGGTGCAGGGCAAAAACGGCGGTCATCAGCGGCTCGTCGCCGCGGAGCATCGCCGCCGTTTCGGCGGGAAAGGCGCTTCCGCTGCCCAGAGAGAGCAGCGTCAGGGACATGCGCAGCCTTTTGGTCATGCTGCCGCTCCCCGTTTCCTCCGCCTTCCGCTCCAGCTCTTCCCGGCAGGCGGACCAGTCATATCCTTCCCCGTGCTGCCTCAGCGCGATCAGATACCAGCCCCCGGTGCCGTCGGCGCTATCCTTCAGAGCGGTGTCGATCCAGCCCTGGACGTCCGCCTGCCCCGATGCCTTCATATTATAGGAGATCAGCTCCGCGATCAGCGCGTCGGCCCTGTTCTCCCCGAAAGCCGGGGCAGGCAGAAGCAGCAGCAGCGCGAGCGCTGCCACCCAAAGCCTCCGGATCCCCATGCGGATATCCATGCTTATCTCTCCCTCAGTACTGCCCCGATCTCAAAGGATTTCTTCTGATCGCAGAAGCCGGCCAGCTGGCATTTCATCCCGTCCTGTTTCAGGCTGAGCCTGACCTCCTGGTCCGGCCTGATCTCGGCGTTGTAGTCCAGGATCACCGAGGCGATCTCATGCTTTCTCAGGGTCTCGGTCCCCAGCGCGTTGCAGAACCAGTCCGCGTACCGGGTGTTGTTCACATGCTGGTTGATGTCCAGGTCCGTATACTGCGCCCGGTACCGCGATTCCGTTTCCCAGGCGGCCAGCTTTTCGATCTGCGCCGGGAAGCCCATGGGCGCCTCCAGGTCGCTGTTGTCCGGCAGTGGCGTCTTCAGCGCCGTTTCCGCCGCCATCTGCCGGGTATTGATATCCATCAGCACCCACAGCGTGCTCGCCATGCCGATCCGCTTCCCCTGCTCATCGGTGAAGATGTAGTAGCGGGGAAAGAAGCGGTGCCTCACCGGCATCGGAAAGGTTTTGACCCGGACCTTTTCCCCGATCGCCGGGTAGCGGTCCATGCGCACCTCGCTGCGTACCAGCACCCACACGATACCCGTACGGACGATGGTTTCCCGGCCGCAGCCCAGCAGCGTGCTGTGATCCCCGGCCGCCTCCTGCATGGCCTCCAGCACCGCGCTCAGGCGCCAGGTCCCGTTGAGATCGCAGTCCTTTGCGCGGATCAGAAGCTCGTCTTCAAATACTTTCATAATTGTATCATCCTTCCCAGGTTCTGCTCTGTTGCAGAACAAACCTTCTTATTTTTCGACTCCCGGAGAGTTTTCCCCTTTTTTGCCGCTGTATCTTCCCGGGCGGCGGGAGCTCTGAAAATGCGGACGAAGCCCTCCGCCATACCGTCCCGACCTGACCGTACATCTTCTTCACACAAATTTCACATAAAATTGTTAGCACTCACCCTTGACGAGTGCTAACAGCCGTGCTATAATACAACCGCAGAAAGGGAAAAGGCCCGGATGGGATCCGGAAAGCCGCCCCGACTGCAGCAACATTACAGACCCCGTCCGGGGCAGGACCCCGGGCCGATTCGATAGGAGGAATGAGCTATGATGTATCTGCCGAGTATCTTTGGTGAAGATTTGATGGACCGCTGGATGAACGATCTGGACCGTGAGTTCTTCGGAAAGAGGAGCCCCCTGTACGGCCACAACGCGAAGAACCTGATGAGGACCGACGTGCGTGAAAAGGAGGACGGCTTTGAGATCGATATCGACCTGCCCGGTTTCAAAAAGGAAGACGTGGAGCTGACGCTGGAAAACGGCTGCCTGAACATCACCGCCGCCAAGAACCTGAACAAGGACGAAAAGGACGAAAAGACCGGCAAGGTCATCCGCCAGGAGCGCTACGCCGGTTCCATGAGCCGCAGCTTCTATGTGGGCGAAGACATCACCGAGGACGATATCCGCGCGAAGATGGAAAACGGCGTGCTTTCCCTGCAGCTGCCCAAGAAGGAGCATCAGCCCGAGCTGCCTCAGAAGAAGACCATTGCCATCGAAGGTTGATCCCTTACCTCTTACCCCTTTCTCCCTGTGTAAAGGGGGCCGGCTGACGCCGGCCCCCGGTTTTTTATGTCCGCCCTCCGGCGGCTTTTTTCTTTTCCAGATAAAACCTCTTCATGATCCCATAGGCCGGCTTTTTATGCTTCCGGTCCTCCGTGATCAGGCCCTTCCGGTTATAGTACAGCTGGATGAAGGAGGTGCGCCTCGGACAGCGGAAGTCGTACAGGATCCAGGGAGTCATGCCCTGAACGTAGCCGATCTTCCGGATCTCCTCGATCTGCCGCTCATAGATAGCCGCCTGGCATTCCACCGTGCCCTTGTCCTCCGCCGTGCCGTGATGCCCGTACAGGGCGTCGGCGCCGAACTCCGTGATGATGACGGGCTTTGACGGGTCGCTGTTCCGGAAAAGCTCCGGCAGCTTTGCAAAATCCGGGCTGTACCAGCCGTAATACTCGTTCAGGCCGATCACGTCCAGATACTCCGCCAGCCGGTCGGCGATGGCGTTTTTCTCCGCGCTGACCAGGCAGGCCGCGGAAACGAGGCGGGTCCGGTCCTCCCGGCGCGCCGTGTCCGCCAGCCGCTTCATGAAGCGCAGCCGCTCGTCCGAGTCCAGGTTCTCGTTGCCGACGGACCAGATGATGACCGAGGCCCGGTTGTAGTCCCGGGTGATCAGCTCCAGTAGCTGGTTTTTCGCGTCAGCGAAGGTGGAGGGCTTGCGGAAGCGGATCGCCCAGTAGACCGGGATCTCCTCCCAGAGCAGGATACCGAGCCGGTCCGCCGCCCGGGCCATTTTTTCCGTATGCGGATAATGGGCCAGCCGCATGAAGTTGCAGCCCATGCCCTTCGCGTCCCGGATGGCCTGCTCGCATTCCGCTTCGGTGACCGCCTTGCCGTTCTTCACGCTGTCTTCATGGCAGCTCACGCCGCGCAGGAAGATCTTCTTCCCGTTCAGCAGGATCTCCCGGCCGCGGACCCGGATCTCCCGGAAGCCGACACGGTCCGACACCCGGTCCGCGCCGAAGGATAGTTCCGCGTCATAGAGCACGGGTTTCTCCGGTGTCCACAGCTCCGGGTCCGCCGTCAGCACTGCCCTGCCCCGTCCGGCCCTGATCCGGATGCTTTTCCGGATGCCCAGCGCGGGCAGCGCCAGTACCGCCTCCCCGTCTGCGGGGCGGGTCAGCGCGGCGCTCACGGCGATATGGCGGAAGCTGCCGTCCGGCACGAGGGAGAGCCGGAAATCCCGGATCCCGGCCTCCGGTACGCGGATCAGGTCGATCTCCCGATAGATCCCGCCGTAATTGAACCAGTCCGTGTTCTCCGTCGGCACCTGCTCCGGGCGCCTTGTCGCGTCCACGCAGATCAGGAAGCGGTTCTCCGCCCGCAGGGCGTCCGTCACGTCAAAGAAGGCCGGCGTGGAGCCGCCCCTGTGGGAGCCCAGGTACTGCCCATTCACAAACACCCGGCAGATATAGTTGGCGGCGCCGATCCGCAGGTACACCCGCTCCCCGGCGCGCTTTTCAAAGGGGACCCTGCGGGTGAACACCATGCTTCCCTCATACAGCAGGAATTTTTCCCCCTGCGTGTTCCAGCAGCAGGGCAGCTCCATCTCCGGCCAGGTATCGAAGGAATAATCCACCGGCAGGGAGAAGCCCCGCGCGTCGCGGTACCTTTCCTCAAACCAGTGCTGACGCAGGCAGGTATCGTATGCGTCCACGGCATAATTCCATTTCCCGGCCAGGGAGACCGTTTCCCTGCCGCCGGTGAACACCGCCTGATCCCGGCCGGTCTCCCGGCCCTCATATTCGCCCAGGTAATCCTCCAGATTGATGTCCGAAACGTTCTTTTGCTGGTATTTTTTCATTTCCTGTCTCCGTTACTCGATCCTTTTCGCGTCCTCCGCCGTCACGCTGCGGAAATGGTGCCGGTTCCTGCCGTCCAGCTTGGACTTGTACATTTCACGGTCCGCCAGCAGGCGCAGGTCGTTGAAGTCCAGCCCGGGATCCTCGCAGTATACGCCGCCCACCGACAGGGTCACGTGCGAGTCGGGATACAACTGCTCAAAGCGCTCCTTCGTCCGCAGCTGCACCTGCCTGAGAAGCGCGCTGACGTCCTCCGGGACGCCGGAGGGGAAGAAGACGGCAAACTCGTCCCCGCCCATGCGCCCGATCAGGGTGCCGTGGGGCAGTCCCTTCGTCAGCTCCTCCGCCACGACCTCCAGGATCCTGTCTCCGGCGGCGTGGCCCAGGGTGTCGTTCATCCGCTTGAAGGTGTCCAGGTCCAGATAGGCCATCGACGTCCCGCGGGAGGTGTATTCCAGGCAGTGCTCATCCACGTCCCGCTCAAAGGTGATGCGGTTGAGCAGCCCGGTCAGTCCGTCCATCCGCGCCTGCTTCAGCGCGTGCACGCGTTCCATGTCCCGGCGCGTCGCCTCGTCCGTGTTGTGCACGCCGATAATGAACGCGCCCTTTTCCTCCCACTGCCGGGTGCGGATCAGCTTGACCTGGTAATACTGGAGCTCGCCCCGGATCACGCGGCGGTATTCATAGTAATTCGACTCCTCGGCGCTGAGCAGCTCCCGGATCTGCGTCGGCCGCAGATGTCTCTTCAGGCCCTCCCGGTCCTCCGTGTAGACCTGCTCCGTTGCCCGGTCCACAAAGTCCGCATAGGAGGTGATGTCCGTCAGGCCCGGATGGTGGCGCACAAACCGCTCCCGCGCGCGGACGGTCCGGACGCTGTCCTCGTTCAGCTCCGCGAAGAAGATCGCCTCATAGTCGTCCGACAGGCCGCTGATCACGTCCCGGTTCATCTGCTCAGTGCGGAGGCTTTCCTCCTTCTGCCGGATCTCCGCGTCCACGTCCCGGATCCCGACCAGCACGTCAAAGCGTTCCGGCTCCTCCGCGTAGTTGATCCGGATCAGCCTCAGCTGCATGTGATAGGGGCTGCGCCCCTCGCCCTGGATCCGGAAGTTCCAGGCCAGGCTGTCCCGCCCCGTCAGCTGCTCCTTCATGCCGCTGAAGGAGAGCAGCCTCTTATATCCGGGCCAGTCCTCCGGCATGACGATCTTCTCTGCCTCCCGGAGCAGCGTCTCATGGAAGTCTTTTCCGAAAAAGATATTCCCGTAGATCCTGCGGAAATGCTCTCCCAGATACAGCAGGCGGACCTTTCCGGTGTCCGGCGTTACGATGCTTGCCACCTCATAATCCTCAACGAACGCGCTCATCACGGAGCGGTTCTGGATGGCCTCCACCATGCTGCCCAGGGCGCCGGAAAGCTTTTCCCAGCCCTGCTCCTCCGTCCATTCGGACAGGTATTCCGTGATTTTGTCCCTCTGGGCGGTCAGCGCGCGGGCTACCCGCGCGTCAAAATGTGCGCCGGCTTCCGCCCCGATCATTTCAAAGGCCGCCTCCGGGGGCATCGGCTCCTTGTATGCCCGGCGGGAGATCAGCGCGTCAAACACATCCGCCACCGCCATGATGCGCGCGGAAAGCGGGATCTCCTCTCCCTTCAGGCCCTGCGGATAGCCCCTGCCGTCCCAGCGCTCATGATGGGAATAAACGATGTCGCGGATCACGTCGCAGGTGTCCTTTTCCAGGCTGCCGGCAAAGATCTGCTCCACGATCTCCTTGCCCAGCGCGGTATGCTGCTGCACCACCCGGAATTCCTCCTGCGTCAGCTTTCCCGCCTTGTTGAGGATCACGTCCGAGATAAAGATCTTGCCGATATCGTGCAGCACGGAACCCACGATGATATTCTGCGCGTATTTGTCATCCAGCAGCTCCGGGAATTCACTCGTCTCCCGCAGCTTTTCCACGATCAGCGTCACCAGGCGCCGGGTATTGCGCACATGGCTGCCCGTATTGATGTCCCGGCTTTCCACAAGGGTCGCCAGGGACTCGATCACGCTTTCCTGGATGGCATTGACCCTCTCCTGCTCCTGCCGCTCGGCGATCTCCCGGTCGATCACGCTGGCCAGGATCAGCGTCTGCCCGTCCTTCTTTTCCGGATTCAGGAAAATGTGCAGGCACCGCATCCAGTGATACTGCCCGTCCTGCATCATATGCGGCGTATCCAGGGTCAGGTGTTTTTTCCCGTCCTCAATGGCCTTCAGCATCGCGTCCCGGCAGAAAACGCTCAGAAACCTGTCGCGCGCTTCCCCCGCCGGCGTGTCCTCCGCGCCGACACTGATAAAATCGTCATAGCTGATCCCCGGGTCCTCGCCCTCCCGCAGGCCGTGATGGCGGATGAACCGCACCCGGTTCCTTTTGATGTCCGCGAAAACAGCCAGCGGATACAGCTCCTCCATGGCGGAAAGGATGGACCGGATCTCCCTGTCCTCCTTTTCCTCCCGGGCCCTGGCCCGCTTCAGCTCCAGGGCCAGCAGGACGACCGCCGCCGCCAAAACAGCAAAGAGGATCAGCACCCACGGTGCCTGCATGCACAGCTTCCCCAGGTTCATGCTTTTCGTCCTTCCCTCCGGCAGTCATCCGTATCATCCGTTTTTTCCTGTTTCCTATTATACCGATTCCGATTTCCGGCCGTCAAGGAGGAGCGGAGCGAAAAAAAAGCCCCTTCCCGGTGAAAAAAGGTGTTTTTCCTCCCGTTTTTCCTGTATAATACCTGTATTCCCTTCAGAAGGAGCGCGGAAAGCGCGCCTGTCAAAGCACGGTGCGGAACGGAGAGCCTGATGAAAACCTACAGATACAACAAACGCCCTGGGTTCGGTACCTTTCCGATGCGGATGGTTTACCGGATCCTTTATCCTTTTTTCCACTGCAAGGTGGAATACCCGGAGGAGATCCTGAAAAGCGATGAGCCTGTGGTGTTCATCGCCAATCACTACAATGTGTTCGGTCCGATCAGCATCATCCTTTCCATGACGCTGATCACCAGCGTGTGGATCAACCGGGAGCTCATGGATCCCGAAACGGCGACCGCCTCCATGAAGCCCGGCCTCAGGGGCATCCTCCCCTTTCTGGGGGAGCGCCCGCTGAACTGGCTGGCGACAAAGCTCGGCCGGCTGGCCTGCCGGATCCTGAAGCGCTTCGGGGCCATCCCCGTGGACCGGGACGATCCCTCCTCCCTTTTCGCCACCATGCGCAAAAGCGTGGCAGCCCTGGAAAAGGGCGACAACCTGATCATTTTCCCGGAGACCGGCCTGCCGGAGTATTCCCTGACCTCAGTGACGCCCTTCTTCTCCGGCTTCGCCACCCTCGGAAAGATCTATCACAGGAAGACCGGGAAGGAGCTCCGCTTCTGTCCGGTCTATATCGACGAGCAGCACCATGTGCTCCGCTTCGGTGAACTGGTCACCTACCGGGCGGACAGCGATGACATCTCCGGTGAAACGGAGCGCGTTTCCGACGAGCTGAACCTGCGCATCCGGAACATGGCGGCCGTCAGCCGCGGGCTGGAAAAGGAAAAGGGCTCGCCGGGGCGCCGGACCTTTTTCTTCTTCTGCAACCTGATCCGCTTCCTGCTGCTGATCCCCCTGGTCATCATGTTCACGCTGCAAAACACCCGCATGATCCTGATCCTCTACGGGGCAAGCCAGGTGCTGCGGATCGTTTTCAACGTGGTCAGCCACGCCTATCCCTCCACCAACCACGGTTCCTTCCTGGTATCCCACGCGCTCGGCATCCTGACGGATATCGCCCTGCTCGGCTACCTGACCCTGCACGGCTCCCCGGTCATGTGGCTGATGCTCGGCCTGATCGCCAACGGGCTGACGATCCTGGTGAGCAATATCCGCACCTGGATCCGGAAGCGGCAGTACGCCGGAGTCAACTATTTTGACACGCTTTCCTCCAACCTGATCTGCGCGATCTGCCTGCAGCAGCTGCTGGACATCCGCGTGACGGGGATCGTCGTGACCGTCCTGATCCTGGCCGCGGGAGTCTTCCTGGCCCTTTCCGCCGGCTTCTCCATCGCCTTCAACGCCCGGATCGAAATGGGCATGGAGCAGGCAGAACAGAATTAAACCAATATACTCCTTGCGTTTTGTTCGATACGCGTTACAATAGAAGTGTTTAGAGGTGCGGCTGACAAGAGTCGCCCGCGGGAGTCCCGCCGGGGCTGTGAACGCGGGTCAAAGGGGAAGCCGCCGAAACGGGATCCGCCGGCCGCGGTCCCGTTGGGCAGCGGGACAATATTCCGCTGACTGTCACGGCACACGCCGTGGAGCGCTATTCACTGATGCCGGAGCCTCCCTTTCCGGAGCTTCCGCCGCAGCGATTGGCGTCGCTGCTTTTTTCTTTTTCGTACCGATCATTTTGAAGGAGGTTACCCCATATGAAAAACAAAAAGGCTCTCTGGATCTGTATCGCCGCAGTCGTCGTGATCGCGGCCGCCCTGCTGATCATCTTCCTGCCGCGCGGCGGTGAAAAGCCCGCCGAACCCGTCGCGACCGAAGTTCCCGCCGCGACCGAAGCGCCGGCTGAAACGGAAGCGCCCGCCGAAACGGAAGCGCCTGCCGTGACCGGTGTGGAGGACGGCGTGCTGACCGTCGCCATGGAATGCGCCTACGCTCCCTACAACTGGGCGCAGCCCGACGATTCCAACGGCGCCGTGCCGATCCGGGACAGCAATCTGTATGCCAACGGCTATGACATCATGACCGCGAAGCAGATCTGCGAGGCCAACGGCTGGAAGCTGGAGGTCGTGCAGCTCGACTGGGACAGCCTGATCCCCGCGATCCAGAGCGGCATCGTTGACGCGGTCATCGCCGGCCAGAGCATGACCTCCGAGCGCATGGAATCCGTCGACTTCGCCGGCCCGTATCTTTACGCCACCATCGTCTGCCTGGCCAAGGACGGCAATGCCAACACGGCCGCCAAGGGCATCAGTGAGCTGAAGGGCACCTGCACCAGCCAGAGCGGCACCATCTGGTACGATTCCTGCCTGCCCCAGGTCAAGGAAGCCCAGATCCAACCCCCGGCCGAATCCGCTCCCGCCATGCTGATGGCTGTGGAAGCCGGCACCGTGGACTTCGTCTGCACCGATATGCCCACCGCCCAGGGCGCCCTGATCGCCTATCCCGACCTGAAGCTGCTGGACTTCGCCGGCACCGGGGATGACTTCACCGTGTCCGAGGAAGAGATCAACATCGGCATCTCCGTCCGCAAGGGCAACACCGTGCTGCTGGACGCCATCAACGCCGTGCTGAAGGACAAGACCGCCGACGACTTCAACGCCCTGATGGCCGAAGCCATCAAGGTCCAGCCCCTGAGCGAATAACACGGCCGTACCCGATCTGACATGAAAGGGGCATCCCTATGCTCGCACAGTTATTCTCCGACATCGGCAGTATCTGGGCCAAATACGGCACCACCTATCTGACCGGCATCGGCAACACCCTGATCCTGGCCACGGTGGCCACGCTGATCGGCTGTATCATCGGCTTCATCTGCGGTATCCTGCAGACGATCCCCTACGGCCCGAAGGACGGGTTCCTCAAGCGCTTTCTGCTGAAGCTGCTGAGGATCGTGATCCGCGCGTATGTGGAGGTCTTCCGCGGCACGCCCATGATCCTGCAGGCTGTGTTCATCTACTACGGCCTTCCTTATTTCTTCGGCGTCGCCTTCAGGAACATCTGGACCGTCAGCATCATCGTGGTCAGCATCAATACGGGCGCCTATATGGCGGAGTCCGTCCGCGGCGGCATCATGAGCATCGACGCGGGGCAGTTCGAGGGCGCCAAGGCCATCGGAATGAACCACTTCCAGACCATGCTGTATATCGTGCTGCCGCAGACGCTGCGCAATATCATGCCGCAGATCGGAAACAATTACATCATCAACGTCAAGGATACGTCCGTCATGTTCATCATCGGGTTCCAGGACTTCTTTGCCGTGCACAAGATGGTCAGCGGAGCCGTGTTCAAGTACTTCCCCTCCGCTTTCCTGGAAATGGGCGGCTACCTGTTCCTGACGCTGCTGGCCAGCTTCCTGCTGCGCAAGCTGGAAAAGAAACTGGAGGGCAAGTCCAATTACGAGCTGGTCAACACGGACCAGCTGGTACTGACCGCGGGGACCTACAGCTTCTCCGGCGAAGCGCCCTATGAGGAGAAAAACAAGGATATCGGAGGGGAAAAGCCATGAGTGAACCGATTCTGGAGATCCGGCACCTCTCCAAGACCTTCGGCACCCACGCGGTGCTCAAGGACGTGGACTTCACCGTCAGCAAGGGGGACGTGACCAGCATCATCGGCGCCAGCGGCAGCGGCAAAAGCACGCTGCTCCGGTGCATCAACCTGCTGGAGACCCTGACGACCGGCGAGATCCTGTTCCACGGGGAAAGCGTCACCGGCGGCAAGATCAACCAGAGCTCCTACCGCGCCCGGGTGGGCATGGTGTTCCAGAGCTTCAACCTTTTCTCCAACCTGACGGTGCTGGACAACTGCATCATCGGCCAGAGAAAGGTCAGCAAGGTCCCGGCGAAGGAAGCGAAGGACCGCGCCATGTACTACCTGAACAAGGTAGGCATGCTGCCCTACATCAACGCCCGGCCCCAGCAGATCTCCGGTGGCCAGAAGCAGCGCGTGGCCATTGCCCGCGCGCTGGCCATGGAGCCTGAGGTCCTCCTGTTTGACGAGCCCACCTCCGCCCTGGACCCGGAAATGGTCGGCGAGGTGCTCGACGTCATGAAGAACCTGGCGAAGGACCGCATGACCATGCTGGTCGTGACCCATGAGATGAGCTTTGCCCGCGACGTGAGCACCCAGGTGGTCTACATGGCGGACGGCGTCATCCTGGAGCAGGGTCCTCCCTCCCAGGTCCTCGTCGACCCGCAGGATCCGCGCACCCGCGAATTCCTGAAGCGTTTCCTGTAATGAAATGCCAAAGGGCATCGGAGTTTCCTCCGATGCCCTTTTACTGTGCGTTCTTTTACAGCCCGTCAATATAGCGGCAGGCAGCCAGCGCGGCCGTCGCGCCGTCCGCCACCGCGGTGGTCAGCTGGCGGACGCCCTTGGAGCGGCAGTCTCCGGCGACGTAAACGCCGGGCGTTTTCGTTTCGCAGCTCTCGCCGCTGTCGAAGTAGCCCCATTGGTTCAGCTCCGCCAGGCCGGCGAAGGCTTCGTTCTCCGGGATCAGGCCGATGGCCACGAAAAGGCCGTCGCAGGGAACGGTCTCCGTCTCCCCGTCCGCCTTCCGGACGGTGACGCCCGTCATCTGCGCGTTCTCGTCCAGCGTGACGTCCGTGATCCGGACGCCGGTCAGGGCGGATACGTTGTCCCGCGCGAAAAGCACCTCCTGCAGCTTCTGCTCCCCGGTAAAGGATGGCAGGTCCTGCAGCATGGTCACGTGCGCGCATTTGCTCGCCAGCAGGATCGCCTCCTGCAGCGCGGAGTTCCCGCCGCCGGCCACGCAGACCGTTTTGCCCTTATAGAAGTCGCCGTCGCACACCGCGCAGTAGCTGATGCCCTCGCCCACGAGATCCTCCTCGCCCGGCAGGCCCAGCATCCGGTGCTTCACGCCGGTGGCCAGGATCACAGCCTTTGCTTCCTTCTCCTCCCCGTCCTCGGTGATGACGCGCAGGCAGCCGTCCGCCTTTTCCACGCGGACCACCTCGGTCAGGTCCACCTCGGCGCCCTGGTCCAGGATCTGCTCCAGGAAAGCGTCCGCGTATTCGTTTCCGCTCATCCGGGCCGTTCCGGGCCAGTTTTCCACCTTGGGGCTGTGCGTGATCTGGCCGCCGAAGCCGTTCTTTTCCAGCACGAGCGCGGTCTTGCCGTTGCGCAGCGCGTACAGGGCGGCCGTCATGCCGGCCGGGCCGCCTCCGACCACGATAATGTCATACATATCCTTTCCCTCCCCTGTCGGAAATAAACGGGGACGCAGAAGGCGCCCCCGTTTTGTTGCGGTTCAGTCCGGTCACATGGCCTTGAGCATGCCGCGGATATCGGACACGCCCTTGTACTTGGTAAACGCGTCTCCCTCCACAACCACCAGCGTGGGAGCCTGCTTGATGCCGTACTTCTCCGTCAGGGCGACGTCATCCGTGGCCAGCACCTTCTTGTAGGCATAGCCGGCCTTGTCCAGCAGGCTCATGGCCAGCTTGCAGTTGGGGCAGGTGGCGGAAACGAAGAGCATCGCATGGGAAACCGGCGCGGCGGCCTTTTCATCCGCCTTTTCCTCCGCGGCGGCCGCGGGGGCGTCCGGCATGAGCGGGCCCTTGTGGGTCAGGTGGGAATGCCCGATGTCATAGACCTTGCGGTCCTTGAACTCCTGCGCCTTGCCGTCATTCCAGTTCTGCACCGGGCGGTAGTAGCCGGTGATCCGGCTGTAGACCTCGGTCTTCTCGCCGCAGTGCGGGCAGACGTACTGCTCGCCGGTCAGGTAGCCGTGGTTCTTGCAGACGGAATAGGTGGGGCTCATGGTATAGTAGGGCAGCTTGTAGTTCTCGGCGATCTTGCGCACCAGGTTCGCGGCAGCCTTCCAGTCCGGCAGCTTCTCACCCAGGAAAGCGTGGAACACGGTGCCGGAGGTGTACAGCGTCTGCAGCTCGTCCTGCACGTCCAGCGCGGAGAAAACGTCCTCGCTGTAGCCGACGGGCAGGTGACTGGAGTTCGTGTAGTAGGGCTTGCCGTTCTCGTTCGCCGTGATGATGTCGGGATACTGCTCCTTGTCATGCTTGGCGAAGCGGTAGGTGGTGGACTCGGCGGGCGTCGCTTCCAGGTTGTACAGGTCGCCGTACTGCTCCTGATAATCGCTCAGGCGGGTGCGCATGTGATTCAGCACGTCCTTGGCGAACTCCTGCGCGTCGGCGTTCGTCAGGTCCTTGCGGAGCCACCTCGCGTTCAGGCAGGCTTCATTCATGCCGACCAGGCCGATGGTGGAGAAGTGGTTCTCGAAGGTGCCCAGATAGCGCTTGGTGTAGGGATACAGGCCGCCGTCCAGCAGCTTGGTGATGACGGTGCGCTTGGTCTTCAGGCTGCGGGCCGCGATGTCCATCAGGCGGTCCAGCTTTTTGTAGAATTCCTCTTCATTCGCGGATTCATAGGCCAGGCGCGGCATATTGATCGTGACCACGCCGACGGAGCCGGTGGACTCGCCGCTGCCGAAGAAGCCGCCGGACTTTTTGCGCAGCTCACGCAGGTCCAGGCGCAGGCGGCAGCACATGCTGCGCACGTCGCTGGGCTCCATGTCGGAGTTGATGTAGTTGCTGAAATAGGGCGTGCCGTATTTCGCGGTCATCTCGAACAGAAGCTTGTTGTTCTCCGTTTCGGACCAGTCAAAGTCACGGGTGATGGAATACGTCGGGATCGGATACTGGAAGCCGCGGCCGTTAGCGTCGCCCTCGATCATGATCTCGATGAACGCCTTGTTGACCATGTCCATTTCCTTCTGGCACTCCCCATAGGTGAAGTCCAGCTCCTTGCCGCCGACGATGGCGGGCAGGTTCTTCAGGTCGTTCGGGCAGACCCAGTCCAGCGTGATGTTGGAGAAGGGCGCCTGCGTGCCCCAGCGGGAGGGGGTGTTCACGCCGTAAATGAAGGACTGCACACACTGCTTGACTTCCTTCTGGCTCAGGTTGTCGATCTTGACGAAGGGGGCCAGGTAGGTATCAAAGCTGGAGAACGCCTGGGCGCCGGCCCACTCGTTCTGCATGATGCCCAGGAAGTTGACCATCTGGTTGCACAGCGTGGACAGATGGCTGGCGGGAGAGGACGTGATCTTGCCGGGAACGCCGCCGAGGCCTTCCTGGATCAGCTGCTTGAGGCTCCAGCCGGCGCAGTAGCCGGTGAGCATGCTCAGGTCATGGATATGGATCGCCGCGGAGCGGTGCGCTTCGGCGATCTCCGTGTCGTAGATCTCGGACAGCCAGTAGTTGGCGGTGATCGCGCCGGAGTTGGACAGGATGAGTCCTCCGACGGAATAGGTCACCGTGGAGTTCTCCTTCACGCGCCAGTCGTTGATGTGAAGATAGTTGTCCACCAGGTCCTTGTAGTTCAGGAGGGCGGAATTGACGTTGCGGACCTTTTCACGCTGCTTGCGGTACAGGATATAGGCCTTGGCCACGTCGGCATAGCCGGCCTCGGACAGCACCTTTTCGACGCAGTCCTGAATGCTTTCCACCGTGATCTTCCCGTCCTTGATCATCGGCTCGTATTCCGCGGTCACCCGCAGCGCGAGCATGTCGATCACACTGGGATGGTACTGCTTGTTCAGCGCGTCAAAAGCCTTGGTGATAGCCTTGGATATCTTGCTGATCTCAAAATCGGCAATTTTGCCGTCCCGTTTCACGACCTGATACATTTTTCCCGCTCTCCCTGTCTTTTCTGTTTTGATCGCGGCGGAATACGCCGCCGCCGTGTGCCAGACTAATATAGCACATATTTTTTCACTGTGTCAATATGTTGGTGAGAAAATCTTTTTCAAAACACAATATCTTGTGTTAAAGGCTTTTTTCAGTCGTCAATGCCACGGAGCTCCGCCGCCGGCACATATTCCCGGACGACAGCCAGCCAGGCCTTCATCTGCTCCGCCGACGGCGCGTGCAGTCCGCGGAACGGGACCGTCTCCCTGTCCGTAAAGCGCTGCATATAATATCTCTTCGCCCCGGCGATCCACCCGCCGATGGCTCGGAAGCTGCTTTCGTCGTGAAGCTCCGCCACCGTGGTGGTGCGGAATTCATAATCCGTGCTCCCGTTCATCAGGAAGGACACGCTCTCCCGGACGGGCGCAAGGTCAAACCGGGGCAGGCCGATCGTTTCGGCATAGCGCTCCGGGCTGTTCTTGATATCCATGGCCACATACTGAACCAGGCCCTTTTCCGCGACCGCCCGCAGCTGCTCCGGATGCGCGCCGTTGGTATCCAGCTTGACCGGATAGCCCAGGTCCCGGATCCTGGCCAGCAGGTCCGGCAGATCCTTCCGCAGAAGCGGCTCGCCGCCGGTGATCGCCACGCCGTCCAGCAGTCCCTTCCGCTTCTGCAGGAAGGCCAGCAGCTCAGGATCCTCCATCACGCCCGGGGCGCCCGCATCCAGCAGCTCGCTGTTATGGCAATAGGGACAGCGCATATCACATCCGCCCAGAAAAACAGTGCAGGCTACCCGGCCCGGGTAGTCCAGCAGCGTCATCTTCTGCAGTCCGTGGATCCTCAAAGCGCTTCCCTCCGAATGCTCATCCGATGCGAATTTCCTTCAGCATCTCCATGTAGTCGTCAAAATCGTCCGCCGCGGCCGGCTCCGAAAAGGATATCCTCCGGACACTGTCCTGCGGGCCCTTTTTTTCCTCACGAATCTCCATCGGTTCTGTCTCCGCCATGAACACAACCCCATTTCCACCGTGTATGAATCTATCAACCTGTGGTATTCTAACTCTGTATAAACCACCAGTCAATGTGTTATCTGGGCAAAAACAGAAGGGATACAAAAAACGCCGGGAGCGTTCCCGCTCCCGGTCTGCAGGCTTGTTTTCCGTGCCCGGCTCAGGACATTGCCCGGCGGGCTTTCCTCCATCGGCCGGTCAGCAGATACCAGAGCCCGATGCAGATCGGTACGAACCCGGAAATGGCGTCGCCGCACCAGAAGCCCTGGCAGCCCATGCCCGCGGCGAAGCCGAGCAGGGCTGCGATGCTGATGCGGCTGATCATGCCGTCGATCAGCGCCACAGCCAGATTCAGCTTCGTGTTTCCGGAGCCGTTGATGATGGAGAAGGCCACGGAACGCGTGGCGGACCCGTAGAAATTCAGAATGGTCGGAAGCGTCAGCACGCCGGCCGCCGCCAGCACGGGCGCGTCCGTCGTGAACAGGGAATAGATCTCCCGCGGCCAGAGCAGCAGCACCGCCGTAAACACGGTGGAGATCACCGTGCCGCAGATGAACACCACCCGCAGGATGACCGGTACGCGCTCCGTTTTGCCGGCTCCCAGATTCTGGCCGACCATGGAGCTGCCTGCGGCGGTGAAGGAATTGGATACGATACCGCTCATGATCCCGATCTTGTTGTAGATCCCCGCCAGCGCGGAATAGACGACGCCGGAGGCATTGATCCAGCGGGCCAGCACGATCTTGGAGAAATGGATCGCGGCGGACTGGATGGTCATGGGGATGCCCAGCGCCACCAGGCGTGAGGCAGCGCGCCTGTCCGGCACGAAGCTGGAGGGGCGGAAGTCAAAGCCGAAGTTTTCCCTTTTGCGGTACAGGTAGACCAGGGAGATCAGGAAGCTGACGCCCTGACCGATCACCGTGGCCAGCGCCGCGCCGAACACCTCCATGTGCAGCACCGCCACGAACAGGATATCCAGGATCATGTTCAGCACCGCCGCGATGGCGATGAATACAAACGGCCGGCGGCTGTCCCCCATGCCGCGCAGGATCGCGCTGACCAGGTTATAGCCGTAAATAAACACCAGTCCCATGGTACAGGTGACCGTATAGTCCAGCGTATAGGCATAGGATTCCGCCGGCGTGTTCAGCCAGGTCAGAATGCTCTGCCGCAGCAGGTAACAGATGACGGAGATCACGGCCGCGGAGGAGATCATCAGCGTGAACATGGTGCCGATGGTCTTCCGGACGCCGTCCATATCCTTCGCGCCGACGTCCTGGGCGATCAGCACCTGCCCGGCGGAAGAAAAGCCCATGGCCACGAAGGTCAGCAGGCCCAGCACGTCGCCGCCGATGGACACGGCGGACATGCCCGTGCCGCCCAGATACTGGCCGACAACGATCATGTCCACGATATTGTAGATGGCCTGGAGCGCGTTGGATATCAGCAGCGGGAAGGCGAAGCGGAACAGCAGCTTCGTCACGCTGCCCTCGGTCAGGTCTCGGGTCATGGAACCGGCGGAACGCGTCATATCAGTTTATCTCCCTGTCGGCAAAAAAATGGCCGGAGCATTGCTCCGGCGTTGATCATACCAGATTCAGTACGATCCGTAAATCGCGCGGTACTGGGTCGGTGTGCAGTTCTTGTGATCGCGGAACACGCGGTTGAAGGTCGCCACGCTGCCGAAGCCGCTTTCCACCGCCACGTCCCGCATGGACTTGTTGGTATGGATCAGCAGATCCATCGCGACCTGCAGGCGCTTCTGGCAGAGGAAATCCTTGAAGGAAAAGCCCGTGTGCTTCTTGAAGGTGCGGGAGAAGTAGTACCGGCTGAAGCCGGCAAACTCCGCCACATGATCCAGCGTGAGATCGTCCCTGTAATGATTGCTGATATAGGTCAGCGTGCTGGTAATGATCTCCGAATCCACATGGTTTTCCGACTCATGCTTCGGCCGGACCACCCCTGCCAGGTACTTCTGGCCGAGCAGCGCGTACATCTGCATCATGCAGCTGTAGCAGACCGTGTTCCACATCAGGTCCTGCTCTTCGTAAACGTCGACCGCCCGCTGCAGGATATCCCGGATCGCGATATGCGTATCGGACCCGTCGTTGAGGAAGAATACCTTGTTGAATCCGCCGGAGAGAGGCTTCATATCGCTCATGCTGAAGATCGTGTCCGGCTCGAACAGGAACAGGTAGCGGCTGCTGCCCTCCCCCATGCTCAGGCCGTGCTCCGTATCTGGCGGAACGATCAGGATCTCATTCTCATGGATCACGTATTTCCGTCCGCCGACCTCGTATTCCACCGTTCCCTTGACCGTCATCAGGATCTCGACCGCGGAATGGTAATGACTTTCATACCGCCAGGGAATATTGGAATACCAGAGCCGGAAGGACGAATCGTCCAGATAGGTCACGTATTCCTTTTTTCCCTGAAGGACACGGAACCCCTCCTCGATCCGCCCGGGCGTATTCAGCGCCCTGATGATCTGCTCTGCCATACTCGCTCCTCTCTGTTCTCCGGCAAGACGTAACGGGTCTCCTGTATTTTACCCCTTTACACTTCCCAGCGCCATACCTGTGACGAAATACTTCTGCAGGAAAGGATAGACGACCAGGATCGGCACTGAGGATACCACCGTGATCGCGGCGCGGATCGTGATCGGCGCCACCTTGGATTTCTGCGCGGCCAGCGCGTCCGCGGAGGACGCGGCGGCGTTGGACTGGTTCTGCGTGGTCGCCAGCTTCATCTTCAGCAGGTACTGCAGGCTGTACAGGTCCTTTTTGCTGCCGTTGTACAGATAGGTGTCGAACCAGCTGTTCCAGGCACCGACCGCCACAAACAGCGCGACCGTTGCCATAACGGGCAGGCACAGCGGCAGGATGATCTGGAAGAAGCAGCGGATGTCCCCGGCGCCGTCGATCTTGCCGGATTCCACCAGCGCGTCCGGCAGTCCGGCGATATACGTACGGATCACGATCATGTTGAAGCAGGAGAACATCGTCGGGATGATGTAGACCCAGTAGGTATTCCGCAGCCCCAGGAACTTGCCGACCAGCAGGTAGTTCGGGATCAGGCCGGCGTTCACGTACATCGTAAGCACCAGGATGACCGTGATGAACTTGCGCAGCACGTATTCCTTTCTGGACAGGGCATAGGCCAGCATGCTGGTGAAGAACAGGTTCAGCAGCGTGGTCAGCACCGCCTTGGACAGGGAGATCACAAAGGCTTTATAGGTGGCCGGGTCGTTCAGGATGGAAACATAGGCCTCGTTGCTGAACTTCCGGGGCAGGATGCCGATCCCTCCGCGCAGGGCGTCCATGCCGTCGTTGAAGGAATAGGCCACCGTGTTCAGCACCGGATACAGCGTGATGAAGCAGATCAGGATCAGGATGCATGTATTGACGATCGGGAAAACGACATCCCGTCTCTTGGCTTTTCTTTTCGTTGCGGTCAAAGCAGTCACAGGATATCCCTCCCTTATATCAGAGTCTCTTCGTCAAGCGCGCGGGCGATCCTGTTCGCTCCGAGGAGCAGGATAATGCCCACGATGCTCTTGAACATACCGGCAGCCACGCCGCGGCCGTACTGCGGCCTGGCGCCGAAGCTGTAGGTCAGAGACATGATGTCGATCGTGTCGGAATACTTCATGACCATACCGTTGCGCATCAGGTACTGGATCTCGAAGCCCGCCTCCATCAGGTGGCCGATATTCATGATCAGCAGCACCATGAAGGTGGATTTGATGCCGGGCAGCGTCACGTGCAGGATCCGCTGGAACCGTCCCGCGCCGTCGATGGCCGCGGCTTCGTACAGGCTCGGGTCAATGGATGTCATGGCGGCGATATAGATGATCGTGCCCCAGCCGACTTCCTTCCAGACGTTGATGACGCCGACCAGCCACCAGAAATACTCTCCCTTGCCCAGCCAGAACACCGGCTCCTTGACGATGCCGAGCGCCAGCAGGATGTCGTTGGCCGTACCGTTGCTGGCAAAAATATTCTGGGCCATGCCCACAACAATGACCATGGAAAGGAAGTGAGGCAGGTAGGTGATCGTCTGAACAGAACGCTTGAACGCGCGGTTGCGTACTTCGTTCAGCAGGATCGCCAGCAGGATCGCGGATACCGTGCCGAAAACCAGGTTGATCAGGCTCATGGCAAAGGTGTTGCGGATGGAAAGAATGAAGTCCTGCTTGCTGAAGAGGAACTCAAAGTTCTTCATCCCGATCCATTTGCTGCCCAGAAGACCCAGCTCCGGCTTATATTCCTGAAACGCGATGATCCAGCCCCACATCGGCGCGTAGTTGAAGAGAAGGACGTACAGCAGCATCGGGACGGACATGATCATCAGCTGATACTGCCTGCCCAGCGTTCTGAAAAATCCCTTCTTTTTCTTTGGCGCGATCGTACCCGGATTGATCACTTTTGTGGTCATGGTCGATGTCTCCTCTCAAAAAGTCAAGGGGAGAGACAAGTCCCTCCCCTTGAGGAAAAACAGTTGATTATTCGCCGGTCACCAGTTTAACCAGCTTCAGGATCTCTTCGTTCATGAACTTGCTGTAAACTTCGCAGGAAGGATTGATCTGCTCGACGAAAGAATCCCACTTGGCGTCGAAGTCAGCGTCATCTTCAGCCATGATGATGCCGGGCAGCAGTTCATCCTGGAGACGCAGGAACTCATCATAATCGTCCTGGATCGGTCCCTTGTTGATTTCCCAGGCTTCGCCGTAGGGAGCCAGAGGAGTGACGGGTCCGAAGAACTCAATGTAGTCGCCCTTGCCGGCGGCAGCCAGGAATTCCTTGTCGTAGTCGGACATGAAGGCCTGCTTGATTTCGGGCTGCTGATCGGGAGCCCAGGCATTGCCGTCATCCATGATGCCCTGCTTCTTGGGCAGAGAGGTCCAGATGGCGTTGGCGGTGTTGGCGCGCTGCCATTCGGCATTGGAGCGGCTCTCATACTGTTCCTTGGTCATCAGCATGCGGCCGTTTTCAACATAGTAATCTTCGCCTTCGATACCCCACTGCAGGATCTTCTGCCACTCGTCGCTCAGCAGAGCTTCGTACAGGGCGACCATGCGTTCCGGATACTTGCAGCTGATGGAGATGCCGGCGCCGCGGTCCTTGTTCATGACCTTGCCGTTGATGTAGTGCTCTTCGATCTTCCAGTTCTCGGTGGGCAGAGCGATACCGGCGACGTCATCCTCGTCGTACAGCAGGGGCAGAGCGACGTAGGTGCAGTCATACATCTTGGCATCGTTCAGGGCGCTGGTGGCGGTGCCGAAGTCCCAGCCCTGGTCGAACATACCGATCACGGTGCCGTTGGACAGGGCGGCGATGTACTGGTCATAGTTCATCGCGAAGGTGTCGCGGCTGATGAGGCCCTTCTTGAAGATCTCGTTCAGCTTCTTGTAGTAGGGCTTGGCATAAGCTCTGTTGATGAATGTTTCGGTGTAGTAGTTGGGATCGTTGACGTCGACAACGACTTCACCGTCGTTGGGACGGCCGATCAGGTGCTGCACGGGGTTGATCAGGCAGAAATGCCGCCAGCCTTCGCACAGGATGGCAAATCCGGTGTAGGGGGTGCCGTCAGCGGTGGTGGGATTCTCGGCGACGTAGCGCTCGATCAGGTCGAAGTATTCATCCATCGTCTTGGGGGCAACGTAGTTGTTCCAGGCGAGGACTTTCTTCTGGATGTGGAAAGCGGGGCCGTTGTAAGCCGGGATCTCTCCGTTGTAGTAGATGCCGTAGTTGGGGATGATGTACAGTTTTCCGTCTTCCACAAGCTGCTCTATGCGGTTATCGGTGTAGATGTGCTTGTAGATGTTGGGGGTCTTTTCCTCGGAGATGTAGGGCAGCAGGTCGATCAGAACGCCCGCGTCCTCCAGCATCTCAGCGCTGTTGCCGCCGTCGAACAGGTCCGGCAGGTTGTCACGGTCGGACATCTTGATGCCCAGCGTTTCATCCAGGTTGCCGGCCAGGAACTCGAACTCGAACTTGATTCCGAATTCCTCTTCGATCTTCTTGTAGATCTTGTTGTCTTCGAAGGGCTGATCGCCGGGATCTCCCTTGAAAACGGTCACGGTGATGACTTCGTCTTCAGCCATCACAGCGGGAACCAGTGCCAGCACCATCGCGAGCGCCAGCAGGGCAGCGAGAATCTTTCTCATATGTTTGCCTCCTTCTGTTTTTGAGCACTTCTTGTGCTCGCTGGGAATATTATGACCTTTTTGTACGTACTTAAACAATGGTTCACAAGGTCATATCTGCTCACACGTTGCCAAAAAACCGGCCAAAAGTTGCTATCATGAAAAGCAAACGTTTGCTCATCCTTCTCATTTTTTTTGAGCAAATCCGGAAAAAACGGTTGTTTTTGCGCTGTTTTTCTTGAATTTTGCTTATGAGCTGCCAAAAAAAATGAGCGGCCCGTCCGGACCGCTCACGAAAATTCCTCAATTTTTTGAGCAAAGCTTTTCAGGAAAGCCTGCTCAGTTTTTTGATCAATTCTTTACAGGAGATGGCTCCTCAGCTCCGCCGGATCCATCGGGGACAGATCCGCCGGCACGATGTCAAACATGGTCTTGCAGCCGAAAACACCGCGGGCGTTCATCCGGCCGATGGCCCTCGCGCAGGCGATCAGGACGGACGCTGTGAACTCCGGATTGGAATCCAGCTTCAGGGAGAACTCCATCACATGGCTGTTCCCGCCGCCGGTCTTCCCGCTGCGGATCACCTGGCCGCCGTGAGGCAGCGCGCTGTGGGACTTCTTCATTTCCTCCTCGGAGATGAAGGTGACCGTGGTATCGTAATCGGCGAAGTAGTTGGGCATTTCCTTGATCTGCTTCTCGATCAGCGCCCTGTCGGCGCCCTCCTCGGCCACCACGTAGCACTCGCGCAGATGCTTTTCCCGCGTGGTCAGCTCCGGCTGCAGCCCGGCGCGCACCTTCTCCAGCGCTTCGGCGATCGGCACGGTATACTGCCGCGCGTCCTTCACGCCGGGGATCCGGCGGATCGCGTCGGAATGGCCCTGGCTCACGCCGCGGCCCCAGAAGGTGTAGTCCCTGCCCTCCGGCAGAACGGCGTTCATATACAGCCTGGCCAGGGAAAACAGGCCGGGATCCCAGCCCGCGCTGATCAGCGCCGTATGCGCCGTGGAAAACGCTTCCTTATCGACGTTCGCGAAATGCTCGGGGATCCGGGCATGCGTATCGAAGGAGTCGATCACGTTGAAGCTTCTGGCCAGCCGGGGCGTCATAACAGGCAGGTCGGTGGCGCTGCCGCCGCAGATGATCATCACGTCGATCTGGTTCTCAAACTCTTCCACCCGGTCCGCGGCAAACACCTTTGCCCCGGTCAGCGTTTCCACCGTGGACGGATCCCTGCGGGAAAAAACACCGACCAGCTCCATGTCCGGATTCTGCGCGGCGGCTCTTTCCACGCCCTTGCCGAGGTTGCCGTATCCGTAAATGCCGATTTTCATGCTCATTCCTCCAGCAAATTCTCCATATTATACAGACCGGGCTTTTTCCCGATCAGGAAAGCTGCCGCCTTCAGGCTCCCGTCCGCGAAAACGCCGCGGGAAAAGGCCTGATGCTTCAGGGTGATGCATTCGTTCTGCGTGCAGATCATCACCTCATGGATACCGACGATATTGCCCATACGGACTGCGTGGATCCCCACGTCCTCCTGCTTTCTCTTTCCCTGGCCGCTTCTGCCGGTGACGGCTTCCGCGTCCGGCCGGACCTGCTTGACCGCGTTGAACAGCGCCAGCGCGGTCCCGCTCGGCGCGTCCAGCTTCCGGTCATGGTGCTGCTCCACGATCTCGATCTCCGCGTCCGGGTACAGCGCCGCGGCCCGCTTGACCAGGTCGGTCAGCGCTGCGATGCCCAGAGAATAATTCGCCGCCAGGAAGATCGGGATCTTTTTCGCCCCGTTCAGGATCCGCTGCATTTCCGCCTCGGTCTGCCCGGTGGTCGCCAGAACGACCGGCAGGCCGTTCTCCTCCGCGAAATCCAGCAGGTCCCCGGTCATGGAATGATGGCTGAAATCAACGATCACGTCCGCCGGAGCGCCGCATTCCCGGAAGCTGCGTACACAGTTCTCCGTACCGTCCTTCATCATGGGGTCCACGCCGAGAACGATCTCACAGCCGGCCATGCGTTCCGCGCTGGCCCGCACTTCCCTGCCCATATGGCCGGTGTATCCGCACAGAATGATCCTCATCTTCAGACCTCCAGTCCCGCCCGGCGCATCAGCTCCAGCAGCTTCTGCCGGTTCTTTTCCTCCATGGTCACCAGAGGCAGCCGGACGCGGTTTTCCCCGAAGCCCATGGCAGCGCACGCCGCCTTGACCGGGATCGGGTTGGTCTCCAGCATCAGCTGGTTCATCAGGTCCAGCAGGCGGATCTGCTCCGCCGCGGCCTGCGCGGTCCTGCCCTCAAAGAACAGGGAGCAGATCCGGGCCGTTTCCGCCGGCAGGATATTGCTGATCACGGAAATGACGCCCTTTCCGCCCAGGCTGAGCATGGGAACGATCTGGTCGTCATTGCCGGAATAGATATCGATCTTGTCTCCGCAGAGGCGGAATTCCCGCGCGATCTGGCTGAACTGGCCGCAGGCTTCTTTTACCGCCGCGATACGCGGATGGTCCGCCAGCTCGCAGAGCGTTTCCGGCAGCATATTCAGCCCCGTCCGGGAGGGAACGTTGTAAAGAATGCAGGGGACGCTGCTCACGTCCGCGATCGCGGAGAAGCTCGCCACAAGGCCCCTCTGGGTCGTTTTGTTATAGTAGGGAGTGACCAGCAGCACGGCGTCAGCGCCGAGCGCGCAGGCGGTCTTCGTGCGTTCGATGGCATGGGCCGTGTTGTTGGAGCCGGTGCCGGCGATCACGGGGATTCTTCCCGCGACGCGTTTCACACAGAAGCCCACGACCTCCTCATGCTCCGCGTCGGTCAGGGTCGTCGCCTCTCCTGTTGTGCCGGCGACCACGATCGCGTCGATCCCGCTGTCCAGCTGAAAGTCGATCAGCCGGCCAAAGGCTTCGTAATCGACGCCGTTTTCCGTAAAAGGCGTGATGATGGCTGTCGCCGCGCCTGTAAAAACGGTATTCTTCATGGCCCATCCTCCTGAAAAGATCATGCTTTGCAGCGAACATCTTACAGCAAGTTCCCCGGAGCGTCAAGATTTTCCATTGTACTGCGGGACAAAACAGGATCTTTGTGTTATACTGATTTCATTCTCGGAAAGGAGTGCGACCGCGGATGAAAAAGTGGCTGATCCTGCTGCTGTGTCTGATCCTGCTCCCGGTCTGCGCGCCGGCGGAAGACAGCGACGGCGACATCCTGGCCGAGGAGCTGATCGAGGCCGTGATCCTGGAGGATGACGGAACTGTCACCCCGGACACCGACCTCCCCGCGGATCCCGAGTTCACCGAGGCTTCGTCCGCCGCGCGGGATGACCTGATCGACCGGATCATCGCCCTGGGCGAAAAGCTTTACCGGAAAGCCAACGGCAAAAAACAGCGTGCGCACTACGCGGGCGATATCTACGTCTGCAAGAACTACACCGTCTACCTGTTCCGCCAGAACCGGGACGACTTCCGCATGGCGGAATACCCGGACGTGTCGCTGGTCATTCCGGACAACATGGATCCCGACGGCTGCAAGCCCTATTATTACGGCTTCCTCTGGAAGGACATCCCCGCCGAAAAGGGCAATCCCTTCTATCCCGCCGCGCAGTTCATCTATGACTCCGACCTGAGCAAGGAAGAAAACCTGAAGCTCGCCTGCGAGTTTATGCGCCAGGCGCAGCGGGGCGACTTCTTCCAGATGTCCGCGAACTACGATTACGGCGTCGGCGCGCACAGCGCCATAATGATGGGCTACGACGCGGAAAAGGATGAGATCCACTGGCTGGACAGCAACATGCGAGGCGGAAAGGACAAAAACGGCATCCGCTACGGGCTTGTCCAGTACGACGAGGTCAGGAGCGTGGAGTGGTGGGCCGAAGCCTTCTGCCACAAGAAGCGCGGCGCGACTCTGTACCGCCTGCGGGATGATATCATCTATAAGGAAAACTGAAAGCCGGCATCGCTGCCGGCTTTTTTTATCCTATTCATTTCCTTCTATAATATAGACCTTGGTCCCGAAGGCGGCGTGCGTCCAGATCCACCAGGACGTGATGCCGCCGTTTTCCTCGTCCGCCTGCAGGCTGACCCGGATGCAGCCGTGGCTTGCCTTCCTGCCCAGGGAGGCAAGATGGTCAGAATAATCCATGGCATGACCGCCCTCCGCCTCCCGGCTGCCGATGGAATGGATCAGGTTCGCGCCGTCCAGCCGCATCACATACCGGTAGCGGTACCGGTCCTCATCCCGGAACGGATCCATCCGGTTATGCGTCAGAAAGACGCCGGCCCTTGTTTCGGCCGTCGGATCGCCGCCCACCTCCACGGATCCCGTGGAAACGGAAACCGTGCCGACCGGGTGCCCGTCCTCCCAGGCGGTGATCCGCTGGGATTTTTTATCCAGCACCAGCGCGCAGCCCGTGCTCGGCCGGACGTACCGGAGATTCGACCGCCGGATCCAGCCCTCCGTGTAGGCCCCGTCCTCCTTGCGGTAGGCGCCGATACGCGCCCACCCGGGCACGGACAGGTCCAGCACGGCAACCGCCGTTGTGGCGCAGGTGACGGAGCCCAGCTTCTCAGCGCGGCCGTTCGGCGCGGACACCATTTTCTTTACGCCGCCTTCGCCGCCCTCCAGCACCCATACCGGGGACATCAGAAAGTCCCACACAGCCTCGTCGCCGCCGTCCGCAGGCATTGCGTAGGGATCGTACAGATACGGCTGCGGGGCCTCCTCCCACTGATCGGTGATCGTCAGCCGCTGCGTGAGCACGCGGTCCGGATCCTTTTTGGCATAAAAGGCCATCAGGTACGGCCCCGGCGTCATAGGCTTTCCCATGTTGGATTTCCCGTTCCAGCGGAAAACCTGGTTTTTGTCGTTCGGCGCGTTGAGCTGCAGCTGGAACACCTTTTCCCTTGACTCATCGTCCCGGCAGACCGCCATGATCATGCTCCCGCTGTTGGCCAGCGCGTAGTCGATCCGCAGATGAGGCTGCTTTCCGGGGCAGTAGGTATTCCTTTCCGGCAGCGCGTATACCAGCCCGGCGCTCGGATTCCTGATCACGATCTCCCGGCTGACGGTCTGCTCTTTCCCGCCGCCGGCAAAGCTGCAGGTCAGGACTGCTCTCCCGGCGGGGATCGGTTCATCCCCCCAGGTCAGCGCCTTCCACGGAAAGGAGAAGCTTCCCGCCTCCGTGGCGTATTCCGGCAGCGGATCCCTCAGCCGCAGGCTGGTAACGGAACTCGCCACCGTTACGCGCACGCTTCCCGCGGTGGGCACGGTCACGTCTATGCTCACGGGCAGATAGGGGTTCACCTCCGCCGGGGCGGACAGGGAAAGAGACTTCGGTTCCCGGTCCGTCACGGAGATATCCGGCCGGTATTCCGGCAGGACCGCCTGCGCGGTCCGGAAGGGCTTGCCGGCCGTTCCCTGCCCGGGCACGGCGCCGTCCGCGACAAAGCCCGGGGCCGGCTCCCCCGCGAGGGCGGAAACGGCAGAGAGCAGCAAAGCGAGCAGAATGATCTCCGCGCGCCTGAACCTCATTTCCTCCGCCCCCTTTCCGCCGCCCGGCGGGCTCCTTTATTTCACAATGGGAAGCTCCTGCTCCCAGAACGCCTTCAGCGCGCTGATCAGATACTCCGGATCTTTTGTGCCCGCCGTTTCGCAGGCGGAATGCATCGCCAGCTGCGCCAGCCCGATATCCACCGTGTTCATGGACACGTGGGAATTGGAGATGTTCCCCAGCGTGGAGCCGCCCGGGATATCCGACCGGTTGGTGAAATGCTGCACCGGCACGCCCGCCTTTTCACACACCAGGGAGAAGACCGCGTCCGAAACCGCGTCCGTCGTGTATTTCTGATTCGCGTTGTGCTTGATGACGATCCCCCGGTTCATATACACCCGGTTCTGTTTGTCATACTTCTCCGGATGGTTCGGATGCACCGCGTGCGCGTTGTCCGCGGAAACCATGAACCCGCCGGCCACCGCCGCTCGGATCTCCCCGTCGGACGCGCCCAGCGCGAAGCCCAGGCGGGTCAGGGTATCGTAGAGGAAGCCGGAATCCGCGCCCTGTTTGGTCCCGGAGCCGACCTCTTCATTGTCAAACACCGCGCAGACGTTCACGGAGTCCCGGCCCTCACTGTCCGCGAATGCCGTCACAGCGCCCCAGGCGCACTCCAGGTCATCGATCCGCTGGCAGGAGAAGAACGCGTCGTCCGCGCCCCAGACGCTGGCCGGCTGGCGGCTGTACAGGAAAAGGTCGTGGGAAAGGATATCTTCCTTTTTGACGCCCGCGTTCTCCGCGATCTCCTCCATCAGCTTCCCGGAGGCACCGGCCTCCCCGTAGAGGGGCAGCAGGTCGACCTGCGGGTTGAAGGCATAGCCGTCGTTGATCTGGCGGTTGAAGTGGATCGGCATATTCGGGATCAGGACGGTGTCCCGGTCCAGATCGACCAGGCGAGACTCCACGGCGTCCCCGTTCCTCACGATCACCCTCCCGGCAATGGACAGTGGCCTGTCCAGCCAGGTCGACATGATCATCCCGCCGTATTTTTCCACATTCAGCCGGATATACGCGCCCTCCGCCGGGTCCTCAAAGCACGGCTTCAGCTTGAAGGCGGGGGAATCGCTGTGCGCCGCCGCGATCCGGAAGGCGGAAAAGCCGCTCTGGGGGACCGTGAAGGCAATGAGCGAAGACCCGTTCCGGACCACATAGTACCTTCCGCCCGCGTCCACCAGCCACGGATCCGCTTCCCTCAGCTCACGGAAGCCCTTTTCCTCCAGTTCCTTCCGGAACAGCGCGATCGCCTGAAACGCCGTCGGCGCCTGCTCGGCAAAGGTCAGGAATCTCTCCAGACAGTCCATGTGTTTCTCCTCCCTTTTCCGTTCAAACAGGGGGGAACGGCTCTCCGCTCCCCCCTGTGCTCATTCGTTCCATGTCAGGCCCGTGGTCAGAAGCGTCACCCGGTCCTGCCGCACGGTCAGCAGTCCGCTCTTCACCGTCCCCGTTTTCCGGATCCCGGCGGCGTCCTCCACCACACAGCGGCCTTCCGCCACCGCGGTCACAAAGGGAATATGCCCGGCCAGGACCGCCAGTTCTCCTTCCGTGCCGCGGACGATCAGCTTGGACGCGTCGCCCCGGTAAAGATCTCCGTCCGGAGAGGATATGGTCAGGGGAAAGCTTGTCATGCGTTGCCGCCTTTCCGGGCCTTTTCCACCGCTTCATCGATCGTGCCCACATACAGGAAGGCGCTTTCGGGCAGATCGTCATGCTTGCCCTCGATGATCTCCCGGAAGCCGCGCAGCGTTTCGTTGATCGGCACATACACGCCGGGGATGCCGGTGAATTTTTCCGACACGAACAGCGGCTGGGACAGGAAGCGCTGGATCTTCCGGGCCCGGGTCACCAGCAACTTATCCTCCTCCGCCAGCTCGTCCATGCCCATGATGGCAATGATGTCCATCAGCTCATTGTAGCGCTGCAGGATCCGCTGCACCTCGCGCGCGATCCGGTAATGCTCCTCGCCCAGGATCTCCGGGCTGAGGATGCGGCTGGTGGAATCCAGCGGGTCCACGGCGGGATAGATGCCCTGGCTGGCAATGGCGCGGGAAAGCACCGTGGTCGCGTCCAGATGGGCAAAGGTCGTCGCGGGGGCGGGGTCCGTCAGGTCGTCCGCGGGAACGTAGACCGCCTGGACCGAGGTGATGGAGCCCTTGTGGGTGGAGGTGATGCGCTCCTGAAGCGTGCCCATCTCCGTGGCCAGCGTCGGCTGGTAGCCCACGGCGGAGGGAACGCGGCCCAGCAGGGCGGAAACCTCGCTGCCTGCCTGCGTGAAGCGGAAGATGTTGTCAATGAACAGCAGCACATCCTGGTTTTCCACGTCGCGGAAGTACTCCGCCACCGTCAGGCCCGCCAGGCCCACCCGCATACGGGCTCCCGGCGGCTCGTTCATCTGGCCGTAGACCAGCGCGGTGTTGGCCAGCACGCCGCTCTCCTTCATTTCACAGTACAGGTCGTTGCCCTCGCGGGTGCGTTCGCCGACCCCTGTGAAGACGGACAGGCCGCCGTGCTGCTTGGCGATATTGTTGATCAGCTCCATGATCATGACAGTCTTGCCGACACCGGCGCCGCCGAACATGCCGATCTTGCCGCCCTTGGCGTAGGGGCAGATCAGATCGATGACCTTGATGCCCGTTTCCAGGATCTCCGTGGAGGTGGACAGCTCCTCATAGGCCGGCGCCGGGCGGTGAATATCCCAGCGCTCCTTTGTTTCCACGGCGGGCCCGTCATCCACCACGTCCCCGAGGACGTTGAAGATGCGGCCGAGCGTCTCCCTGCCGACCGGCACCGAGATCCCCTTGCCCGTATCCGTCACGGGCGTACCGCGCTGCAGCCCGTCCGTGGAGCCCATAGCGATGCAGCGGACCTCCCCGTCACCGATATGCTGCGCCACCTCCACGGTCAGCTTTCCGCTGCCCAGCGGGATCGTCAGCGCGTTATAGATGGCGGGCAGGTGGCCTTCCTCAAAGCGGACGTCCACCACCGGGCCCATGACCTGGGCGACCGTACCCGTAAACAGCTTTTCCATTCGTCTTCCTCCTTGTTCTTACAGCCCGGAGCCGGCTACGATTTCCGTAATTTCCTGCGTGATGGCGTTCTGTCTCGCGCGGTTGTACTGCAGCTGCAGGCGGTCGATCATCTCCTGCGCGTTCTTCCCGGCGGAGTCCATCGCCATCCGGCGCGCGGCGACCTCGCTGGCGAAGCTCTCCCGCACGCAGGCGGAAAGCAGCCCGCTGACGTAGGTCGGCACCGCGGCGGTCAGCACGGTCTCCTCATCCGGCTCAAAGACCGGGTCGACCGTTTTGACCCCCGCCGTCCTTTCCAGCGGAAGCACCCATTTCACCGTCGCTTCCTGCGTCATCATGGAAACATATTTCGTATACAGGATGCCCAGCCGGCCGTATTCCCCTGCCAGGAACTGCCTGCACAGCTCCTCCGCCAGCTTCCCGGATTCCTCCGCGGAGAATCTCTCGGAGGAGTTGACGGGTTTGCCGAAGCGTTCGCACGCCCGCTTGCCGATCGGGATGAACTCCGCGTTCCCCAGCGTCGCGGCCAGCCGGAACACGTTGGCGTTATAGCCTCCGGCCAGTCCGCGGTCCCCGGCGATCACAACGATCTTCGTCCCGCCGCCGGAGGGGAGCATGTACGGCGTCCGCCCGCACTCGGGCGAAGCGCTCAGCGTGGCGACCACCTCGTCCATCGCCGCGACGTACTCGCGGGAGTAGTTCATGTTCTGCGTCGCGCGGCGGATCTTGGAGGAGGCGACCAATCCCATGGCTTTCGTCAGATGCAGCGTCGAATCCACCGAACGGATCCGGCCCCGCAGGGATTTGATATCTGTGCCCATCTCTTACCTCCAGAAGCCCTTCAGCGCGGTCTCCAGCGTCTCCGCGTCCGTGTCATCCCACTGGCCGTGCTCGATCCTCTCCAGCAGCGGCATGTAGAAATCCTCCAGATAGCGGAAGAAGCGTTCCTCCCACGTGGCCACGTCGCCGGGCTCCACGTCGTTCAGGAAGCCCTTGGTCACCGCATATACCACGGCGACCTGGCAGCCCACCCGCACGGGATGGGAGCGCTGCTGCTTGAGCACCTCCACGATCCGCTCGCCCAGCGCCAGCCTCGCCTTCGTATCGGCGTCCAGATCGCTGCCGAACTGGGCAAAGGCCTGCAGCTCACGGTACTGGGCGTACAGCAGCTTCAGCTCGCCGGCGACCTTCTTCATGCCCTTGATCTGGGCGGCGCCGCCGACGCGGCTGACCGAGATGCCGGGGTTGATGGCCGGCCGGATGCCGCTGTGGAACAGCTCCGTCTCCAGGAAGATCTGCCCGTCCGTGATGGAGATCACGTTGGTGGGGATATAGGCGGACACGTCGCCCGCCTGCGTCTCGATGATCGGCAGCGCCGTAATGGAGCCTCCGCCGTACTCGGGCGCCACGCAGGCGGCCCGCTCCAGCAGGCGGGAATGCAGATAGAACACGTCGCCCGGATAGGCCTCGCGTCCCGGCGGGCGGCGGATCAGCAGGCTCAGCGCGCGGTAAGCCACCGCGTGCTTGCTCAGGTCGTCATAGACGATCAGCACGTCCCGGCCCTTGGCGCGGAAGTATTCCGCCATGGCGCAGCCGGAATAGGGGGCGATATACTGCAGCGGCGCACTTTCCGCCGCGGAGGCGGAAACGATGATCGTATAGGGCATGGCGCCTGCCTTGCTCAGCTCCTGGGCGATCTGCACCACGCTGGTCCGCTTCTGACCGATGGCCACATAGATGCAGATGACCCCGGTATCCTTCTGGTTCAGGATCGTATCCACCGCGATCGTGGTCTTGCCGGTCTGGCGGTCGCCGATGATCAGCTCGCGCTGGCCGCGCCCGATCGGGATCATGCTGTCAATGGCCACGATGCCGGTCTGCAGGGGCACGCTGACGCCCTTGCGCTGAATGATGCCGGGCGCCGGGGATTCCACCGGGCGGGTCCCGTCCGTCACGACCGGGCCCTTGCCGTCGATCGGCTCGCCCAGCGCGTTGACCACGCGGCCCAACAGGCCTTCCCCGACGGGAACGCTCAGCGCCTCGCCGCTGCGGTAGACCGCGCTGCCCTCATGGATATTGTCCCGGTCCGACAGGATCGCGACCGAAACGGTCTCCTCCTCCAGGTTCTGGGCCACGCCGAAGCTGCCGTCCTCAAAGCGGAGCAGCTCGTTGGCCATGCAGGAGCGAAGCCCGTACACCGTGGCGATCCCGTCGCCCACGGTGATGACCGTGCCGTTTTCCTTCATTTCGATCCGGGCCTGATACTGTTTGATCTGCTCCTTGATAATGCTGCTGATTTCTCCGGCCTTGGAACTCATGAATCCATCACTTCCTTGATCTGCTGCAGCTTGTTCTGCAGGCTTCCGTCAATGACCCGGCCCTCCGTCACCACGCGGATCCCGCCGATCAGGGTGGGATCCACCACGCAGTTCAGGACCATATGCCGGGAAAAAAGCTTCTCCAGCTTCTGCTTCAGGGCTGCCTTTTCCTCTTCCGTCAGCGCCACCGCGGAGGTGACCTCCGCCACGCTCTCTCCGCGGTGCTCCCGGGCCAGGTCCCGCCACGCGCGGATCATATCGTCCAGCTGCGCGGCATGCCCCCGGGCCACCATCATCCGGAGCAGGGTCAGCACCGTCAGGGGAACATGCTCCCCGAAGGCTTTGTCCAGGGAGTTCATCCTTTCCTCCCTGGGGATCGCGGGGCTGCGCAGCAGCGCCTGATAGGATGGGTTCTCTGCCAGCGTTTTCTCCACCAGCTCCAGCGCGGAGGCGACCTCCTCCGCGTTCCCGTCCTGCAGGGCAAGCTCAAAAAGCGCCTCAGCGTATTCCTTACTTGTCTGTGTCATTTTCAGTACCTATTTCCTGCAGGAAGGAGTCGATCAGGGCGCGGTGATCCGCCTCGCTGATCTCCCGCTCCAGCAGCTTTCCGGTCAGCCGGGTGGACACGTCGGCGATCTCGCGCCGGATGTCATCCTCCGCCTTGCGGCGCTCCAGCATGGCGTCCGTTTCCGCCTGGCGGCGGATATCCGCGGCCCTGCTCCTGGCTTCGGATTCGATCTCGTTCCCCCGGCGCTCCGCGTCGCGGGAAGCCTCCATGATCAGCTGGTTCGCCGTCTGCTCCGCGGCTTCCATGGCGGCGGCATAGTTGAGGCGGCTTTCTTCCGCCTCGGCGCTCGCCTTCTCCGCTTTGGCATAGATCCCGTCGATCTCCGCCCTCCGCTCATCCAGCACCTTATTCACCGGCTTGAACAGGAAGCGCCTCACGATCACATAGATGATCGCCAGGTTCGCCAGCGCAAACAGCACATGCCACAGATTGACGGATATAATACTCAGTGACTGCATAACCGTCCTCCGTTTTTATCGGTATCGGTTTTACTTGAGTGCGAGCACCGTATCCCGCAGCACGCCGGAGAAGATCCCGGGCGCGACGAAGATCAGCATGATACCGATGATCAGGCCGTAAAGACCGGTGGTTTCCGCGATGGCGCAGCCCATGATCATGGTGCTGGTCACAGCGCTTTTGCTTTCCGGCTGACGGCCGATCGCTTCGCAGGCGGCCGCGACCGCCTGGCCTTCACCTATACCGGGGCCGATACCGGCGATCAGCGCGATCCCGGCGCCCAGTCCGCACAGGCCCAGCATGATACCCATTGCAAGTTCTACCATTTTCTTCTCCTCCGTTTTCTCAGCCATTGACCGTGGCTTTTTGCATTTTCCTGAGTTCCTTTTTCTTTTGGCGTTTTTCCCAGGCCTCCGCCGGGAAGGAATTGGATATGTTGAGCATGGTCAGCATGGCGAAAATGAACGCCTGCATGAGACCGCTGAACACGTCAAAGTACAGGGAGAGCACCGCCGGGATGCCGACCGTCAGCAGCGGAAGCTCCCCGATCACGGGGATCCAGCCCAGCAGCATCCGGCTCAGGCCCGTGAGCGCCGACCCGACCAGCGCGGAGATGACCGCGCCGCACATCACGTTGCCGTAATGACGGAAAGCCATGCTGACCGGCAGGGAGAATTCACTGATGAAATTCATCGGGGTGAAGAACACCACCGGCTCGGTAAAGCCCCTGAGATAATTGAGAAAGCCGCCGCGCAGCTTGGTCCAGGTGACCAGGAAGAACACCAGCACCGCCCAGCCTGCCGTGACGTTGACGTCCCCCGTCGGGGCGAAAAGCCCGATCAGGCAGGACAGGCTGGAAAAAGCGGAAAGCCCCATGATGGCGGCAACAAATGGCGCGTAGCCGCTCCAGCTCTCACCCATGTTGCTGTCGACCAGTCCCCTGCACTTCTCCACGATCCACTCGGCGATCAGCTGCCGCCTCGTCTGCGCCTTCACGGTCAGCCCGTGGGTCAGATACAGGCAGAGTCCGAGGATCGAAAGCGTGATCCCCGCCGAGTTGACCTGGGATTCCGTGATCAGCAGGGGCTGGACCGGGAAGCTGTCGATCTGCAGATAGATCAGCGCGCCCGAGATGTGCACGCCCTCATATTCCGGAGTAAACAGGATCTTCAGCACCAGGCATGCCGCCAGGGGCAGCACCATCAGGGCGATCAGCAGCGCGTCAACAGTCCGGAAACGTGTGTCCTTTACGGACACTGCCTTTCCGTCAGTCAAGCGTATCACTTCCTTCCGTTTCCGCGGCGTCCGTTCCCCTCCGCCGGTCGATCATCGGGCGGAAGGCAAGGCCGATCCGGGGAAAAAGCAGCGGGATCACCGTTGCGTATACATTTGTTTTGAAAACGCCGATGCACAGCGCGCAGAAACCCGCCAGCCCAAGCAGCCGGAGCGTCCGGGACGAGCGGACGCGGAGGGCGACCTTGTCCGGTTCGCCGGAAGCCACCGCCTTTGCCACCGTCAGGCCCAGCAGCGCGAAATTCACGACCGCCGCCGCTCCGCCGGCCAGATTCCCGGCAAGGACGCTGAGGTCCCAGCGCCGCAGGAGCAGGAAAACGGCCTCCATCACCAGGGAAAGAATGCCGACCCAGGCGGCAATATATCCGGTTTCCTTTTTGACCGCCGGATCTACCTTGTTCACGGCATTTCCTCCTCTCGGGCCATTTGGTTTATTGTACCAAATCCGACAGACTTTTGCAACCGAGCGCCCGCCCTTCCCGGCCGGTTTCCTTTTTTTCACCGTCAGGCATCCGTCCCCGGAAGAGGCGGCGGAGCGGGAAAAAGCAAACCGGGAGCCGACCCTTCGGAAGACTCCCGGTTTTTTCTTTTTCCCTCTTTACAGCCTTGACAGGATCTCCCTGTCGCATTTCCGGTAAAAGACCAGGGACAGCGTCAGGGAAACCGCCTCCGCGATCAGGAAGGTCCACCACACGGAGTCGACCGTGCCGAAAATGCTTTTGAGCAGGTAAGCGGCCGGCAGCAGCACCAGCAGCTGGCGGCAGAGCGAAATGATCAGACTGTACATTCCCTTGCCGATGGCCTGGAACACGTTGGTCAGCACGATGGCCACCGCGGCGATCATAAAGTGCAGACTGATGGTCCGCAGCGCCGTAACGCCCAGCCGCGTCATGGTCAGCGTCACCTCGGAGGTGCCCTCTCCCGACTCGAACAGCGACATCAGCGCGTCCGGGAAAAGCAGGAACAGCAACGTGCCGATGCCGAGGATCGTCAGTGCCCATACGGACGCCGTCCGGATCGCCTGATAGACCCGCTCCTTCAGCCGCGCGCCGAAATTGTAGCCGACGATGGCGACCATGCCGCCGCCCAGGCCGAATACCGGCATGAACACAAAGGACTGCAGCTTGAAATAGACGTTCAGCACGTTCACGGCGGCATTGCCCTCCGCGAAGGAGGACAGCAGGCCGTTCATCCCCACGTTCATCACCGAGCCGATGGCCTGCATGACCGTGGACGGGAGCCCGACCGCCAGAATATCCCGCAGGATGGCCCGGTCCGCGGCAAACTCGCCGATATTCAGCTTCAGCTCAGTATTCTTCGTCTGGTTCAGCACAAAGCCCAGCGCCGCGCTGGTAAACTGGCCGATCACCGTAGCCGTGGCCGCGCCCGCCACTCCCATGGCCGGGCAGCCGAGATAGCCGTAGATCATGATCGGGTCCAGGATGATGTTGACCAGGGCGCCCGCCATCTGCGTCGCCATGGAGAGGACGGTGTTGCCCGTGGCCTGCAGCATGCGCTCAAACTGGATCGCCATGAAAATGCCCAGGCTCCAGGTGGTCACGATGCTCAGATAGGAGGTGCCCAGGCTGTGGATCTTATCCGCGCCGGCAAGATTGTCCGATACCACGAGGTCCATGCATTTCCCGGCCAGCAGCGTGCCGACCAGGAAGAAGATCAGGAAGCCTCCCAGCTCGATCAGCAGCCCGTTCCAGGCTGCTCTGCGCGCGCCGCGGGCATCCTTTTCGCCCAGCTTCCGGCTGATCAGGCTGTTGATGCCCACGCCCATGCCCAGCGACAGGGCCAGCATCAGCATCTGGATCGGGTATGCCAGGGAAACCGCCGTCAGCGCGTCCGGGTCGTACCGGGCGACGAAAATGCTGTCCACCACATTGTACAGCGCCTGCACCAGCATGGAAATCATGATCGGGACCGATACCTTCGGGATCAGCCGCCCCATCGGCATCGTCCCCAGCATTTTCGACCGCTCGTCTCTTTGCATGGCTTATTCCCTCTTTACTCTCCGCAGTATTTCAGCATTGCTTCCAGGATCTTCGGGGCTTTCCACTCGCAGCTCCTCCGGTCGATCAGGCCGAACTGCTCCCCGCTTCCCGTAAAGTTGTGGTTGTCCCACCAGACGGTGGTCATGCCGCGGGCGCGGGCGGACGCGACGTAGTAGGCGGTGAAGTCCACCCGGTCCTGCATGTTGCCGTTCTTGTTCAGCGCGCCGAACTCGCCGATGACCACCGGGGTCCCCATGGAGACGTAGGTACGGTACAGCCTGTCCATGAAGTTGTCGATATCCCTGCCCTGCTTCGCGATATCAAAGGTTCTGACGCCGGGCAGCTGCAGCGCGAAGCTGTAGGGGGTGTAGGCGTGCACGGATACGATGATCCGGTTGTCCGCCGTGTCCTCCGGCAGCACGAAAAACTGCTTATCGCATGCGTAATCCGGATTGGCGGCATAGGCCGGAACCATCAGGTAGCGGTCCGCGTTGTTCCCTCCGCTTTTGCGCACGGTGTCCACAAACAGCTGGTTCAGCTGGTTCAGGCACTTCGCGGCGTTCCGGCATTCGGAAGCCGCGGAAACGAAATTCCACTCGTAATTCGAATTGAGCAGGCGGGGCTCGTTCATGGATTCCATGATCAGCCGGGAGTCGAAATCCCGGAATTTCTCCGCCAGCTGCGTCCAGATGGCCTCGATGTAGCGCGCGGACTCCTCATAGTGACCGGGGGAAGGCAGGAACTGGGCCTCGTCGTGATGGATGTTCAGGATCACGTACATATCCAGGTCGTATGCCCAGGAAGCCACCTCATAGACACGGTCCAGCCAGGCCGCGTCGATCTGATAGTCGGCATCCACATGGTTGTGCCAGCTGACCGGCAGCCGCAGGGTCTTGAAGCCGGCGTCCTTCAGCGTCTGGATCAGCGCCTTCGAGGTCTTGACTCCGACCCAGCCGGATTCGTAATCCAGCGGATCCTTCAGCCAGGTGCAGTCGATCGCGTCAAAGGTATTGCCCAGGTTCCACCCGAGCTTCATATCGCGCACGAATTTCAGCGCGTCGTTTTCGGGAATACTGTACGTCCCGACCTGTACGTCCGGCACGGTGACCTCATCCGCGGCGAAGCATGCCGTCAGAGAAAGCAGCAGAGCCAGCAACAGGCAGAGCGCCGTCAGTTTTTTCATCATGGTTTCCGTCTCCTTTCTGTTCCGTAAAAACATCATATCACAGTTCCCTGCCTCCCGTATATGTTTTTCCCCGTCGAAACCGGGCGAAAAATTGTCTTTTTGTCTTCTTTTCATGACGCATTCTCCACACTTTGCAATTTGTCGGTACAAATGTATTGACTTTCCTTTTTTTCATCGTTTATGCTGTAAACAGATCCGTAAACCGCATAATGAAACGCCCGCGAAAGAAAGGATGATCCCCATGGACCGTTACGAGCACAGAAAATCCTCCTGCGTCATCCGCCTGACGGACAAGGCAGGCAATCCGCTTGCCGGAAAGATCCTGAAAGCCGATCTGAAAAAGCATGAATTCCTGTTCGGCACCGGCGGCTTTTTCACCGTACCTCTGACGAGCCCCGAGGTCCCGGCCGAAAAGAAAGCCTATCTGGACAAGATCTATGCCGAGTGGAAGGAAGTCTTCAACTACGCGACGCTGCCATTCTATATCGGCAGGTATGAGCCGGAACCCGGCAAGACCATGGAGGTCCCCACGCTCCGCGCTGCGGACCGGCTGAAAGCGGACGGAAAAAGCATCAAAGGCCATCCCCTGTGCTGGCATACCTCCGGCGCGGCGTGGATGTACGACCTGCCCGAAAATGAGGTTCTGGACGCTTTCCTTTTCCGCATCCGCCGCGAGCTGACCGCCTTTAAGCACGATATCGGCTACTGGGATGTCATCAACGAAGTGGTGATCATGCCCGAATTCGTGAACGAGCCCAAATTCCTGCCGCGCATGAATCCCGTGACCCGGCTCTGCCGGAAGATGGGCCGGGTGCCGCTGGTCAAGGCGCTGTTCGATCAGGCGCATGCCGTGGATCCGGACGCCAAGCTGCTGCTGAACGACTTCAACACCAGCGAGCGCTACCGTCAGCTGATCGCCGACTGCCTGGACGGCGGCGTCGGTATTGACACCATCGGCATCCAGAGCCATCAGCACCAGGGCTTCTGGGGCATGGAAAAGCTGCAGGAGGTCACCGAGCGCTTCGAGAGCTTCGGCCTCCCGATCCACTTTACCGAAAACACCTTCGTTTCAGGCCATCTGATGCCGCCGGAGATCGTGGACCTGAACGATTACCAGGTACAGGAATGGCCCTCCACGCCCGAAGGGGAAGCCCGTCAGGCGGACAACCTGATGACGATGATGGACTATCTGTTCTCCCGCCCGCTGGTGGAAGGCTTCACCACCTGGGACTTCGAGGACCATCAGTGGCTGAAGGCGCCCTCCGGCCTGATCCATTCCGACGGACGGCCCAAGCCCGCCCTGCTGGCGCTGAAGGAAAAGCTGGCCACGGACTGGCATACGGCGGAAACGCTCGTCACGGACGAAAACGGCTGCTGCACCCTGCACGGCTTCCGCGGGGAGTATACGCTTTCCGACGGTGGCGCGGAGACCTGCTTCACGCTGAAAAAGGACATGCCCGTCACATCGGTTGCCCTGTAAAGCTCCGGTCTTTTTCGTTTTCGGTTCCGATCTGTTCAGTTTTTGCTCTCTTTGCACGATCTGTTTTTCCAACCGGCGCAAACGCGCCGGTTTTCTTGACACTTTTCCCGGGGGAATGTTATAATTTCCGCAAATCGGAGGTGGTTCACATGCGCCGGACGAAAGTGTCGGCGCTGTGGCGCAGGATTTGGGCAGCAAAATATTTATATCTGATGTTTTTCCCTGTCCTTCTTTATTATATTTTCATGCGCTACGCGCCCATGGCGGGTCTCGTCATTGCTTTTAAAAACTACAATGCCTTTGCCGGCTTTGCGAAAAGCCCCTGGGTCGGTTTCAAATACTTCAGCCAGTTTTTCAATTCCATTTACTGCTGGAGACTGATCCGCAACACGCTTTTGATCAATCTGTACGACCTGGTGTTCAACTTCCCGGCCAGCATTGTCCTGGCGCTGCTGCTCAACGAGGTTCGCCAGCCCCGCTTCAAGAAGGTCACGCAGACCATCACCTACATGCCCTACTTCATTTCCTCCGTCGTGCTGGCCAGCATGGTCGTACAGTTCCTGAGCCCGACGGGAGGCCTGGTCAACAACATCATCGAAAGCATGGGCGGTAAAAGGACCTATTTCATGACGCAGCCCGAATCCTTCCGCACGATCTACACCCTGATGAACCTGTGGAAGAATATCGGCTGGAATTCGATCATCTTCCTGGCCGCCATCAGCGGCATCAACGGCGAGCTGTACGAGGCCTGCACCGTGGACGGCGGCGGGCATCTGCGCCGCATGTGGCACATCACGCTGCCCGGCATCCTGCCCACGGTGATCGTGCTGCTCATCATGCGCCTCGGCCATATGATGGACGCGGGCTATGAAACCATCCTTCTCCTGCAGAACAACGCCAACCTGGAGACCTCGGACGTCATCGGCACCTACGTCTACCGCCGCGGTATCCTGAAAAACGAATACAGCTATTCCACAGCCGTCGGCATTTTCCAGAGCGTGATCGGCTTTGTGCTGGTCATTGCCTCCAACTGGCTGTCCCGCCGTTTCTCAGAAACGAGCCTGTGGTAAAGGAGGGAGAAAGAATGAGTACCGTATCGAAGGCAAAGCTGCCTGTACAAAGAAACCGGATCCGGGAATCCTTCTCCCGCAGGCTGTTCCTGAAGATCAACGTGCTGATCCTGCTGCTGATCAGCGCCGTCATGCTCTATCCGGTGCTGTACGTGATCGCCGCCTCCCTGTCCGAGGAAACCGCCATCCTCAAGGGCGAGGTTGTTCTCTGGCCCGTGCGGACGCACGTGCTGGCCTATGCCAAGGTGTTCCGCTATCCGCAGCTGCTGACCAGCTACCGCAACACGATCCTCTACACGGTCCTGGGCACGGCCATCAACCTGCTGCTTACCACGGCGGGCGCCTGGGCGCTGTGCCAGAGGAAGCTGCCCGGACGCAGGTTCCTGACGCTGATGTGCACCTTTACCATGTTCTTTTCCGGAGGCATGATCCCCACCTTCCTGATCGTCAAAGAGCTGAAAATGCTCAACACGATGTGGGCCATGCTGATCCCCGGCGCCGTCAGCACCTACAACATGATCCTGATGCGCACCTTCTTCATGGGCATTCCCGTCAGCCTGGTGGAGGCGGCGGAGCTGGACGGCTGCAACGATTTCGGCATCCTGATCAAGATCGTACTGCCCCTGTCCATGGCCAGCCTGATGACCATCGGCATGTTCTACGCCGTATCCCACTGGAACAGCTATTTCAGCGCCGTGCTCTACCTGAACAAGCCGGAGCTCTATCCCCTGCAGATCATTCTCCGCCAGGTGGTGCTGCAGAACGAGATCGTGGAAAACGCTTCCTCCTCCGCGGAATCCAATATGGCCGAGGGCATCAAGTACGCCACCATCGTGGTGGCCATGCTGCCCATGCTGTGCGTCTACCCCTTCATCCAGCGCTACTTCGTCAAGGGCGTGATGATCGGCTCCGTGAAGGAATAAACCGATTTTATCCGCAGACAGCGGATATTATAAAAGAAAGGATGGGTCCCTATGAAAAAACTGGTTCGAATCCTCTGCCTCGTCCTGGCTCTGTCGCTGATGCCCCTCGCGTTCGCATCGGCCGACGATCCGGTGACAATCTCCATCTGGGCGTCCGACCGTGAAAACATGCCCATGCGCAACGGCCTGATGACCATCAACATGCTGCAGGATATCCTGGGCATCAAAATCGACGTACAGAGCGCCCCGACGGAAAGCCTGGACGAAAAGTACGGCCTGCTGATGTCCGACCCTGCCAGCATCCCGACCATCGTGCAGTACAAGGCCAACAAGCTTCTGCAGTACAAGGAAGCATGGATGATCCTGGATGACTACATCAACGAGACCGATACCCCCAACCTCTGGAAGGTATACTCCGACCCGGTCATCCGCCGCTATGTCAGTGACAGCGAAGGCCATATCCGCTTTATCGGCCAGCGCACCGCCATCACCTGCGGCAAGCTCTGGTTCTACCGTCAGGACTGGCTGGATAAGCTGCAGCTGAAGGCTCCGACAACCATGGAAGAGCTGTATGAAACCTTCCTCGCCATCAAGCAGGGCGACCCGAACGGAAACGGCGAAGCGGACGAGATCCCCTTCTCCGTCCGGAAGCAGGGCTCCAACAACCGCGCCAACCTGATGCCCTTCGTCAACAGCTGGGGCATTGAGGAAACCTTCTTCGCCGAGGACGACGTGGTCAAGTTCGGCGCTGTGGACGCCCGCATGAAGGACGCCCTCGCCTGGCTGAACAAGTGCTACGAAGCCGGCCTGATCGACAGCGAATACCTGACCCTGAGCAAGCAGGACTGGTACAGCCGCTGGACCAACGAGCAGGTCTTCATGAGCTATGACTGGAGCGCCTACATCGACAACGTGGGCAACCTGTTCAAGGATACGGACAGCCCCGTGCACATCGTCGGCACCGCGCCCATGGCCGGCCCCACCGGCATCGCGCAGACCCGCGACCAGCTGCAGCCCATCACCGTGGACGAGGACTGGAACGCCGCGATCTACGTCGGCGCCAGCGAGGAGCAGGTCAAGGCTGCCATGAAGCTGTTCGACTATCTGTACAGCGAGGAAGGCATGCTCCTTCTCAACTTCGGCGTCAAGGGCGAGCACTACGACGTGGATGAGAACGGCAATCTGTACTACACCGAACTGATCATGCACAACCCCGATGGCCTGAGCGCCCAGGACGCGCTGCGCCAGTACGGCATCCAGAGCATGCTGACCCTGCTGCAGGATGCCCGTTATGAGCGCGCCTTCGTTTCCGACGAGGTCAACCGCACCCGCGACCTGTATGAGCAGGAAGGGCATATCGGCCCCGCCTTCCCGACCCTGGCCTTCACGGATGAGGAGCGGGATATCATCAACGAGAAGTACACCGATATCGAGACCTACGTCAACGAGACCCTCGACAAGTTCATCATGGGCCGCGAGTCTCTGGATGGCTTCGACGCCTTTGTGGAGCAGGTCAACGGCATGGGTCTTCCCGAAGTGCTGAAGGTTTACCAGGATGCCTACAACCGCTACATGGGCCTGTAAGCCTGTATAACCGTTTTTCCCCGGCCGGCCGCAAGGCCGGCCTTTTTTTCTTTCCGACGCTTTAGTTTTATTTAAGGTTCTCCTGCTAAACTGGCCCCGCAAACGGAAGGAGCGCGCTCCCTCCGATGCGGAAAGAGGTGTTCAGGTTGAGTGAAACGATCAATGTGATGAAACGCTGTGAACTGAAATATCTGCTCAGCGGCCCGCAGACCGCTTATCTGATCCGTTCCCTGCGGGGACATATGCTTCTGGATCAGTACGGCAGGACCACCATTGCCTCCCTGTATTACGACACGCCGGACAGCAGGCTGATCCGGGCTTCCATGGACAAGCCCGCCTTCAAGGAAAAGATTCGTCTCCGGTCCTACGGCCCGGCCGCGGAGAGCTCCCCGGTTTTCCTGGAGCTGAAGCGCAAGGCGCATGACGTTGTCTACAAGCGCCGCGTGCAGACCGTGATTCCCGACGTGGAGCGCTTTCTTTCCGGGGAGCGGGGCGTCTTCGGGGACGGGCAGATCAGCCGGGAGCTGGACCGTTTCCGGGACTTTTACGGAAAGCTGTTCCCGGCCTGCCTGATCCTTTATGACCGGGAAGCGTACTTCGAGCCGGAGGGCGATCTCCGCCTGACCGTGGACTTTCATCCCCGCTACCGCACTGAAGACCTGCGCCTGACCGGTCCCATGGACGGCATACCGCTCCAGCCGCCGGGCTGCGCGATCCTGGAGATCAAGGTCCAGGACGCCATGCCGCTCTGGCTTTCCGGGATCCTGGATGAAGGCCGCATCTATAAAAGCACCTTCTCCAAATACGGTGAGGCGTTCCGCCGGCAGCTGGACGCCGTCCGGATCGCCGGCTGATATTCCGCCGCATTAAGAAAGGGAGGTTCCCCCTCATGTTTGAATCCGTCTATTCTTCCTCCGTCACGCCCGCTCAGTTCTTTCTCATGATGCTGGCCGCGCTCCTTTCCGGAGTGATCTATTCCTGGCTGATGTCTTTCCGCGTGCAGGCCAGCCGCCGCTTCTTCATCGTCACCTCGGTCATTCCCTTCACCGTCGGCACCGTGCTGACCTTTGTCAGCGGCAATATCGGCGCGGGCGTCGCTTTCGGAGGCGTTTTCGCCCTGACCCGTTTCCGGTCCGCCCAGGGCAGCGCGGATGAGATCGCGGCCCTGCTGATCGCCATGGGCGCGGGCGTCGCTTTCGGGCTGGGATATCTGGCCTACGGCGCGCTGATCCTGCTCTGCCTCGGCGCCGTGTTCCTGCTCCTGTCCTCCACGGCGCTGTTCGATCATTCCTCCACCGGCGAATACCGTCTGCTGAACATTACCATCCCGGAATCCCTGAACTACGTCGGCGCGTTCGACGGGACCTTCGGCCGGTATCTGAACTGCGCGGAAAGCGTCGGCGTCAAAACCACCGGGATGGGCTCCATGTTCCGCCTCTCCTTCCGGATCCGGATGAAAAACCGGCTGGAGGAAAAAGCCTTCATCGACGAGCTGCGGACGCTCAACGGAAATCTGGAGATCGCGGTGCTCCCCTTCCCCGCGCAGGAAGTCTCGCTGTAAGCTCCCGCATGCCTCCCCCGGAAACGGGCACAAAAAAACAGCCTGCCTCAGCGGCAGGCTGTATCTGCTTTTGGTTCACCGGATTCCTCTCCACCCGCCGAAGGGGAAGACGACCCGGCGCACGTGCCCAACGATCATTTCCCGTTCGATCGCTCCGTGCGCGCGGCTGTCGTTGGAGTTGTTGCGGTGGTCACCCATCACGAAATAATGCCTCTCCGGCACCTTGTAGGGCTCCTCCGCGCTGCAGAAGCTCCAGCCGTTGCTGCCGCCCCGCACGCGGTATCCGTCGCTCACGTATTCCTCCGGCTGCTTTTCCCCGTTCACATACAGGTAGCCGTCCTCAATGTACAGCTCGTCCCCGGGGATCCCCACGATCCGCTTCACAAAGTTCGTGTCGCCCCGGCCCGGATACCGGCAGATCACCACGTCAAACCGCTCCGGTTCTTTGGTGCCCACGGCAAAGCGCGTCGCGGTCTCCTTCTCTCCGTCATCCTGCCAGGGAAAGGTCAGCCATACGGAGCCGTAGTCATACTTGGACACCAGCATGATCTCGCCGTCGGAAAGGGTATCGTCCATGGAATGCCCGTCCACCTTCACGGGCTCAAAGATAAAGGAACGGATCACCAGCGCGGCCGCCACGGCGATCACGATGGTCAGCACCCACTCGAGAATTTCCTTCCACAAAGGCTTTTTGACCTTCTCTTTCTTCTTCTTCAGCACCGCGGTCGGCCCGTCGGAGCCGGCGCTCTGATATGCTTCAAAATCCCCGGGCATCTCAGGCCTCTCCCTTCAGCGCGGCGATCTCCGCGAGAATATTGTCCCGGGTGCAGTAATTCAGCGGGGAGAAACGGCCTTCAGCCGCCTTTTCCAGCTTTTCCAGCGCCGCCGCGCGGTCTCCGTTCTCCAGATCGTAGCGGCTCAGGAAATACAGCGTGTCGATCTGGTTGTCCTTGACCGCGAGGGCTTTCTCGAACCAGGGCTTCGCCTGCTCCTTATCCCCCATCACGCGGTACCAGGTCTGGGCCAGATTGTCCAGGCAGATCGGATCCTCGTCATCGTACTCCACCGCCGCCTGGTTGTATTCCAGCGCTTTCTGCGCGCCGGCCTGCCACTGCTCCTCCGGAGTCAGGGCGGGAGCCGCGCTTCCGGCGTCTTCCTCCGCGGCAGCCGGCTCCGTTTCCGGAGCGGTCTCCGTCACGGCCGCCTCCGCTTCCGCGGCGGCAGCGGCAAAGTCCGGCTTGTTCGCCAGATCGTACTTCTCCACATACAGATAACCGAGCGTCTGATAGATCGCGCCGGAAACGCCCTTGCGCTGCAGCTCCTCCATCTTGGCAATGCCCTTGTCCACCTCTCCCAACCGGAAGCAGCAGACCGCGTAATCCACGATCAGCCTCTGTCTGTAATCGCCCGTCATGCCCGGCGCCTTCTGATGCTTGACCAGAAAATCCTTCGCCTTCTGATACTGCCCGTCCCGGATGATCAGCACGGCATATGACAGGACGTAGCGCGCTTCATTCAGTCCCTCGCTGAAGCACTCCTCGTAAAGGCTGATCGCCTCCTGTATCTTTCCGTTCTGCTGGAGACGGTGCGCCTTGTTTGCCTTGAACGATGTCATCAGTCCCATGAATTACAGCTCCTTCAGCTTGCGTTTCAAGCGTTGATAGCGGTATTGTACCTCATTTTTGGTTTCCTGTACAGTAACATCCTCCCGGAGCGTGATCTCGCTCAGCAGGGCCAGCGCCTTTTCCGTCAGCTCCAGCGCGGCAGGAATATCCCGCCGGATGTGCTCATGGTACTTGGCCAGCTCCACATAGGGTTTGACCCCGCCCCGCCGCTGTTCGATCATTTCCCGCCAGACAGCCGCGGCTTCCTCCCGCTCTCCGGCCCGCCGGTAGCTGTGGGCCAGCGCCTCTCCCGCCGCGTCCCCCATCCTGCCCGGCCGGGCCAGGCGGTAGCAGAGGCGCGCGCGCTCCGTATACTGCCGCTTTTCCAGCGCCCTGCCCATGGAGTAGACGTCCTCGCTGAAGCGGATCCTTTCCGGATGGAGATACATTTCCGACATATGCGTCAGCAGCACGCAGAGGCTGGCGATATCCTGCGCGTTATGCGCGAGCACGTCCTCCAGCAGGGAGTCCTGCCTTGTTTTCAGATAGGTAAAGTAGCGCTGGGGCACCTCGCTTCCCGGCAGGTCGTCCACGCGCGGCCTGCCCAGGATGATCTCCTCCAGCCGGCCCAGGTTGCACCGGCCGAGGCGCAGCCTCCAGAGCCGCCTGCACAGCTGCAGCAGGTCGATGTGCGGAAGGTCCAGGCAGGAGCGGTCCATGCGGTTCATCAGGAAACGGGTCTCCAGCAGCGGCACGTCAAAGGTGGCGCCGTTGAAGGTGCACAGCACGTCGAACTTCCCCAGGCCGCCGGCCACATGACGCAGCAGGTACGGTTCCTCCGGATAGTCGCGCATCAGGAACTGATGCACCTCAAAGCCGCTGTCCGTCAGAAAGCCCATGCCGACCAGGAAGGCGACGGTGCCGCTGCCGCCCAGCCCGGTCGTTTCCGTATCCAGATACAGGATCCTTTTCGGATCAAAGTTTTCCGGCAGCTCCGCCCCGGTCATCATGGCCAGGGTGTCCCGGGTCACCTCCGACGCTCCCGGGAACTCCTCCGCGTCCCGGTACACGGCAAAATGGCGGCAGTCCGTTGTGGCCTGCCGCTGTTCATTCTGCTGTTTTCCGGAGCTCCCGCCCACGGCGCGGAGCTTGTCCCGCAGATTCATTTCGTCAGCTCCTTCAGAAGCCAGATCGCCGTCTTTTTCCCGTCCTCGCCGATCTCGCCCACCGGGCCCACGCAGGAGGGGCAGCCGTATTTGCAGCCGCAGTCCTGCGCCACCTGCAGCGCCTTGCTCAGCAGCAGGTCCCTCATCCCGTAAGCCTTCTGGGACAGGCCGATGCCGCCGGGGCAGTTGTCGTACAGGAGCACGGTCGGCTGGTCGGTGATCGGGCTCTTGACCTGATAGACCACCGCGATGTCCTGCGGGGCGCACATCAGGTACAGGGGGCACACGATCCTCAGCAGGTTCGCGACGCCCATCATGCCGTTCTTCAGCGTATCGCTCGGCACGGCGTTCGCCAGGTCCTCCGGCAGCGTCCACCACATGGAGGAGGTGTGCATGTCTGTCTCCGGCAGCCTCACATGCCCGAAGCCCAGCGTCTCATGCGTATCGAAGCGGATCTTTTTGAACATGGTCACCAGTGCGGTCACCTTGATCTCGCCCAGCGCCGTGATGCCGCCCCGGGAGTGCGGCTCCTGCTTTTCGATATCCAGCAGGCTCAGGTTGATGTTCAGATCCGCGTCGGTATAATAGCCGGTATCCACCGCCCGGATAAAGGCCTTGCAGGCGTCAAAGTCCAGCTTCTCCACCTGGTACTGACGTCCCTCATGCATATAAATGGCGTTTTCGTGCAGCAGCATCGGCGCGGTGAACCGGTCCATTTCACCGACAACGCGGTGATGCGCCGGGTCCGTGATATCAATGATCACAAAGTTCTCCGCCGCGGCGGACCGCAGGGAGATCTCGCTGGCGGGGAAATCCTCCGCCGACCAGTGATACCGGCCGTCCACATGGTGCAGGATGCCCTCCTCGCTCAGGTAGCCGAGAAGCTCCTCCGGCGCCGGCGCGTTGCCGAAGCCGTCCCCGTCCTCAAAGGGCAGCTCGAAGGCGGCGCACTTGAAGTGGCTCAGCAGGATATACAGGTTGTCCGGATTCAGCAGGGCATTCTCCGGGCTCTGCCGGAGAAAATAATCCGGATGCGTGACGATATACTGATCGATGGCGGCGCTGGACGCCACGAAGAACACGATGCTGGTGCCCTTTCTGCGGCCGGCGCGCCCCGCCTGCTGCCAGGCGCTGGCGATCGTACCCGGATAGCCGCACAGCACGCAGGCGTCCAGCGCACCGATATCGATGCCCAGCTCCAGCGCGTTGGTGGACACCACCGCGTCCACCTGCCCGGCCCGCAGGCCCTTCTCGATCTCCCGCCGCTCCGTCGGCAGATACCCGCCGCGGTAGCCCCTCACGCGGCCCGCGTTGCCCAGCGGGTCACGCACCATGTCCTTCAGGTAGCGGGTCAGCACCTCCACCGTCAGCCGGGACCGGGCAAAGGTGATCGTCTGGATGCCGTTGCGCAGCAGCATGCCGGAAATGGCGCGGGTGACGGGGATGCTCCCCTGCCTGATGCCCAGCTGCCGGTTGATCACCGGCGGATTGTAAAACACGAAATGGCGTTCGCCCATCGGCGCGCCGTTGTCATCGATCAGGGTGACCGGGCGCCCGATCAGCGTTTCCGCCAGCTCTTTCGGGTTCGCGATGGTCGCGCTGCAGAGGATGAACTGTGGATGGCTGCCGTAGAACTCACACAGGCGCATCAGCCGGCGGAGCACATTTGCCAGGTTGCTGCCGAAAACGCCGCGGTAGCTGTGGATCTCGTCGATCACGATATAGCGAAGGTTCTCAAACAGCTTGACCCACTTGGTATGATGCGGCAGGATGCCGGAATGCAGCATATCCGGGTTCGTGACCACGATATGCCCCGCCTGCCGGACGGCCTTGCGCGCCGCCGCGGGCGTATCCCCGTCATAGGTGTAGGTCTTGATGTCCACACCCATTTCCTCGATCATCTCGTACAGCTCATGCACCTGGTCGGCGGAAAGGGCTTTGGTCGGGAAAAGATAGAGCGCCCTCGCGTCCGGATCCTTCAGGATCGCGGACAGCACGGGCAGGTTATAGCACATGGTCTTGCCGGACGCCGTCGGCGTGACCACGGTCACGTCCTCGCCCCGGGCCGTTGCTTCCACACTGTGCGCCTGGTGGGTGTACAGCGCGTGGATCCCCCTGGCGGCCAGCACGGGCTTCAGCCGCTCGTCCAGGCAGGAGGGAAAAGGCAGCGTACGGGCTTCCCGCGCGGGAATGACCTCCCAGCGCGTGACATCCTTCATGAATTGTGTATCCCGCCGAAGCTGATCCGCCAGCTGCGCTACGTTCACGGTGACGTCCTCCTGTTTTTTGATCCGGCTTCATTATAATTTCTTTCCCCGGCCATTGCAAGGCGAACAAAAAGGAAAACGGACAGGCTGTTCCGCCTGTCCGCCTTTTACTCCATGCGCTGGATGACAAAGCATTCCGGGGCAAAGGCGCCCGCGTTGAGGAATTTTTCATGCAGCACGTTATACTCCTGCGGCCGGAGGGACGCCAGATACTCGGTCAGGCGCTGCCTCTCCTCCTCCCCGGAAGCGTGGCCCGGATAAACGCACACGGTGCACACGCCCAGGGGCATCAGCAGGGAAAGCGCCTGCTCCAGCGCCCGGCGCGTCGTCTCCCACTGTGTCGTGATCTGCTTGTTGCCGCCCGGAAGCCAGCCGAGATTGAACATCACCGCGCGGAGCGGTTCCCTGATATGTTCCGCCATATGCTCATGCCCCGTGTTCAGCAGCGTGACGCGGGAGGAAAGCCCGCTCTCCGCCAGGCGTTCCGCCGTGCTTTCGATGGCGGAGGCCTGGATGTCAAAGGCGTACACGCGGCCCGCCGCCCCGGCGAGCTCCGCCAGGAAGCAGGTGTCGTGGCCGTTGCCCGCCGTGGCGTCCGCCACGGCGTCGCCCTCGCGGATGACCCGCGCCAGGTGGTCAGCCGCCAGATAGCGGGCTGATTTCAGTTCAAAAGGACCCATATTTCCTCCTATGCGGCCGCTCGCTTCTCAGCGGGCGGAGTCCTTCGTCAGCTGCGCGAAGCACGCGAACACAAAGGCCGCGGATGAATTCCAGTAAATGGCGATCTCATTGGTGTCCGCGGAGGGCGTTTCGTCCAGGAAGAATTTTGCGGGCGCCGTATCCTCCGTCAGGATCTCCTTGGTCAGGCCGTAGTTCCAGCGGGCATTGGGGCCGCCCGAGATCAGTCCGGGCACGGGCTCCTCAATGCCGTCCGCGCCGGACGGCCGGTGATGCGGATGCATGACCCGCTTCTGTCCGAAGCCGGTGATCAGGGAAAGATCCAGCGGATTCAGCCCCAGCGCGCAGTGCAGCTGGCAGAGCGCTCCGTCCCGCATATCCACGCGCCCCGTCAGGACCCAGTTCAGGATCATGGTCATCGCGTGATTCATCAGCGGGAGCGTGCTGCCCCAGATATACATTTCGGGAGAAAGCGCCGTGCCGTAGCCGGAGGCCTTCACCAGCTCCAGCGCCTTTTCGCTTTCCCGCAGGAAGCGTTCCCGGATGTCCGTGTACAGGCTCCCGGCGGCCTCTCCCAGCCGGAACAGGCAGCAGACCGCGCCCAGCCCCGTCACGTCCGCCCAGCCGTACTGGGTCAGGTTCGCGATACGCACGTGCGGCTTTCCCTGCTCATTCGTGTCCGGATCGCTGACGATCCTGCCGTACAGCTCCTCCGCCCGCTCCAGCAGATGCTTCTCCCCGGTCATCGCGTACAGCTCGCACGCGGCCCAGAAGCGTTCATCCGTATCGCTCAGGTCTCCGTACTGCCCGGTCCGGACCCCGTCGGGATTCCGGAAGGGTACGCAGTCGGGATGCTCCTCCAGCCAGGCCCAGGCCCTTTCCGCGGCAAAGCGCAGCGAACCGGCAAAAGCCGCGTCCCGCTCCTGCCAGGTCATCGCGCCCAGGGCACAGCAGGCGCAGGCTGCCGCCGTGGCGCAGGTGGAAACGGGCATCAGGTATTCCTGCTCCCGGTCCTCCTCCGGCATGATGAAAGGCGCGAAATGGTCCTTGGTCAGCTTGTGGTGGAAGGCGCCGTCATCCCGCTGCATCTTCAGCAGCCACTCCAGCTCCCAGCGGGCTTCGTTCAGGATATCCGGCACGCCGTTCCCGCTTTCGGGAATGTTCAGGTTTTCCCCGCAGCCCCGGGGGAAGAACAGCTGCGTATAGATCAGGTGCGCGGCGGCCACCGCTCCGGGGCCGGTATACTTGCCGTAGTCTCCCGCGTCATGCCAGCCTCCCGTCACCCTCCGGAGCTTTTCGGGATGCTCCCATTCCTTCGCGGGCTCCGTGTGGCACGCGCCGTGGGCATAGACGCCGGCATGCTTCTCCTCCAGGCCGCATCCGCAGCGCTGATAATACAGACCCTTGACCAGCGCGTCCGCGGCGGCCTGCCAGGGCTGCTTCTCCACGCGGACCTCCCGCCGGATCTCCCCGCAGCGCAGGTAATACTTTCCCTCCCGCAGGTCTCCCAGATCGATCAGCGCCACGTTTTCCCCGGCGGCCCGGTCGTATTTCAGCTGAAGGCCTTCCCAGCGGCGAAGCTCTTCACCGTCCTCCGTTTCCAGAAGCACCGTCTCCTCCGTCAGCACAGCGGCCGGCTTGGGCAGCCCCACTGCATAGCCCGCCTGGTCGATCCGGAATCTTTCCCTTTTCTGCGGAGCGTTCAGCACGGCGTCAAAAGCGGGCTTGGTCTCCTTTTCCCCTGTGAAAAGCAGCGGCCAGCTGCCCTCCCTGCGGAAGCCCGTCAGCCAGCTGTCCCTGTCCGTCACGCCCCAGAAGGTGGCGCAGTTATAATCGATGCCCTCCTCCCGCAGGCGCAGCATCAGGTCAAAATACTGTGCGTAGCGCTCAGCCAGGGCCGCCTGCTTTTCCTCCCCGCTGTCCGGGCAGTGAATGTCCAGCTCGGTCGTCTGCAGTGTCAGACCCAGCTCCCCGTAGGCGCGCGCGGCCTTTTCGCAGTCCGCCAGGTCCGGCCAGTCCATCTGCAGATGGCCCTGCATACCCATGCCGTCCACCAGGTCCTCCGCCTTCAGCTTTTTCAGCAGCGCCAGCAGCGGCGGAAGCTTTTTATCCTGATAGCAGTTGAAATCGTTGTAGAACAGCTTCTGTCCCGGCGCCTGATACCTTCTGGCCGCGCGGAACGCGGCGGGAACGAACTCCTCGCCGACAGTCTGATACCAGAGGCTCTTGGTGCGGTAGCAGCCGGGCGCCCCGTGATCCGGCTCGATCGCCTCATTGACCACGTCCCAGCAGTAAACGACCCCGGGGAACGCCGTATTGACGTGGGTCATCACGTCCCGGATATAAGCCTCCTGCCGGAGCAGCATGACCTGCGCTGAAACGAGCGGGGCATCCTCCGCGTCGCTCCAGTTTTCCGCGAAGAACCAGCGCGGCGTCTGATTGTGCCACACCAGCGTATGGAAGCGGACGTGGATCCCGTTCTGCTTCGCGAAGGTCAGCATCCTGTCCGCCGCCTCAAAGTTCTGGGCGGTCCGGATCCCGTCTCCCAGGGCGACCGTACCGGCGCGGTCCAGGATCAGCTGCGGTTTCATGATATTTTCCGCGGTGATGGAATTGAAATGCCGGCGCAGCAGCGCGGCGTAGGCCGGGTCCTCCGTCATCCGGGGCGTAATGGCGGCTCCGATGAGGAAATGCCGGCTGTAAGCCCTGAACAGGGAAGGCGCTTTGTCAAAAAATCGCATGGCAGATTCTCCTTCAGATTTCTTCATATAAAATCGCGTCAGCATGCATTATACGCCCTCTGCTGTTTTCCTGCAATCCGAAAGCCGGGCTTCCTCCTCCGGGCCCGTTTCCTGTAAGTCATTGATCCGTAACGGTTTCCGGGTTGTCCGATGTTTTCCCTTCAGAATGAAATATGAGGATTGATCAATAATCCGGTTGTTTAGTGCATTGTTACCGCCCCTCCGGCGATGTAGAATTCCCCCGGAAAACGGGTCATTATCGGAACCGGAGGCAGCTATGCTGAGATCAAGGACCATGAACATGACGGAGGGCAGGCCGCTGAGGCTGCTTGCCTCTTTTGCGGTTCCCCTTCTGATCGGCAACCTGTTCCAGCAGGCCTACAACCTGGCTGACTCGGTCATCGTCGGCCGGTTCCTCGGCGCGGACGCCCTGGCTGCCGTGGGCGCCACCGGGTCCGTATCCTTCCTGTTCTTCTCCCTGTGCAACGGCATCAGCAGCGGCGGCGGCATTGTCACCGCGCAGTACTTCGGCGCGGGGGATCATAACCGCGTCCGCAAGGCGATCGCCAATTCCGCCTATATCATGGGGCTCGCCTCCGTCATCATGAGCCTGATCTCCTTCCTGCTGACCCCGACGGCCCTGACCCTGATGGGCACGCCGGAGGCGGTCCGGCCGGACGCGATCACCTATATGCGCATGACCTGCGCCTCCGTCCCGCTGATCGCGGTATACAATTACGCTTCCTCCATGCTGCGGGCGCTCGGCGACTCAAGAACGCCGCTGTATTTCCTGATCGTTTCCTGCATCCTCAACGTGCTGATGGACCTGCTCTGCGTCCGCGTTCTCGGGCTCGGCGTGTTCGGAGCGGCGCTGGCTACGATGATCGCGCAGCTGATCGCCGGGATCGGCTGCCTGACCTACGCGCTGCGCAAAAACGAGTACTTTACCATGGAACGCTCCCAGCTCGCTCCCGACAGGCAGATCATCCGCAGCGCGGTGCGTCTCGGACTGCCGCTGGCTATGCAGTGGTCCATGATCGCCGTTTCCACCACTGCCCTGCAGACCTTCGTGAATTCCTTCGGGACGACCGCGATGGCCTCCTTTACGGCGACCAACCGGATCGAGCAGCTGGTGCAGCAGCCGTTCGGCTCCCTCGGCCTTGCGCTCTCCACCTATGCCGGGCAGAACTTCGGCGCCGGACGCATCGACCGCGTCCGCTCCGGCCTGCGGGACAGCGTGATGGCGGTGGCGGTCTTCGCGCTGATCATGCTCGGCATCATGCAGACCTTCGGAAACAACATCATCAGCTTCTTTGTAACGGAACCGGACGTGATCGCTCTGGGCGGCTCCGCGCTCCGGCTGACGAGCTGGTTCTATTTCTTCCTCGGCCTGATCTATATCACGCGCGGAACGCTCAACGGCATCGGCGACGCCCTGTTCTCCTTCATCAACGGGATCGTGGAGATGGGCGGCAGGATCCTGATTCCGCTCGGGCTCGTGATGATCCCGTCCGTCGGCGTCTGGGGCATCTGGTGGACGGCCGGCCTGACCTGGATGGTCAGCGCTTTCTTCTGCGTCCTCCGTTATCTGTCCTGGCGGCATAAAAACGCGGGCCCCGCTTCATCCCTGCGTGCCCGCCATGCGTTCCCCTCCCGGGGCTGATCATATCTTTTCCGTTTTTCTGTACTGTCCCGGAGTCATTCCGTTCGTCCGGTGAAACTGCCGGCAGAAATGCTCCGTGCTTCGGTATCCGCACAGCGCCGCGATCTCCGCGACGCTCATATTTGTATGCGCCAGATAATCCTGCGCCAGCCTGAGCCGGCTCTGGATGACGTCCTCCATGCAGGAGATCCCGAAACGCTGCTTGTACAGCAGCTGCAGATAACCCGCGCTCAGATGCAGCCTGTCCGCCATGTCCGGCACGCTCCAGTTCTCCTGCGGCCGGTTCAGGATCCTCTGCCGCAGCGTCATCAGCTCCTGCCCGTACAGGCCCGTGTCCCGGTGACCGATCTCCGCCTCCAGCTTGAAGAGCAGCACAGACAGGAGCCGGGAGACGACCGTGCTGTCGCTGTTCTGTCGGTGCTCCCAGGTCAGCAGCTGAAACAGGTTGTGGCAGTATTCCGGATCCGTGACCGGGAAGGGCTCCCCCATCAGCGGAAAACGCGTCACATAGGTCTCGTCGGAGGAAAAGATCATCCAGTCGTTGCCGTAGGATTCCTCGCAGGCTCCGTAGCGGATGGGCGAATCGGACGCGAACAGCGCCGCCTGATGCGGCCCGAGGATCCGGCTTTCCTCCCCGAACCAGAACCGTGCCGGCGTGGAGGTCAGGATCAGCAGATATGTTCCCTTCTCCGGGTGCACGTCATAGATAAAGTCAGCCGGGTGTACCGCGTCATAACCGATCGTATGGATCCGGTCCACAGTCAGGCACCTCTTTTCCGTCCGCTTCCGCGGCGGTCTTTTTTATTTCGCGTGCTTTTCAAACCAGTCCGTGATCTCCTTCAGGCGGCGGATCCGGTGCTTCGGCTTCCCGGAACGGGAAAGCTCATGGTTTTCCCCGTGGAAAAGGCACATCCGTGTTTCCACGCCGCGGTCGGCCAGTGCCTGCATCATCTGCATGCCCTCCGGCAGCGGGCAGCGGTAGTCCTCATCGCTGTGGATAAACAGCGTGGGCGTATGCACCCGGTCCGCGTATTTCAGCGGGGAATGCTCCCACAGCTTTTCCGTGTTTTCCTTTCCGAACAGGCCGGGCGCGCCGCACTGATCCGGCCCGAATTCCCCGCCGATATCGGAGATGAATGAGAAGGAGATCCAGTTGGAAATGGAGCGCTGGCTGGCCGCGCAGCAGAAGCGGTCCGTATGCCCGATGATCCAGTTGGTCATGAATCCGCCGTAGCTGCCGCCCGTCTCACAGATGCGTTCTTTGTCGATATTCGGATAGGCGAGCAGCACAGCGTCCGTGAAATCCATCAGATTCTTATAATCCGTTCCGCCGTAATCGCCCCTGATGTCCGCGAACGCGTCGCCGCGCCCGTCGGAGCCTTTGACTCTTTTCTTCCAGAATCAGTTTTCCCATAAATACCTCCAAGAATACTTGCTGTGACGCTATGTTTTTCGGATGAAGCGGTTCATCCGAAGTATCTGTTACTGACATGATATTGCAAAAACCATGAAAAAACTTGACGGATGTTATGAAAATATTGTACTATTTTGCTATGAAAAGAAACAAAACAATCAATTTTGAAACCAAACAGAATTTAGAAAACGTAAGTCACGAGACGGCGGCAAGGCCCTTTTCCATTCATCATACCTTTGTGGATGGGGACAATACAAACGCTTTGTACGTACATTGCCACCCCGAGGCGGAATTCTTTTGCCTGGCGGAAGGTGAACTGCGCTTTTTTGTGGAGGATCAGGTTATCACGCTACATGGCGGGGACGCAGTCTTTGTGCCCCCCAATCTGACGCATCATGCGGATAAGGCACCTGGCATGCCCTGCAGCTATGACGCTCTGGTTTTTTCGCTGGACTGGATGTCAGGATATCTTGGCGGCGAGGGGAATCTTTATGTCAATTTGCTCCTAAAAAACCGCATGGATGCCATTACCATCTTTCGGAGGGAAAAAGCGGAGGATGCGGAAAGCCTGGAGCGTCTTTCCCATTTTAAGGAATATTTGAACCGTCCCATTCAAAGTTATGAGATGAGGCTTCTGGGTGAGCTGATGATCAGCCTGCAGGAAATATTTAATGCAGTTTCGGATCAGATGCGTTATAATAATAGGGTCGATGCGGCGAGGGAGGGAGTGCAAAAGGGAATTGATTATCTCATGCTGCATTATGATGAAGGAATGACTTTGTCGGAGCTCGTGGAGAGCTCTGGCTATAGTGAGAGTCATTTCTGCCATCGGTTTAAGGCAATCACTGGCTATGCGCCCTTTGCCTATCTGAATCGCATTCGGATTATAAAGGCAGCGGAGCGGCTGATTACTTCGGACGATAAGATCACGAAAATTGCAGCGGATTGCGGTTATGACAATATCAGTTATTTCAATCGCGTCTTTCGCAGGCAGATGGGTTCCTCGCCAAAGGAATATCGTGCCAGCGGAAGGCAGGGGAGAAAACAATGGAGCGACTGATTTTTCACGTGGACGTCAACAGTGCATATCTTTCCTGGGAATCCGTCAAAAGGCTTTCCGAGGGTGGGGAGGATCTGCGCCTGATTCCCTCTGCGGTTGGCGGTGATCCAAACAAAAGAACGGGGATCATTTTGGCAAAATCTATCCCCGCGAAGAAATATGGCGTGACCACGGGAGAACCTGTTTCCATGGCATTGCAAAAGTGTCCCGGACTTGTTTTGGTTCCGCCGAGCTTTGGCCTTTATGAAAGAAATTCCAGGGCCTTTATGGCAATTTGCAGAAAGTATGCGCCCGTCATGCAAAAGTTTTCCGTGGATGAATGCTTTCTCGACATGACGGGGACCTCTTTGATTTATCCGGATCCCATTGCCCTGGCACGTCAGATCAAGGACGAGATTCGGGACAGCCTGGGCTTTACCGTAAATGTCGGGATCAGCTCCAACAAGCTTCTCGCAAAGATGGCAAGCGATTTTGAAAAGCCTGACAAGGTGCATACGCTTTTTCCGAAGGAGGTCCCGGAGAAAATGTGGCCACTTCCCGTTGGCGATCTTCTCTTTGTGGGCAAGACGTCCGCGGCAAGGCTTCAGGAGGAAGGAATCATGACCATCGGAGCCCTGGCAAACACGCCGGTCGAAAAGCTTCAGCAGATCTTGGGAGAAAAGGGTGGTCTGGCGGCATGGGAATCCGCCAATGGAAT
>JAFWQA010000028.1 GCA_017509255.1 Clostridia bacterium | reverse complement strand
GGCAGGCGCTCGTTCAGCTCCTCGGGGCTCCACTGGCAGTTCAGCAGGAAGGTGCCGCCGTCGCGCAGGGGCGTTACCATGTCATACATGGTCACGTACGCGGGGTTGGAGCAGCTGATGAAGTCAGCCACGTCGATCAGGTAGGGGCTCTGGATCGGCTTGTCGCCGAAGCGCAGGTGGGAAATGGTCAGGCCGCCGGACTTCTTGGAGTCATAGAAGAAGTAGGCCTGAGCATACTTGTCGGTGTGGTCGCCGATGATCTTGATGGAGTTCTTGTTGGCGCCGACGGTGCCGTCGGAGCCGAGGCCGTAGAACATGCAGGCGGAGGTGCCGGCAGGCGCGGCGGCGAAGGTCTCGCCCAGCTTCAGGCTGGTTCCGGTCACGTCATCCTCGATGCCGACGGTGAAGTGATTCTTCATCTCGCCGTCCAGGTTGGCGAACACGGCCTTGACCATGGTGGGGGTGAATTCCTTGCTGCCCAGGCCGTAGCGGCCGCCGACGACCTTGATGTCGCTCCGTCCGGCTTCAGCCAGCGCGGCGCAGACGTCCAGGTACAGGGGCTCGCCCAGGGAGCCGGATTCCTTCGTGCGGTCCAGCACGGCGATCTTCTTCACGGTGGCCGGCATGACCTTCATCATGTACTCGACGGAGAAGGGGCGGTACAGGTGGCACTTCAGGATGCCGACCTTTTCGCCGCTCTCGAGCATCTTGTTGACGGTCTCATGAGCCACGTCGCAGCTGGAGCCCATGGAGATGATGATCTTATCCGCGTCCGGAGCGCCTTCATACTGGAAGGGCTTGTAAACACGGCCGGTCAGCTTGGCGACCTCGTCCATGCACTCTTCCACGATGGCGGGCACGGCAGCGTAGAACTTGTTGCCGGCTTCACGGCCCTGGAAGTAAATATCGCTGTTCTGGGCGGTACCGGCCTGATGCGGATGTTCCGGATTCAGGGCGCGGGCGCGGAACTCGGCGATCTTGTCCCACGGGACGATGGACTTGATCTCTTCGTAGCAGTTCTTGGTGTCGATCGCGTCGATCTTCTGGATCTCATGACTGGTCCGGAAACCGTCAAAGAAATGCAGGAAGGGGACGGAGCTCTTCAGGGTAGCCAGATGGGCGACCAGCGCCATGTCGTGGGCTTCCTGAACGGAGTTGGACGCCAGCATGGCGAAGCCGGTCTGACGGCAGGCCATGACGTCGCTGTGGTCTCCGAAAATGTTCAGGGCATGGTATGCCAGAGCGCGGGCGCTGACATGGAACACCGCGGGGGTCAGCTCGCCGGAGATCTTGTACATATTCGGGATCATCAGCAGCAGGCCCTGGGAAGCGGTGAAGGTGGTGGTCAGGGCGCCTGCGGACAGGGAGCCGTGGACTGCGCCGGCGGCACCGGCTTCAGACTGCATTTCGGCGATCTTGACGGTCTGGCCGAACAGGTTTTTCCTGTCATGCGCAGCCCATTCATCGGCGACCTCAGCCATGGGAGAGGAAGGGGTGATGGGGTAGATGGCTGCCACATCGCTGAACGCGTAAGCGACATGGCTGACAGCGGTATTGCCGTCAACGGTCATTTTGATTGCCATGGATGTACCTCCTTGACTTATATTATGGCACAGAAGCCGTTTCTTCTCCGCATGCCGCCTATCCTCAGAAAGGCACACGAAAAACACGGTTTTCCTCAAACAAAATAATTATATGCCCTTCCGGTCCCGATGTCAATGAACCCTGTTGCCTTTTTGACGGGTTCTATGCTAAAATACCCGCGATTTTATTTATTAAGGAAGGATCTTTCCATGACCGACATGATCACCCGGATCGCCGCCCTCGCGGCGGAAACCGCCAAGTCCCTCTGGCCCGAGGCTGAAGGGCTGCCCACCCCCGATGAGCTCCGTCCCCTGCTGGCCGTGCCGCCGGATCCCGCGCTGGGCGATTACGCCTTCCCCTGCTTCCGCCTGGCCAAGCCCTTGCGCATGGCCCCGCCGAAGATCGCGGAAGCGCTGTGCGCCGCCTGGGCGCATGAGGACGTAGCCTCCGTCCGGCCGGTCAACGGCTATATGAACTTTTTCCTGAACCGCGTCAACTTCGCCGCCGAAACGATGGCTGAACTGCGGGAGAAGGGGGAGCGTTTCGGCGCCTCCGACGAGGGAAACGGCAAAACCGTCTGCCTCGACTACTCCTCCATCAACATCGCCAAGCGCTTCCATATCGGCCACCTGTCCACCACCATGATCGGCCACAGCCTGAAGCGGATCTACGACTTCCTGGGCTATAAGACCGTGGGCATCAACCACCTGGGCGACTGGGGCACCCAGTTCGGCAAAATGGTCTGCGCCTACAAAAAGTGGGGAAAGAAGGAGGACGTGGAGCAGCGCGGCATCGACGCGATGACCGAGCTCTACGTGCGCTTCCACGCCGAGGCGGAAAAGGACCCCGCCCTGGAGGACGAGGGCCGCGCCTGGTTCAAGAAGATCGAGGACAACGATCCCGAAGCCATGGAGATCTTCCGCTGGTTCAAGGAGGTCACCCTGAAGGACGCGGCCAGGGTGTATGACACCCTGGGCGTGAGCTTTGACAGCTATGCCGGCGAAAGCTTCTACATCGACAAAATGGAGCCCGTGATACAGGCGCTGCGGGACAAGGGCCTGCTGGTGGAAAGCCAGGGCGCCCAGGTCGTGGACCTGAGCGAGGACAACATGCCCCCCTGCCTGATCATCAAGAGCGACGGCACCACCATCTACGCCACGCGCGACCTGGCCGCCGCCAAGTACCGCCAGGACACCTATCACTTTGACAAGTGCCTGTACGTCGTGGCGTATCAGCAGGACCTGCATTTCCGCCAGATCTTCCGCGTGCTGGAAAAGATGGGCTATCCCTGGGCGAAGGGCTGCGTCCACGTCTCCTTCGGCATGATCAGCTTCGACGGCGCCGCCCTCTCCACCCGCAAGGGCAACACGGTCCTGCTGGAGGACCTGCTGAACCAGGCGGTCGAGAAAGCCCGGGAGATCATCGAGGAGAAGTCCCCGAACCTGGAAAACAAGGACGAGGTCGCCCGGCAGATCGGTATCGGCGCGGTCATCTATACCGACCTGAGCAACAACCGCATCAAGGATATCGACTTCCGCTGGGACCGCGCGCTGAACTTTGACGGGGAAAGCGGCCCCTATGTGCAGTACACGCACGCGCGCTGCTGCTCCCTGCTGCGCAAGGCCGCGGAAGCGAACCTCCCCGACCCCGACTGGTCCGCCCTCGCCGATGACGAGGCGCAGTCCCTGCTGCGGCTCATCAGCCGCTTCCCGGACGTGATCCGCGAGGCTGCCGACAAGTATGAGCCCAGCATGATCACCCGCGCCGTGACGGACATCGCGCAGGCCTTCAACAAATACTACTACGAGCACCGCATCCTGGACGGGGATCCCGCCGAAGCCGCGGCCCGCGTCGCCCTGGCGGACGCCGCCCGGAGCGTGATCAAAACCGGCCTTTTCCTGATCGGGATCGAGGCGCCGGAAAGAATGTAAAATAATCGCCGCAAAAAAGAAGGAATTTTAACTTTTTGTGACGAATGTTTTAAAGAAAAATTGTGTCTTCTATCTGATCCGGGCTTATCGCCCCTTGAAGTCAAAAGGCAGGTGTAAGAAAAAAACATGAGCAGACAGAGAAAAAAGAGCAAGGCTGTACCGGTGGTCATCCTCCTGTTCATCCTGGTCGCCGCGCTGTGCGTGGGCTGCTTCTACGCGGAGAATATCGTCGATGCCATGCGGAAGGAAAAGCTGACCCAGGTGCAGGAGAAAGTTGAGGCTGCCAACTCCAAGAAGGAGCAGAAATACGCTGCCGAACTCGCGGAATACCAGCAGAAGATCAACAAGAAGCCGGATACCTCCTGGCCGGAGCACAAGCAGGACGGCTGGGATCTCCTGGTTCTGGACAACTATCCGCTGGAAAACCAGATCACCCGGACCATGACCCGCGCCGAGACCATGAACAACGGCATGCTGCTGGTCAACCCGTGGCATAAGCGGCCCGATGATTTTGACGAAGCCGGCATCACCGCCCTGGGCAGCCACTATAACTGGAAGCTGCAGGTGAATGACGGACGCGTTTCCCTCTTCCTCAACGCCGCCGACGCCTTCAAGGCCGCCGTTGACGCAGCCGCCGCGGAGAACGCGAACCTGACCCACTACACCGTCAGCGAAGCCTACAGGAGCTGGAACACGCAGAACGAAATGTTTGAAAAGGCAAAGACCCGCCTGGCCTCCAAGTATTCCGGCGAGGCGCTGGAAGCTGCCGCCGCAAAGGAAGTCAATGCTCCCGGCACGAGCGAGTTCAACACCGGCCTGGCCTTCCGCGTCCGCCTGTATGACCGGGAAAACGCCGAGGTCGGCAAGGGACATTATTCCACCTCCGACCAGGGCATCTGGATGAACGAGAACTGCTGGAAATACGGCCTGATCTTCCGCTTCCCGCTGAACGGCTGGCCGCTGCCGGAATCCACGGACAAGAGCTTTGTGACCGGCATCAGCTCCCAGCAGAACATCTACCGCTATGTCGGCGTTCCGCACGCCACCATCATGCACTACATGGATTTCTGCCTGGAGGATTACATCCAGTACCTGCAGGAGCATCCGCACCTCGCGTTCTTTGAGGACGGCGTGCTGAAGTACGAGATCTACCGCCAGTACGTCGGCGATGCCTCTTCCTTCGACGTGATCCTGAACAACACGTCCAAGATCACGAGAACGGTGACCTCCCTGGACAACATGGGCTATGTGATCACCTCCTTCGAATACTGATAAGCATCCGAAACAAACCCCCGGAAGGCCGAGCCTTCCGGGGGTTTTCTCATTTCTTTCCTTAAGCTTTTTTCAGCTTCCTGCTCAGGATCGGCGACAGCTGTGCCAGCACCACGGCGCAGAGCATCAGCACGCTGCCGATGCCCTCGCCCGCCGTCATTCTCTCCCCGAGCACGACTGCTCCGGTGAGCACCGCGAAAACGGATTCCAGGCACATCAGCAGGGACGCCACCGTCGGGTTCACGTCCCGCTGCCCGATGATCTGCAGTGTGTACCCGACCGCGCCGGACATGATGCCGGCGTACAGGATCGGGATCATGGCCCCGCGGATGCCCTCCCAGGTGATCGCTTCCGTCGGCACGGAAAGCATCATGGACAGGATCCCGCACACGAAGAACTGGATGCAGCTGAGCCGGATGCCGTCCACCCGGGGCGCGTAATGGTCCACGACCATGATGTGTCCCGTAAAACAGACCGCGCACCCCAGCACCAGCAGGTCGCCCCGGTTCAGCGCTTCCCCGCCGGCAGGCGCGCACAGCAGGTACAGGCCCGCCACTGCCAGCGCCACGCTGAGCCAGATCACCCTGCCCGGGTTCCTCCTGAAGACCGTCCAGGAGATCACCGGCACCAGCACCACGTACAGCGCGGTGATAAACCCGGCCTTGCCCGCGGAGGTGTAGACCAGCCCCACCTGCTGCAGGGAGGAGGAAACGAAAAGCAGCGTTCCGCACAGGAGCCCCGCGATCCGCAGATCCTTTTTCTGTTCGGCTGTGGCCGGCTTCCTCGCGGGCTCCTTCCGGTCCGCGAAGGCGATCACCGGCAGCAGCGCGATCCCGGCCAGCAGCATCCGGATCCCGTTAAATGCCAGCGGCGGCATACTGTCCATACCCATCCGCTGCGCCACGAAGGCGACGCCCCAGATGACGGCGCCCAGCAGGAGCAGCAGGCTGCCCCGCAGTGATTTATTGTTCATGTCCTTTGACAGTTCCTTTATTTTTTATCCCCGGGCTTGTTCCTGTAGTTTTCCTTGTCATAGATGAACAGCTCCCCTTCGGTGGAGTTCTCCCCGAAGCCGAGCAGCTCGCTCACGGTCACCGGCTCAAAGCCCTTTTCCAGCAGCTCCGGGATCAGCTTCACCAGGCACTCGTAGTCCTTCTTCCGCGCGTGGTAGAGCAGGATGCTCCCGTTCTGCACGTTCTTTATGGCGATGTCCGGGTCCGTCTGGCTGACGTCCCAGTGGATGGAATGCTGAAAGCCGAATTTGCGCAGGAACTCCATCGCTTTGGAGATGCTGCCGTTTTCATCGTTCAGCGTGCCGTAGGGCGGCCGGTAGCACTGGATCTGGTAATGGTGCCCCAGGATCTCGTCCAGCTGCTGCTGGCACTTTCCGACGGTCAGCAGGATCGCCCAGCCGTCCCTTTTTCCGATACTCCCGTGGTCCCAGCCGTGCGTGCCGATCTCGCTGCCGCTGTCGATGATCCCCTGCCAGATATCCTTATCCTCCGGATGGAGCATGAGCCCCAGCGGGAAGAAGGTCCCGGTGATCCCGTACTGTTTGAACAGCTCGTTGGTCTTTTCCACATATTCCGGCTCATAGCAGTCGTCCATCGTGATGGCGATCCGCGGATTTTCGCGGCTGCCGTGATACACCCGGAACATCTTCAGGTATTCCGGTACCTCTTCCGCTTCCTCCTCCGCGAAGGCAAAGGAAAGCAGAAGGCAAAGCGCTGCCAGCAGCGCCGTCAGTCGTTTCATGGGTTCCCCTCCTGCCGGTACTGCACCGTGCTGCCGTCCGCCACGGAATGCGTCAGCCAGGTGTTGCCGCCGATCACGCAGTTGTCCCCGACGGTCGTGTCCCCGCCCAGGATCGTCGCGTTGGCGTAGATGACCACGTGGTTCCCGATATTCGGGTGCCGCTTGATCTTCTTGACCGGGTTCCCGTTCTCATCCAGCTCAAAGCTCTTGGCGCCCAGCGTCACGCCCTGGTACAGCTTCACGTAATCGCCGATCACGGTGGTCTCGCCGATGACGATGCCCGTGCCGTGGTCGATGAAGAAATGCTTCCCGATCTGCGCGCCCGGGTGGATGTCGATCCCCGTCTTTTCATGCGCGAACTCCGTCATGATCCGCGGGATCAGCGGAATGCCGATCTCATACAGCTCATGGGCGATCCGGTATACGGAAATGGCAAAGAAACCGGGATAGCAGAGCATGACCTCCTCGCGGCAAACCGCCGCGGGGTCGCCCTCGTACAGGGCCTCCACATCGCTGATCAGCAGCCTCTTGATCTCCGGCAGGCGCTCCAGGAAGCGGTCACACAGTCCCTCCGCGTCCGGCTGCGCGTCGCAGCCCTCCGGGGACGTGAAACGGAAGGCCGCCTCCGTCTGGTCCTTCAGGTCGCGGACGGTGCTCTCCAGCAGCGCGTCGTCCGACATGCGCGGATCCTCCCGGCGGAAGCACAGCGGGAAAAGCAGCGCCTGCAGGGAGCGCACGATCCTGGCGATCTCCGGCCGCTCCGGCGGCTGGCAGGTGTGCGTGCAGCGCAGCATGCTGTCGGTGGATACCTCATCCAGCTTTTGAACCGTATCGAAAATGATTCTTTTCAATGTCTTTTTCTCCCATCAGGGTCCTCTGCCGCTCCGCGCGGGATTGCGCGGCCATGCAGTATTTTATTATAAGGTTTCGGGGCTGTTTTATCAAGCGCCGGGGGAAAATCCGTTGACTATTGTATCCAAAAAATGTTAGTATACAGGCGAGAGGAAAATGTCTTTATCTTTATGAATAAGGAGCTGGTATCATGTTCCGCCGTGTTTCCTGCCTGACCCTGACGGTCCTGCTGCTTTTCTGCGCCGTGCTGCCCGCTTTTGCCAATGACATGAAGCTGGAAGGCATGTACGTCAACACGCCCAACGGCAAGGCGCTGAATTTCCGCAGCTCCAAGAGCACAAAAAACGATGACAATATCCTGGACTGGATCCCCTACGGCACCAAGGTCTTCGTCACCAACTGGGACGGAACCTGGGCCACCATCAAATACAACGGCGCCACCGCCTATGTGGTTCAGAAATACCTGTCCATCGCGCGGCCGAAAGACTTCAGCGAGGTGGAGGCAGACAGGGCAAACGCCAAGGCGGCAAAGGAGCTGGAAAAGGCGTTGAAAGCCGAGAACGCCAAGCTGGACCAGAGCAAGGTCAAAAAGCTGACCCTCCCCTATGACGTCACCGTCCTGGTGGAGGTGGAGGCGCTGGCCGCGCCCCTGTACAAAAAGCCGAGCCTGCTGGAGGAGGTCCTGACCCGGTACGAGAGCGGCACGCTGCTCACCGTCATCGCGGAAAACAAGGACTGGGCCGAGGTCTACAACGGCGAAAAGGACGAGACCGGCTACATGCTTCTGTCCGACCTGGAAGCGGATATTATGGAAGAAGAGATCATCGCGGACTGACCGCGCGCGCCTGAAAGGAGCTTTTATCCCCATGTCCAAAACGGTTGCCTTTACCTTTGACGACGGCCCGAACACCGTCACCACGCCCCGGGTGCTGGATATTCTGGAGGAAAACGGTATCGTTGCCTCCTTTTTCCTGATCGCGCGGAACATCACCGAAGAGTCCGCCGAAGTCGCCCGCCGCGCCCTGCGGATGGGCTGTGAGATCAACAATCACACCGTCAATCATCCCCATCTGGACCGGCTGCCCCCGGAGGAGATCCGCGCCGAGTTCGACGGCTGCACCGAGCAGATCGTCAGGATCACCGGGCAGAAGCCGAAGTTTTTCCGCCCGCCGTTCATCGACGTCAATCAGGACGTGTTTGACAATATCGACCTGCCCTTCATCAGCGGCGTCGGCTGCCGGGACTGGGAACCCCAGGTCACCGCGCGGGAGCGCATCGACCTGGTCATGAGCCAGGTCAGGGACGGCGACCTGATCCTCCTGCATGACATGGCGGGCAACGAAAACACGGTGGAGGCCATCCGCTTCCTGATCCCCGAGCTGAAAAAGCAGGGCTACCGTTTCCTGACCTGCAGCCAGATCTTCGCCGAAAACGGTGTCACTCCCCGGCGCGGCATCCTCTACTCCAACGTCTTCCAGACCGCGTAATAAAACTACTTTTATAGAGAAGGAGAAGCATTCAATGCTTGATAGATCCTGTATCAAGCTTCTCGGCCGGTACGCCTTTGATCCGTCCGGCACGCTCTGGCTGGCCTCCTCCTGCAGCGAGGTCAGCTTTCATCTGTCCCGGGCCACTTACCTCACCTTTGACCTCGTCGGCGACGGCACCTGCCACGATCCGCGCCAGGCGGACATCCGTCCCCGCTACGCTGTCTACGTCAACGGGGAAAAAAACATCGACGAATGCCTGAACACCCCCGCGAAGGAGCTCGCCGTCTTCGAGCACGCAAAGCAAACCTCCGCGGAGATCCGCCTTGTCAAGCTCAGCGAGTGCACCCAGAGCCTTCTGGGGCTTGCCGCCATCCATACGGACGGAAATATCCGGCCCCTTTCCGCCCGCGATCTGCGCATGGAATTCATCGGGGATTCCATCACCTGCGGCTACGGCGTGGAGGGCGACCTCACCCGTCCCTTCACCACCGCGACGGAAAACGCTGAAATGGCCTATGCCTTTCTGACCGCGAAGGCGCTCGGCGCCGACGCGATGCTGACCGCTTTCAGCGGCCATGGCCTGGTCTCCGGCTACACGGAGGGCGGCATCAACACGGACGCCCTGGTGCAGCCCTATTACGAACATGTCGGCGGCAATGCCTGGCCCCTGCCGGAGGGCAGCCGGCTGCAGGAGATCCCGTGGGATTTCTCCGCCTGGCAGCCGCATTACATCGTGCTGAATCTCGGCACGAACGATTCCTCCTGGTGCCGGGACATTCCGGAGCGTCAGATGCAGTACCGGCAAAAGTATGAGGAGTTCCTCGCCACCGTCCGCAAAAACAACCCCTCCGCCCGCATCCTCTGCGTGCTGGGCGTCATGGGTACCGGCCTCTGCTCCTCCATGGAGCAGGCGGTCTCCAACTATCTCCGTTCCACCGGCGACACCGAGGTCCGTTCCCTTTCCGTGGAAGAGCAGAACCAGGAACGCGACGGCATTGGTTCGGATTACCATCCTTCCCCGCGCACCCAGCAGCTCCTGGCGGACGTCGTTACCGAAGCCCTCCGTGCCTGGATGGCAGAATGATTCCCATATCCCCGAAAATTCTCCTTGACCAAACCCGATCCCTATGCTATAATTCCTTCTGTTCCGTCGGAACATGGTGGCATGGCTCAGTCGGTAGAGCACATCGTTCACATCGATGGGGTCGTTGGTTCGAGTCCAACTGTCACCACACAAAAATCAGGACCGCCCTCGTGGCGGTCCTGATTTTTGTATGATCGCAGCGTGGTTCCGAACCAATGATCATCTGAGATGTGAACACATCGAGTGGGGCGCGGAGCCGAGCGCCCGCAGTGCGGGATAAAGCGAGGCGGAAGCGTAGTGAGCAACAAGTACAGACGCCGCTCCAAGGCGGCTGTACGCCGATTGCGAACTTGACCGACCGAAGGGAGACCGTTGGTTCGAGTCCAACTGTCACCACACAAAAATCAGGATCACCCTTGCGGTGGTCCTGATTTTTGTATTGATCACAATTCGATTTCGAATCAATGATCGCAGGAGATGTGAACACATCGACGGGGCAAACGAGAGAAGCGTCAGCCCGGTGGGCTGTCATGCGAAGCATGAAGCGACTCGAGTTTGTTGGCCCGAAAGGGAGTCCGGGGCCCGCTCCAAGGGCTCCGGGCGACCATTGAGCGAACGGACGTTGGTTCGAGTCCAACCGTCACCACCATAAACCTTGCAGGATAATACTTGCAAGGTTTTTCTTGTGCCCGGGATTGACAATGCTTGATCTGCCGCTGAAGAAGCTAGGGTCTTCAAAATACGAACATTAATGAAATTATGCGTACCCCTCTGAGGGTACGCACTTTTTGAAGTCAGAGGTACGCACTTTTTCTTCAGAGGGGTACGCAAATCGTCAGAAAACTGCGTACCCTTGGAGGCAACTCGTTCACATCTATAACGTTGTCTCTCAGATGTTGCCTCTTGAAAACTTCTATTGCATTCGTTCCTTCTACTCCATTGGAATCAGAGAATAATCAACTGTATAAAAAGTGCAAATATGATACAACCTTATGCTAGGAGACCGTAACGCCTGATAAACTCACGTGCTTTGATAAGAAAAGGGACTCACCACGGTTGGTGATGAGCCCCTCGATTGGTTCAGTTTGCTTGGGATGTACGTCTTTATTATCCTTCGATGGCGATCAGCTTCTTTTCAGGAAGCTTTTTCTCTGCCTTCTTCGGGATATTCAGGCTCAACACACCATGCTCCAGCTTTGCGGTAATATCTTCTTCCGTAAGCGCATCGCCCACATAGAAGCTCCGTTGCAGCGTTCCGTCGTAGCGCTCCTGGCGAATGGTCTTGCCCTTCTTCGTCTTATCCTTCTCGACCTCTTTTGTGGCCGTGACGGTCAGATAACCATTCTCAAGGCTCAGCTGAATCTGATCCTTCTGGAAGCCGGGCAGGTCAATGTCCACTTCATAATGGTCATCATGCTCATGCACATCGGTCTTCATCTCACGGGCAAAGTGCCTGCCGTAGAGCTGACGATCCATGTTCCGGACAGACGGGAAATCGAACCAGTCATCGAACAAATTCTCAGCAAAAATACTCGGAATCAACATAACTCTTACCTCCTCGGGTGTTGGGCTGCTTTAGTAGCCACGCCATGTTGATTTTGAGCATTGGGACGGTGGTTTATTGGATCGCTGTTCCTTTGTTCGGTACATATTATAGCACTATTGTTAGCACTGTCAAGAGGTGAGTGCTAATTTTGCAGAAATTTTTTTCTGTAATCTTTAGAGTATCGTCATACTACGTCGGATGTCGGCTATTTCAGTTTTTTGATCGAGTATATCGCTAGCGCGATGGAAAAGATGATCCCAGCTACGGCTAGTAAGGGCACTCCGTTGGCCAGGATCGGCTTGAAATCGGTGGTGCAAAGGATGCAGGAGCCGATAAACAGTACTAAGGCTACCAGTGTCAGCACAGTGTACCGTAAGAAGTGGAAAATCCGGTTCAGAGGTTCCTCATAACCGGACAGCTCGAAGCGCACCTTCGTCTTTCCCTTCACCATACCCTCCAGAACTTCCGAAGCGAGGAGAGGGATCTTTGCTGCCTTTTTCCCTGCATTGACCAGCTCTTGCCCCTTCTCAAGAAGCTCGCGCGGAATGTTCATATTTTGTCGCGCACGCTCCTTCAGCTTGTCATAAAGAATATCGAATAAATTCAGATCGGGACAAAGCTGCTCGACAACGCCTTCTATGGTGGTGAGAGAGCGGGCCAGCATGGTGAACCTGCCCGGCATGGAAACGTGGTTTTGGGCGGCCAGACTCATCACTTCATCGAACACCTCGGTCACATTGATATCGCTGACGCTCTTAACGTTCATATACTTTTGGATGAACACTTCTGCGTCCCGGGTAAGCTTGGTACGGTCGGTTTTCTCCGAAGCAGCGCCCATACCCATGACCGCGTTAACCAAGGCGTCAGCGTCCTGAATCAGCAACGCCTTGACTGCTTCCTGGATGAGGTCGATATCCTTGTCTGTGACGTGCCCGATCATCCCGAAATCGATCCAATAGGGCTTGCCGTGGCTGACCAGGATGTTGCCCTGGTGCGGATCAGCATGGAATGTGCCCACATCCAGCACCTGATGCAGGAAACTATCTACGATCACACGCCCGATCCCGTCTAGGTCGCAGCCATCCGCAACCAGCTTTTCCGTATTGGCGACAGAGTAGCCGTCGATGTAGGTCATGGTGAAGATGCGCTCGGTGGTCAGCCCGTCAATGACTGTGGGGCAGGAGATCTGCTCTTCGTCATCAATACACTTTTCCTTAAAAAGACGGGTGTTCTCTGCCTCGACGCGGAAATCTAATTCAGCTTTGGTGACTCGTTCAACCTCTGCGATCACTGACTTGAAGTCGATGACCTGTTCGTCGGAATCTTCTTCGACGATGTTCACCAGGTCTGCCAGCTTGTTGAGAAGAACGAAATCTTTTCGCATCATGTCGGCGATCAAAGGGCGCTGCACCTTGATGACAACTCGGGTGCCATCCTTGAGGACACCATAATGGGCTTGAGCAATTGATGCCGATCCCAGTGGCTCATCCCGAAACTCAGCATAGATCTCGTTAATTTTTTTGCCGGTTTCCTGTTCGATGACAGCTTTTGCCACGGCCGGATCCAGAGGTTTTACGTTTTCACGCAGTTTTGCCAGCTCCTTACAATACCCGGCTGGCAGCAGATCGACCCGACTGGACATGATCTGTCCGATCTTTACATAAGTAGGTCCAAGATCTTCTAAGGTTGACCGAAGCTCCTGCGGTGTAAAGCCGTTGGCGTAGAAATTATGCTTGGCAAAGATACTGACCATTTCGGCAGAACGGTGCTTCTCGCGTTTCTGAAACGCTTCGATCTCGCTTTCGAGAAGTTGTTTCAGTTCCGCACTCATTTCCTCCGTGTTGTGTTTGATCTGTTCTTTTTCATTTTCAAGCTTGTTCACCAGTTTTTGAGCCTTATCATTCAGAGGCATCTTCCGCACTCTCCTTCCCGTTTTTGAACGGCCACACCCAAATGAGCCTGAGAGTGCTCACGAAGGCAGAGAACAGGAGCGCACCGCCGATGACCTTCGTGAGCATGGTCGGGGAATCCCACCAGGGGTTCACGAAGATCAGCACGCCCAACGTCATGAGCACGACAGCCAGCACGATCAGCAGCCACCAGCCCTTCCGATTGGAGCGACGAGCAAACAACAGAGCGTTCAACAGCGTAAAAAGGCCATCCTGCACCAGCACGAATCCAAATAGCCAACCTAGGGCTTTAAGCAGATCCTGATTGTAAATAAGTATGAAAACGCCGAGAAAAGCGATAATCAAGGCACCGGTAAAAATGATGTAGTGGATCGGGGCTTTTTTGCTCGAAATGAATTCAAGCATCTCCACGATCGCAAAGATGACCATCCCATAACCCACAGTCACAACAAGAGTATTCACATAGCTTTCGGGGCAAATCAATATAAACACGCCGAATGCCATCATGAGGATAGTAGCCAGTATTGACTGCCGCTTGAATTTATCCAATGTTTGAAATAGCATGCACCAGCTCTCCTTATTTGATCTGGGTTCGGGTGTTGGGCTGCTGTGACAGCCATGACATGTTGATTTTGAGCATTGGAACAATAATTTATTAGATCATTGTTCCTTTGTTCGACATATATTATAGCACTGCCAAGAGGTGAGTACTATTTTTTTATATTTTTACACTCGGTGTGGTATCCTTAGAGTACTTCTTTGGACTCAAGGCATACTGCATTGATGCTTCTATTTCCTTATAATATTCTCGATCTTAGTAATGGGTCTGTTCTCCAGCCTTTCCAGATCCGCATCTATTGTCGCTTTCAGAGCTTTTACTTCCTCGTTCGCCGTTTTTTCATCGTATAACAATGCAATCAAATTTCCCTGTCGCTCAATCAGACTGGCTTTAACCAAAGCTGTTGGCTCAGCGATTTGCCCAACCTTTTTCGTCAGGTCCTGTGCTCTTTGTTCTGCCTCCTTCTTAAGCATTTCTGTCTCTGCTTTTATTTCAGCCAACCGCGCCTTTATGCGGTCAGTCCTATAAATCACGTCTGGATAGGCTTCAGCAAAGCGGCGATAAAAAACAGATTTATCTGTGAGCGTACGTCTGATCTCCAATCTAATTTCCTCTGTATTGTCTGCCTGACTACACTCAACGCTCGTTTTCACCAGTTTCAGGATAAAGTGAGTCATGGCATAGTCCGAAGCACAGACCGCGGCCAGCACTCCAACTGCAATTTCTTTTGTCAGCAGAGCAATCCTATCCAGTATTGTAAAAAGTACCGGATTAAAGAAATGGACGATCGCAACACCACCCAATCCAAACAGAATCAAATTTCCTATCCACACCCGACCATGCAGATTCATGGGCTTTTGACTATAATCCCACCAACGGGCATGAAAGCGTTTCTCCAAATACCAGCTTGTAAAATACTCTACTCCACCGCACAATAGAAATGATATGACAAAGGTTGTACCAAAGGCTTCT
>JAFWQA010000027.1 GCA_017509255.1 Clostridia bacterium | reverse complement strand
TCCATATTCAGCGCTGCATCCAGCTCCGCAAGACGAGCGGATTTCTGCTGAAGCTCCGCTTCCTGCGGGAACGGCTTTCCAAGCTCCGCTTTGGCGTCTTCCTGCTGCTGATAGAGGCTGTCCAGCTTCTGTTTTGTTGTCTCGATCCTGCCCTCAATCCCGCCGAGAGCATTGTCGATACGGGTCAGGTTGCCCCTGGCATCCGTTCCCAGCGTGACGTAATGATTCATCTCGCCCTTGAGGGAAAGCTGATAAGCATTGTCGAAGCTGTCATAGGAAAGCAGCATTTTGAATCCTCGGTAACTGCCGATCTCCATGGGATCATGCCCCTTGTACTCCTTGCAGGCCGCGAGAATAGCCGCACCGGCATCTTCCTTTTTGTCGAAAGTCGTGCTGCCGACTGTCATGCCGGTAAAGCCGTCCTTGATAAGCGGATGCAGAGCAGCGGTTTTGGCGTCGGCTTCCAGCCCCCGGATAATGCCGTGTGTCTTTTCGATCTGCGCGGGGAAGTATTTCAGGAGCTGGTCTTCCAGTCGAAACTGCTGGCTCTGATGGTCTGCCCGAAGGACGCGGAGCCGCGCCACATCAATGTCCAGATCCATCTTTTCTTTTATCAACGGATTGCCGGCACAGAGAGCTTTCACCTCCGCATAGGAAAGTGCCTGCTCGTCCACATCGTCACAGGAACGGACCGGCGATTTGCTGGTCATGATCTGAGAAATGAATTTCTGCTTGTTCTCCAGCGTCTGCCAGAGATAAGCGTCAAAGGTTCCCTCCGTCACATACTGATACACCTGCACTTTGGGATTCATGTTTCCCTGGCGGATGATACGACCATTGCGCTGCGTCATATCCGCAGGTCGCCAGCCTACATCCAGGTGATGCACAGCGATCAGGCGATCCTGCACATTGGTTCCGGCTCCCATTTTCTGCGTACTGCCCATCAGCACCCGCACCTGGCCGGTACGGACTTTACCAAACAGTTCTTTCTTTTTTGCTTCCGTATCCGCATCATGGATGAAGGCGATTTCCTCCGCCGGAACGCCCTTGGTGATCAGCTTTGCCTTGATATCATCGTAGACATTGAAGCTCCCGTCATTGGTTGGTGTGGACATATCGCAGAACAGAAGCTGCGTCAGCTTATCCTCCTTCCCGTCCTCCCAGATGGAGAACACTTTATCGACGCAGGCATTGACCTTGCTTCCTGGATCATCCGGCAGCATCGGGTTCATCAGTCTCTGGTCAAGGCCGATCTTCCTGCCGTCCGAAGTGATTTTCAGCATGTTATCGACTGTAGGATCAACGCTGCCGCTATGAACTTTGGCAGCACGCTCGGAGAGCGACTGTACCATATCCTTCTGAATGTCTGATGGCTTTACCAGCACCGTTTCAAACTCTGCCTCCGGAACCGGCAGATTCAGCGTGTCCGCTGTTTTGATATCCGCCACTTCCTTGAACATATTCATCAGCTCCGGGAGGTTGAAGAACTTGGCGAACCGCGTCCTTGCTCGGTATCCGGTTCCTTCCGGTGCCAGCTCGATAGCCGTCGTTGTCTCTCCGAAGGTGGAAGCCCAGCAGTCGAAATGGGACAGGCCCTTTCTCTGCAAAGTGCTGTACTGCAGGTAGCGCATGACGGTATAAAGCTCCGTCATGGAATTGCTGACCGGCGTACCGGTAGCAAACACGACACCTCTGCCTCCGGTGATTTCGTCCATATAGCGGCACTTCATAAACATGTCTGAGGACTTCTGTGCCTCCGAAGTGGAAAGGCCGGCTACGTTCCGCATTTTTGTGTAAAGAAACAGGTTTTTGAACGCATGGCTCTCGTCCACGAACAGGCGGTCAACGCCCAACTCCTCAAAGGTGATTACATCGTCCTTCTTGTCCGCAGCCAGCAGCTTGTCCAGCCTTGCTTTCAGAGATTTCCGGGTCTTCTCCATCTGCTTGATGGTAAAGTTTTCTCCCCGGCTGTACTTGAGCTCTGCGATAGCGTCCTCAATCTCTTCGATCTGCTCCCGCAGAAGGCTTTCCTGCCGCTCTGCCGAAATCGGAATCTTTTCAAACTGGCTGTGGCCGATGATCACGGCATCGTAATCCCCGGTGGCGATCCTGGCGCAGAACTTCTTTCGGTTCTTCTTTTCAAAGTCCTTTCTACCCGCTACCAGAATCTTGGCGCTGGGATAGAGCCGCAGAAACTCGCTGGCCCATTGCAGCGTCAGATGGTTCGGCACCACGAACAGGCTCTTATGGCACAGGCCGAGCCGCTTGCTTTCCATGGCTGCCGCCGCCATTTCAAAGGTTTTCCCTGCACCGACTTCGTGTGCCAGCAGCGTGTTGCCGCCGTAGAGCACATGGGCAATCGCGTTACGCTGATGCTCCCGCAGCCGGATATCCGGGTTCATGCCGACGAAATGAATGTGCTGCCCGTCATACTCCCGCGGACGGGTGGAATTGAACAGCTCATTATATCGTCTGGTCAAGGCTTCCCGGCGCTGCGGGTCTTTCCATACCCAGTCCCGGAACGCATCCTTGATTGCCTGCTGTTTCTGCTGAGCAAGCGTGGTTTCCTTCTTGTTCAGGACACGGCGTTTTTTGCCGTCCGCATCCTCCACCTGGTCATAGATTCGCATGTCCTTCAGGTTCAGCGTATCCTCCAGAATCTTATAGGCATTGGCACGGGTGGTTCCGTAGGTTACATAGCAGTTCACGTCGCTGTAGCTGGGAGAGCTTTTTCCTTCAATGCGCCATTCCGCCGTTAGCTCCGAGAACTTCACCTGAATGCTCCGCTTCAGATAGAACGGTGTTCCGAAGGTCTCCCACATGAACTGATTGATATAGTCTGGATCGATCCAGGTCGCGCCAAGGCGGATATCAATCTCCGAAGCGTCCAGGTCTTTGGGCTGTGCCTTTTTCAGCGCCTCCACATTCACCTGATACTCCGGATGGCTCTCCGCCACATACGCCGCCGTCTGCAGCTTGCTGCGCACATCCCCGGAAAGGTATTCGTCTGCCGTTTCCCAGCCCTGTTCCGGACGGGTAGCAGAAGTCAGCGGATTGCGGAAGATCACGCCCCGAAGATCTGCTTCGATTTCATCATACTCTCCGGGTGTTCCCAAAAGCTCCGCCATAAAGGGCAAATCCACCTTGCCGCGCTCCCCGATAGAAACAGCCAGGGCTTCGCTCGGCGTCTCCACACTGGTTATGCGGGTCTCCGGCCGGATCGTCCGTTTCGTGAACATATCCGCTTTGCTTTCCAGCGTCCCGTCATCATTCAGGTTCTCCAGGGAGCAGAGCAGATAGTAGGAAGAATCCTCTTCAAATGCGCGGGCATTGGCACGGGAATTGATGATCCCGTAGGTTTCGGTAAAGCTGTCATAGGCAGCGTTCAG